>CAZHGD010000193.1:0-14231 GCA_964531735.1 uncultured Fimbriimonadaceae bacterium | reverse complement strand
CGCCGTAGCCGCCGCCGCCACCACCGCGGCTGCCGCCGCCGCCGTTGCCGCCGCGGCCACCGCCGCCACCGCCGCCGCCACCGCTCTGTTCGCGAGCGAAGTCGATGCGTACCCGGCGGCCATCAACTTCCTGGCCGTCCATGGCTTGCTGCGCGGCTGCCGCCGCCTCGTCATCCTTGTACGTTACAAAACCGAACCCGCGAGACTGCCCCGTCTCCCGATCCGTGATCACCACCGCCTCTTCGATGGCGCCATACTCCTCGAAGGCGGCCCGCAGGGTGACATCGCTGGTGCTCCAGGCAAGGCCACCCACGAATAGCTTCCTCGGCATTCCGATCTCCGACGTCCAGCGGCCCTCACCGCCGGGCGCCTCCTCGCACACAGCGCTCTCCGCGCCGTGCGGCGATTGTAGCATTCTGAAGGGGCCATGGTAAAGCGCAATTCTGCGCGGCGCCGGCGCAACCGATCGGGCATTGACAGCTATACCGTCCAGACGGTATAGTAAACGACGTTCGGAGCCGGAGTGTGCCGCCTGTGGCAGCACATTTCTGCGGCCGATCGGGTGCTCCGGAAGGACAGCCGGATCCGGCGCGCAACAACAGCCTCTTGGTACGGAAACCGAAGGTCGGGTCCGCGTAGTTGGTGATTAGCAGCCGAGTCCGGCTGCCGGACGCGGAAGGAGCGAAGTGTGGTGGTCAAGCTTTGGCGTTGGCTCCCTCTGATGGCGCTGGTGCTGGCGCCCTTGTCGGCGGCCGACGGTCCGCGGATGGGTCCGCCCGTTCCAGGACTCGAAGTCAAGGTGGCCGCTGACAGCAAGCCGGCGGCGGCCGCCGACAAGCCGGCGCCGGCGCCGGCGGTGACGCCGGCCGGGCAGGCCGATGTGGCTCCGCTGAGCCTGCTCGACTGCCTCGAGACGGCCTTGCTGAGCAATCCCGAGATCGGCATCTCGCGCGAGGCGATTCTGAAGGCGACCGGTCAACGGCGCACGGCCAACGGCGCCTTGCTGCCGAACCTCAACTTCACCTACAGCGAGATCTGGCAGGACCAGATCAGCGTCACCACCACCGGCGGTGGCAAGGCCACCTCCCAGCCGGGCAACCTGCGCCAGTTCGCGCTCGGCTCCAACTGGGTGCTGTTCAGCGGCGGCGCGCTGCAGGCGAGTCAGGCCATTGCGCGCCTGGCCGAGACGGCGGCCACCCACGAGCTACGGGCCAAGCTGATCGACATCATCTCGCAGACGGTCACGGCGTACCTGCAACTGCTGCGAGCGCAGGAGCTCAAGCAGGTCGCCGACCGCACCGTCGAGTTGGCGCGCGAGCAGGTGAAGGTGGCCACGGTCAGCTTCGAGGCCGACGCGGTGCCGCGGGTCAACGTGCTCCGGGCCCAGGCGGCCCTGCAGAACTCGCTGCAAGGGCAGCTCAAGGCCGGCAACGGCATCGAGCTGGCCACCGCCAGTCTGAACCAGGTGATGGGGCGCAGTCAGTTGCAGCCGCTCCGCGTGGCACCGCTGCCGCGGCGCCTGGCCGAGCCGCCGGAACTGCTGAGCAGTCTGCAACTCGCCGTGGTGCAGCGGCCGGAGCTGCGGGTGCTGCAGAAGAGCATCGAGATCAACCGCGAGGCGGTCAAGGCGGCCGAGGCGGGCTACTGGCCGACGGTCTCGCTGCAAAGCCAGGTTGACCGCAGCCAGGGCAGCGGCGGTTTCGGCACGCGCGACGGCTTCCAGGTCATGGGGGTGTTCCGTCTCAACCTGTGGGACTGGGGCCAGACCTCGGGCAAAGTCAAGTCGGCCGGGGCCGATGTGCGCGCGGCCCGCTACCGGCTCGAACAGACCATGCACGGCGTCGAGTTGCAGGTGCGCCGGGCCGTGCTGAACATCGGCGAGGCCCGCAAGCGGGTCGAGGTGGCCCAGGCCGAGGTGCAGGCCGCGCGGCAAGCCTACGAGATCGAGCAGTTGCGGTACACCTCCGGCGACGGCACGTACCTCGAGCTGCTGGATGCGCGGCGGGCACTGAGCGAAGCGGAGTACAACCTGGTCACCAGCTACTATGACAACGCCTTGGCCGAAGCCGACTGGCTCGCGGCCACCGGCAGCTACTTCGGCCCGAACGGCCAGGTGACTCTGCCGCAGGGCCAACAGGTCCGTCCTCCGGCCGGATACCGGAGCCAGGGCAAGGAGCTCGGCGACCTCATGGCGGAATACGGGATCAATGCCAAGACCGAGAAGCCGCAGACGAAGGGCGGTGCGAAGTGAGTGCAAAGGCGAAGCAGCGGTGGCGTCTGGTGGGCCTGGTGGCCATCGGGACAATGGTGCTGACCCTGGTCGGCTGCGGCAAGAAGAAGGCGGCGGAAGAGGCCAAGGCCAAGGCGGCCAAGGCCGGCCAGAGCGAAGTGGCCAAGGTCCGCGCCGGCGAGGCCAAGGAGACCGTGAGCGATGAGACGCTGGCGGTGACCGGCTCCATCTTCGCGTTCTCCGACGCGGCCATCGCTTCGAAGATCGGCGGCAAGGTGATCGCCATCGGCGCGCAGGAAGGGCAGCGCGTGGGCGCCGGGCGGGTGCTGGTGCGCCTGGACGACCGCACCGCGCGGGCCGATCTCAAGCGCACGCGGGCGGCCGTGGCGAGTGCCCGAGCGGCCTTGCGCAAGGCGATGACCAGCCTGGGACTGGTGCAGACGCAGTCCGATGTCGGTGTGCGCAGCGCGCTCTACGAGCTGAACGCGGCGCGGGCGCGCCTGGCTCAGGCCACCGAGCAGGAGAAGGTCACGCGGACCAAGTCGGGCGAGCGTGGTGTGGATATCGCCCAGGCCGAGGCCAACGTGGTCGCCGCGCAGTCGCGCCTGCAGCAGAGCAAGGACAGCCTGCGCATGACGCGCGAGAAGGTCGAGACCGACCAGACCTCGGCGACGGCCGCGGTGGCTCAGGCGCAGGCCGCCATTCAGGCCGCTACGGCCGGGGTGCAGCAGGCGGAGCAGTCGCTGCACCTGACCGAGTCCTCGACCACGTCCAACACCGAGAACGCTCGCCAGGGCGTCATCGCCGCGCAGAACGCGTTGCAGATCCGAGAGACCGGCGCTCGGGCGCAGGAGCGCGCCCAGGTGGCCAGTCAGGTGGCCGCGGCCAAGGCCGGCCTGGCCACGGCGCAGGCCGACTACGACCGCTCCAAGTACCTGTTCGACCACGGCGCGGTCGCCAAGGCGCAGCTCGACAGTATCAAGCTGGTGCTCGACACCCGCCGCGAGCAACTGCGGCAGGCGGAGGAAGCGCTGAGCCTGGTGCAGGAAGGCTCGCGCAGCGAAGAGATCCGCATCGCCAAGGCCCAGTTGGCGCAGGCCCAGGAACAGCTCAAGCTGGTGACCGAGACGCGCGACCGCGAGGTGGCGATTCGCCGGCAGGAAGTGATCCGGGCGCGGCAGGACCACGAGCGCGCCAAAGAGGGCCTGACGCAGGCGCAGGCGGCGTTGCGGGCCGTACAGGCCGCGCGGGCGCAGGTGCCGATTGGCGAGCAGAACGTGGCGCAGGCCGAGCAGGCGCTCAGCCAGGCCGAACAGGCCGCGCGGCTGGCCCACGCTGGAGTCAGTCAGGCCGAAGTGGCGCGCCAGGAAGTCCACGCGGCCAAACAGGCCGTGGCCGGCGCTGAGCAGAAGCTACGGCTGGCCAACAGCAACCTGGTGCAGCCGACGCTGACGCTGGAGGACATCCGCCAGTTGAACGGTGCGCTGCGCCAGGCGGAGGCCGCGGCGCAGGCCGCGCAGGTGAGCTTCTCGGACCACCAGGTGGTGGCGCCGATCTCCGGCGGCATCTCCGAGAAGACCGTCGAGGTCGGCGAGGTCGTCTCGCCCGGGCAGAAGCTGTTCCGCCTGGTCGGTGACAACCTGGTCCGGTTCGACGCCCTGGTGCCCGAAGAGAAGGTCCGCCTGGTGAGCCTCGGCAGCTCGGTCGACGTGCGCGTCGACGCGCTGCCGGACACCAAGTTCGTCGGCCACGTGACCGAGATCGTGCCGGCGGCCGATGTCCGCAGCCGCACCTTCACGGTCAAGGTGGCCGTGCCGAACGTCAGCGGCAGCCTCAAGCAGGGCATGTTCGCCCGTGGCAGCATCGTGGTGCAGCGCAACAAGCGCTCGCTGCGCGTGCCGGCCG
Source organism: uncultured Fimbriimonadaceae bacterium (assembly GCA_964531735.1). Taxonomy (GTDB): domain Bacteria; phylum Armatimonadota; class UBA10988; order UBA10988; family UBA10988; genus CAZHGD01. The sequence continues at coordinate 10,096 of CAZHGD010000193.1, read as the reverse complement.
AGGCCGTGGTCTCGCGCGATGAGCGCAACTACATCGTGCGGCTCGAGGGCAGCGACCAGGCGACGCCGATCGAGGTCGAGGTCGGCGGCAACAAGGACGGCTTGGTCGAGATCCTCGGCGGCAAGCTGATGGCCGGCGACCGCGTGGCGGTCGAGGGCGCCGCCGAAGTCACCACGCCGCAGAAGGTGCAGCTCATCGAGGGCGGCCGCTAGCGACGGCGCGACCTACAGATCCTCGCCGCCGCAACCGCCGATGGTCAGGTTGACATCGGGCAGGTTGTCGGCGGCGAGTCTGATTCTGGCGGCCGGCAAGTACTTTACATGGCCGTCGGCAAAGAGGTAGTACCGCGCGCCACGGGGGCTCCACCAGTCGTTGGTGTGCTGGTCATGGTTGTCGTACCACTCCGCGACCAGGACCTTGGCCGCCGGGCTGAGCACGCCGGCCTCGCACTGCGTGGTGGTCGGCAGCGCGCTGGGCAGCGTCCAGAAGAAGCGCTGCGTCATGGCGTTCACCTGCGCCGGCGCGTAGTAGAAGGCCGCCGAGTAGCCGTAGCTGGTCAGGTCGTAGGTGCCCGCGGGGGTCGTGTCCGCCGGGCAGGTGAGGATGGCCGGTTGGTAGTTGCCGGCAACCATCGGGTTGCCGGTGTTGGTGGCGCGGAGCGCCAGGTAGGGCTGCAAGGGCCACCGCCAGGAGCGCCCGGCGAACAGCGTCGGGTTGCCGGTGTTGGGATAGGCGGCATCGTAGTCGGCCACGTACTGGGCGAACGCTTGGCCGATCTGGCGCAGGTTCGAGGCGCAGACGGTCTTCCGGCCCTGCTCTCTGGCGCGGGCGAGGGTGGGCAACAGCAGCGCGGCCAGGATCGCCAGAATGGCGACCACCACGAGCAGTTCGACGAGGGTGAAGGCTTGGCGACGCATACTGCCCTCCGGGCACGATCCGAGCGCACCATTATAGCGGGCAGCGCGGTTAGGCAATCTCGCTCGCCGAGGAGGGGGCTTACCGCTGGTGGCGAACAGGCTGCCTGCGCAGCCAAGTGAGGCAGTCATGAGCAAGCGACGTATGCTGATCGGCATCGGAGGCGGATCGGGCTCGGGGAAGACCACCCTGGCTCGCCGCCTGCAACAGGCTGCGGGCGAAGAGGTGGTGGCGTTGGTGGAGGTGGATGCCTACTACCGCGACTACTCGCACCTGCCCCTGCGCGACCGCGAGCGCCTGAACTTCGACTATCCCGACGCCATCGACTGGGAGTACCTGCTGGCCGATCTGACGGCACTGGCCGAAGGCCAGGCCATCGAGCAGCCCATCTACGACTTCACCAGCCACGGCCGCGCCGACGAGGTGGCGACGCTCGAGCCACGGCCGGTGATCCTCGTCGAGGGCATCCACGCCCTCTCGAACGAAGCCCTGCGCGAGATGCTCGACATCACGGTGTTTGTCGACACCGACGCCGACATCCGCTTCATTCGGCGCCTGCGGCGCGATCTGCTGAGCCGCGACCGCAGCATTGACAGTGTCGTGGAGCAATACTACGAGACGGTGCGCCCGATGTACCGGGCGTTCGTCGAGCCCAGTCGGGCCTATGCCGACATCGTGCTGCCCGAAGGCAACTGCAACGAGCTTGGTGTCGACCTGATGGTCGAGGCGCTGACCGCACGGATTCTGCGGTTCGTCGCCGAGACCGACTGATGTGACCGCGCGGCCCGCCGACCGTCGCGCCGGCCGGGCCGGCGCCGGCGAGAGGCGGTATCCGATGATCTCTGACCCGGCTGCCCACTGGAACCTGTTCGACGCGCACTGCGTGGTGGGTCGCCACCTGCGGTTGCAGGCTGGCGGGCTGCACACGGCTGACGACCTGCTGCGCGAGATGGACCACTACGGCATCGCCGAGGCGCTGGTCACTTCCAGCGTGTCACGCGAGGTCCATCCGCTGGACGGCAACCCGCAAGTGGCCGAGCTGGCCAACGGTCAACCGCGGCTCCACGCGGCCTGGGTGCTGGTGCCGCCCGGCACCGACGAGCAGCCCGCGCCGGCCGACCTGGTCGAGCAGATGCGCGCACAGCAGGTGGGCGCCGGCTGGCTGCTGCCGAAGCAGTACCGCTTCCGGCTGTGCGACTGGTGCCTCGACGACCTGCTCGCGCCACTGGCCGAAGCGCGCGTGCCGCTGTTCATCAGCTATGTGGAGTCGGGCCCACAAGGCGCCTGGCAGAACGACGTCTGCGACTGGAATGAGGTGGTGGGACTGTGCCGGCGCTGGCCGACGCTGCCGGTGATCGTCAGCGAGTTCCGCATTCGCTACGGCCAACGGCAGGCGTACCGCGCGCTCGATGCCTGCCCCAACTTGCGCTTGGAGCTGAGCGGCTACTGGTTGGCCCACGGCATCGAGTACCTGACCCAGCGCTGGGGCGCCGAACGCGTGGTGTTCGGCTCCAACTGGCCGGGCTTTGGCCAGCACATGACCATGGCGCCGCTGACCTGCGCCGAGATCGACGACGCCGACAAGCGGCTGATCGCCGGCGACAACCTGCGGCAACTGCTGTCGTGGGCCGACTTGGCGCATCCGGCCTACACGCCGCCGGCGGCAGCCGACGACTACGTGGCCGTCGGTCGCGCCGGCCGCTCACCCGGCCAGGTGCTGGCGCTGCCGGAGCCGGCCTGGGACTGTCACGGGCACCTGGGCGGTACCTCGTCGCACTACCACGTGCCCGATGGCAGCGTCGACGGCGCCGTGGCCGAGATGGATCGCCTCGGCGTCGAACGCGTCTGCGTGTTCAGCTTCGCCGGTGTCACCGGCGACGAGCGGTACGGCAACGACCTCGTCGCCGCGGCCGTGGCTCGCCATCCCGACCGCTTCGTCGGCTTCACGCTGCTCAACCCGCACCGCGGGCGCGACGAGATGTGGCGCGAACTGGAACGCGGGGCGGCCATGGGCCTGCGCGGCGTGAAGCTCATCCCGCACTACCAGGGCTATCCTGAGGAGGGCCCGCTAGTCGATGTCGGCTGTGAATGGGCACACGCCCACCAGCAGTTGATTCTGAACCACCATTGGGGCTCGCCGGCGCAGATGGAGCGACTGGTCAGCACCTACCCCGAGGCCTGCTTCATCGCCGGGCACACCACCACGGCTTACGCCGAGGTGATGGCGCGGCACGACAACCTGTACGTGTGCTCCTGCCCGCTGCTGGAGCCACGGGCCTGCGAGAACGTGGTGGCGGCGATTGGCGCCGACCGGTTCATGTTCGGCTCCGACCTGCTGGACCTGCCCATCGCCTGGGGCCTGGGACCGATTGTCTTCGCACGGCTCGCGCCGGCGGACAAGCAGCTCATCCTGGGTGGCAACCTGCGGCGGCTCCTGGAGCGGTATTCGCGGGTGTAGGCCGATGGTGTGGCACGGGTCGGGTGTGTGCCCTGCCTGGAGCCTCGCTCGTGGGACCGGCGTCTCGCCGGTCGGCTTGGCGCCGTGCGGCCCGGGGCGAGTGAGCGTCTGGCCGGCCCAGGGCGACCGCGCGCCGCGTAACCGGCTCAGCCAGACCGGCGAGACGCCGGTCCCACGGGTCGCGTGATCGGGCTCGGCGGCGGACCCGCGCGGGCTCCGAGCGAGTTTGACACCTCCTGCCTGTCAACATATACTGTAAGATTGTCGGTCCGGCCTTGGCCGGGTCGTCGTTTGGAGGCCGTGGATGCGGAAGAAGACCGACTACGATCTGATCTTGGAGAACGGCGGGAAGTACGCGCTGGTGATGGGCGTCACCCGACGGGCCAAGCAGTTGGTGGACGGCGCCCGGCCGGTGGTGGAGACCAGCACTCGCAACGCCGTGGCCACGGCGATGGACGAAGTGGCTCAGGGCCGGTTGCAGATTCTGCCGCCCGAGATGCCGCATCGTTCGTCACCGTTGAGGCCGTTGCCGTTGTCGATGCGCGAGAAGCATGGCCGATAAACCGGACTATTACGAGGTGCTCGGCGTCGACCGCGACGCCGACCAGGCCGCCATCAAGAAAGCCTTCCGGCGGCTGGCTCGTGAGCACCACCCCGACGTGAACCGCGACGATCCCGACGCCGAAGAGCGCATGAAGCTCATCGGCGAGGCGTACGCGGTGCTGAGTGATGCCGACAAGCGCGCCCGCTACGACCGCTTCGGGCACACCGAGGACAATGGTGGCTTCAGCGGCGGCGACTTCGATGCCGGCGTCTTCGGCGAGTTCGCCGATCTGTTCTCCAGCTTCTTCGGTGGCGGCGGGTTCGGCAACACCAACCAACGGCGGCGGGGTGGACCGCAGGCGGGTGACTCGCTGGTGGTCGCGGTCGACCTCGAACTCGAGGACGTGGTCAACGGCTGCGAGAAAGAGATCCACTACCGCCGGCTGAACACCTGCCCCGGCTGCTTTGGCACCGGCGCCGCCGAGGGCAGCCAGCCGGTGTCGTGTACCACGTGTGGCGGACGCGGGCAGGTGGCGCAGCAGCGCATGAGCCTGTTCGGGATCACCACGGTGGTCACCGCGTGCCCCGATTGCCACGGCGAAGGCCAGGTGATCAGCAACCCTTGCCGCCGCTGTCAGGGGCAGGGCCGGGTGCAGGACCGCGTGACGCGCACGGTGCGCATACCAGCCGGCGTCGACGATGGCATGCGGGTCAAGGTGCCCGGTGGCGGCAACACCGGTAGCGCCGGCGGGCCCGACGGTGACCTGTACCTGCAGGTCCGGGTGCGCCAGCACGCCAAGTTCCAGCGCGACGGCATGCACCTGCTCAGCGAGTTGCCCATCTCGTTCGCGCAGGCCGCGCTGGGCGACACGGTCACCGTGCCCGGCCTGGTGGATGAGCACGCGCTGGTCATCCCCGCCGGCACTCAGACCGGTCACACGTTCCGCGTGGCGGGCGCCGGGCTGCCGTCGGCCCGATCCGGCACGTTCCGCGGCGATCTGTACGTCCGCGTGCGGATCCAGACTCCCACCGACCTGAACGAGGAGCAGAAAGAGCTGCTCTATCGCTTCGCTCAGGCCAGTGGCGAGAAGGACCTGCAGCCCGAAGAGAAGGGCTGGTTCGAGAGCCTCATGGAGCGCCTCGGGCTACGCTGAGGAACGGTCATGGCCGCCCCCTACAAGCTTGTCCGGCTCGTCCGCACCTCGACTTCCGAGGTCTATCTGCTGTGGGACGAGAACAACCGCCTCGGGCAGGTCGACCTGCACTTTGCGGACGGGCTCATCCACGGCACGATCATCCTCGAGCAAGCCCTGGAGCGCGACGAGATCGAGGCGCTCATCGCGCAGCTCGACGACGACGTGGTGTCGAGCTACCTGCCCGACTTCGAGCGCGAAGACTTCATTGTGAACGTCTTCCTCGGCGAGGAGATCATGAGCTTCTCCGACACCGAGGACGACGACACCAGCACCGAGGACGAGTGACGCCGGCTCACCGTGCCGGCGCCACGCCCACCCGGATCGCCACCGTGCCTTGCTGCCCCGCCGGTACCTTGCCGCTCAGCGGGTAGCCGGCCAGCAGGTACTCCGGCGCGTTGTAGCGCCGGTGGTCCACGAGCGCCAGCGGCAGGCTGCTGTCGATGCTGACCTTCGCGGCCGGGCCGGCCACCTCGATGCGCTGGGCGCCGGGCAACAACGCGTCAGTACCGAAGGTCGCCGGCAGCGTGACCGACTTGCCGTCGGCGGTGGCGCTGCCGCCACCGTACTGGGCCACCGGGAACGCGAAGTAGTGCCGCCACAGGCGGAGGTCGAGCGCGGTCTCGGCGGTGTAGTCGAAGCGGAGCGTGAAGCGCTCGTCGGCAGTGACCGTGCAGGTGGTGGTCAAGGCCACGCGCTGCGACTCGTGGGTCAACTGGCTGCGGAACACCAGACGCGCGGTGCCGTCGCCGTGGGTCACCTCGGGCGCCGCGACGGCGCGGCTCTCAAACTGGCGGAACGGCGGCGCAGCCACCATGGGCCAGCCACCGGTCATCGGCGTCTGTTGGCGCCAGACGATGGTCTTGAGCTCACCAGTCGCCTCGAACCATAGGTCGAGGCCGCCGGGCGTCTGCACCACCACCTGGTCATCCAGCGGCGCGGCGCGCACCTGCCGCGGGCGCTCGCGGGTCAGGCGCGGGGGCTGGTCGTCGCCGGCGCTGGGGGCGTCGGTGGACGGCAGGTAGATGCGGCCGTCCATCATCGGCAACGTGAACCGCGTGCCGACCCGTTTGGTGCTGACGTCCTTCATGCGGCCCGGCAGTTCCACCGCGGCGTCGTAGCGGCTGCCGTTGACCAGCACGGTACCACCGTCGAACTCACGCTGCCAGAGGCCATCGGTGCGCTGTTTGGCCGGGCCCTTCGGGTAACCCAGCGGGGCGTCGAACTCGGGGTACCACCACCAGGTGCCGCGGCCCATGTTGGCGGCATCGAAGCCGAAGTAGCCGTCGCCCATCAGCGTCAGCGCCAGGCCGAAGCGCATGGTCCGCTGGTCGTTCTGGCGGGCCTGTTCGATCGCCTTCTGGCGGTCCTCGCGTGACAGCTTGTGGAAGCCCCAGACGTCACCGTCGAGTCCCTTCGGGCAGCAGACCAGCATGGTCACCGCCGGCTTGCGGCTCTCGTTGCTCCAGCGCAGGTAGCGAGCCAGGAAGCCGGCGAAGTCGACCTTGCCGGCGATGATGCGGTTGACCTCATCCTCCGCCAGGCAGCCGTTGAGATCCCGGAAGCCCTTCGTCGGCAGGTTCCAGTCGTTGATCATGACGATGGCCTGGCCGTCGCGCAGTTGCGCGGTCCGTGGCACCAGCCAGTCGTCGGCGCCCCAGCAGTCGTAGAAGACGCCGTCGCAGAAGGGCCGGCCGAGAATGTCGGTGCGGGTGCGGTCCAGGTTGAACTGCAGCACCTCGGGCAGCTTGGTGTTGATGCGGTCCATGCCCGGCCAGCCGCTCCAGCGCTTGCCGTCGCGCAGGTCCCACCAGTGCGCGGGCAGCTTCGGGTCGTACGGGCCCTCGATCACGTCGACATAGGGCAGGAACAGCGCATGCGGGTTCACTTCCAGGATGCGCTTGAGGTTCTGCTCGTAGGTGGCCAGCGTCTTGGTCCAGCGCGGCGAGTCCCAGTCGTAGTGCACGTCGTAGCCGCCACCGATGAACAGGTCGACCTTGGACCAATAGTCCTTGCCACGCTCCCACGAGGCCCAGCCGAGGCCGGAGCCGTAGCAGTTGCCGAGGCGCGGAAATGGCGGGTTCACCTTGGACAGGTCGCGGGCCTGGCAACTGGTGACCAAGAGCGCGCCGAGTGTCACGAGGGCGGTCTTCATAGTATCCTGGGTTCCTACCGGCAGCTACGCCGTCACTGCTCGGCCTCCTCTGCGCAGCGCCAGACAGGGAGCGGCGGGAGCGGCGCGAAGTGAGCCGCGGAGACCGACACGGGCGCAGTGGTCGACAGCTTCGAGCAACTGGTGCGCGCCGCGACCAGCGAGCGCTGGGCCGACGCGCGGTTGGCCGAGCGGCCCGCTCGGGCCGAAGCGCTGGCCGCTCCGTTCGTCGCCGCGGTGCGCGCCTGTGTGGCCGATGCGCGCGGTCCCGACTGGCCTGAGCAGGCCTGGGACAGCTACAGCCACCAAGGGTTCGTGCGCGACGAGTGGGCCGTGCTGGTGCCGTTTGCCGCGCTGACCAGCGCGGCCACCGCGGTGGTGCCGGTCGGCGCGGCGGAGCGCATCCTGGGCCTGCCGGAAGGCGTGCCGGACACGCTCGAGATCTGGGAGCGGCTGCCGCCCGGCCGGTACTACCGGCGCTGGTGGGCCCAGGCCAAGCGCTACCTGTGCCTGGTGGCCGAGATCGCCGCGCGCTTCCCGGCCGACGGCGGCGAGCGCCTGGCCAGGCAACTCCGCGCCGGCCTGCGGCGTCTGCCGACCACCGAACGGGCGGCGGTCGAGTACCAGTTGGCGGTGGTCGGTCTGCTGGACGACGATCCGGCCCGTCTGGCGCAGCGCATGTTGGCTGCGGCGGAGCACGAGGACCTGGGCACGCGGGGCGAGTTGGTCCACCACGCGCTACGCGGCGCCGAGAGCTTGTCGGAGGCCGACCGGACGGTCTTGCTGCGCCGGGCCCGCGCCGTGGCGCGGCGCACCACGCTATACGTCGCCAGCAACCCCTACGCGGCCGTGGTCGAGGCGCTGGCGGCCGACGAGGTGGCCAGCGTCGACGAACTCGTGGATCTGGTGCGGCGCGCGGTCGAACTGCGCGCCGCCCAGTGGGACGGCTGGGACCGCGCGTTGCTGGCCGCCGGCCGGTCGTTGACGCGGCTGACCGTCACCTATGGCGAGGTCGCCACCACGCAGGCCCGCGAACTGCTCGCGCGCTACCACTGGGCCTTCCCGGCCATGGACGCGATGCTGCTGCTGGCCGGCGCGCGCGGCTTGGAGCCGCCGCGGCAAGCGGCCTTGGCGCGCGAGGCGCTACGCACCGCGCGGCGTGAGTCACCGGTGCCCGACAGCCTGCTGGTCGAAGTGGACGCCGCGGCGTTCCTGGCTGAGGTCGGCGCCGAAGGCGGCCTGACCGAGTTGCGTGCGACCGCGGCCCGTCTGGTGCAGCGTCCGGGCGCCCGCGGGCACCAGCGTGCCCTCTACCAGGCCGTGGTGGCCGCCTGTCGCCTGGCCACCGACGAGGCCGGGGTGCGCGAGGCGCTGGGCCTGGCCGACCGGCTGCGTGAACGGAGCTGGCGCTGGCTGGCGCACTGGTGCGTGGCCACCGCGGCGGCCACGCCGCCGCCGTTGGCGGTGGCGGCGGCCGCCGAGGCCCGGGCTGCTTACCGGCATTGGCTGCTCCGTCGGCCGCCGCTCGAGCACCTCGGCCCGCTGGCAATGGCGGTGCTCGACCATCTGCCGACCGCGCAGTCAGTAGGGCCGAGCGTCGTGGCGCTGGTCCATGATGCCGCCACCGGCGCGCTGACCGGGCACCGCTTCGCCGCCGCGCTGGCCGGGCTGGGCAGCGACCTAACGGAGCCGGCTGTGATCGCGGCGCTGTGCGCGCTGGCGGAGTCGCACACGGAGAGTTGGTGGCGGCTGCCCGGGTTGGCTTTGGCCACCGACGGCGCGGCCGTCTGGCTGGACCAACGGCTACAGGCGGCAGGACCAGCAGGATAATGTTACAGTGCGAGGTGGTGGTGGTTGGTGCGTTGTGTGCATAATGGGCGTGAGCAACGCGCAGCGGCAGTTGGGCGGAGAAGGCCCATGAGACGCAGCGCGTTCACGCTGATCGAGCTGTTGGTCGTCATCGCGATCATCGCGATTCTAGCGGCGATTCTGTTCCCGGTGTTCGCCAAGGCGCGCGAGAAGGCGCGGCAGTCCTCCTGCTCGAGCAATACGAAGCAGTTGGCGCTGGCGTTCCTGCAGTACACGCAGGACTACGACGAGAAGTTCTCCCCGCAGCACGACTGGAATACCTCCGGGTCCTATCGCCACTGGGTCGACCTGATCTACCCCTACGCCAAGAACGCCCAGATGTACGTCTGCCCCTCGGGCAAGCAACAGGGCTACACCAACATCCCCAGCGGCGTGCCGCCCGGCGGTACGAACTGGTGGTCGCAGTATGTCGGCAACTGCAGCTACGGCTACGGCGCCTGGCTGGGCGGGTTCGGGGCCAACCCGACGCCGCGCGGCCTGGCGCAGATCAACGCCGTCGCCACGCTGTTGGTGGCGGACTGCAACAACGGCATCCATGCCTGCTGCGGCGGGCAGTGGCGCGTGGCCTGGGCCGAGATCTGCCAGTCGCAATCGGGCGGCTGCAACATCAAGGCCGACTACCCGAGTGACAAGTACGCGCGTCACAACGGTGGCGAGAACGTGGCCTTCGCCGACGGCCACACCAAGTGGTTCGTGGCCACCTACATCAGCGCCATGGGGTATGACGGCGGCTGGAACAACGGTCTGAACCTCTGAGCGTCCGCCGCGGGCCGGCTGCCGGCCCGCGCGAGCGCCCGATGGCGGCCATCACTGGCTGTCGTCCACCAACGCCGGCGCTGTGGCACCTCGCCGCCGCGTCGGCGTTGGTGCGGACACGGCTGGACGCATGGCGGGCGTCGGCGAGACGCGCCGGGTGTGCTTCCAGGTTGTTGGGCCATGCTGGGCACGCCACCTCGGCCCCCGACT
>CAZHGD010000192.1:0-14308 GCA_964531735.1 uncultured Fimbriimonadaceae bacterium | reverse complement strand
CTATTACCAGATCAACTACACGCTGACCGACGTGCCCGCCGACGCGGCCTGCTTCCACGCCCAGTTCCGCCGCGTCAACCGTCTGGAGCCGAAAACCGTCTACACGATCCTCGACGGCGTCCGCGGGCAAGGGCAGTATGTGGGCACGTATCTGGCCTGGGAAGTTCGCAGCCCGGGCTGGTGGGGCGAAGGCGAGATCAAGTTCTATCTCGACGGCGACCGCGAGTTTCCCACGATCTGCGGCACCGGCACCGAAGACTACTTCTGCGGCTCGTACAACTTCGAGAACCGCAGCACCGGGCAGTACCAGGAGTTCACCACGCCGTATGCCGGTCTGCCGCAGGTGATCCGGCCCGACGGCGTCTACAAGTCGCAGCAGCGGTTCGGGCTCTACCGCTGGCACATCACCGACCCGATCCGTTTCGAGCGTGACCTGAAGGTGTCCATCCAGGCGCTCGGTTGGCGCAGCGGCGGCCGCTATCTGCCGCTGCAAGACGACATCGCCTCGGTGGCCTACTGGTACCAGACACTGCCGACGGCGGCGTTCCCTGCGCTGCCCGCGCGCGACGAGCTGGAGGTCATCTGACCGGCCCTGGTGCCCCAACGTCGCGGGGCGCACCACATGGTGCGCCCCGCACATTCGGCTGCGGCCGTACGCACCGGCCGCAGGCTACTTCTTCCGCAGCGCCTCGTAGATGGCCGCGGTGATGTCGGCCGGCGTCTCCTTGGCGTCGTAGCCCATCTCGCGGTAGTAGATGCGGCCCTTCTTGTCGATGACCACGAATAGCGGGATCTCGTCGGCCTGGTAGGCGTCGCTGACCTGGCCGTCGGTATCGAGTGGTGCTCGGAAAGTGAAGCCCTGGTTCTTCATGAACCGGACCACCTCGGCGCGCTCCTCACCGCAGTTGATGCCCAGCACGACCAGCGAGCCCTTCTTGGCCCAGGCCGACTGGGCCAGCTTCTGGGTGTGCGGCAGGGCCTCGCGGCAACTGGAGCAGCTCGTCGACCAGAACTCGACGTAGACCACCTTGCCGGCCAGGTCCTTCAACGAGACCTTCTTGCCGGCCACGTCCTTCAGGCTGAAGCCCGGCGCCTTGCTGCCCTTGCGCAGCGGCCCATCCGCCAGCAAGGGCCCCCAGGCCAGCAAGCCCGCCAGCGCGGCCAACAAAGTCCAACGGAACGCCTTGACCATGCAGCTCATCTCCACAACGCGGTCGGTTACGCCCCGCGCATCGACCGGCCCATGCGGCCCGTGCCGCACGGCCCCGACAACCGATTCGTTTGAGTCCTGCCCCGTGCCGATGGGTGCCAAACCGGCGATCTCGCTGGACACCGTGGCGTCAGGAGGAAGCGGCTATGGGCGGCGGAGGGGGCCCTCGGGTCAAGTGCGGCGGTCCGTACCCGTCTGGTGGTCGGCGCGGCCCTGGCCTTGCGGCGCATTGCTGCGGGGACTGCCGGTACCCCTAATGATGACCGCGCCGGCGCCGATCGGCAAGCCTCGCCGTTAGCGCGCCGGTTACCTTTTCAGTGCCTCGCGGATGGCGCGGTCGATCTCGTCGGGCGACTGCTGCGGGTTGTAGCCCATGGTCGTCCAGTGGATCCTGCCGGTGCGGTCGATGACCACGAACACCGGTGTGTATTCGGCATCGTAGGCTTCCGTGACTCGCCCGTCCTCGTCAATCGGCACGCGGAAGTCGTACTTGTTCTTCTTCATGAACGCGCTGATGGTGGCCGGCTCCTCGCGCTCGTTGATGGCCAGCACCACCAGCGAGCCGCTGTTGGCCCAGGCGCTCCGCGACAGCTTCTGGGTATGCTGCAGCGCCGCCTTGGACATGGGGCACTCGGTCACCCAGAACTGCAGGTAGACCACCTTGCCGGCCAGGTCGGCCAGCGAGACCCGGTTGCCGTTCAGATCGGTGAGCGTGAACGCCGGCGCCTTGTCGCCCTTCTTCAGCTTCCCGGCCGCCAGGCACGGCGCCAGGACCAGGGCGCTGGCCAACACCGCCAGCAGGATCCAACGCAGGTTCTTACCCATCCCATCTCTCCGAGCGGGGTGCTGACACCCCTGAGAACGTCGAGGTCCTGACGTCCCTGTCAAGAATACGCCTCAGATCCGCCAGGGTTCCCTCGACCAAACACTGCGCGGGCCTCATTCGTCACTCGACAGCCACACGTTGCCGGCGCTATCGGTGCCACCGTGCGACGTCACGTCGCCGGCGATCTCGTACTTGGCCGCCCGGTCCACCGTGCCCACTTCGAGTTCGTAGACGTTGCCGTTGCTGCCGGACCCGGCCCAGCCACTGTGCTTGTCTTCGGAGACCGGCTGCCCGTTCTTGAGCAGGCGCGTGGCCTGGATGCGCAACCCGTGTTGCCCGCTGACATACTCCCACTCGACCTGCACCGAGCGACCGCGCAGGTGCTCCGGCTTGACCTCGAAACGCAGCGTGGCGCCGGTCTCGCTCATCTTGTCGGGCGCCCATCGCCCCAGCAGGGCCGCGGCACCGTAGGACAGGCCCAGCGTCGTGGCCGCCGGCAAGGCCTTGCGCCGGCCTTGCTCGACCTCGTCGGCCAGGCCACGCAGTTGCTTGGCCAAGGCGACGGGCTGCTCGGCCTGCTTGGCCAGGAGATCCGCGTCACCGGCATAGGCGCCCATCGCGCCGACCGCCCGTTGGTAGACGCTCACGAACTCGGCTTGTTGCTGCAGCGCGGCCACGGCGTCCGCCGCTGCCCGCAGCAGCTTGGCCGCTTCCGCGGGTTGGGCGAGTTGCCGGTTGGCGTCGCGATAGGCCTTGGCCGCCGTCTCCAGCGCGGCCAACCGGACCAAGCCGCTGCGAATCAGTTGCAGGCTGGCCACGGAGTAGTCCAACAGGTCGACGTTGCGCGTGGCCTTCTGCCGCAGCGCCACCGCGCGGGCCACCGCGGCGTCGGCTTCGGCCAGCACCGGGCGCGCGTCAGCCAACTGCGGCACGCGCTGGGCGTACGACCGCCGCAACTCGGCCAACGGTGCAAAGGCCAGCTTGGTCATCAGGTTCGGGTCGTTGAGCACCGCGCCGGGGCCCTTGTTCGTGAACGGTGTGGCCAGCGCCTGGCGCACTTCGCGTTCGGCGCAGTCGGCGCCGTGCAGCAGCTTGGCGTAGCGCTGCTCGAAGTCGCTCACCGCGCAGTTGCCCAGTGACCAGGAGCATTCGGCGCACCACAGCAGGCCCAACATGCTGTTGGCCACCAGGCCGCCCTGCATCCACTCCCAAGTGGTCGTCATGGCGCCCTTGATGCCGCGCTTGGCGCCGTCGGCGAGGAAGCCACGCACGCCGCGGTAAGTGGTCGGGTAGTCGGGCCAGATGCGGCTGAAGCAGACCACCGCGGCCGACGCCCAGACGTCCTGGTAGCCGAGCTTCTGGTACTGCTCCAGCTCCGGGTAGGCCGGCGGGCCGTGGTAGATCCACTCGGTCGGAATGCAGTCTTTCTGGAGCTTGTCCTGGTACTTGACGGTCATGAACGACAGCTCGTCGGTCGGACCGGCGTGCGACGGCCAGAACAGCATTGTGCGGTGATGCTTGCGGCACAGCTCGTTGAGCTTGTTCATGTGCTCGGCGTACAGCCCGCCGAGACCGTCCTTGGCCACCTTGGCGGCGCACTGCGGGCACTTGCCGAAGCCCATCTCGAACTCGTCGGCGCCGACATGCAGGTACTTGCTGTCGGGGAACTGCTCGCACAGCTCGCCGAAGATGCGGTCCAGGAAGGCCCAGGTCTCGGGCTTCGAGGTACAGAAGACCCAATGGCCGCCGGCTTCGCGGAGCGGCTCGAGCTCCTTGGCCGAAAGCACCGCCGAGGCGTGGCCGAGCGCCTCGAACTGCGGGATGAGCTGCACATGGTAGCGCCGCGCGAAGTCGGACAGGCGCTTGGCCTTCTCGGGTGTGAACGTGCCCGGACGCCCGAGGAACGGGAACTGCCGGAACGCGTAGTCGTTCTCGCCGTAGATCATGATGGCATTAAGCTTGGCCCGCGCGAGGATCTTGATCACGCGCTCCCACCAGGCCGGCTCGACGGTCTGGCCGCGGGCGACATCGTACTGGATGCCGCGGAGCGGGAACGCCGGCCAGTCCTCGACGCGGCAATGCGGGGCCTGCCCCGCGGCCGAGACGAGCTGCCCGATGGTGGCGGCGGCGCAGAACAGCCCTGCGGCACTGGCGGCGGTGGCCTCGATGCGGTTGCCGACGACCAGGCGATACGCCTCCGGGCCGTGACCGGCCGGGGCCTGGCCGCGGCTGAGCGAGATGTCGCCGTCGGCCGCCCGACCGGTGACCACGGCCAGCTTCAGCTTGGCGGTCTCGGCGATCACCTCGGCGAGGTCGTTGGCGGCGAAGCGGTCCTGCGCATCGGCACCGGCGGGCAGCACGATGCGGGAGCGCGCCGACAGGCGCAGGTCGCCGGCCTCGAGCGCGATGCTCTGCGGGGTCGGCAGCACGCTGACGCCGCGCCGGCGCAACTGCTCGCCGCGGTCGCGGGCGGCGCGCGCTTCGGGCGTGTCCTCGGTCAGGTGCGCGCGGATCGGGCGCGCGTCCTGGTCCTTGTAGAGGGTCCAGCCGTCATCGGTGGTCCGCGGCGTGATGAACAGGTCGAGGTGCCCGGCGGTGCAGTCGGCGTCGGTGATGGCCGCGGTCAGGTCGACGCTCTCGGCGTTGGCGCCGTTCCAGGCGTCACCGTTGGCGATCACCGGGCCTTCGTGGACAATCGAGCCGGTGGGCGAGTCGCGCCGGACCACCAACTGGTACGACGTGCCACGCCCGGAGAAGCCGACCACGTTGGCGAACGAGAGCTGGAAGCGTAGCGGCTTCACCTTGGGCAGCGCGAAGCGGAGTTGGGCCGAGGCGCCGGAGGGCAGGTTGCCCAGGTGGCCGTCGCCTGCGGGAGTCGGGTCGACCGGTTTGACCGTACCGGCCGCGGTCGGCGGCAGTTCGTCCACTTGCGCCACAGACAGGCTGACGCAGGCCAGCAAGGCGAGCAACCAACGCATGGGGCATCTCCCGGCCGTTGGTTCGGCGCCGACCGCGGAGTCCTCTTCGGGCGCGCGAATCAGCGGCGGCGCGGGTCTGTCGGCGTGTAGATCGCCGCCACGGCGGCGCGCATCTGGGCGAGGACGAGCTGCTCTGTCGTCGCGCCGCGCGGTTGGCGCCGCGCCCGGCGCAGGTCGAGCGGCGGCCCGAACCGCACCGTGACCGGGCGCGGCCGCGGCCACGCGGCGCGCGGCGGCCACGCCTCGAAGCTGCCGCACACGGCCGCCGGCACCACGGTGCAGTCGGTCTCGAGCGCCAGCATGGCGGCGCCCGGCCGGAACGGCCGCAGGACCCCGTTGTCGCTGAGGCCGCCCTCGGGGAACACGGTGACCAGTCGGCCGTCGTGGAGTGCGGCCATCGCGTCGCGCATGGCGGCCAGCGCGTTGCCTTGTGGTCCGACCCCGGCGACTTCGAACAGATCGAGGAAGTAGGCCAACGACGCGGGCTCGCGGTTGGTGCGGTTGGCCAGGTGCAGAGTCCGCCGCGGTAGCGCCAGAGTCAGCAGGATGGGGTCGAGGAGGGTGGGGTGGCTACAGATGACCAGACAGCCGCCCTGCCGTGGCAAGTGCTCCAGGCCGGCCACCCGGGTGCGGAAGAGACCGCCCAGGACCACCCGTCCCAGGTCGATCATGACTTGCTGTGCCAGCGTCCAGTCGCTCCGAGCCGCCATCGCGTGTTCCTGGCCGAGCCAGTCTACCATAGCCGCCGGCTGCCTCTCGCCGCTCTTGTGCCGGCGCGGCATAATAGCGGCGTGGAGCCGACATGACGTTCGCAACCTTCCCTGCTTTCCTGGCCGAACTGGCCCGCCGCGGCGACCTGGTCCGGATCACGCGGCCGGTCGATCCGGTGCTCGAGGTCACCGAGATCTGCGACCGCTGCGTCAAGCGCAACGGTCCGGCGCTGCTGTTCGAGCGTCCGGTCGGCGCCGCCATGCCACTGGCCATCAACGCGTTCGGCGCGTTGCGTCGCGTCAACCTGGCCTTGGGCGTGGATTCACTCGACGACCTGGCCGCGCAGATCGAGCGGCTGGTCACCTTGCCGCAGACCATGGGCAAGCTGAGCCTGGCCGACAAGCTCCGCCTGGGCTGGGAGGCGCTGGGTGTCGCCAAGACGCTGAAGCCGCGCACCGTGCAATGGGCGCGGTGCCAGGAAGTGGTCAAGCGCGGCGACGAGGCGCGGCTGAGCGAGCTGCCGGTGCTCTGGTGCTGGCCGCAGGACGGTGGCCGGTTCATCACCTTGCCGCAGGTGTTCACGCGCGATCTGCGCACGGGCGCGCGCAACTGCGGCATGTACCGGATGCAGGTGTTCGACGACCACACCACGGGTATGCACTGGCACCTGCACAAAGGCTCGTCACGCTCGTACCAGGACTACGAGGCCCGCGGCCAGCGCATGGAGGTGGCCGTGGCGCTGGGCGGCGACCCGGTGCTGACCTACTGCGCGACGGCGCCGTTGCCCGACGGCATCGACGAGATGATGTTGGCCGGCTTCATTCGCAAGGAGCCGGTCGAACTGGTGCAGTGCCAGACCGTCGACCTGCAGGTGCCGGCCAGCGCCGAGATCGTGCTGGAGGGCTACGTGGCGCCCGATGAGCGGCGGCGCGAAGGTCCGTTCGGCGACCACACCGGCTTCTACTCGCTGGCCGACGACTACCCGGTCTTCCACCTGACCGCCATCACGCATTGCGCCGACCCGGTCTACCCGACCATTGTCGTGGGCAAGCCGCCGATGGAAGACACCTTCCTCGGCCGCGCCACCGAGCGCATCTTCCTGCCGCTGGTGAAGATCACCACGCCCGAGGTGGTCGACCTGGCGATGCCGATGGCCGGCGTGTTCCACAACTGCGTGGTGGTCAGCATCGATAAGCGCTACCCGATGCACGCGCGCAAGATCTGCTACGCCATCTGGGGCACCGGGCAGCTCATGTTCAGCAAGTTCGTCATCGTGGTCGACCGGCACGTCAACGTCCATGACGAACAGGAGGTGATGTTCCACCTCTGGAACTCGGTCGATCCGCGCCGCGACACGTTCTGCGTGGACGGGCCGCTAGACGTGCTCGATCACACCTGTCCGCAGCCGGCCTGGGGGTCGAAGATGGGCATCGACGCCACCAAGAAGTGGCCCAGCGAGGGCTTCGCGCGCGACTGGCCCGACGAGATCGAGATGAGCGCCGAAGTGACCGCGCGGGTTGATGCCATGTGGGCCGACCTGGGCCTGGACCTGGCGCCGCAGCCGTGGGAGCTGCGGTGAGGTGGCGCGCGCTGGCTGTGGGTAGTTCGTGCCGGGTTGGAGAGTGGCAGTGGCCGCACCCGAGCGATTGCTGACCGCGGACGACTTGCTGGCGATGCCCGAAGTGGCCGAACGCTACGAACTGGTCGCGGGCCGCTTGACGACGCGGCCGTTCGCCAGCTACCAGCGTGGTCTGGTCAGTTCGAGGCTAGGGTCAGCCGTCCACGCGTGGGCCGAGGAGCACGCCCTGGGAGCGACGGTGGGCTCCAACTGTGGCTTCTTCCTGGCCGAAGAGCCCGACACCGTGCGCGCTCCAGACGGTGCCTTCATCGCGGCTGGCCGGCTGCCGCCGCGCGGTGAACTGGGCTACTGCCGCGTCATGCCCGACTTGCTCTGGGAAATCGCCGAGACCGACGAGCACCTGTCGACATTTGTGGCTCGCCTCGCCGACTGGCTCGCCGCCGGTGTCAAGGTGGTGTGGGTCTTCTGGCCGGCCGAGCAGGTCGTGCAGATCTGGCGCTCCGTGCTCGACATCCGTCGGCTGGAGGGCGATGCCGTGCTCACCTGCGTAGACCTGCTGCCCGGCTTCGAGCTGTCGCTGGCGCAGGTGTTCGCCTGAGGCTGGCGAAGCGGAGGGCGACCCGGTCAGGGAGCCCATGGCATGTTCTCCGCGCTCTTGCTGCCCTTGCTCATGGCCCAGCCGGCCGCCAAGGTACCGATGGCGCTGGAGCCGTTCGACCTGCGCGAGGTGGTGTTGGGTGACGGCCCGTGCCGGGTCGCCCAGGACGCCAACCGCCGCTACCTCCTGTCCATCCCGAACGACCGCCTGCTCTGGACGTTCCGACAGAACGCCGGCCTGCCGACGCCAGGGCGGCCGCTCGGTGGCTGGGAGGCCCCCGACTGCGAGATTCGCGGGCACTTTGTCGGCCACTACTTGTCGGCTTGCGCACTGCTCTATCGCGGCACCGGCGACGCCGCCATCAAGGCCAAGAGCGGTGAACTGGTGGCCGAGCTGGCCAAGGTGCAGGCCAAGCTCGGCGACGGGTACCTGTCGGCCTACCCGGCCAGCTTCATCGACCGGCTGGAGCGCATGGAGAGAGTCACCTGGGCACCGCTGTATGTGACCCACAAGATCATGGCTGGTCTGCTGGACATGCAGCAACTGGCCGGCAACCAGCAGGCTCTCGAGGTGCTCACCGCGCTGGTTGGGTGGTACCAGCGGCGGGCCGAGAAGCTGTCCGACTACCAGTTCGAGCGGCTGCTGACCGTCGAGTTCGGCGGCATGTCCGAGGTGCTGCACAACCTGTACGGCGTGACGCGTAGCCCTGACCATCTGGCCCTCGCCCATCGGTACGACCAGGCCGCGTTCCTCGGTCCCCTGGCACTCGAGCGCGACAATCTGGCGCACTTGCACGGCAACACGCAGATACCCAAGGTCTGCGGCGCCGCGCGGCGCTATGAGCTGACCGGTGACGCGCGTTACCGCACGATGGTGCGGTTCTTTTGGGATCGGGTGGTGCAGACACGCACCTACGCGACCGGTGGCACCACGCTGGCCGAGGTGTGGCCCGAGCCGAACCGACTGGCCAGCACGCTGGGCGTCAACAACCAGGAGTGCTGCAAGACCCACAACCTGCTCAAGGTCACGCGCTACCTGCTGCGCTGGACCGGCGAGCCCGCCTACGGCGACTACTATGAGCGGGCGTTCTACAACGGCATTCTCGGTACCCAGCGTGCCGATAGCGGGCAGTTCATCTACTACGTGCCGTTGGCCACCGGCAGTCGCAAGGCGTGGGGTACGCCGTTCGACAGCTTCTGGTGCTGCTACGGCACCGGCGTCGAGAGCTTCGCGAAGCTGGCCGACAGCGTGTTCTTCCATGATCGCGACGGGCTCTGCGTCAACCTGTTCGTGCCCGCGACGGTCACCTGGACCGAGCGGGGCGTGAAGCTCGAGCAGCGCACCCGCTTCCCCGCCGAGGAGAGCACCTGCCTGGTCTGGCACGTGGACCAGCCGACGCGGCTGAAGCTGCGCGTCCGCGTGCCCTACTGGGCCGCACACGGCGTGACCGTCCAGGTCAACCGGCGGCCGGTCCGCGTCTCGGCCAAGCCTGGCTCGTGGCTGGTGCTTGACCGTGAGTGGCATGATGGCGACCGCATCGACATCGCGCTGCCGATGGCTCTCCACGCGGCCCCGATGTCGGACGACCCCGAGTCGGTGGCGGTGATGTACGGTCCGTCGGTGCTCCTGGGCCTCGATCCCAAGGCGGGCGGCTACGTGATCGGCGACCCGGCGCGACCGGCCGACTGGGTCCAGCGCGAGCCCGCGGCGCCAGGGCGCTGGCGGCTGAAGCAGCACCAGGGCGAGGTGACGCTGGTGCCGTTCGACCAGGTCATCGACGAGCGGTACGGCGTCTACTGGACCGTCACGCGCGAGGGGAGTCGCCGCCATCAGGCGCTGCTGGCGGAGGAGCGCGCCAGGCAGGCCCGCCGCGCGAGGGTGGTCGACGAGGTGACCATCGGCGACGCGGCCTCCGAGCGCGCCCACGGTCTGCGAGGCGAGCGCATGGGCGACGGGCCATACGCCGACCGCCACTGGCGCCACGCGCCCGACGGCTGGTTCTCCTGGGACCTGAAAGTGCTGGGCGACCAGCCGATGACGCTGGTGTGCACCTACTGGGGCAGCGACGTGCCGCCGCGGCAGTTCGACATCCTCGTCGACGGCACCAAAGTCGGCTCTATGTCGCTGAACCAGAACCGGCCGGGCGAGTTCTTCGACGTGGAGTATCCACTGCCCCGTGAGTTGACGCGGGACAAGCGGAGCGTCACCGTCCGGTTCCAGGCGGCCAAGGGCAACACCGCCGGCGGCGTGTTCGGCGTGGCGATGCTCCGCTGAGGGTGCCGGCCTATGGCCGCACGAACCGCAGCGCCATCCGAATCGGGCTGCCGATCTTGCCTTCGGCGTGCTCCCAGCCGACACTGGTGTAGGGCCCGGCGTCAACCTCGCTGACCCACTTCTGGCCGGCCGTGTTGGTCATCTCCAGGCGTCCGCGGCGCACCTTGAACGCGTCCGCCGGGCTCGAGTTCTCGATCACCACTTCGTTGCGCGCGGTGAGGGCGTCCAGCGCCTCCTTGGTCAGCGCCAGCGAGCGCTCGGTCCAGTCGCCGGTCGGCGGCAGGTCGCCCAGGAGGCAGCCGTTGAGCGTCACCGGCTTGTGCGCGTAAGGCCCGGTGTCGGCGCCGTTGACCTCCAGCACCAGGCGCCCGCTGGCCGGCGTGCCGAAGAACTCCTCGTAGACTTCGCGGCGTTGCGGGTCGACCTTGAGGCGGCAGGTCATGCCGGTCAGCGGCTGGCCGGCGGTGAACTTGCGGCCCTCGGCATGGGCCCAGTCGGCGCCACCGGTGTAGGTCTCGCCATCGACACTGGAGACCACCGTGATGCCGCCACGCATGAGCAGCTTCAGCCGCAGGTTGCGCACCTTGAACGAGTCGCCGACGGCGTTGTCGATCGTGACCTGGTTCGCCTCGCGCAGCGTTCGTAGCGCCGCCGGGGTCAGGCGCAGAGCCCGGCCGGCCCAGGCGTCGCCGTTGCCTTGCGGCACGTCGCCGATCGCCTGGCCGTTGATCGACACCGGCTTGTGCGCATACGGCCCGCCGTCGACGCCGAACACGTCGAAGACCAGTTCGGCCGCGCGAATGCGCTCCCATCCGCCCGGCGCCAGGGCGGTGGCCACCACCTCCACTTCCAGTGGCTGTTCGCTGACCACCTGACCGGCGACCTCGGCGCGGAGCCGCACCGTGGCCCGGCCGGCCCGCTGCGGGCGGCCGCTGAACGTCAGCAGGGCGCGCTGGTCAGGCCGCAGGACCGCCGTGGTGGCGGGCGGCGTGAACTGCACCTCGGGCGACACGAGCGTCAGCCGGGCGCTAGCGGGCTGCGGCAGGTGCGACAGGAGTTCGGCCTCGATGGTGACCACCTCGTGGTCGCGCACCTCGGCCGGCCCGCTGGCGCGCAGCAGCAGCGCCGGGTCGCGCCAGATCTCGGCCCGCTCGGAGAGCAGCTGGGCGCCTTGACGCGCCGGCACCGGCACCGTCGCGCGCGCCGCCGTCTGCGCTGCAATGGGGATCGACTGCTCGACGACCGCGCCGGGCGCCAGGTCGCGCGTCTGGCCCGCCACGGTGACTTGCTGGGCCGCGTTGGTCAGGTTGGCCACTTGCCAGGTGACCGTGCCGGGCGCGCCCTGCACCACATGCAACGGGCCGGTCAGGGCCGAGTAGACACCGGTCTTCGCCAGCACCAGCAGCGCGGCGTGGGCCAGGCGCGGCACGGTGATGCGGATGGTGTCACCGCGCTGCTCATGGGCCAGCAGGTGGTAGCCCATCAGGTCGGGCGCCAGCAGGTAGACCCGTTTGACCTGTGCCGCGTCGGCCGCGCGCACGGTGACCGGCAGTTCGAAGAGCGTCGCCGCGGCCTCGGCCGGCAGCGGCTCGGGCACGAGCGTCACCACCAGGTTGCCGTCGCGGGCCCGGTACAGATTGCCGTCCACCCGGGCATCGGTCGACAGCGCGTGGGCGTCGAGCACCCAGCGCTGGTTGCGTAGCCACTCGAACAGCGGGAACCAGCGCGCGGCCATCTCCTGCTGCGCCTTGCCCACCGGCTGGGGGATGACGCCGCGGGCCAGCATTTCGGCGTAGCCGGCGTGCTCGGCCTGGCCCAGCGAAATGATCGGCTTGCCGGCCAGGCCGTAGTACTGGATCATCGCCGACAGCGCGCGGTAGGTCTCGCTGCCGCCACCCTCGGTCATCATCCCGTCGGCCAGGGCGGCCAGTTCCACGTTGTACGGTCCGTTCCACCAGCAGATGCCGCCGTTGGCCCGGACGATGCGGGCACCCTCGGCGCAGAGCTCGGTCAGGTCGTGACCGCCGCCGGCCGACTGGTCGAAGAACACGCCGTCCACCTTGGGGAAGATCCGCAACTCGCCGCGGAGCTGTTCGAGCAGGTACTTGCCCCACGGCCGGTGGCGGTCCGGGATCATCGCGGCACTCTCGTACCAGGCCGGGTAGGGCTTGCCGTTGGGCGCCATCAGGCGGTCGGCGGCGAACCGGTCGGCGGCCCACGGGGCCCAGGCTTCGGTGGGATTGAAGTAGATCAGGCCCTTGAGGCCGTGGCGGTGCAGCCGGTCGATGTAGTCGTTGACGGCCGCGACCGTCGTGTTCGGCGGCATGTGCTTCTCGACGAACGCGCGCAGCTCGGTCCAGGGCGCGTCGTCGCGCGGCCGTTGGTCGGCCGGCAGGCGCTGCTTGAGGAAGTGCCACTGGTCGTCGCAGAACACGGTCCACTTCGGCGTGGTCGGCACGTACTCGCCATAGAACGGGGCCGTGCCGTGGATCTCGACCACGCGGCAGCCTTGGGCTTGCCACTCGGCGATGTGCGCGTCGGGCGGCGTGCCGCCGCTGCACACGAACGGACCGTGGAGCGCCTCGACCGCGGGGTTCTGCGGCTCGAAGGTCTTCGGGAAGCAGGCCAGGACCGCGCCGAGCGCCGGCCGCCAGTCGCCGCGCGTGGCCACCAGGTACAGCCGGCGACGGACCTGGCCGCCGGCGGGGCACGGGAAGCTCAACGTGGCGGCCAGGTTGGTGGCGTCGGCCGTCCGCGAGAACTCCAGGCCGAGCGCCTCGACCAACTCGCCGAAGTGGCCGAAGCAGGCCAGGCCCCAGTCACCCGCCGGATCGTAGACCTGCGCCAGCGGCATCGCCGCCGGTGTGCCGCTGGCCTGGTAGCCGTAGCGGCGGATCACGCCGTCCGGGCTGAGCGCCAGGCGCGGCGCCTCGCCGGCGGGCACGAACAGCCGGTTGGCCGTGGGTGCCACGGGCAGTCGTAGCGTGGCGGAGATGGTCCGAGCTTGAGGCGCCAGGTTCTCGACGGTCAGCTCAAGCGACGGCAGCGGACCAGCGGGGTAGGCCAGGCTCAGACGCAGCCTCTGCGTCGGCCAGTCGGTCTGCCAGCGCTGCGGCCCCGCGGACCGGGGCGCTGCCTCAGGCAGGTTCTGCTGGCCCTCACGCAGGACGAGCGACGCGGGAGCCGCCAGCAAGTCACCGGTACGGAGTTGGTGGCCACGGATCTGCTTTGGCCAACCGGCGGCGGGGTCGGGCGTGACCCGCGGCGCGAACCAGCCCGGCTCGGCCCAGGCGGGCAGCGCGCACACGGCCAGCACGACGAGCAGCGGCCAGCGCAGCGGGCGAGGGTGCCGCATCGCAGAACTCCTTCGACGCCGTCTCCAGCGGCTCCATCATAGCAAGCGACGAAGGCGGCGTGAAGCCGCAAGGATAGGCCAGAGGACGAACCAGGTCCGTCGCCTTGGCGGCCATCCGCCAGCAGCTACTGCCCCCGTTCGCGCAGGGCGCGGTACTTGCTGGTCCGGATGCCCGCGCTGTTGAGGAGCTGGCGGACCTGTTTCAGTTGCTCCGGCGACGGCCCTGCGCCAACGCCGTAAGAGCCAAAGGCCGTGTAGTCGCCGGCGCTGGCTGGGTTGTCGGTGATGGTCCAGACCGCGAACTGCTGAACATGGAAGTCCGCTGTACTGAAGGCCCGGCACCCGATCAGCTTGGCCAGATCGCCATCCGCAGGGGTCGAGCGCACGCGGAAGCTGTCTTGCGCACCAGGGGTGCCGCGGTGCATGTTGATGCACGCGACCGGCACGGTGACCGTGCGACAGTCGTCCTTGGCGCAGAACATGACGACAGTCTGGCTACGCGCGACCATGTTCTGGGTGCTGGCCGACGCCGGGATGAACACGGTGCCTGGCTTGACCACCAGTTCCAGGCGCTGGTCGGTGAGTGAGGTGACCAAGAGCGTCAGGTGGTCCAGCCCGCCGCCAGTGCCGCTTACCATGACCAGCTTCTGCTGGACAGCCGCCTCCAGGCCGATCCGCCTGGCTGCCGAGCCGTCGGACGCTCTGGGTGGCCGAGACCCGGGCACGGCGCCGGCCACCGCCTGCCCCGGCACGGGGCCGGGCGGCCCCGGCACCGTG
>CAZHGD010000191.1:0-14532 GCA_964531735.1 uncultured Fimbriimonadaceae bacterium | reverse complement strand
GCGGCGGCGAGGGCGAAGAGGCTCTGCTACTTCTGACACCCAACATACAAGGGCGTAGCTGACGATGTGCGCCCCGCTGCAGAAGTAGATCTGCCGCCCCTGGATCGCCGCGCCGCCGTCGACGCCGGGCGGGTACTCGGCCAGGACACGCGGCCGCCGAGTCGCCGGGTCGACGGTGAAGACGCTGTGGCGGCCCAGCCCATACAACCGGCCGTCCGGACCGGCCATTACGCTACCGTAGACCACGGCGCCCAACCGGTGCTCGGCGGTCTCCACCACGCGCTGGGCCGCCGGGTCGAACACCGCCAGGCGCCCGGTGGCAAACGCGTAGACCAGACCATCCGGCCCGAGCGCCAGCGCGTCGATGGCGTCGGTGCCTGGCAACGGCACGGTCTCGTAGACCTTGGCGCGCGCGACCGGGTCCCACACGAACAGCCTGGCCTCGGCTTGCGTCGGGTGACTGCCCGGACCGCCATCGACCGTGGTGCCGCCCACCAGCCGGCCGTCGGACAACAGGGCCAGACTGATCACGCTCTGGTCCGCGACCAGGTGGTGGTACGCCTCGACCTCGCCGGTCGCCGGGTCCCAGACCGCCAGCGGCCCCCCCAGCAGGCCGTAGCCGGCGATGGCACCGACGTAGACCCGCTGCTGCGGTCCCGCGATCATCGCCAAGGGCCACCAACCGTCCGTCGCCCCCGCCGCCTTCACCAGCCACGGGTTGCCGCCCGGCTCCGGCGCCGGGGCCACGGAGCGTTCGGGCCGGTACACCAGCAGCGGCGCCAGACCGGCATGTGACCCGCCCAGCACCTGTCCGTTCCAGGCCAGCAGCGACGTGACGCTGCCCGAGCCCAGGTGCGCCAGCTCGACCGTCTGGCCGGCGGCCCGGTCCACGCGGAAGAAGTGGACCGGCATGAAGGTGCTGCCGTAGAGCTCCCCATCGGTGCCGAGCACGAGCCGGCAGATGGCCTGCGCCTTGCCGGCATAGTCGGTGCGGCGCACCTGCGTCACGCCGGTACGCGGGTCGGCCAGCGTCAGTTGCCGCCGGCCGTCGTAGGTGACTTGCCGGCCGTCGGCTAGCGTCGGCACCGGCGCCGGTCGGGCCTGGCTGGGCGGCACCACTTGCGCCGCGAAGCCCGACAGCCGCAGCGTCTGGCCACCCACGTTGGCGTAGACGCGCCCGTCATCGCCACGGTGGACCATGGCCACGCCTTGCTGCTGGAGCTCCGGCGGCAGGATGTCCTGGTGCCGGCCGGTGGCGATCTCATAGGCCACCACCGCGGTGCGGGCCATGCCGATGCCGCAGTAGACAAAGCCGGCGTCGTCGGCGGTGACGGTCCGGGCGTACTGCTCCGACGGGTGCATCCGGCCGAGATCCTCGCTACGCCCGGTGGCCGGGTCGTAGCGCATCAGCCGCGCCGACGGAAAGGTGCAACCGTAGAGCCGGCCGTCGGCCCCGGTGCACAACTGCCAGATGTACTGCTCGCCGGCCGACGGTCGCCCCAGGTCGACCAGTTCGCGCCGGTCCCAGTCGAGGCGGCACAGATGCGCCTCGGGCAGCGTCCCGACATACACTTGGCCGTCGGGCCCGAGCGCCAGCGCCCAAGCGCCGAACTCGCCGGCGACTGGCCCGCTGAACACCTCGGTGGCACCCGTCTCCGGATCGATGGCCACCAGGTCGAGCGTCGAACCGCCGTAGATGTGGGACGCGTAGACGCGCTCGGTGCCAGGCTCCGGCCCCGGGCCGACGATAGTGGCCAGGCATCCGCCGATGCCGCGGAACTCGGCGTGGCGCGTGAACCCGGGCGGCTCACCAACGGACCGGCGTCCCTTAGCGCCCCCTCGCCCGCCGCCATCGCGCATCGCCCGCTCCCGGCACCCTCGCCCCGACGCCACGCCGGCCAGCCTGGTTGGCGGCCGTGGCGTGTCACCGCCGCCAACAGATCCGCCAGACGTCAGACTACGGAGTCCAGGTCGGGTTCCACCAACTGGCCCGGAAGTTGTTATTCGACTGCCACTTCACGTGCCCGTCGGCATAGGCGAAGTTGCAGCCGCCGTTGTGCCGGTCAATCAGGCGCCGCGGGCTGTTGTCGAACGGCGGGCCGGGCAACGGCATCGTCGAGCCGTCGATGGTCCAGACGGCGTCCCAGCAACTGTCGGCCAGCGCCACCAGTTCGGCGGTCGAGGTGATCTCCGCTTCGGCGCGCCCGCTGCTGCCGTTGGCCAGGTACCCGCTGTAGATGTAGCTGCACGACTTGTGAGTCGAGCTCGGGCAGACCCAGACCTGCGTGTTCTTGATGTAGGGCGTCAGTTGCGCCCAGTACAGACCCGGCGGCTGCCAGCCCGTGGCCTGGGTCCAGTAAGCGTACGGATAGCGCTGGTCGTAGTCCTGAACGTACTGCACCAGCGCCAGCCCGAGTTGCTTCAGGTTGCTCTGGCAACTCGACTGGCGCGCCTTCTCGCGGGCCTTGGCGAACACGGGAAACAGAATGGCCGCCAAGATGGCGATGATCGCGATCACCACCAACAACTCGATCAGAGTGAACGCACGGCGTGTACGACGTAGCACAGATGACTCCTCGCCGCCGCAATCACCAGCACCTGCGCACGATGCTTGGTTGCGTGTGCGGCAACCGGTTCAACCCAGAAGCGACTTGCTACCACACCTGGCAGGCTATCTCAAGAGCGGACCCAGCCGTCGCGCCCCCAGTTCAGACGGTTGCCCGCTGCCGGACCACCAAGTCCGCGCGCGCCGCGAAGCCGACTGCGGCCCAGAACTGAGCGCCGGCCTGGTTATCGGCAAACAGGAAGACGTTGCACTTGGCGATGCCGGCCTGGGCCAGTGCGCCCAGGCAACGCTCGACCATCAGCCGGCCCAAGCCGCGCCCGCGGTAAGCCGGCGCCACGGCCAGGTGGTGCAAGTAGCCGCGGCGCCCGTCGTGGCCGCAGAGCACCGCGCCCACCACCCGGCCCGCGTCGCGCAGGACCAGGCTCAGGCCGCGATTGCGCGCCAGGAAGGCCGCCACCGGCGCGCGCTCGTCGGACTCGTTCAGCCCCACCCCCTCCTGTGCGCGCCAGAAGGCGACCACCTCGTCGTAGTCGTCCAGGCCGAAGGCGGTCACCTGCACCGTGCCGGCCGTCTCGTTCATGCCGTGCCCCCGCTGCCCAGCGCCCGCTGCAGTTGCGCCACATGCCGCTCATCGTGGTAGGCCATGAACGCGGCCAGATCGGCCACGGTCAACGGCCCGCGCTCCGAATGCACGCCGGCCCGCGTCCACTGCTCGGGCGACAGCCGCTCGAACAGTGCCACGTTCTCCGCACGGAGCAGGCGGAACAGCGCCAGCGAACGCACCACCGGGCGGTGCTCATAGTCGCCCACGGTGGCCCAGGCGTCCTGGTCGAAAGCGGCCAGGGCCGGTTGGTCGGCGGTCAGCATCAGCCGCAGGCGGAAGCCCAGCGCGATCTCCGTCTCGGCCAGATGCGCCACCACCGCGGCGGCGGACCACTGGCCCGGCGCCGGCGAGCGCATCAGGTCCGCAGCCTCGGCCGTGGCCACGAGGCGGGCCAGCGCGTCGGCCGCGCCGGCCAGTGTCTGCAGCAGCTCGTCGTGTGGTCCGGTCATCGGGTGCTCCTCTGCGTCGTGTCGCTCAGTGCGTCTCGGTCCGCACCACACGGAACCCGCGGGCCAGGTAGTTGGGCAAGGCCGCAAGATGATCGAGGGTGCAGGTGTTCAGGCCAGGCCGCGCTGGTCGCGGCGCCGTGCCGTGGTCAGCAGCGAACCGTTAGGGCCAGTCGCATGATGCCATGCGGGTCGGTGCAGCAGTGCGCCAGCACGCCGTCAGGCGGCAGCCCGAAGTTGCTCGACAAGGCGCTCGCGGTCACGCCAGTACCGAATCTCCGACACGCGGCTGAGCAGCTCAAGCTCTGATGGTGGCACAACCAGTATCTCGTCGTTGACAAGACTGACCGGCCATGGAACCGACTCAATGTCAGACCACATCCTGAACACGTTGTTGACGCGCTGGCGGACGCCACCCGGGCGAGTGGGCGACACTGCGGCAATGGTCGCCGACTGGCTTGCGCCTGTTACCCTCAGGTCGGCGGTGTAGCGCGAACCACTGATGCCCGCCAAGTGGACTTTGCGCTCACAGCGGAGGGCGCGCTCGCCAAAGAAGGAGGCCACTTCGTCGACGAAGTTGGCGGCCGCGAATGCCCTGCTGGTGTAGATCAGGTCGGCCACTGCCTTGCAGCCGGCCAGCACATCAAACATCAGACTGCCGACGTCAACATGCTCGCCACTCTTGGCGATGATGCCGCGCTGCAGATCGAGGCCGAGCCCGTCCAGCAGCGACCGGACCTGGAACAGCCGCGGTGGGCTGTCGAGGACGGACATGCCACATCCCTCGAGCCGACGCAGCGTCTCACCCAGGTCGCTTACCACCACTTGGCTACCACGCTCGCGGACGAACAACTCTATGAGGTCGTGGTCGGGATACAGGTACGGCGTGATTACGCGCATCCGCCCGTGTGAGGCCGGGACACAGGCGAAGCCCTGGCGCAGGTGTTCTATGTATGCTGCAACGGCTTGGTCACACTTCATCGAACAACTCGCCCTGTCCGGCTGGCACAGCGTCGATGCTGGCTCCATATGATACGCCACATTCCGCACAGAACTCCGCCAACTGGTCCTCGACATCACTCGCCAGGATGTCAATTGGCGTGTAGGCATACCGATCACGGCAGCGGTCTGTCCAGCGGTGCTTGTGGGTCTGGCCTACCCATCTTGCACGGTCAGTGTGTTTGTTCTGATGGCTCCCGTCAACGTCAAGGGCGCGGATGCGATACTCGCCTCGGTACAGCAACGAGAAACTGCGCTTGCTAGGCTCCTCCAAGTTGACCGTCAGTACGAGTCGAAGTTCGGCCTCAGCTGGCTTGAGCGGTATCTCCAGCCGCGCCCACGCTCTGTTGCTGCCAACTGACCACGCGTACCGACCAACGGCCGACAGGCTGTTTGTTGACAGCAACTCGTCCACCTGACGCGCGGTCAGACTTGGCACCGCCATCTGGCTTCGCTCCACCACTGCACGATCTTGCCGCTCTGGCAGTTCGCCCCCGCAGCCGGACTTCCTCCGCCCAGTTCCGTTGGGTCGGAGCCGGAAGCACCGGACTGTCGCGCGATGTCCATGCGGCTCAGTGCGTCTCGGTCCGCACCACACGGAACCCGCGGGCCAGGTAGTTGGGCAAGGCCGCGGGATGATCGAGGGTGCAGGTGTTCAGACAGACGCGCTCCGGTGCCAGACGCCAGGCTTCGCGGCAGGCGATGGTCAGCAGCGGGCCGCCCAGGCCACGCCCGATGAACTTCGGCGCCAGCCCGAAGCTGGCGATCTCCACCTCGCTCTGGCCGCACCGCAGCTCGAAGTAGCCGGCCGGCGAGCCGTCGTACCAGGCGACGAACGTCCGCAGCGCCGGTGACTCGGCGAATTCGGCCCATTGCTGGTCGGTCCAGACCAGCCGGTCGCGCCAGTGCCAGTCGTGGCCGACCAGAACATAGAGGAACCGGTTGAACGGCCACTGCGGCACGCGCGCCTCGACCACCTGGAAGCGCGGGTCGGTGACCTCCTTGCCCACCAGGTCGGCCGGCGAGGTCATGGCGAGATAGGTGATCGTGCCCATAGTGGTGTGCGCACCTCCTCTGGTGTCCTACCGGCGGTCGCCGCGCCGTTGCGCCAGCAGCCAGCGGTAGAGCTCGTCGTTGGCGTAGGTCGCCGTCCAGCAGTCGTGCCCGGCGTCGGGGTAGACGGTGAACTTGACCGCGCTGCCGGCCTGGCGCAGAGCCGCCACCAGGTCTTCGGAGAACCGGAGCGGCACGGCCTCGTCCTTGGCGCCGTGGAACACCCAGACGGGCAGATGGCGAATCCGCGCCGCCGCCTCGGGCGTGCCACCGCCGCAGACCGGCACGACGGCGGCGAGCAGGTTGGGGAACTCGAACGCCGTCTCCCAGGTGCCGAAGCCGCCCATCGACAGGCCGGTCAGGTAGATCCGGTCGCGGTCGATGCGGTAGCGGGCGCACGCCTCCTCGATCAGGTCACGCACCAGCCATGGTGACCACCAGGTGCCTGACGGGCACTGCGGTGAGAGGAGCACGAACGGGAAGTCGCGCCCGGCGGCGGCCAGCTTCGGCGGACCGTGGACCTTCACCCGGTCGAGATCGTCGCCGCGCTCACCCGAGCCGTGCAGGAAGACCACCAGCGGCCACCGCCGCCCGGAGTCGGCGGCGTACGCCTGGGGCAGGTTGACAATGTGGCGGTACGGCGCCAACTCGCCGAGCTTCTGCTGCAGGCCGTACCACCAGCGGGCATCGGCGCTGCCGACGCGCGCGAAGCCGTGACCCACCGGTGCCTCGGACAGTCCCGCCAGCAAGGCGGCCACGTCGGGCTCGCGCTCACAGCCATCGGCCAGCAGCCACTTGAGCGTGTCGCCCACGGTGGCCGACTGCTCGCGCAACACCTCCGGCGCAATGCCCAGGCCGGCTGGCAAGGTCAGACTGGCCGTCAGCCGCTCGCGCCACCAGTTCACCGGTTCGGGTTGCCGGTAGAGCGTGAACCGCCGGGTCAGCCGCCAGCCGGTCGCGGTGGTCACCGACACCACCGCGCCGTAGCGGCCGGGCCGCTCGGCCTTGGTCACCAACTGGTAGTCGGCGGCGTAGTAGCGCGCGTGGATGGTGTATGGCCCGGCCACGTCCTCGATCAGGTTGGGCTGCGCGAAGTCCACCGGTGGGAAGCTGGTACCGGTGAACACGAAGCGACGGAAGCGCAACTCGGCCTGCTCGAACGTGCTGCGGCGGAGGGCGTCCACGTCGGGCACGAGCACCGGCGCGGGCGATTCGTCACCAGCCACCACGACCATCGCCTGCGCCGGGCGCCCCACCGGCGGCAGCGGCAGACGCACTGTGGCGGTGGCTTGACCAGTGCCCAACTGGAGGTCCGATGAGCCTGACTGGCGGCGGCCGTCGCGGGCGACCACCGTCCGGCCGGCCAGCTCGGGTACGGCCACCACCTGCACGGCCAGCCGGCGGCAGTGCTCCACTTGCGCCTTGGCCGCCAGGCGCACCGGCGCGCTGGGCGCGGTGGCCAGTCGCAGCCGGTGCGACCGCCCGGTGTCCTGGTGCGTGCCGAGCTGCGGGTACCAGTGGCGGGTCACGGTCCCGCCGCTCGTATCGCGGTCGCGCACCATCGCCTGGAAACCGACCTCCAGGCCGACGCGGGGCTTGAGGCCCAGGTTCGCCCAGGGCAACAGCACGTTCAGCCGATAGCCGTCCGGCATGATCTGCCGGCTGACCTTGACCTCCAGCGCTCGGCCGGCGCTGCGGCGCTGGTCGACGACGGCCTGACGCAGGCCCGGCTGCCGCGGGTCGCGGCCAGGCGCGATGACCGCCTGGAACTGCTCGCCGCTGCCGGGTCCGGCGTTGAGGAACAGCTCGACGCAGTCAGCGGTCCAGAGCGCCTCGTGCGGACCCGCCTCGACCGGCGTAGCATCGGGCGCCACCACCAGCACCCACAGGCCTTGAGCGTCCCAGCCCAGCCGCAGGCGCGGGCTGCGACCGTCGGCGGCCGTGGGGTCGGCCGCCAACTGGTCCACGCGGAAGCCCTGGTCGGCCCAGTCGGCCGACCCGTCGGCGCTCAGGCCGCCGGTCACCGGCGGCACCTGGTAGGTGGGCAGCGCGGCGCGAGCGGCCCACGGCGCCGCGACCAGGAGCAGCAGTAGCCAGCCGTGCGGTCTCATACCCGATCTCCCGTGACCGCGGCGAACGCGCCCGGTAGGCCATCGCCCGCTGCCGGAGGCGTGCGATGGTACTCCAGCCACCCCGAACCAGCAACCCGGTTCCTGGCTAGCCACAGACAGCGACGGTGACGGCCGGATGGTGCGGCGAGCACCGCTGAACCAGCCGCTCGGCAGCTACGGGCAGATGAACCGGGCGTCCGCCCACACCGCGTGATCGTAGACCGAGTTGAGCCCGGTGGAAGCCGCCACCAGGACCACCCAGCGGGCGCCCTTCAGCTCGGCGGCCAACCGGTATGGCTTGTCGCCGGTCTGCATGGTGGGTGATTCGGCCACACGCCGACCGTCGGCCCAGACCTCGCACCGGACCGAGCCCAGACCTGCCCAGTCCAGGTAGCCATGGCCGTCCTGGCCCACCGTGGCCTCGAAGCGGGCCGCGCGGCCGCCGGTGTCGACCGACAACACCCGGTCACCAACGCTGCTGACGCCCTGCGTGACCACCTGGCCCGCCAGTTGCTCACGGCCACGGCAACGGTCCACGCCCAGTGCCTCGGCCAGGGCATCCAGTGCAACCGAGCTGCCGACTGCGGGCAGGTGGACGGCGAGCGGACGCGGCGGATCGGCCACCGGGCGTGGCGTCAGCACGTCGCTGGGCACCGGCTCCCACTGGCCGCCCTCCCGGCGCCAGCGCCAGGCGAGGCGAGGGAGAGGGTCGGGCGGCCAGTAATTCGCCAGCAAGCGACCGCCGTGCGCGCGGACCACGCAGACCGGGTAGTCGCGCCCCGCCTCGAGGTCGACGGCACACTGGCTTTCGGTGGTCTTCGTGGATTCGCGGGGCGGTCGGGTCATCCAGGCGATGCGTCTGCCCGCCAGCCACAGCTCGGCCACGCCGTGCGACTCGAACTGCATCACGTATTGGCCACTGACCTTCGGGCGTAGGACGCTCTCGAGCACCAGCGCATGGGCGCGCGGCAGGCCTTCGCCATCCGGTCCGGCGCCGGCTGCTTCCAGGTTCGTCACGGTCCACCGTTGGCAGGGACCGGCGAAGGCCAGGCCATGGTACACCGTGGCCAGCCAGCCACCGGTGGCCGAGGCGACCTCGATGCTGTCGCCCGGCCGGTCGAGAACGGAGCCGTCAGGCTGCATGGTGTGCCAGGTCAGTTGCCAGCGCCGGCCGGCAACTCCGGTGTTCGGCGGCAGCCAGAGGCGGGCCGGGCGCATCCAGGTCCACGGCTGCCGGCGCAACGGAGCCAGCCGTTCCTCGCCGTCGGCCGCGCGGGCGGTGACCCAGACCAGCCCGGTGTCCCGCGGCTGCACTTTGGCGCTGAGGAGCAGCTCACCACCGGCGGCCGGGAGCGCCTGGGCCGGCAGCGGCTGCGGCTCGATGGTGGCGCTCGCGCCGGCGTGCCTGGAGCCGGGCGGCACGGTGAACGAACCACGCCATTCCGGGGCCTCGCGGCCGGTGCAGTCGACGGCGTGGAAGACGACCTCAGCCGTCCGCGCGGCGGCCGCCGGCCGCGGCGGCAGCACCAGTTCGGTCGTCCACCGGGTCTCGTGGAGCAACGGCGTCACCGGCTCCAACGCCAGGCGTTGCCCCGGTTGGTCAGGCATGGCGACCTCGGCCCAGGCGGCGCGGATGGCGTTGGGGGTGACCAGCGTGGCGGTGAACGGCAGGCTGGCCGCGTCGCTCGGAGCCGCAGCCGGAAGCTGAATGTCCAGCACACGCGGCGGTGACACCGGCCCACAGGCGAACCAGGCCACGTCACCCGGGGGCGACGCCTGGCCCAACCGCAGCGCCGTCACCTGCCAGACATAGCGCTCTCCGGGCCGCAGCCGCTCAGCCGGTGGCTCGGCGTGCAACTCGGTGGTCTCGTGGACCCAGACGGGTTCGGCCCGTCCGCTCTGCCACAGCCTCACGCGGTAGCTGTCAGCCGGTACGGCGCGCCACTGCAGACGTGGCGGCCGATCCCAGATGGTCCCCGACAGCGGCGCCCGAAGCTGTGGCGGCAAGACGGGCGGCTGTTGCTTGCACGTACCCGCGGCGATGACCGACGCCGTCAGGCCCCAGAACTCCCACCCGCCACGCTGCATTGGCAAGCCACCCAGCACGCGGGGCGCCCACAGCGCGCAGTCGAACTTGGCGAGGTAGTGCTGCTGGGCATGGAACTCGTCAAAACCATAAAGAGCAACGGGCGAGGCTTGGATCTCCAGGTTGTGGGTGAACTCGTGGGTCAGGACCTCGAGGTGGTGCGAGTTCCAGCGCTCACCGCAGCGGGTGTAGACGTCGATGTCGCCGTGGCCACCGCTGCCCCAGACCGGCAACGGAACGGGGTTCTCGGCCGTTCCGCTACAGCAGATATGACCCACGACGTCGTATGGCCTGAGATCCGGACGGCGAGTGAGGAGTTGGTCATGATCTCGGTTCGTCGCCGTATGCGACTTCCCGCTGTAGACGCACCAGTTGACCAGCGGCTCGTTCCAGACGGTCACCTCACTGTCGATGGCCAGACGGCCTGCTGACCACTCGGCGATCTTGGCCGGCCAGCGTTGTAGTACGGCGCGGATGCCGGCCACGTCCTCATCGCCCAGCGTGGCCTCCACGTCCACACGCTGCCCGTCGTCAAACGCCAGGTGGGCCTTGGTCGCGGGGTGGATGATCCACAGCACCCGCCAGGTCGAGGGCGCCCCGCGCACGGCGTCGGCGCGGACCTCCGGCGGCTCGGCCGGCAGCCAGGCGGCCGGCTCCTGCGGACCGACGAACAGCAGCCCGCCGCCATAGGTGGCCCAGTCGTAGGCGTTGCCATCGCCGGCATCATCGGCGCGGAGGACGAGTTGCCGTTTGCCCCGCAGGTCGGCCTGCAGCAACTGGGGCGGGTCGCCGCCGCGCAACACGCCGGTGCGGGCCACCACCTGGCCATCCACCTCGATGGCGAAGCGCGCGCTGGCCTGCGGGTGGACTTCGCCGTCGTTGGCCAAGCCAACCGCCAGCACCACGCGTTTGGCACCTGCCGGCAGCGACCAGGCGACGGTGCTGTCAGCGTGCGCGAACAGGCCATGTGTGAACTGCCGGCGGCCCAGCGTGGGCGCCGTGCGCCGGGACTCTCCCCACCCGACGCCAGCCTGCGTCGGGCGCAGACTCTCCAGCCACAGCGCGCCGGCAGGTGTCGTGGCCCCCTGCGCCCAGACGAAGAGGTCTTCCTCCGCCGCCGTGAGCGGCGCCACCGCCTGGTTGTGCGCGGCCTCGGCCAACTGCCGTGGCGACTCGCCCTGCGGCGACCTCGCCACGGCGTCGGCGCCGGCCTCCAGCAGCGTCTGCACCACGGCTGAGTCGCCTCGGCGCGCCGCCTCGTGCAACGGTGTCCAGCCAGCCTTGTTGCGCGTCTCCAGCGGCGCCCGCAGGCCAACCAGGTACTTGACCAGGGCGCCGTGGCCACCAGCGGCGGCCCAGTGCAGCGGCGTCGCACCCAGGCGATCGTCCTTGGCCAGCAGCAAGCGTGGGTTGTCCAGCAGCAACGCGCGGGCCCTCGCCAGATCGCCCGCGCCGCAGGCCTCGTGGATTGGCTCGGCCACGCCGGCGGCCACCGGCCACAGCAAGCACAGTGCGGCCAGGCCAGCACCCGTGACGCGTCTCAGTCTGTCCATCGGGTTCCTCCCCTGTTACTCGCCAGCCCATACCGGCCCTCTGCCGCACGGTGCCCCGGTCGGCGGCGCCACTGTCCCGGTCGAGGTACCGCCGCGAGGAACTGCTTCGCACGCACCACACCACTCGCCGCCTGACCGCGCACCGCCATCGGTGCCGCGGAACCTGCGGATCACCGCCGTTCGATGGGCCAGGCATGGCGCAGCACGCCGCCCTTGTGCTGCGGGTCGTCGCTGAATGTGACCACCGCCCTCGCGTCGCTGGTCCACTCCACGGCAAACGGGACGCCCTGCTGGTCGTCCACCGCTCCCGTGTCGATGGGCGGCAGGCGCACCGCGCCGTCGGCGCTCATGACCACCACTCGGCCGGTGGCCTTGAAGCCCTTCTCGGTGCGCGAGCCCAGGGCAAAGGCCACGAGCGCGCCGTCCGGTGAGACCACCGGTCGGTCCGCTTCAGCAACTGGCATGAGCACTGCGGGCGGGTCGGCGCGCACCCAGACCGCAGTGCCGTTCACCTCGCCGGTCAGGTAGGTCCGACCGAGGACGTCCCAGTCGACGGGAAGGCCATCGTCAACGGGGTTCACGCGCCTTCGCCGCAGCGTCGCGCCGGTCGCCAGGTTGACCACAGTCGGCTCCTCGCGGTAGGTCGTCCGGCCAGTGCCTGGGCCGCCGGCGACGGGCACCGAGCGGCTCAACCAACCACCGTGCCACTCGATCATGCCCTCGGTGGCTAGCTCCGCGGGCAGCTTGACGCGGTGCAGCACCGACCCCGCCGACGCGTCGCAGTGGAGGATCTCCGTTCGGGTTACCGCCACCACTCGCGCACCCGTCAGGACCCGCAGGCTGTCGATGGGCTCAGGCACGAGCGCGCGCGCCTCGCCGCCGTCGGGCCTGGCGATGGACAGGCCGCTGCTACCCCACAGCAGCAACCGGCGACCGTCGGCTGTCCAGGTGGTAGGGCCGCCGCAATGCACCAGCCTGGGCGGCGCCGGAGATACCAGGTCAACCACGAACCGCGGCCAACTGTACTTGGGCCCGGCCGGCAAGGACGCGAAGTCTATTACGCGGCCATCGACCAAGGCGGCCTGGTGCGACTTGGCTGCGTCCTGCTGCGTCTGGTGAATGGCCAGGTAGCGGCCGTCCGGAGACACCTCGACCCCCGACGGCGACCAATCGCGGAGCAGTGGTTGCCAGGCAAGGTCGGCTTCGCGAACCGCGCCGACGGTCCACCCGTCGCTGCACTTGAGCCCAAGCACCGTGCTGGGCTGGCCCACGACCGTCTGGTAGTACCATGGCGGGCAACAACTGCCGGCCGGGTGGTACAGCGCCGCGCCTGAAAGAGCCACGGGCTGCACGGCGCCGGTCTGCACATTGAACAGCGCGAAGCCCCTCTCCATCACAGCCAGCCCGCACACACCCGAGGCGAACACGAGGCCGCCCTTGGCTTCGCCTGGCAGTTGCAGCACGCGCTCCGGCTCGCCCGCACGCCGCACACGAACCTGGCGACCGGCGACCGTCACCTTGCGGTCCGGTCGCAGAACCTCACCACTGCCGGGGTCGGCCTCGTCATCATCCTCCAGCGGGGTCACCACCGGGCGGCCCCAGGACAACTGCCCAACTCGCACCAGGCGATCGATAGCCGCAGTGGCCTCGCGCGAGTGGACCGTGTCCGGCGCCAGCCGAAGCACGGCCTGAAAGGCCGGGATGGCCACCGCCGGGAACTGCAGCTCGGCCGCGGTGCGGCCGAGCTCCCACTGGGCCTCGGCCAAGCCCGGATCGATGCGGACGGCGAGCAACAGCTCATCGAGCGCCGTGCTGAGGCGCCTGGCTTGCCGGGCCACCAGACCGGCCCGAAGGTGCTCGTCGGCCTCGGCACGGGCGGCCGCTGGCAGACCCGTTGGCGCCAGTCCGAGCAGTAGGCACAGTGCCAGTACCCGTGGTTCGCGCATCGGTGTTTCGCTCCCTGCCCCCAGCGGCGGGAGCCCCAGTGTACGAAATGCTGGCCGCGCAAGCAAGACCGCTGCCGGCGCCGCGGCGCCGAAAGGAACTCGCCCGCGCAGCCGGAATCAGCAGCTCAGGAGACCACCATGGCGGCGTCGTTCGAGTTGCTGTTTGCGCCGTTGACCATCCGCGGCCACGAACTGCCCAACCGCATCGTGCTCCCGCCGATGGTCTCGCACCGCGAGCTGGCCGAGGGGGCCTCGCGCGCCTGGTATGGCGGCTATGCCGCCGGCGGCGCAGGTCTGGTGATTGTCGAGGCGACCCACCTCCACCAGTTCACCGCCGGGCTGTCGGCGGCCAAGCTGGCGCCACTGGTGGCCGACATCCACCGCCACGGCGCCAAGGCGGCCATCCAGCTCTTCTGGTCGCCGCCCGCCGGCTGCTCGAACCCCACCGAGCTGAGCCTGGCGCAGTGCCGTGAGGCCGTCGACCGGTTCGCCGCGGCCGCGCGGGTCTGTGCCGCGGCCGGCTTCGACGGCGTCGAGGTGCATGGCGCCCATGGCTTCCTGCTCAACCAGTTCTTCTCGCGGTTGACCAACCACCGCACCGACGAGTTCGGCGAGCCGAGCCACACCGGGCTGACCATCGCCCAGGCGGTCCGCGAGTCGCTGGGCGCCGGGCCCCTGCTGTGCTACCGGCACACGCCGGTGCAGGACGGCGGCTATACGCTGGCGGACAGCCTCGCCTTCGCGCGCCAACTGGTCGCCGCCGGCGTCGACGTGCTCGACATCTCGCCGTCCAGCGACCAGGCCCCGGCCGACTTGGCCGCGCCGTTCAAGGCGCTGGGCCTGGCCCCGGTCATCGGCGTCGGACGCCTGGGCGACCCGGATCGCGCCCTCGCAGCCCTCGCCGAGGACCGCTGCGACCTGGTGGCCATCGGCCGCGGACTGATCTGCGATCCGCTCTGGCCAGCCAAGGTCCGCAGCGGGCGCCTCGAGGACATCATCGAGTGCAACGAGTGCAACCAGGGCTGTTTCGGCCGGCTGTCGACCGACCTGCCGGTGGAGTGCGCGCAGCGGTGGTGAGCCCCGAGCGGCGGCGCGGCGGCGTCCGTTCGCGCCGCAGGGCTAGGTCAAAGTCGTCGTAGACCCAGGGCCAGGAGCGCCTTCGCGGGGT
>CAZHGD010000190.1:0-14533 GCA_964531735.1 uncultured Fimbriimonadaceae bacterium | reverse complement strand
CGCCGGCTCGCGGTGCGCCCGCGCGTGCCAGACCTGGTGGATGACCGAGCGTGGCAGCCGCGCCGGCAGCGGCCGCACGGCCAGCGGCAGCGTGTCGCAGATGCGTTGGGCAAAGCGCTCGGGCACGGTGGCCACCAGGTCGGTGTGCAGCAGCACGTGGCCCAGCGCCAGGTAGTCGGGCATGGTCAGGCGCACGCGGCGCAGCAGGCCCAGCTGCTGCAGCTGCGCCTCGATGCGGCCGTGGCCCGAACCGCCGGCCTGCACGTGCACGTGGTCACAGGCGCGGTAGCTGGCGCGGTTCCACGGCAGCGCGGCCGCCGGATGCCCGGCGCGCAGCAGGCACACGTAGCCCTGGCGAAACAGCACCTGCTGGAAGAACCCCGACTGCAACTGCGGCAGCCAGCCCAGCGCCAGGTCGACCCGCCCGTCGGCCATGGCGGCCGCCAGCTCCGCATCGCCCAGCCCGACGGTGCGCAGGCTGATGCCTGGCGCTTCGCACGCCAGGGTCTCCATCAGCTGCGGCAGGAAGTAGATCTGGCCGACGTCGGACAGGGCCAGCGTAAAGCCGCGCCCATGCCGGCGGTGCCCTCGTGCGCCGTGGCCGCCGCCGCCGTGCGCGGCCGGCCGCAGAACGCCACCCCGGTCGCCTTGACGAAGCAGGCCAGCGCCATGGCGCCGATCAGCGCGATCCAGCCGAGCAGCAGCAGCGCCCCGAACCGGACGGCCGGCGGCGCCGCGCCGGCGGCCAGGTGCACCAGGCTCTGGTAGAGCAGCCACTCACTGGCGAAGCCGTTCAGCGGCGGCAGCGCGCAAATGGCCGCGCTGGCCAGCACGAAACAGGCGCAGGTCACCGGCATCCGCTGGCCCAGCCCGCCCAGCCGCTCCAGGTCGCGCGTGCCGCAGGCGGCGTCCACCGCGCCGGCACCCAGGAACAGCAGCGACTTGAACACCGCATGGTTCAGCACGTGCCACAGCCCCGCGGACAGCGCCAACCGCGCCACCAGCGGCAGGCCCAGGTCACCGGCCACCAGCGCCGTGCCCGCGCCCATGACGATCAGGCCGACGTTCTCGACGGTGTGATAGGCGAGCAGCCGCTTCAGGTCGTGTTGCAGGAGCGCGAAGAGCACGCCCCAGAAGGCCGAGATGGTGCCGAGCGCCAGCAGCGTCACGCCGAGCGCCGGGTGCGTCATGGCGGGGTGCAGCACCAGCAACCGCACCATGGCATAGACGGCGACCTTGACCATCACACCGCTCATCAGCGCCGAGACCGGCGACGGCGCCGCCGGATGCGCGATGGGCAGCCACAGGTGGAACGGCCACAGGCCGGCTTTGACGCCCAGCCCGAGGAGCACCAGCAGGCCCGGCCCGAGCGCGCTGGCGCCGGTCAGATGCCAGTCGGCGAAGGTCCAGCTACCGGTCAGCGCGTGCGCCCAGAGGAAGCCGCCGATCAGGAACGCCGTGCCGAGACGCGTGGCGCCGAGGTAGACCAGCGCGGCCTGCCGGTTCGCCGGCCGCTGGTGATCGGTGGCGACCAGCGCGAAGGAGCTGAGCGACATCAGCTCCCAGGCGATCATGAACGTGGGGGCGTTGGCCGCCAACACCACCGCCACCATGCTGCTCAGCAGCAGGCCGAGCGCCGGCCACAGCAGGCGTCCATCAGCCCGCTCGCCCAGGTGCGCGAGGTAGCCCGGCAGGTAGAGGCTGCACGCGACGGCGATCAGCCCGATGACCGCCACGAACCAGCCGGCCAGGGGATCGAGCCGCCAGGCGAACCAGGTCTGCCCGAAGGCCAGCGGCCAGGGCCATCCCAGCGTCTGCGGCGCGGTGACCAACGCCAGCCCGCCACCGGCCAGCGCGGCCGCGCCACCCAGCCCCAGCAACGCGCTCCACAGCCGTGACGCGCCGCGGCCGCCAGCCGCGAGCAACGTCAGGCTCCAGATGCCGCAGGCCAGGCCCACGGCGAACGACGGTACGTCCACACTCATGATTACGGCCCGTCCGGCTCACCCGCGCGTGGCACGCCCTCCTGCTGGATCGAGGCCAACATGCCGCTGGCCTCGGTCAGGTGCTGCTCGAAGTAGGTCCGCATGACGGCCAGCACCTCGAGTAGCAAGGGACTACGAATGGAGTAGAAGACCTGATTGCCTTCCTTGCGGTTGGACACGATCCACTTGGCCCGCAGGATGGCCAGGTGCTGCGAGGCATTGGCCTGCTCGATGCCCAGGCGCTCGATGATGGTGCCGGCGCTGATCTCGCCGTCACGCAGCAGCTCGACCATGGCGATCCGGGTCGGATGCGCCAACGCCTGGAAGATTTCCGCCTTGAAGCGCCGCAGCGCATCATCCATGCCCACACCTCGCGCGACCGGTGCCACGCCCCGCCCGGCAGTCTACGCCTGGTTGAGGATATGCGCAATTTCGAATATACGCGAGGGGCGAGTCGCGGTAAGCAACTGCCGCCAGACCGCAGCCCTCACGCCAGATGACCGGTAGCGCTCTCTATACCTACGGTCATTCCTGCGGCGACCAGTCGCCGCCAACGGTACCGGCTTCCGCCGTCGGTCCCCAGTTCGGCGGCACGCAGAACTCCACATGGAGCTGAATGCCTAGACGGCCCATGCGCCGCAGGATCTCGGCCGAGAAGAATGGGCCGCCGAGTCCAGTGCTGCCCTGCCAACTGCAGTTCATGGTCACGCACGTACCGGCGGTGGCCGCCCGGAAGCGGGCCTCGTGACGCTCCAGCAACGCGAGTATGCTCTCGATACCGGGCTCCATGGAGGCCGACGCACCAGTCGCCGGCGGCACGTACTCCCAGTACCCAGTCGGCCTCTGCCTGACCTCGCCGCTGTGGAGGCGGTACGGCTCCCCTCTGGCCCAAGCGCGGGCTGGTCCGGTCTCAAGGGCCTCGGTCAGTTCGCGGGGGTCAAGTGCGTCTCCCACCACGCCGAGCGCGGTCTCAATCCAGATGTCACCTGAGTTGCCGTTCATCCTCGTCACTATAGCCCAACCGCTGGCCTTCGGCGCGGTGGCGCTGGACGTGTCGGCGGGCATCAGGCGCGACTCGCGTGGCCCCACGAAGGCCGCCGGTGTGACTTGACACCCGCAGTGACATGGGGCAAGCTCACAGCGTCGGCTCCCGGCGGCACCGACTCGGGGCCGGCGTGGCGTGGAAGGGGTTCGAGATGCACGGACTGGAAGCGTTTGTGACGCGGCAAGTCGTCTACCTCGTGGCGGTCGCCATCTGCTTGGCCCTGCAGGCCGGGTTCCTGATGGTCGGGGCCAACTTCGCCCAGATCCGCGGCCGCAGCTATGGCAAAGCGCTGGCGGTGGCGGGTATGACCGGTCTCGCGTTGGTCGTGCTGCGGCACCTCCCACTGGTCGGCGGCTTGTTCACGGTGTTCGGTGGCTTTCTCACCACGGCCCTGGTGGGCATGTCGGTGTTCAACACCACCTTCGGCAAGAGTGCCCTGGCGGCCATCGTGGCCTGGCTGGCATCGCTGGTGGTGGGTTTGGTGCTGGCATTGGGCTGCGTCATGCTGCTGGGCAGCGCGGCGCTGCTGGGCGTGCACTGAGCCCTGGCCGGGCCAGATCGGCGCGGACCGACCGGCTCGTCCTGCCAAGGACGGCCCCGGCGGTCCCGAGACAGCGTTGGCCGCTGCCCCTAAGCAGCCTGCCGGTGATGTTGTCCCGTAGGGGCGACCCTTGGGTCGCCCGGCTGCGGGCCACCAAGCGCCAACCGGGCAGTGACAGGGCGGGCACCAGGCCCCGTCCCTACCGGACAGGATCTCCGAGCGGCTACTTAGCTGGGCCCTGTGGCCCGTCCATGTGGCGCCCTGCCTTTGATAGGGCGCCATAGTCCGCCCATGCCAAAGGCCGCCGCCACCTTGGCCATCCGCGGTGGCCCTCCTCGCCAGGGCGGCGGCCAAGCCATTGCCAGGCCGCCGCCGCCCCCGATCCGCCAGTACCTGAGGAGGCCGCGCTTCGAGACGGGGCCTGACGGCCTCTCCTCACCGCTGGCGGCAAGGCCGCGACCGGTCTTCGCCCTGCCCTCCTCCCGCCGCGCCGGCGCTCTCGGCTACGCGCCAACTCACCTGCCGACCCGCCCGCCGCTACTGGATCACCGGCACCGGCACCGCCTCGCCACGCAACTGCCGCGCCTGGTCCGCCGCGTCGTAGACGCCGTAGCAGACCGCGTTGAGGTCGATCCAGGCCGCCAGGCGGCGGTAGTCATCCAGCGTCAGGCGCACGTCGTGGTGCCCCGCGCGCAGCAGCTTGAGCAGGCGACTGCCGCGGGCACCGTAGAGACCACCGGGTGGCGTCACCTGCACCTGGTTGCGCTGGCCGAAGCGCGGCACCAGGGCCGTGGCCGCCTGGCCGGGATTGGTGCCACCACCGTGGAACGCTTCGGCCGGGCCGCAGAGCGCCCAGTAGGCCGCGCTGAAGCCGTCCTTCGGGCGGCCCGACAGGTCCAGGCCACCGGCCGGACGGTCGCCGGCGTGGCAGGAGATGCAGGCCCGGTCGAGCACCGGCTGCACCTGGCGCGGGAACGAGAACGGCTCGCCGGCGAGCGCGTCGGTCCGCAAGGTGCTCGCCGTTCGCCGCGCCGCCGCGGTGCGGCGGACCGTCGGCGCCGCCATGCGGGGCTCGTGGCAGCCGGCGCACGACAGGCGCTCGCCTGGTTGGAGCGAAGTGGTCGAGCGCATGGTCTG
Source organism: uncultured Fimbriimonadaceae bacterium (assembly GCA_964531735.1). Lineage (GTDB taxonomy): Bacteria > Armatimonadota > UBA10988 > UBA10988 > UBA10988 > CAZHGD01. The sequence continues at coordinate 9,825 of CAZHGD010000190.1, read as the reverse complement.
GTACGCCTGCCCCTGCGCGTCGAGCAACTGGAACAGCAGCGGCTTGCCGGCCGGGCCTTCGAAATGCGCCGAACCGTCGGCGTCCACCGGCGCGGTGCCGAGGATCACCCGGGCGTTCTCCTCGCCGGCCAGACCGATGGCCGGGCTGTTGGCCACGAAGGTCGTCTTCGGCAGGATCTGCACCACGCGCACCTCGCGAATGGTGCCGCGCGGCACCTCGCCCAGGCCCTCGTAGACGTCGGCGATGGTGATGCGCCCGAGCGCGGGACGCTGGACCGGCAGCGTGGTGGCTACCACCGGCGGCGCCGGCCGCGCGCGCAGCGGCGTGGGGTTGGTGCAGCCGACGCGCGGCGCCCGGTAGAGCAACTCACGGTTGCCGGCGGCGTCCAGCAGGTACAGACCCAGGTGGTGGCGCGGGTTCGCCTCGCCCTCGAACGGTAACGGCCAGGGGCTGTAGGCGGTCAGGAAGTAGCGCTCGGAGAGCGGCCACGGCGACTCGTAGTACTCGGCCAGGCGCCCCTCGGCCTCGGGGAACGGTAACGGCGTCACTCGCGTGACCGCCTTCAGGTCGCTGGCACTGTCCACGGCCGGATCGAGCAGGCAGATCGGCCCGCCGGTCACGGCATGGTGGGCCGACGCGGTGAACGCGATCCGCCGGCTGTGCGGCACCGCCTTGGCCTGGAACATACAGTGCGGCTTCGGTGTGGCGTTGCCCCACACGGCCATCTGGTTGGTGCCGTCGGGGTTCATCGACCAGAGGTTCTGGTGGGTGACGGCGTCGCGGTCGATGTAGTCCCAGCGCGCGAACAGCAGGCGTCCATCGGCCCCAACCTCGGGGAACCACTCGCTGACGTCGTTGACCGAGAGGCGCTGGATGGCGCCGGTGTCGGGGTTGAGCCGGTGCAGCGTGTAGCTGTGCCAGCGACGGCTGAACTGCGGGCCGAAGCAGCGCGAATAGCCCTGGCGGCGCGTCGAGCAGAACACCACGTCACCGTCGGGCAGCCAGGTGCCCATCATGTCGTCATAGGGTCCGCTGGTCAGTTGGCGCAGCCCCGTGCCATCGGTGTTGACCACATACAGATGGTAGTAGCCGTCCTCGCCACCGGCCTCGTTGACCGGCAGCAGACCGGGCTCCAGCCCCTCGGGGCGCGCGGCGACGAAGGCCAACAGCACGCGCCCGCCGTCGTAGGACAGCCGTGGCTCGAGGTAGCTGCCCGCGGGCAACTGGGCGTCGAGCAGATCCTGGCGCGCCAGTGACACGCCCGGCCGCGGCAGCACCGCAAGGCTGCCACCCGCGCGCTGCCGCCAGCCGAAGTACTGCATCACCAGATGGTTGTACCGCGGCGGCACCCGCTGGCAGAACAGCAGCGGACTGCGGCCCAGCAGCGGGTTGCTGAGAGCCACCTGCCGCTTGAGCAGGCGCACCCGCTGCCAGTCGCATCGGGCGTCGCCGCTCGCCGCCACCTCGGGCACCGTCTGGCCCAGTTCGGCCGCCAGGGCCGCCAGCGCGGCTCGGTGGCGCGCGGCGGCCGCGGCGTACGCCGCCAGGTCGTCGCCGAGTCGGTCCTCGCGCAGCCATTCGTCCTGCACCATGGCCAACAACTCGGCCTCGGGCTGGTGGCTCAGGCCCTGCAGCACCTGTCGGCGCGCTGCGGCGGCGCCCTCGGCCAGGGCCGGCACCCCGCCGGGTCGCAGCAGGCGCAGGCCGTCGATCCACGAGCCCTCGACCGCGGCCAGGTGGACGCGCGGCAGCGCGCCGTCCGCCGTTGGCGCCGCCGCCAGGCGGCAGTGGAGCCGCCCGTCGTCGCCATAGGCGGAGGTGGCCTGCCACGGGCCCGCCGCGTCGAGCGCCACCGCCAGGCCGGTGTCGGTCTCCGGCTCGAAGAAGATCAGCAGCGGCAGCGCCCGCCGCTCGTCGCCGGTCAGCGTCTCGCCGATGCCCGGGGTCTGCGCCCGGCGGAGCAGGCCGCCATCGAGCGTGTAGAGCACCGGGGCGGGCGCCGCCTGTCCATCCATCTCGTAGTACCAGCCGCCGGTGCCCTGCCGGTCGCCGAACGAGCGCGACGCCTGACACACGGTGCCGTCAGCGTAGACCACCTGCGGGTCCCACCCGGTGGTATCGCAGGAGATGCCGCCCAGCTTGTCCACCACGAAGCGCAAGCGGTCGCCGGCCTTCACGGCCAGCGTGAGCTGCGGGTCGACGCCGACATCGTCTTTGCCCGCCAGGTCCTGCTGCCAGATGGTGCGCTGGTTGTGGCGGATGCTGACCCGCACACCGTCGCCGTCGAGGTGCAGCTTGCGGACGCGCCCGCGCAGGCTGACCGACCCGTCGCGCGGGATCTGGAAGCAGCGAATGCTGGGCGTGCGCTCGCCCGGATGATGCCAGTCGCGGCCGACTCTGGTCCAGTCGGGCCCGGTCCAGAAGGTCGAGCCATACCAGGTGCTGGTCCGATAGCTCAGCCGCGCGTAGCCCCGGTCACCGTCGGGCGCGGCCACGCCCAGACTGAGGGTCAGCAACGCGACCGGCGCACCACTGTCGGCGCGCGCCGGTGGCCACGCCAGCACCGCCGGCCGCACCGTATCGCCCGGACTCGTAGCCGCCGGCGGCTGCGCCATGGTCAAGCCGACTCGCTGTGCCAGCGCGGTCTCCGGCACGCCGGGCAGCAGACCGCCCAGCCGCACCTCGTCGGCCCGGGCTGCACCCAGCCCGGGCAGTGTCAGCAACAGCGCCGCCGTCACCCGCCACATCGCCTACTCCGCCGCTCACCGAGCCGGCCCAGCCTGGTGCGACCCTAGCCGACCAACGCCGCTGCCGTCAAGCCCCACCCACCCGGAGTGGCTTCGCAACCCTGCGGCAATCACACGACCGAACCACCGGAGCGAAAATGATCTAGAATGTCTTAGGTTTGATGCCGTCTGGCCGATGCTAGTCTGGTTCGCATCGAAATGCCCTGGCGGAGCCACCCGAGGCGGTTTCGTCCGGAGATACAGAATTCAGGCAACGCCGCGCGCGACCCGCGTGGCACCAGCGCGAAGGCACCCGGTCGGGCACAGGAGGGTTCGCCCGGCGCTGGCGAGCCGGACTGCGGCCCGGCTGGAGACGCGTGATGCGGGAGTGGTGGGCCGGACAACTGGACTACGTGCTGTTCCTCTACGGGCTGGCCTTTCTGCTGCTGGCGCTGGTCTGCTGGCGCCCGCGGCGTGGTCAGGCCGGCGAGCGGGCGGCCTGGGAGTGGCTGGCGGCCTTCGGCCTGCTGCATGGCCTGCTCGAGTGGCTGGACCTGCTGCTGCTCAGGCAGTCGCCGTCACCGCAGGTGTACCTCTGGCGCACCGTCTACCTGGCACTGACCTTCGTGCCGTTGCTGGCCTGCGGCTTGAGCGGCGTGACCCGCCGGCGCGGCGCCGCGGCCACCGTCGGTGCCATGGCCACCTTGGGCCTGCTCGGCGCGGTGATGGGTCGGGCGGGCGCGGCCGAACTGGCGGCGGCCTGGCGGCTCACCCTCGGACTGCCCGGCGGCGTGTTGGCCGGCCTGGCCCTGCTGTGGGCCGCGGCCGCCACGGAGCGCTGCTGCCAGCGCCGCGGCTTGCGCCTGACCGGGCTCGCGCTGATCGCCTACGGCCTCACCGGTGGTCTGGTGCCGGCGCCGGCCGGCATCTGGCCCGCCAGCGTCGCCAACACCGCCACCTTCTTCGACACCTTCGGCACTCCCATCCAGGCTTGGCGAGCGCTGTGCGCCTGCGTGATGGCCTTGGGCATGTACCCGCAATGCCCGGTGTTCGCCGTGCCGCTGGTGGCGCGCAGCCCGCTCGGCCGCCTCGCCCTGCCGCTGACGCTGGTCGCCGTGGTGGCGCTCGGCTGGGCCGCCACCGAGTGGCGCGGGCGCCTCGCGGCGCGGGAATCGCAGTACGAGCTGCAGCACCATGCCACCGCCCTGGCCCGCGCGATCAACCGCGAGCGAGTCCGCGCGCTGACCTTCAGCGCCGACGACCGCAGCAGCGCGGCCTACCGGCGACTCTGCAGTCAGGTGGCCGGCTACGCCCGGTTCGCCCAACTGGGCGCGGTGCGCAGTGCGGCGCAGGTGGCCGGGCGGTTGGTCCACGGACCGGAGAGTGTGGCGCCCGACAGCACCGACGCGGGCCGCCCTGGCGCCATCTGGCGACGGTCGAACCTGGCGGTGATCCAGGAGTCCCTGCGCACGGCCGAGCCGGCCACGGCGCCGCCGGACGCGACTCCGACCGGTGTCGCCACCGGCGTGGCACCGGTGGTCGATCGCGGTAGCGAGGTCATGCTCGCGGTGGTCGTGGAGCAGTCGTCGGCCTGGTGGACGGCCCGGGTGGCCGCCGCGCGTCGCGCGAGCATCTTGGTCTGCCTGCTGCTGGTGACCATGCTGCTGGGCGGTCTCTGCGCCGTACAGCGCCGTGGCGCCGTCGCGATCGAGGCCCAGGGATGGTGGCTCCGCCATGCTGAGACCGGGCTCACCTTGCTCCTGGGCGCGACGGTCTCCGGCCTCGTCGCCGCCGCGGTCATGGAGATGGAGCACCGCGCTCGGCGCAGCCAGTTCACGCAGATCGCCGAGACCAAGAGCCTGCTCGTCGGCGAGGCCTTCCGCGAGATCCGCGGCAACCTCGAGGGCATGGCGCGCCTGCTGGCCGGCCCGGGCGACCTGGGCATCGGGCGGTTCGACCTGGTCACCGACCCGCGCGGCCGGTCGGCCGTGGTCGAACGCTGGGAACTGGCCGCGGTGGTGCCAGACACCGAGCGCGACGCCTTCGAGCGCGCGATGCGGCAGCGTGGCGACGCCGGGTTCAGTATCCATGAGCGCAGCGCCAGCGGAGCACTCGTGCCTGCGACGCACGACCGCCGGCACTACCCGCTGTTGCGCCAGTCGCCGCCCGGCGCCACTGGTGCCCAGGTGGGCCTGGATCTGGCCAGCGACCCGCACCTGGCCGACCTGTTCGCCGAGGCCACCGAGAGCGGGCTGGTCTGCGCCAGTGCCGCGCTGCCCCTGGCCGTCGGCGCCGGCATGGCCCGGCGCATGGTGGTGGCCCAGCCGGTGTATGCTCGCGGCAGCCGCCGCCCCACGAGCTTCGTCCTGGCCTGGCTCAAGCTCGAGCCATCGCTGACGCAGATCCTGGCCAGCGGTCGGCGCTCGGCGGCGACGGTCCTACTCGACGCCTTCGACCTCGGCCCGGTTGGGCCGCCCGCCTGGCTGGCGCGTCACCCGTACGCGCCGGACCGACCCCCCTGGCAGTACCAGCCGGCGCGACGGGCGGAGCACGTGACGGCCTTCCCGTTGTTCATCTATGGCCGCTCGTGGGCCATCGTGGTGCGGCCCGGCCCGGCGCTCACCGCCTCCTGGACCGTCTACGGTGGCATGACTGCGCTGGCCATGGGCCTGCTGCTGACGGTGGTGGTCACGGCCCTGGTCGGCTCACTCCGCCAGCGGCACCTGCACCTGGAGGAGCAGGTCTTCGACCGCACGCGGGCCCTGCGGCTGACCCAGTTCGCGTGCGATCACGGGGCCGATTGCGCGCTGCGGATCCACCCCGACGGCTCGCTGGCCTACGCCAATGAGGCCGCCTGCACCACCTTCGGCTATCCATCGGACCAACTGCTGGCCATGTCCATCGTCGATCTGCACCCGGGCTACAACCTCGCCGACTGGCAGTCCCACTGGCAGGAGCTGCGTACGGCCGGCTGCCTGACCTTTGAGACCGCCTTCCGCCACCGTGACGGGCATGACGTACCGGTGGAGATCCGGGCCAACTACGTCTGCTTCGACGGCGAGGAGTTCAACTGGGCCTTCGTGCGCGACATCTCCGCCGCCAAGGAGGCCGCCGAGGAGCGTCAGAAGCTCGAAAGCCAACTGCGGCAGGCCCAGAAGATGGAAGCCGTCGGCCAACTGGCCGGCGGCGTGGCGCACGATTTCAACAACCTGTTGCAGGTCATCGGCGGCTACACGGCGATGGCCATGGACGTCCTGGGCGCCGACCATCCGGCTCGGACGTCACTGGAAGAGGTGTGTACCGCCTCGCAGCGCGCCGCCAAGCTGGTCAGCCAGCTCCTCGCGTTCGGCCGCCGGCAACTGCTGCGCCCGGTCAACCTCGACCTCAACGAAGTGGTGGCCGGGCTGCTCAAGATGCTGTCGCGCGTCATCGGTGAGCACATCCGGATCACCTTCACGCCGCTGCCGTTCGCCGCCACGGTGCTCGCCGACCAGGGCATGGTTGAACAGGTGCTGATGAACCTGTGCGTCAACTCGCGTGATGCCATGCCCGACGGCGGCACCTTGACCATCAGCACGCACGCCGTCGTCTTCGACGAGCACTACTGCGCCGACCACGACTGGGCCAAGCCCGGCCGGCACGTCGTGCTGAGCGTGGCCGATACCGGCTGTGGCATGGACGTCGCCACCGCCGAGCGCGTCTTCGAGCCGTTCTTCACCACCAAGGAGGTGGGGCGCGGCACCGGCCTCGGCCTCGCCACGGTCTACGGCATCGTGCGGCAGCACGGCGGCTCGATTCAGGTCTACAGCGAGGTCGGCCAAGGCACGGTCTTCCGGGTCTACCTGCCGATGGTCGAAGAGGAGCCGGCCGCCACCGCCGCGGTGCTGCCGGTGGCGCCGCAACACGGGACCGAGACCGTGCTGCTGGCCGAAGACGATGAGATGGTCCACCGGCTGGCCTGCCGCATCCTCGAAGCCGCGGGCTACCAGGTCATCCTGGCGCGCGACGGCATGGAGGCCATGGTCCTGTTCGACGAGCATGTCGACGACATCGCGGTGCTGCTGCTGGACGTCGTCATGCCGGCCGCCAACGGTCCCGATGTGCTCCGCCATGCCCGCAGCCGCCGGCCGGAGATCAAGGCGCTGTTCGCCAGCGGCTACAGCGACACGCACCTGGACAACACCGGTGATGTGCCGGTCATCGGCAAGCCGTATGACCGCAACGAGCTGCTGCGGGTCCTGCGCGAGGTGCTCGACGCCCCGGCCGGGGCGCCGACCGCCCCGGTGAGCTGAGCGCGGCGGAGGAGAGCGGTCGCCGCCGCCGAAGGGCTGGCCATCGTGGAGGTGGTCCGCCATGCCCGCTGCGCTCGCGCTGCTGTTCGCCTCGGCCCTGGCCGCCGAACTGCCCCTGTTCCAGGTCGACCTGAAGGCGCCCCTGCCGCCGCTGGTGACCTGTGTCAGTCCGGCGGTCATCGAGCAGGGCCTGCTGCGCACCAGCACGCAAGCCGGCTGGCGGCGCAGCGGCCTGCTGGTCGGCCCGCTGCCGGTGCCGCGCGGCGCGCTGACCATCGAGACCGAGTTCCGTCCGCTGGCGCTCGGGCCGCAGTCGCAGGAACTGGCCAGCGAGACCCCCTCGACGCACTGGTACATGCTCTTTGCCGACAGCGCCGGGCGCCTGCACCTGCACACCCGCGCGAACGGGCAATGGCAGCAACGACACGTGAGTACCCAGGCCATCGCCACCGGCACCTGGTACCGCACGCGCCTGACGCTCTCGGCGACCAGCCTCGCCGGTCAGGTGACCGAGCGTGACAGCGGTGCCGTCGTGTTCGAGTTCCCGGCGACGCCGGTCGACGCCCTGGGCGAAGAGACCACCTTCTACCTGTGTGACGAAGGCCCCACGGCCGCTAGCGGCCGCACCGAGTGGGCCGGCCTGAAGCTGGGCACCGACGACCCGGAGCTGAAGCGCCGCATCGACGCCAAGACCGCCGAAGTGGCCCGCGAACAGCGTGAGCGCGACGAGCTGAACCAGGCCTCGCGCCTGCTGCGGGCCGCCGGCGTGGCGCTGCTCCCGTTCCCGCGACGGGTGTCCGTCGGCGCGGCGCTGTTCCGCCTGAAGAACAGCGCCGGCCTCAGCGCCCCGCCGGCGCTGCGTGAGGCCGCGGCCACCGTCCGCGAGGTGCTCCGCGAACGGTGCGGGATCGAGCTGCCCGAGAACCGGCCCGGGGTCACGCTGCATACGCTCGGCAAGGATGACCTGCCTGGCGACCAGACCGGCCAAGGCTACCGCCTGGTCGTCGCGGCCGAGGGCGTGCGCCTGGCCGCCCGCACACCGGCCGGCTTCTTCTACGGCGCCCAGACCCTCGCCCAACTCGTGCGCGCCGACGGGCGCGTGCCGGCCGTGCAGATCGACGACTATCCGGCCATTCCACAGCGGCTGGTTATGGTGGCCATCGACCAGGGCGGCTTCCAGTGCATCGATGTCGACTACTGGAAGCGCATGATCCGCGAGCTGGCGGCGGTGAAGATTAACCGCATCATGCCCTACTTCGAAGGCGCGGGCATGCGCTTCCGCAAGTACCCGTTCCTGGGACTGAAAGGCGCCGAGGGCTTCACCCCCGACAAGGCCCGCGAGCTGAGCGACTACGCCTGGCAGCATCAGATCCAGATGATCCCCCAACAGCAGTCGGTCGGGCATTCGGGGGTCTACTTCGCGCACAAGCAGTTGCAGCCACTGTGCGAAGAAGGCGGTACGTTCTGCTCGTCGCGGCCCGAGGTGTTCGCGTTCCTGGCCGACCTCTACGATGAGCTGGTCGAGGCTTTCCCACACGCCGAGTACATTCATGTCGGCGGCGACGAGTTCGCCCACAACTTCGCCAAGTGCCCGCAGTGCAAAGCGCGCGCCGAACAGATCGGCAAGCCGGGCCTCTACGCCGAGCATCTGGGCAAGTTGCAGGCACTGTTGGCCGCGCGCCAGCGCAAGATGATGATCTGGTGGCACGAGGAAGGCTACACCGAGGCGGCTGCCGACAAGCTGTCGAAGGACATCAGCATCTTCGACTGGCACTACGGCAACCAGGCCAGCTACCCGACGCTGGACCGCTTGCAGAAGCTGGGCTTCGGCCAGACCTGGGCCACGCCGGCGGTGACGCGCTACTACGACCCCGGTAACGACTTCACCAACACCTTCGGCAACATCAGCGGCTTCCTGCGCGCCGGCGCGCGGGCCAAGGTGCCGGGCGAATGCACCTGCACCTGGGTCCATGGCATCTGGGGCGGCCGCAACCTGTTCGAGCTGAACTACTACGCGCTGCTCTACAGCGGGCAATGCGCCTGGAACCCCGCCGGTGACGACCCGGCCGACTTCCGCTGGCGCTACGGCCGGCACTGGTTCGGCCTGAGCGGCGATGACCTGGACGAACAGGTGCTGCAAGCGGTCCACGCGCCGTATGGCACAGCGGCCGAGCAGCGCTTCTGGGCCAACAACCGCGCCGCCCAGGACATCCTCGCGGCGGCCCCTCAGAAGACGTTCGAGGAACTGGCCAAGCAGCCGCACCTGGCCACCGAGGCCGCCACACTGCTGGCGCTCTGCGACCGCGCCGACGCGGTGCTGAAGCGCTGGCAGACCACGGCCACGCGCCACCAGGTGACCGTCGACTTCCTGCGCCACGACGTCCACATCCAGGCCACGGCGGCGCGCCGGCTGCGCGTGCTGGCGCAGGTGCGCGCGGCCGCCGACCGCGCGACGGCCGCACCGGCTGGCGAACGAGCGGCACTGCTGGCGGAGAGCCGCCAGGCGGTCACCGCGCTGATCGCCGACTACGACCGCATCGAAGCGATGTTCGAGCGCTCGGTGCGCGAGGCGGGCGGCGGCCGCGCCGGCGCCGGCGGCTGGTACCCGTTCATCGCGGGCGGCGGCATCGAGTTCCGCGTGCAGGCCGGCCGGGATGGGCTGAAGGTCCTGGCGGACAAGCTGGGCAAGCTGGCCGAGGGGACGGTCCGCTAGATCGGTTACGCCATTGCCTGGGGACGCCACCCATCATTAATTGGGGACGCCACCCATATTTCCGCGCTTCAAAGCGCGGAAATATGGGTGGCG
>CAZHGD010000189.1:0-14640 GCA_964531735.1 uncultured Fimbriimonadaceae bacterium | reverse complement strand
CTGCTTGCCGTACTCCCACTCGTACAGCGCCCGCGCCTCGTCCAGACCCTCGTAGCACTGCAAGCGGATCAGTCGCCGGTCGGCCACCTTGGCGAGCGACTTGGCCAACTCGGTCTTGCCCACGCCGGGCGGGCCTTCGACCAGCAGCGGCTTGCCGAGCCGGTCCATGAGGAAGCAGGAGACGACGGTGGCGTCGTCGGCCAGATAGGCGACGGCGTCGAGGGCATCGGCCAGGGCGTTGGGGTCGGCGGGCGACACGGGCGGCTCCGAGTGGGTACAATAGCATGTCAGGACGGAGTGGAGCCATGACCGCGGCGTTGCGCGAGGAGTTGCTCGCAGAGCTGGACAAGCTGTCCGAAGCGAGTGCGCGACGGCTGCTGTCGGCACTTCGCGGCCACCCCGAGGCGAGTCCAGGCAACTGGCGCCCGGCGACTGTGTCGCTGAGCGCTACCGACCGGCGGGATATCGTGGCGCTCGTGGAGGACTTGGCCGATGCGGGCGAGCAGATCTCGATGCTGGTCGACCAGGCTCTGGCGGGTGAAGAAGTGATCATCAGCCGCGAGGGCCGCCCACTGGTGCGTCTGGTGCCGTGTGAGCCCGGCGACGCGCGTTGCCCCGGTGCGCTGCGGGGCCAGATCCGTATTGCTGATGACTTCGATGAGCTGCCGGACGAACTGGCGGCTGCCTTCGGGATGCCCGGCCAGTGAGACTTCTGCTGGACACTCACGTGCTGCTGTGGTGGCTGGCCGACGACGCGCGCCTGGGCCTGGCAGCGCGCGCAGCCATCTCGTCGCCTGAGAATGGCGTCTTCATCAGCGCCGCCAGCGTGTGGGAGATGGTCATCAAGCAGTCGTTGGGGAAGCTGGACGTCCCCGACCATTTCGCCGCGGTGCTGGCCGCCGAGGACTTGGCCCCGCTGCCGGTGACGGCGGCTCACGCACTGGCGGTGGGCGGCTTGCCATCCATTCACCACGATCCGTTCGACCGCCTCCTCGTCGCCCAGTGCCTCGTGGAGGGCCTGACGCTGGTGACCGCGAACTCACGCCTGGCCCAGTATCCGGCCGCCGTGCTGCCGGCCTGAACCGGCCTCCAACCCCAGGCAGGACCCGCCGCGCCCGCGGCGCACTAGACCGGGTTCGTGCCGGCGGCCAGCGCGGTCGCCGCGGAGTAGCACATCATGCACGTGAGCATCGTGGACTTCACCGACTTGCCGGTCCACGACACCACCTGGGCCATCAACGCCGGGCCTGACGGCTGCGCCTACGTCGGCGCCTGCTGTGAGCACCTCGGCGGCGTGGCCGCGGTGGTCATGCGGTACCGCACCGACGGCGGCAGCGAAGCGCTGATCGACATGGGCGAGGCCACCGGGCAGCCGGCCGACAACGGTCGGGCCACCCAGTGCAAGGTCCATGACGCGATGATCATCGACGCCGACGGCGTGCTCTACGCGGGCACCCACCTCAGCGGGCCGCCGCTGGGCCACGTGGTCTACAACCCGTGGGGCAACTGGGGCGACCCGCACGTCAGCTTCGCCGGCGCCACGCTGGCCGTCTGGGACACCCGCCGCGATGAGATGATCCGCACCGAGTTGCTCTACCCGCAGGAGGGCTGCCGCTGCTTGGCGCTCGACACCAGGCGGCGACGGCTCTACTCGTGTACCTACCCACTCAACCACTTCCACGTCTGGGACCTGGAGCGGCGCTGCGACACCGACTACGGCCGCATCGGCGCGGTCAACCCGCAGACCATCTGGGTCGACCCGGACGGCCACGGCTACACCTGCGACGACTTCGGCCGCGTGCTGCGCTTCGACGCCGACCGCAACCGGCTCGAGGAACTCGACGCGTTCGTGCCGCACCCGCCGTTCCAGCGCGGCTGGCACAACATCACCTACGATGTGGTGGCCTGCCCCGACCCGACCAAGGTGGTCGGCGTGGCCTGGAACGCGCTGCCGCACCTCTGGCTCTACGACATGGCCGCTGGGCCACACGGCCGCATGACCGACCTCGGGCCGGTCCACCAGGGGCTGACCGGCTATGAGAAGCCGAACATCAACGGCACCCACGTGGGCGGTCTGACCATCGGACCCGACGGCCACCTCTACTGCTGCGCGCAGCACCTCGCCACAGCCGAGCGGGGCATCGTCACGCATCTGCACCGCGTCAACCTGGAGACCGGCGAGAACACCGACCTGGGGCCGCTGTATGACGCCGAGCGCGACCAGTCCGTGTGGTACATCAGCCGCGCGGTCTGGGTCTCGCGGCGCGACCTGATTGGCGCCGTGGTGGGTCGCACGCCGACCGGCGTGGCGCACATTCGGTTCGACGAGGGCGAGTTGGCCGACCTCGGCCAGCCCGACTACCCGCGCCTGCGTCTGTGGGGCTGAGCCCGAGGAGACCATCATGCCCATCGATTTCAGCACGCGCACCTGGCCGCAGCGCGACCGCGAGCGCATGTCGAAGCCGGAAGCCGGCCTGCTCGCCGGCTCCGCCAGCCGCACCTTCGTCAGCGAAGGCGCCTTGACCGTCAAGGCCATCGACTTCGGCGGCCAGATGCGCGCCATTCCGCGCGAATGCTCGGCCATCACCGCGCTCGGCCTCGCCGATGGCGTGGTCTACGGCGCCACCAGCGGCGAGCAGTCGTGGCTGTTCCAGTACGCGCTGCGGTCGTACTGCGAGGCGGCCATTCCGCTCGGCGCGGTGCCGGGCTGCACGCAGGTCGGCGCCGTGGTAGTGCGGCCGGGCGGCGGCGCCCTGCTGGCCGGTGGCGACGAGCGCGAACACCGGCTCATCCGCGTGAGCGGTCTGCACCTGCCCGGCGATGTGATCCAGGAGTGGGGCGTACCCAGCCCGCGCTATGAGGACCTGGCCGTGCCGGTGCCCGGCGAGCGCATCGCTTGTCTGCAGGCCAGCGCCGACGGCACGCGCCTGGTTGGCCTGAGCGAACCGAGCGGCGTGCTGTTCTGGGTGAGCACCCACGACGGCACGGTGACGGTGGTCGGCGAGGTGGACCCGGTCGGCTTCTTTGGCCGCACGCTGGTCGAGGACGGCGACGGCACCTGGTACGCCTTCGGCACGCTCGGCCGGCTGCTGTGCTACGACCCGAGCACCGAGACCATCGAGCCGACCGGCGTCCAGGTGCCGTGCTTCCCGGGCCGTGGACCCTACGCCAGAGTCACCGCGGCGGTCCTGGACGACACCGAGCGCTGGCTGTTCGTCGGCGACACCGAAGGGCTGTTCAGCGTGGTGCTGCTCGAGGAGGAGCGCGTGCTGACCTTGGGCAAGCCGATCCCGCTGGGCGGGGTCGACCACCTGGTCCGCATCGGCGACGGGCGCATCTACGGCATCGCCGGCTCACGCGAAGGCATGGCGCACCTGTTCAGCCATGATCCGCGCGAGGGCAGCCTGCGCGACCTGGGCGTCTGCTGTGCCACCACCGAGAAGGCCTGGTACGGCTACCGCTTCGGTGCCCTGCTGGCCACGCCGGAAGGCCGGCTGATCATGGGCGAGGACGACCACCTCGGTTGCGTGTTCAGCTATTTCCCGCCGGTGTGACCGTCGCGCTTCTGGAACGGGGACAGGACTATTGGGGACAGTATACTTAACTCCGCAACGCCGCGGAGTTAAGTATACTGTCCCCAATAGTCGCCGCGTCCGCCCACATGACCAGCGCGGTCGCCGCCAGCGGCAGCCACCTGCCCACCAGGCACCGGTAGCGCTCCATCATGGTTCGCCAACTCGAGCACTCACCAGCCGGCACGTGCGGCGGCCACCAGCCTACCACCCGATAGGGCGGGTGCGCAACCACGCGAGGTGCGGCCAGTGCGCGTTTGTCTGGGTGCATGAGGCGGCTTCCCGTGGGACCGGCGTCTCGCCGGTCTGGACGTGCCAGGTCGGAGGTAACTGGAGCGCGACCACTTGGGGCCAGCGAAGCGCTCACCGGTGCGTAGCCGGAGCGCAGCGGAGGCAGACCGGCGAGACGCCGGTCGCACGAGTGGGAGCCATGGGCACGATGGGCCGCATCGCCGTCGCGGCCACTGGTCGGTGCCGCCCACTCGCTCGACCGTCTGGCAGTGCGACCGGAGGAGGGCGTCATCGCCTGGCCAACCTTCGCGCGAGCCAAGCCATGCTGAGCGTCGACATCCCCGGCCACCGCGAGCTGCACCTGCACCATTTGGTGGCCGACTACAACGGTACCCTCGCGGTCGATGGCCGCCTGCTGTTCGGCCTGGCGGATTTGCTGACCCGAGTCGCCAAGCTGCTGGAGGTTCACGTGGTTACCGCCGACACCTTCGGCCTGGCCGCGCGCGAACTGGCCGGTCTGCCGTTGACCTTGACCGTCCTGCCGGCGGGCGGGCAGGCCGAAGCCAAGGCCGAGTACCTGCGACAACTCGGCGCCGAGACAGGGGTCGCCCTGGGTAACGGCCGCAACGACCGGTGGCTGCTGCGCGAGGCGGCGCTCGGCATCGGCGTCATCCAGGCCGAGGGCGCCAGCCTGGCCGCCTTGGCCGAGGCCGACGTGGTCTGTCGCTCGGCCCACGAGGCCCTGCAACTGCTGCTGGACCCGCGGCGCCTGATCGCGACCTTGCGGAGTTGATGGCGAGCGCGGTGGTGCCGGGCGCCAAGCAGGAACCCGCCCGAGAGCCGCCAATCCACCGGCCGAAGGGAACCATCATGACGTATCTGATCGCGCGCATCGCCGTCAAGCCGGGTGCCGAAGCCGCCGTCGCGGCCGAACTGCAGAAGCTGGCCACCGCCAGCCGCGCCGAGGCCGGCTGTGTGCGCTACGAGATCTATCGGGCGGCCGACGATGCCACGGCGCTGACGGTGATCGAGCGCTGGGCCGACCAGGCGGCGCTGGATGCGCACCTCAAGACGCCGCACTTCGGTGCCTTCGTGGCGGCCTGTGGCGACCAGTTCGCCGCTGAGCCGCAGTTGGGCTTTCTTGAGCCGCTGGACGCCTGAGCGCCCAACCGGAGCGGGCCTACCGCCGCGGCGGTAGGCGGTCGTCGGCCAGCCAGCGGTCGATGGTGAGTCGGGCGCGCAACACCTCGCAGACCGGCCCGAGCGCGCCGAGGGCAGCCAGCAGCGCCGGGGCGTGGCGCCAGAGAGCCGACGGCGCTCGCCGCAGGGCGGCGGCCAGCGTCGCCCGTGGGTTGGGCGCCTCGCCCGTGGGCCCCTGCCACCAGGTGGACGGCAGCAACTCGCGCAGGATGTGCACTTGGTGCTCGGTCAGCAGCAGGATGCGGGCCTCAGCGACTCGCGCGACCGCCGCTGCGTCGCGCTGGATCTCGCTGACCACTTGGCCGGGCAAGGGCGCGCCGAGCCACTGGTGGGCCAGCCAGAGCGCCAGTAGCACGCCGCCGCGCCAGCGGCGCCGGGTGGCCAGCGCCAGCACCCGGTCCCAGTCGAGGTCGTCAGCGAAGCGCACCATGGTGGCGGCCAGGTCAGCCAGGGCCCGGAAGTCCTGGCTGAACCGGTGGCAGTGGACCAGATGCAGGCTCAGGTGTAGCACCAACTCCTCGGGACACAGTGCCCGGGCCGGTGCGCCGCCGACCGTGGCGGGCGTGCTGGACTGCCACCACTCCCGCGGGTTGATGGCCGGCGCATCGCCGGCGTCCACCAGACTCCAGTGCAGCTCGATCCCGGCGTGGGCGCCGGGACGGGCCAAGGGCGGCAGGTGCTTCGCGCCCGGTCGCGGGTGGAACTCGGGCGAGGCCGTCCCGGTCGGCTGGTAGCCGAGGCCGGCGAGGACGTCAGCGGCGCGCCGGACGGCGCGCTGTGGCACGAGCAGGTCGACATCGGCCATGGGTCGCAGGGCCAGATCGCCGTAGACCGCCTCGGCCAGATACGCGCCCTTCAGCACGATCACCGGCACCTCATGGGCCGACAGCGCAGTCAGGACGCCGGCCAGTTCGCGCAGGAGCAGCGTGTTGCGCGCCGCGTTCAGGTAGTAGAGATCGCGGAGTGACTGCCGGACGTCATCCGGCAGCGTGGGCTCCAGGTCGCGCTGGCGGACGCGCCTGGCCAGCAGCGGCGACACGCCCAGCCGTTGCGCCAACCGGACGATGCGGCCCCAGTCCTCGGCGGCGATGGGCGGCAGCGGCGCCTCGTCGGTGCGCAGGAGGGCCAGGAACTGGTCAAACGCGCGGTCGGCCCGGCCGGCGGCCGCGGTGGCCGGCGCCTGACGCTGGCCGCACAGCCACCGGCGCACCGCCAGCAGGCTCGGTCCGAGCGGCCACGTGGCGCACCAGAGCCGGGCCAGGTGCCAGGCCGGGCCGTCACGGAGCGACCAGACGTGCTCACCGCGGGCGGCGGCGACCGCCCGTCCGAGCACCTGGTCGACGGCGAACGGACCGGTGACCGTCGCTTGAGCGTCGCCGCGCAGGTAGACGCCGCGGCCGTCCACACGCACCACGCGGTGGAGCACGTAGAGGCCGCCGGGGCAACGCACCAGCAGCACCTCGGCCACGGTGGGGGCACTGTCCAGCGGCGCCACCTCCACCACGTCACCATGGCGCAGGAACGGCGCCATGCTGCTGCCGGTGGCCGTGAAGCGGACATGCTGTCCGCGCGCCAGGGCGTCGCGGACGACTGGCATCAGGTCCTGTGCCGAGAGCACCAGGCCTGTGGGAGCGGACGCCATCACACCGGCCCCTCGTCGTCGAGATAGCCGAACCGCCGCATGGTCGGTCCTTGCGTCTCGATCACCCGGGCCACCAGCTCCGCGGGCAGCTCACGCCGCCAGGCGCCGGCCTGCCCCTGGCGGAAGAACAGGCCGTTGGCCGACGGCAGCCGCTCGCGGAAGCCGCCCCGCTGCTCCTGCTGCTGCAGTTCGCGGAAATCGGAGAACGCCACCGCCTTGGCCGCCGTCGCCTCATCGAGCTTGAGGCCACAGAAGCGCACGATGGCCGCGAATGCGCCGAGAGGGTCGGCCCGCAGGTCCTCATAGCGCACCAGGTGCAGCCGCAGGTCGGAGCGGTCGACCCAACTGGTCACATGGTGCGACCAGTCACCGGTGTATTGCCGGAGCTGGTCCGACAGGCCGCCGTGCGATGGCGCCAGCGTGGCGTCCGGGTTGCAGAGCAGGTCGGCGGATCGTCTGAGGGTGAGGCCGCAATGGTTGGCCACCGACGCCACCAGGTCCAGCGGGTTGCGAATGATGTAGATCACGCCGCCGGTCACCTCGGCCGGGAACAGCGGCTCGCCGTCGGCGGTGCGCATCCAGGCATCGTGGACCTTCATGTACAGCCGCTCGGCGGCCGCCCGGGCCAGGCAGCGGTAGACGCCGGGGCGAAGGCGCTCGATGGTCTCGTCAGACAGCGCGGAGGCTTCCAGGCCGGCCCATTCGTCGAACCAGACGCGGGCACTGGCGATCGGCGTGCTCTCGAGTTCGTTGACGTCGGCCGGGACCTCGCCGTCGCGGAGGTAGTTGGTCAGCAGCACCCGCACCCAGGTGTTGCCCGACTTCGGATAGGAGGCCAGCCAGACGATCTCACCCATCGGCCACCACCGCCATGACCTGCTCCGCCAGCTCCTCCGAGGTCCAGCGCGGGGTCGGTCGGCTGAGTCGCCAGACCGGCGCCAGGCTGCTCAGGCGGACGGACTTCAAGACGTTGCCCATCGCCCCGAGGATGCCTTCGGCCACGTGGTTGTTGTAGCCCAGTACACTCAGCGCCGTGAAGGCCTCGCCGCCGGGCAGCGGCGTGCAGCGGACGGCGTCGGAGTGGTCGCCCGCCAAGATGAAGACGGCGCGGAGCGGCAGCGGCCGGTCGGCGACGCGGTCGCTCAACTGCACCACGACGCGGCGGGTCTCGTCGCCGTGGTACCCCAGGCGGTCGGCGCTGTCCGACCAGAGCGCGATCTCGCCGAAGGTTGGCGGGACGCGCACGCCGGCCCCATCGTCCAGCACGAACGTCAGGTCGTCGGCCAGCAGGCTCCAGCCCCGTCGCAGCAGCCGGGCGACCAGCGTCGACTTGCCGCTGGAGGAGTGGCCCGCGATCACGACCGCACCGCCGTCGAACGCGGCGGCGGCGGCGTGGAGCGGCAACCAGCCGCGCTGGAGCAGCAGGGCCGCCAACGGTGTCATGCGCAGGTAGCGGACCACCTCGGCCGCGTCGCGGCACACCGGCTCGATGGTGACGGCGCAGCCGTCCTCGACCAGGTAACGCGCCACGCCGGGAGCGCGCAGCAGGAACCGCTCGGCCGTGGCCTCCCAGAGCACGCCGCGCGCCACGTCCGAACCCAGCGTGTCGGGCACCGGACCGCAGCGCAGCGCCACGTCGGGCAGGAGCCCGGCGAGCCGGTCCCAGGCCTCGGTGGCAGTGAGCGTCACAGGACCGACCTCACCAAGGGGATCACCGCGGGCTCGGGCCGGCAGTGCAGCCGGTAGACGGGCACGTGCTCGATCAGCGCGCCGAGGTTGGCCATGGCTCGGGCCATCAGCGCCTGGTCCCAATAGGGCAGGAACGCGCGTGGCAGGAGTTGGGCGGCCACACCGGTGCCGGTGAGCCGTTCGAGATGGTTCTCCGGCGCCTGCTCCAGCACGATCAGGGCTCGCAACGGCGCCGAGTGGTTGCGGGCGATGTCGGCCGTGCCACCCCAGGGCGTCCCGTAGCACCGCACCCCGTCGCCATCCGGCCGCACGGCGACACGGTCGTCGTTCATCGCCACCACGCCCGACTCGGCCGACCATAGCTCGCATTGCGTGCTCTTGCCGGCGCCCGAGTGCCCGATGAAGACGATGCCGCGACCGTTGTCGTCCAGGCCCGAGGCATGGAACACCAGACCGCCGACGGACAGAATGGCCGTGCGCACGATCAGCTCGCCCGCGCCCAGCTTGAGCACTGACTGTTGGCCCACATCGCGTGGCTCGGTCAGCGTCAGGTCGTCCCAGGTGGCATTGGCGCGCAGTAAGCTGGCCCGCTGGCCCGGATAGGCGATTCGCGCCTCCCAGTGGTCGCCATCGCGGTACATCTGCCAGATCGAGCCCGGATCGAACGCCATCTGGCCGCGGGGCAGCGGATCCTGGTCGCTAGCGCGCCACTGCAGGGCGATCCGGGCCGCCGGCCGGTCGATGCTCCCGAAGAACGGGCCCAACCGTGCGATGATGTCGAGTTCGGCCGGCGAGCGCTCGCTGGTCAGGTCGATCTGCAATCCGGCGATGGTGATCGGCGTGCTAGACATCCGCTGCCCTTTGCTCCTGGCGCAGCCGGGCGACCTCGCAGAGGTAGGGCACGGGTGCGTTGAAGGTGCCGGTTTCGAGTAGCGACCAGGCGGGACAACGCGCGCAGTCGGGGCGCGCGTCGCAGGCCAGGCACTCCGGGCTCAGCTCAGGAGCCTGGTCAACCACCTGCTGGACCGCCTGCCAAGCGGCGGCGAAGCCGACTTCGAGCGGCTTGACGCCTGGCCTGGGCAGGTCGATGCAGACCTTCATCGCGCCGGTCGGGTCGACCGCGAAGCCGGACCGGCCGGCGCGGCAGTAGAAGTTGTGAAGCGCGCTGGCCGCCGCCTCGTCTGCGCGCGAGCGCCGGCGCGAGGCCAGGTGCTGGGCGTTGGCGGCCTCCAGCGCGATGCCGTCGCACGGTGCCAGCCGGCATTCGGGGGCCTCGGACCGCGCGCCATCCGGGCGTCGGGTGAGCATCCAGGCCGAGTTGAACGTGAGGCCGTAGCTGTGCGCCAGGTCGCGCATCGCCGCCATTTCGGCAGCGTTGTCGCGCGAGAGCGTGCTCTTGAGCGCCAGCGTGACGCCGTGGTCCAGCAGGTGCTCGATGCCTTCGCGGCAGCGGCGGTAGCTGCCTGGGATACCGGTGACGCGCTCGTAGGTCTGCTCGGTGGCGCCGTAGAGGGTGATCTCGGTGCGGCCGGGCGGCGCCGCCGCCAGTCGTTCGGCCACCTCCGACGTGATGAGCGTGCCGTTGGTGTACAGCACCAGCGCCAGACCGATCCGCGACAAGGGCTCCCAGACGTCGAAGAAGTCGGCGCGCAGGAGCACTTCGCCGCCGGTCAACAGCAGGAACACCAGCCCGTGGTGGTGCGCTTCCTGCGCCAGGTGCACCCATTCGGCCGCCGTCAACTCGCTGCTCCGACAAGCGCGGTTACCGGCCTAGTGCCGCACATAGCACATCCGACAGCGCAGGTTGCAGCGGCTGGTCAGCTCGAAGACGCCATGTGCCGGCTGCCGCCGGGCGGCTGCCCGGGCGAGCAGCCGCTGCGCCAAGACGGCATACGCGGAGCGGTCCGATGTCACCGCTCGACGGCCTGCAGCCGTTCCAGGTCCGTCAAGAACGACGTGATGTCGGCTCGGGCCTGCTCCGGCGTCACCTCGAAGTCGGTGCACAGCACCTCGACCAGGCTGTCGAGCGTCTGATCCTCCGCGAGCGCGATCCACAGACGCCGGCCCGTAGCATTGAGCGTCACCAGGCCGTTGAGGTCGACCACCTTAGCGCCCGTGGGTACCAGGATGGCCTCGCCACCCACCTCCTGCAGAATCAGGCTGTCAACGCGTCTCACGGCTCCTGGTCCTCTCCAAGATGAGCCTAGCTGCTCGGGTTGATCGGCGCCAGACTGCAGGTGCTCAAGGTCGCACAGACCTTGTTGCACGCCATCAGTCGCTCTTCGACCTGCAGCGGCACGAACTGCGCTTGCGGGGCCTCATAGGCCTGCCTGGCGCCTCCAGGTGCGTCACTACCGGTGGTTCCGGCGACACCGCGGGACCCGACCTGTTCGGACATTTTGCGCTCTCCTGGACCTGGGCACAGTCTGGATTCTGCACCATGGTCGGCATAGCCGTCAAGGCGGTGCCGCCGGCGACCGTTCACCTGCCGGACACCGGCCGCGAGCCGACCGCGGTCCCTCTCCGAGGCGCTCGCTCGGTCGTCCCGCGCTAGCTTGCCGCCGGCCACTTCGCCCGCACCGTGCGCTCCCACTCATCGGCCATGATCTGGTGACCACGGTAGGTCGGGTGCACCGTGTCCCAGATCCAGTAGTTGGCCGGAGCGCGCTTGGCGGCTGCGTCGAAGGCCGGCTGGTAGCGGACCAGCGCCGCGTCGTACTTGGCCGCCAGGGCGGCGACGATCTGCTGGCGGCGGATCATGGTCTCGGGCAGCGGGCCGCCGGTCAGCAGAAAGGGCTCGCCGAGCACCAACTTGAGCTGTGGGTTGGCCGCGCGTGACCGGGTGAGAAGCTGGTCGTAGACCTGCTCATACCGGTCCAGCGGCAGGCCGCGCGCGTGGTCGTTGACGCCGATCAGGATGCTGAGCAGGTCGGGCTTGAGGTCGGTGGTGTCCGCCTGCCAGCGCTGCTCCAGCTCGAGCACCGTGTTGCCGCTGATGCCGCGGTTGATGAACTCCAGCTTCAGTTCGGGGCAGGCGGCGCCCTGGCGGGCGGCGATGATGAACGCGTAGCCGTGGCCGAGAATGTGGTTCGGGTCGGCGTTGCGGCCCCGGTTGCCATCGGTGATGGAGTCGCCCTGGAACAGGATGCGGGCGTTGGCCGAGAAGGCGGAGATCGGCTCGATCGCGGCGAGTGCGGCGGCGGTCAGCCAGGCCAGGGCAGTCATCGCTACGGCTCCTTCGCATAGTGCAGCGACAGCCGCCGGTCGACGGCCACCGCGGAGATAATCTGCGGCGCGCGCCGTCCGGGCCAGCGGACCTCGACGGTCACCGGCCCAGGGTCACGGCCGAGGCCGAAGTGCAGCACCAGGTCGTTCTGGTTGCCTTCGCCGGTGCCGGCTTCGACCTGGCGGGTGAGCACGCCGGCCTGCGAGCGGACGCGCACTTGGGCGCCGACCGCCGAGCGGTTGACCGTCCGGCCGTCGCCGGTCAGCAGCACCTCGAGCCAGTGCGGCCCGACCGTCTGGTTGACCCAGAGCTTGCCGCCGCTGACCAGGTCGAGGTCGCCATCGCCGTCGAAGTCGGCCCAGGCGGCCTGATAGGTGGGTGGCAGACCGGCCAGACCGGCGGCGGCCGTGGCGTCGGCAAAGGCGAAGCCGCCGCCGTTGCGGTAGAGCACCGGGTGGTTTGGTCGGCCGAACGAAGCCACGCCGTAGACGGTGGTGAGGAACAGATCGAGCAGGCCGTCGTTGTCGCAGTCACCCGCCGCAGGGGTGGCGTACGATTCCTGATAGAACACGCCGCAAGTGCCCCTGTCCTCGAAGTGCCAGGCGCCGGCCGGGCCACGGTTGCGCAGGAACCGGCTCTTCGGCTGATCCCCGCGGTTGTCCACATGGGCGAAGTTGCCGGCGAACAGGTCGAAGTGCCCGTCGTTGTCGAAGTCGCCCCACGCCGCGCCGATGGAATGGCCGCCGGCGAACCCGGGCGAGGTGGCAACGGCGTTGAACTCAGCCGCGACATCACGGAACGCCGCGGACCCGTCGTTGAGCAGCAACTGGTTCGGCTGCAAGCGGTAGTTCGAGACGTAGACGTCGAGCGCGCCGTCCTCGTTGAAGTCGCAGGCGGTCACCCCGCGCGTGCGGTGGCGAGCCCGGCTCCAAGCCAGCTTGAAGCCGGCACCGCGCTGGTTGAGCAGCAGCAGGCTCGGCCAGGTGATACGCTTGTCCCAGTCCTCGTAGCCGCCCACCAAGAGATCGACGAAGCCGTCGTTGTCGAAGTCGCCCCAGCAGGCACCGCGCGACACCGTGGCGGGCAGTGGCGGTAGCGGCACCGCGGTCAGGCCCTGGCCGGCGTCGTTGTGGTAGAGCTTCAGGGTCGACCAGCAGAACAGGTCGGGCCAGCCGTCGTTGTCGTAGTCGGCGGCGACACACGCGCCCACGGCGGCGAGCTGGCGGCAGCGGTCGCGCTCGTTGAGCCACAGGGCGCCGCCGGCGACCAGGTCGGTCCGGCCGTCCTGGTTGAAGTCGATCCAGCAGGCGGCGTTGGTGTCGAGGGCCAGGCCGAGGGCCGCGGTGCGGTCGACGAAGCTCGGCGACGCCACAGCCAGTGCACCGGCGAGCACGGTGATCCAGGTGATGCCCATCAGCTTGCCTGCCGTGGCCGGCCCGGTTGGCGGAAGGTCGAGCCGAGACCCAGACGGTCGGCGGTGGCGGCGGTCCAGACGCCGTCACCGAAAGGCTGACCGCGTTGAGCGCAGACGCGCAGAGCGGCCAGCTCGTCGTCGCTCTGCGGCGCGTTGACCCATTCCAGCCAGTCGTCAGGACGCGGCACCGGCCAGTCGGACAGGAGGTCGCTGGCCTCGGCGCCGCCGAACTGCCGGCGCCAGAGACTGGACCACGGCCAGTCCTCGGCCCGCGCCACCAAGTTGGCGCGCAGGGCGTTGCGCTCGACATAGCGGCAGACAGTCAGCACATGCTCGTCGCTCTGGGCGGGGAAGCTGCGGAAGCGGCCCTGGTAGAGGTGTCCGGTGCCGACGCTGTCGTGCATGACGTGCCAGCGCCGCGTGTGCGTCATGGTCAGCCAGGTCATGAACGCGGACACGTCGTGATCGGTTCGCGGCTGGACCACCAGGTGCCAGTGGTTCGGCATGACACCGTAGGCCAACAGGCGGATGCCGGTGCGGGCCACGGCTTGCTCCAGCGCCTGCTCGAAGACTCGGTAGTCGCCGTCGGTCTCGAACAGCGGCAACCGGCCACTGGCTCGGTTGAGCAGGTGGTAGACGAGGTCGGCCGGGCAGTGCCGCAGTGTTCGTGGCATCACCGCAGCATAGCAGACCGTCGGCGGCGGATCAAGGAAACGCACCTGACCCCATTGCTAGTGGGTGAGGGCGCGGAGGACGCCGCGGATGACCTCGAACTGGTACTCGCCGCGATTGGCCAACTGGTCGTGTTCGGGTCCGCCGTAGCGCGATTCGACCAGCACGCCCAGGCCGCCGCGCGAGCCGTTGAACCAGCGGTGCAGTAACGGGCCGGTGCCTGCCGCGGTGCGGAAGGGCACGCGGCAGTTGTAGGCGCCAAGGTAGGCGGCCAGCTCCGCGCGCAGGCTGGTGCCGGCCAGGTCGCCGGCGAACTCGATGTATGGACCCTCGCCATCGTGCGGCACCTGCTCGTGGAGGTCGAGCAGGCACTCGGCGCCGCTCCAGGCAATCAGCTCGGCCAGGCGCGCGGCTTCGGGGGTGGCGAACCGGCCCCAGTCGCGGTTCAGGTCGGGCCGGCCCCAGACCGAGCGGCGGCGGGCCGCGCGACCGTCCGGGTTGGCGCAAGGGACCAGCCACAAATCGACGGCCGGTGGCAGCACCAGGCGTCCGAGGCGATGGTTCACCAAGCGGTCGAGGAACACCAACTGCGCGACCACGCCGGCGGGCTCGTCGCCGTGCTGGCCGCCGACCACGACGATCCGGTGGTGGCCCGCTCGCGACGCGAGGGTGGTGCCGAGGTGGACGGCCAGCAGGGGCCGTCCATTGACCGAACGGCCATACTCCGACACCTCGCCGAACCAGCCGGGCTGCGCATTCAGCGCGGCGACCAACTGCCGGAGCGCCGCCGGCAAGCGGTCGATCTGGCGGACCGCCTGGGCGAGGCTAATCGGGTTGGCGGCTGCTCGTCGCGCGGGCGCGGTGACGCCCGCGGCGGCCACCGCGGCGGGCATCGGTTCGTCGTCTTCGCGGCGGGCGCCGAGCAGCAAGGCGGTGCCCGCCATTGCCACGACCAGGCCCCGCCGGCCGCTCAGCCAGCCCGGCCAGGCCCAGG
>CAZHGD010000188.1:0-14813 GCA_964531735.1 uncultured Fimbriimonadaceae bacterium | reverse complement strand
TAGTGCTCAACTTGTACAACCAGACCGGCGACGGACGCTGGCACGTGAACTTGCTGGATGGCATGAGCGGCCGGCTGGTGGCCGACTGGCCCGACCGGTTCTGCAGTGGGTCGGCGGCCGGCGCCGCGCTGCTGCTCTCTCGGACCGAAGGCGCGGGCCTGCCGCCGGTGGGCGAGTTGTTCGTGGCACGGCCGGCGGCTGCTGGCTGGCAGGAACAGGCCGTGCCGGTCAAGGGCCGCTGGCTCCGGCATGAGGCCCGGCTGCCCGATGACCGGGCGACGATTGCCGCCGAGGGTCGCCAGACCGTCGTGCTGACCGCCGGTCCCGACGGTCCGGTGGCCTGGCTGGTGGCCCGCCACGGTGCGGGCGAAGCGTTGGTCGGCCTGCCGCTGGCCGCGGCCGGCGCGGCTCCCATACCACGGCTCAATCTGCCGGCCGGGCTGGCCCTGACCGAAGCCCGTTGCTCCGCCGATGGGCACCGGCTGCTGGTGGCGGTCGACGGCGCGGCCTGGCCGGCGGCGACGCTTTCGGGCCAGCATCTGCGCGCCGAGGTCCGCTCCATAGCGGCCGTGCGACCGGTGCCCGACGAGCCGGTGGTGGCGCGGCTGGCGCCGGACCAGCCGCCGCTGGTCATGGCGGCCTGTGGCGCGGGCGAGGTGGCCGCGGTGCAGCCACCCGAGCGCGGGCAGGCGGAGCCACGCGTGCTCTGGCGCCGGCCGGGTCGCACCCGCGGGGCCAACTACGAGGCCGAGCGGTTCGGCGCCGTCGTGGCCAACCTGCCCAGCGGCCGCGTGCTGCTGGCGGCCACCGAGGCGGCCGATGGACGGGCGGCCCTCGTCGGCTACGACCCGATGGGCCGCGAAGTGTGGCGGCATGTCTTCCCGCCGCGCTTCCCTGGCGGCCTGCCGACCTGGAACTCCGGCGGGTTGACCGATTGGCAGGCCATTCCGCGCCCCGATGGCCGCGCCGACGTCGTCGCCTCGCTGCGGCGCTCGGTGATGCACACCGACGAGAGCGTGCGGCTCGACGGCGGCGACGGCCGTGAGCGCTGGTGGTGCGACAGCGTGGAGGAGCGCGGCTGCGGCGGCAAGCCGTTGGCGGCGGCGCGCCTGCCCGATGGCGAGGCCGCCCTGGTCGGGCAGTACCCCGATATCCACGCGGTGCTGAGTGGGGCGACCGGCCGGGTGCTGGCCGCGACGCCGTTCCCGCACCAGAAACTGGGCGGCTGGAGCGCCTACAGCCACCCGATCCTGCTGGCGCCCGACGCCGCCGGGCTGGGTGTGGTGACCAGCCACTGCCAGTACTTCGTCGGGCTGTGGTCACCGGCCGGCGAACTGCGCTGGCACACCGAGTACCTCGATGGCAGCACGCGGCACGTCGGCGTGCGCCAACACGAGGGACGCTGGCAGTTGGGCGTGCCCGCCTACCGCGGCGGCTTCCGTTGCCACGACGCAGCCACCGGCGAGGTGCGCTGGCGCTGGGAGCGGCGACCGAGTACCGATGTGGTCACCGCCGACATCGACGGCGACGGGCAGGAGGAGTTCATCTTCGGCCTGGGCGACCGGCTGGTGGCGCTCGGCTCCGCCGGCGCGCAGCCGCAGGTGCGCTGGGAGTTGCAGTTGCCCGCCGCCGGTGGCAGTCCGGTACCCGCCGACCTGGACGGTGACGGCCAGGTGGAACTGGTCATGCTCTGCGGCGACGGCAGTCTGGTGGCCGTGGCGGGCCGTTAGCCACTACGGTCGCTGCTGGACCACGCAACCCACGGCCTTCGGACCGAGCTCCGTGCCGACCAGCGCCTGCCCGGCCTCGATGGCCGGCTGCAGCGCCTGGTCGCGCCAGGCATCGCGGTAAGTGGCCCGTTCGACGTGTGGGACGCGCAGCAATGGCCCGCGGACGCTGCGGCTGTTGCTGTTGTACAGCGTCCAGACACACGTCCGCGGCGTGCGGAAGCGGTTGGCGAAGACGCCGGGCACCAGCGTGGGCACCAGCGGCTCGACATCGTCCGACGCGAAGGCCTCGCGCAGCGCGCACAGCACTTCGACCGCCCGGCGCTGGAAGGCCATCGCCCGCTCATCGAATCCGGGCAGGTTCGGCGCGCCGACCCGATAGCTCTCGCCGTTGAAGAACGGGTACTTCAGCGGCCAGTCGTTGCCGTCGCGCACTGCCACGTAGTGGATCAGGTGCAGTTGCTTGAACGCCGGGAAGGCGAACCGCGGGAGGTCGATGAAGTGCGGCGCCAACGGCTCCTGGTCGACGCTCCAGATGGCTTGGTAGGTCAGCGACCCGTCCTGGTACTGCCGCGCCACCTCGGCCGGCGGGTACTCGGTGTAGAGCGCCACGTCGGGCCCCACCGCGGCGCGGATCCTCTGCAGCATCGCCACTTCGCCGGCGTAGGGGATCTCGTGGGCGTCATGCCCGTGGTCCTTGGCCCAGCAGGTCCAGCGCCCGTCGGTGGTGCCGAACTCGTCGATGTAGAGCGCCTTGACGCCGGTGGCCCGCGCGATGCGGCCGTAGGTCGCGCTGAGGTAGTCCTGCCAGCCGGGCAGGTACGGGCACTGGTTGTAGGCGTCGTACTCCTTGATGTACTGCGGCGAGCCGTCGCGATGCTTCATGGCCCACTCGCGCGCCTTGGCGCCGATCAACTGACCGCGCTCGCAGCTCAGGTAGGCGTCCAGGTACAGGCTGACCGCGACGCCTTGCGCCTGCGCCGCGGCGATGTTGCCACGGAAGTAGTCGAGACCGCCGACCGCCAGGTCGTAGTGTTCGTAGTCGCCCCAGTCGCCGTACTGCTTCGTGGCGGCCCAGCCGAACAGGTGGACCAGATCACACGAGCCCAGGTAGCGGCGTGACTGCTCGATCAGCGGCTGGATGGCGCCGCGGGCCTTGGGGTCCGGGTTGCCGTCGTAGTGCGCGAAGGCGCCGACGTCGGCAAACGAGCGAGTCCACCACGGCTTGGCCGCCGGTGGCCGGTACCAGGTCTTCAGCCAGGCGCGGTAGGCGTCGAAGATGGCGCGCCAGTCGCCCTCGACCAGTTGCAGCGCCGCCTCGCTGGCGGCCCAGGTGGCGCCCGGGCCCAGGTCACGGTCGACGTACTCCGGCGCCCAGTTGACGCCGGTCGCCGTCTTGGCGAAGTTCACGAAGTGGTGCTTCGGCTGGGTCTCGTGGGTCAGCAGAGCCAGGCCCACGCCCAGCTTCGGATTGAAGACGCCGTCGCACTGCAACGGGTGGCACTCGCCCAGCGGCTCGCGGAACTGCACCGGGCGGTAGTTGATGATGCCGCCGCGTTTGCCGAACAGGTACCAGGTCTCGGCCGCCGTGCCCAGGCGCAGATCCGACAGCATCGGGAAACGCGCCGACATGGTCAGCGGCTGGCCCGACAGGTTGCGCAGGCTCAGGTTGAGGCGCAGTTCGTTGCCCGCCGGCACAGCGTCCACTTGCGCCTCGAGCGACGGCTCGCCGCAGCGCAACACGTAGCGCCGACCGGCCCCGGCCGGCTCCTCGCGGATCAGCTTCCACGACTCACTGCGCAGTGCGCGGCCGCCAACGCTGACCTGGAAGACCGGACCGCCGCCGGCCTGAAGCACCTCCGGCAGACCTGCCACGCCGAGTGTGGACCACCGCAGGCCGCCCTCGGCGGCGAGTTGGCCGGCGAGCGACTTGCCCCGCAGGGCGCCCGCGGGCGGGGTGGGGTAGGTCAGGTCGGTCCAGCCGAATGGGGCCACGCGGGGCTCCGGCCGCACGGTCACGCCCAACAGCGCGAAGCTGGCGCTGCGCATGTAGTCGTGCAGGACCAGTTCGGTCGGCCGCCGCGCCAGGTCGGTGCGGACCGCGCCGACACCGAGTCCGCGCGCGAACCCGAGGTGCCCGGTGGCCACGTCGGTGGGCAGCACGAAGTCCGGCGGACCGTCGGCGTAGCGGACCTCGCAGACGGCCTTCTCGGGCACATCGAGCCATTCCATCGGGCGCGGGCTGTGACTGTCGATGCCGAACGGCTCGTTGGCCGGCGCCGCGACCGCGTAGAGCAGATAGATCTCGCCGGCGCCCGCCGGCAGCGGCCAGCGGATGGCGCCGAGGTCGGTGGTGCCCGTCTGGCGCACTTGCGCGGGATCGGTGGCGACGCTGAACGGCACCGACACCGCGGCGATCTCCGGTGCGGCCAGCCAGTCGGCCAGTTGCAGTTGCCGCGGCAACGAGGCGGCCGAGCGACCACCGGCCGCCGGCGTGCGCAGCGGCCGCCAGCCGTCACGTCCGGTGGGCCACGGCGCCTCGAGCCGCTCGTGCGGCAGCGCCTCGGCGACGGTCTGGTCGGGTGGACCGGCGCTGAAGGTGATGGTGTCGAAGGTCAGGCGCACCGGTTCGCCCAGCGCGTCGATGCCGACGGCCAGGTGCGTCGCCGACCACTTCTGGCCGAGGGCCACGGTCAGCCGATGCCACTGGCCGTCGCTGATCAGCCGTGCGGCGGGCACCGCCACCACGGCGTGGCCGCCGCTGCCTTCGGCACGGTCGCCGAGCCAGATGGCGTAGGCCGTCGGCCCGAGTGCGCCGTCGACGCGGTAGCGGAAGGTGAGCTGGTTGAGAGTGCCCAGATCGACCGGCTCGGGCAGCTTGGCCCGCCAGCGCATGCCGCGGTTCGGGTTGCCGACGGTGAAGGTGGCCTGGGTGCCCGTGACGCTGGCGCCGCAGTCGTCGGCGGGCGCCAGGTTCCAGCCGCGCATCACATCCAGGGGTTGCAGCCGGTCCCAGCCCCAGCGCACCGACCGACTCGGCGCCCCCTTGGCGCGAGCCATCTGGGCCCCGGCCGGCAGCTCGTCGGCGAACCAGATCCGCTGCACGGTCACGTTGGCCTGACCCGTCGTGCCGACTCGCACCTTGAGCGCCAGCAGATGGAGCGGCTGCGCCGGCCGCAGCGCGACCAGGTCGATAGCCGCGAGGTGCCAGGCGCCGTCGGAGACCACCTCATCGCCGAGCAGCAGCGCTCGGCCACCGGGCGTGCCTTCCTCGGCGTGGAGGAAGTAGTTGCCAGGTGTGGTGACCAGGCCCTCGGCCCGGTAGCGCAGCAGGAGGTAGCGCGAGTCGCCGTCCAGCTCGGCGGGACTCAGCGAGAGCAGGAACGGCAGTTCGCCGCCGGCGCCGCGAGCCGAGAAGACCAGGCTGCCCTCGGCGTCGGCCCGTACGGCGTACTGCTGTGGCGGGTTGGTGACCCAGGCCAGCGCCGGCCGCCAGCGCTCGCGTGAGCGCCCGTCGATCGGCTCGGCGGCGTGGACCAGTCCGGTCAGCAGCACCAGGCTGAGCAGGCAAGCGCGCATGGCTACGGGCTCCGAGACGCCACGGTCAGCGATTCGGCCGGCGGCCGCGATTCCTTTCCGTGGAGTTGGCGCGCGATTTGCAGCCAGGGGGATGGAGTAGCTCGTTTGGGCTAGGCCGTAAGCGGTCGGTAACAACTGAAACAGCGCCGAAACGTCGGCCGGCTATGATCGACGGGACGGGGATGCGGGCATGGGTGTGGAGCATAACGAACTGAGCGGCAAGGCGGCAGGTGGCGAGGCAACGCGGCTGGCGGCGGTGCACAGCCTGCAACTGCTCGACACGCCGCCGGAAGAGCGGTTCGACCGGGTGGTGCGGTTGGCGCAGCTCCATTTCGGCGCCTCGGGTGCCTACTTCTCGCTGGTCGATGCCGAACGGGCCTGGTTCAAGTCCGCGCGCGGCCTCGACGTCGGCGCGGTGGCCCGGGCCGGCTCCTTTTGTGAACGCTGCCTCGACGGTGAGCCGCTGGTTCTGTCCGATGCCCGGTCCGACAGCCGCTTCGACCGCAACCCGCTCGTGGTCGACGGGCCGCGGGTGCGTTTCTACGCCGGACGCGCGGTCCGCAGTGCCTCGGGCCTCGTGGTGGGAGCACTGGCCGTGATCGACCGCGAACCGCGCACGCTGAACGATGACGGACTCGCGGCCCTCAGTGACCTGGCCGAGGTGATCGAGCGCGAGCTGGCGCTGACCGGCTCGCCGGTGGAGGCCAACCCGCTGCTGACCTTCGCCGAGGCCGCCCGGCAGATCGAGGCCGGCAACTTCGGCGACTGCGGCTTGCTCGACCTGGCCGACCGCACCGACGTCGTCGGCCAGTTGGCGCGCGTTTTCCGGTCGATGGCCACCGCGGTCGAGTCGCGCGAGACCAACCTGCGCGAGACGACCTTCGAGACCGTCCAGCGCCTGGTGGTGGCCGCCGAGTATAAGGACGACGACACCGCGGCGCACGTTCGGCGCATGAGCCGCTACACCGAACTGCTGGCGCGCAAGGTGGGGCTGGGCAGAGACGAGGTCGACCTGCTGCGGATGGCCAGTCCGCTGCACGATGTCGGCAAGATGGGCGTGCCCGACTCGGTGCTGCTGAAGCCGGCGCGGCTCGACGACGGCGAATGGGCCACCATGCGTGGGCACACGTCACTCGGCGCGGCGATCCTCTCGGGCTCGCGGTCGGAGCTGCTGCGGGCCGGCGAGGTGATCGCGCTGTCGCACCACGAGCGCTGGGACGGCAGCGGCTACCCGCTCGGTCTGTCCGGCGAGAACATCCCGCTGTGGGGCCGGATCTGCGCCGTCGCCGACGTCTACGACGCGCTGACCAGCCGGCGGCCCTACAAGCCGGCCTACACGCCCGACGAAGCGCTACGGATGATGTCCTTGGAGCGGGGCCGGCATTTCGACCCGAAGCTCTTCGACATCTTCGCCGAGAGCCACACGGAAGTGCTCAACATCCGCGACGGCGAGACCGCCGCGGCCGCCGACTGACCTCGGCAGGAGATCGGTCCGGCGGCGACGAAGCCGGCTCCGCACGGAGCCGACGATGACGCCCGAACAAGCGCTGGCCCTCCAGCGGGAGTGGGTGACCAGCGACAGCCTGCGCAAGCACATGCTGGCCGTGGCCGCCTGCCTGCGCGCCTATGCCGCCCACTGCGGCGAGCCGCCTGACCTGTGGGAGGCAGTGGGCCTGATCCACGACTTCGATTTCGAGCGCCATCCGACGCTTGACGAGCATCCCATGGCCGGCGTCGCCGAACTGCGCCGCCGCGGCGTCGACGAGGTCATCTGCCGCGCCGTGCTCAGCCACGGCGACCTGACCGGTGTGCCGCGCCAGAGCCCGTTGGAAAAGACGCTCTATGCCTGCGACGAGCTGGCCGGGTTCATCATGGCCGTGGCGCTGATGCGGCCCGAACGACTGCAGGGCATGACCGCCTCCAGCGTGCGCAAGAAGATGAAGACCAAGGCCTTTGCCGCGGCCGTGCGGCGCGAGGACATCATCGCCGGGGCCGAGGACCTCGGCGTCGACCTGAACGAGCATATCGACTTCTGCATCGCGGCGCTGCAACCGCTGGCGTCGGAGCTGGGCCTGGAGGTGCCGGCATGAAGGTCCTGGTCGTCAACAGCGGCGGCGCCACGCTCAAGTACAAGCTCTACGACATGCCCTCCGAGCGCGTGCTGGCCCAGGGCCTGGTGGACCGCCTCGGCACGCCGAAGGCGGTGCTGACGCACCAAGTCATGGTCGGTGACTCGTCACGCAGTCGACAGGTGAAGGAGCCCATGCCCGACCACCTGGCGGGCATCCGCGTCATGCTCCGCGAACTGGTCCACGGCGACCATGCCCCCCTGGCCTCGCTCGAAGAGCTGGACGCCGTGGCCCACAAGCTGCCCCATGGCGGCGAAGTCACCGAGGCGCAGGTCATCGGGCCGGTGGTGGAGCAGGCGCTGTCCCGGCTGGCCGCGGTGGTGCCGGTGCACAACCCGCCGGTGCTGACAGCGATTCGCGGGTTCCGCGAGCTGTTACCCGAGACGCCGCAGTGCGGCACGTTCGAGACGCATTTCCACGCGCACCTGTCGCCGGCCGCCTACCGCTATGCGCTGCCTGAGGGGTGGTACACCGAGCACGGCATCCGGCGCTACGGGTTCCATTCGTGCTCGCACCGCTACACCGCCGGCCGCGCGGCGGAACTGGTCGGTCGGCCGGTCGAGCAACTGCGCATCGTGGCCTGCCACCTTGGTTCGGGCACCAGCGTGTGCGGGATCCGCAACGGCCAGTCGGTGGACATCTCGAGCGCCTTCACGCCGCAGGCCGGCACTCCCATGTCGACGCGCTCCGGCGATTTCGACCCGTTCGTGCTGACCTATCTGCTGGAGCGCACCGAGCTGACCGTGGCCGATCTGAACC
The DNA here is from genome assembly GCA_964531735.1 of uncultured Fimbriimonadaceae bacterium. Taxonomy (GTDB): domain Bacteria; phylum Armatimonadota; class UBA10988; order UBA10988; family UBA10988; genus CAZHGD01. The sequence continues at coordinate 6,619 of CAZHGD010000188.1, read as the reverse complement.
GCGTGCTGACGCAGGAGTCGGGCCTGGCCGGCCTGAGCGAAGTCGGCGGGGACCTGCGCGACATCGCGGAGGCGGCCACGCGCGGCAGCGCGGCGGCGAAGTTGGCCCTCGACGTGTTCATCTGGAACATCCGCCGCTGGATCGGGGCCTGCCTGATGGCCTGCGGCGGCCTCGACGTGCTGTCGTTCACCGGTGGCATCGGCGAAAACAACCCTTGGCTGCGGCGCCTGGTCTGCGACGATCTCGACTGGCTCGGCGTGAAGATCGACGAAGTGGCCAACCAGCGCGGCGGCGAGACGGTGGTGTCGAGCCCGGACTCGCGCGTGGCGGTGGTGACCGTCAAGGTCGATGAGGAGATCGTGGTGGCCCGCGACGCCTGGCGGATCCTCGCCGACGGTTGAGCCAGTGCGACCCCAAGACGCCGGCCGGACGTTGCCGTCCGGCCGGCGTTGCGCGGTGGGTTGTCGGGGGGAGCTAGTCGTTGCCGCCGTGCTGGCCCGGCATCAGGCCGGGCCCGGCTTCCACGTTACCGGGCAGGCTGAGCGTCTGCGTCGCGAGCGCGTAGCTCAGCGTGGCCGTCGCGTCGGCCGTCACGGTCAGCACATCGAAGATCGTCTCGTAGCCGCGCGCGCCGACGCGCAGGTTGTACTTGCCCACCGGGATGCCGGTGATGGTCAGCACACCGTTGTCATCGGTGTAGAACGGCCCTTTGCGGTTGATGCGGACCACGGCGCCCTTGATCGGTTGCGCGGTGCTCTTGTCGGTGATGGTCAGCTTCACGCCACCCGTGGCCGTCGCGGTGCTGCTGGACTGCGCCACCATCTTGATGTTGACCGTGATGGTGCTGCCCGGTGGCACGCAGATCGGCACCTCGAATGGCGCGTAGCCGGTCAGCGCTGCCGCGAGCATCGCAGCGCCCGGCGTGACCCCGGTGAACGAGTAAGCGCCGCTGGCGTCGGTGGTGGCCGTGGCGCGGCCGGATTCGAGGGTCACCGAGACGCCGGCCAGGGCGCTGCCGGTGGCCAGATCGGTCACCGTGCCGCTGACCGTGCCGGTCGCCACCGTGGTGGTGCCGCTACCGACGGTCAGCGTGAAAGTCAGGGTCACGGCTTCACCGGCCACGACTTCGGCCGTCTGCTGGGCCGCCGCATAGCCGTCGGCCACACAGTCGACCACGTACTTGCCGGCCGGGAGCGGTCCCAGGGCAAAGCCACCCGCGTCACCGGTCATGGCGTGCCACGCGCCGGCAATGCTGACGCGTGCCTTGCTGATGGCCGCGCCGTTCGAGTCGATCACCTTGCCGACAATCGAGCCGGCATCGGTCACCGCGCCGCCGCCGAAGTCCGCGTTGCCGGTGCCGCCGCCGCTGGGCGGATGCATGCCGAACGAGCCCATCGGGTGCACCTGGCCGGCCTGGACGGTGACCGTCATGCTGATGTCGGCCTGGCCCTCATAGGAGGCGGTCACGGTGTAGGAGCCGGCGGCCACGTTGCCGATGGACCAGTGGCCGCTGGCATTGGTGGTCGTCGTGAAGCCGGCATTCGCCTTGGCGCGGCTGCTGCTGCCGCCGGTCACCGTCACCGTGGCGCTCGCCACCGGCTGGCCGGCCGAGTTGACGACCGTGCCGCTGATCGCCCCGGCGGTCGACGACGTGTCCGTCCCGTTGCTCATCCGGCTGAAGACGTCGCTGGTCGTCGTGGTGGTGCCCGAGTTGGTGCCGCCGCCACCACACCCGGCGAGATGCAAGGCGGCTGCCACCAGCAGCCCGATCGCGTACCTTCGCATGGCTATTGACCTCCGCGGCGCTTCGCTCGCCGCCGTTATGTTCTAAGTGTATTCCAACGATTCGTGGAGTTCAATCCTCCATGTTGTTGCGATGTTCTTGCGATACGGCGGATCTTGGCCCGCGCCCGGCGCGTCTATGATGGACACTGGGGTGCGGTGCCGCCTGTGGCGCGCCGTGTGCCGGTATGGTATGATCGAACTAGAACGTTCGGTATACGCAGGCACTGGCGACGGGTCGCGAGTGCCGTGGCGGTGCCCCGCGGAACAAGGGCATGGATACGATCGCGCGGCAAGTGGTGGCGGCTCGGGAAGCGCTGGGCTACACCCAGGCGCAGTTGGCTGAGCGTGTCCCGTGCAATCCGCAGACGGTGTCCAACTGGGAGACCGGTCGACGCCAGCCGCGCTATGCCGACCTGGTGCGACTGGCGGAGATTCTCCGCCGGCCGGTGAGCTGGTTCCTGGGCGAGGCGCACGGCGACGAGGGCTTGCGCGAGGTCGCCGACGCTTTCGAGCGCATCCGGCGCGACCTCGAGGGGGTGGGGCGGCTGCTCCAGGAGCGCACCGCGGCGCCGACCACGGCCGGCGCCGATCAACTCGCGCCGGTGGCCGGATGTCTGGTGCCGGGTCCCCTGGCGCAGTTGCAGCGCGGCGATTGCGGCTGGCGCTGGCTCGCCGCGGCGCAGGCGGAAGGCGTTCTGGTCGTGCGGGTGGAAGGTGATGCGCATCACCCGTTGTTGCGCGCCGGTGACCTGCTCGGCATTGCCGCGGCGACCGACGCCGAGCCCGGACGCCTGGTGCTGGTCGAGACCGAGAACGGCGCCGAGGTCCTCTGGCGCCTCGCCGCCGACGGCTCCTACGAGGCGGTGAATCCCATCTACGCGCCCTGGCCGGCCGGCGCTGGTCGCGTCAGCGGCGTGGTGCGCTGGCTCCAGCGCGATTTCGAGGCCCCGGCCGAGGGCGCCGACGGCGCGGCGGCGCAGTACCAGTGGCTGACGCAAGCCGAGCGCGAGGTCGAGCTACTCGAGCAGCGGATTGAGCGTGGCGACGGCGACTGGGCCGAACTGCGCGAGCTGTGCGAGCGCATCGCCGCGGCCACCGAGCGGCTGCGGCCGGTCTACGGCGCGTCGGTGGTGACGCCGGCCGCCAAGGCGATGGCGCGCTCGGCGCGGTCGCTGGGCGAGCAGGGCCGCTACGCCGACGCGGTAGTGCTGGCGCGCCAGGCCGAATCGCTCTACCACAGTGTCGAGCAAGTCGGCGAGCGAAGCCGCGACGCACTCAACAACCTCTACAACCTGAGCCAGTTGGCGCTCTTCTGCGGGCAGCTCGACGAAGCGCGCACCGGCGCCGAGCTGGCCGCCGGCTGCAGCGACTGGACCGTGCGCTGGAAGGCCCTGAAGAACCTCGCCGAGCTGGACGTCAATTTCGCCGGGGGCGAGTTCGACGAGCGGCTGTGCGCGGACATTCTGGACCTGGCGGAGCAGCACCGCGCGGCCGATCCGGTGCAGGCGGGTCTGGCGGCGGCCGTGGCGCATGAGATCCGCGGCAACGCCTGGTTCACGCGCGGCGATGTGGCGCGGGCACGGGCCGAGGCCACTGAGGAGCTGGCGGCGGCCGAGGCGGCCGGTCTGCCCTATCGTGAGGCCAACGCCTTGCTGAACCTGGCGCACTACGCCTGGTGCGCCGGCGACTCGGCGGCGGCGGCGGCCGCTCTGGCGCGGGCCGGCCAGCTCACCGCGGCGCAGGAGCTAGGCGACCTGGAGGCGATGCGCCTGGCCCATGCCGCGGCGGTGGCGGCGCTGGATGGCCGCTGGGACGAGGCCACCGCCGTGCTGCACCAGTCGCAGCGGCTGGCGACGCGCATCGCGTCGTTGCGCGGGCAGTTGTTCGCCGAGCTGGCCGGTCTGTGCCTGGCGCAGCGGCGCGGCGACAGCGCGACCGCCGCGGACCACGCGGCGGCGGCGCGCGAACTGGCCGCGACGATGGGTATGGTACCGTATCGGGCGGTGATCGAGCGGATGGTGGCCGAGACCAGATGATGAAGTTGCGCCTTACCCACGTCTGTGCGCTGCTGGCGGTGGTCGGCCTGGCGGGCTGTGGCGCCAACAGCACCAACAGCTCGAGCAGCAGTCTGGTGTCCTCGGGCAGCAGCGGTTCGAGCGTCGACAGTGCGCCCGGCGCCGGCATCTTCGGGCGTCTGGTAAGCACCGACCAGCAGGCCATCGAGGGCGCCTCGGTGTCGCTGCTGAGCAGCTCCGGCACGCGTTTGGCCGGCCCGGTGACCACCGGCAACGACGGCTCGTTCCACCTGCCGTTGCCGACCGGTCTGGCCGAGCAGGACGGCGTGCTCGTGGTCGAGGCGCCGAACCATCCGAAGGTCACCGCGCCGCTGGCCTTGCCGCCCGGCGCGCGCGTCGATGTCGAGCTGCGGTTCGGCAGCGGCGACCAGTTGAACGTCATGCCGCTGCTGACCGCCCCGGCCTCGGCCGTGCCCGTGGGCAACAGCAGCGAGCGGGTGCTGCTGCAGCTCAACAGCGGCGGCAGCAGCGACGCCTTCACGCTGACGCTGCGTGGCGCCTTTGCCGGGGCCAGCGCCGACCTGCGCCTGACCTACCGCGAGCGCGGTGGGCCGATCTGGTACGTCGGGGCCGGGGTGTCGCGGACCGACGGCACCGTCTCGCTGCCGCTGACGCTCGGGGCGCGGGCCGAAGCGATGCACGGTCGCCTGCTCGAGGTCCGGGGGTTGGCCGCACCGGCCGGCCGGCTGGACCACGTGGTCAGCTACGTGCAGCCAGCCGATCTCGGCCTCGGCTGCGCGCTCAGCCCCGATCCGGTGCTGGTGGTGCCGGTGGTCTACGGTGCGGCCCGCCTGGCCGGCGGCGGCCTGGCGGCCACCGCCCTCATCGCGCCGGGCGGTCAGCCCGGCACCGTCCGGTTGACCGCCGCCGACGCGACCGCCCTGGGCCTGGCCAACGGCGACACGGTGCGGTTGGCCCTGGGCGCGCGCAGCCTGCAGGGCGTGCTCGAGGTGTCGACCGACCGCGTGCTCAGCCTGGCCACAATGCAAGCGAACGCCGCCTGGCTGCGCGGTCTGGGCATCGACCTCGACAGCGCCCTGACCGGCTACGCCGTCGCCATCACGCCGGTGAGGTAGCCGGTTGGCGCCGGCTTACGGCTTGACGACCTTCCACGGCCAGCAGTCGTTGGTGTGGACCGCGTCGGACTTCTGCCACTTGCCGTGGCCGTCGGCGTAGGCCCAGTTGGCGCCTTCGTTGTGGCGCATGTAGACCGTGCCCGGCGCCGTGTAGGTCAGCGTGCACAGGCCGATCGTCGGTTCCACCACCCAGTCGCTGTCGTTGTTCTCGCCGATCAGCAAGGTGTCGGCCGGCGCGCCGAACTGGCTCAGCGCCATGAACGGCGGACTGACCTCGGCCCAGCCCGCGGCGACGCCGTAGAACCCGAGCTTCGGCACCACGTCGGTGGCCGCACAGACCGTGCCGCCGGTGGCCGACGGGCACATATAGATCTGGGTGTTCTTGCCGTACGGCATGATGATCTGCCGCCACGAGGCCGAGGCGGCGCACCAGTCCGGCCCGCGGTAAGCAATGGGCAACTGCTCGTCGTAGTCCTGCGTGTACTGCATGGTGGCCAGCCCGAGCTGCTTGAGGTTGCTCAGGCAGTTGCTCTGGCGCGCCTTCTCGCGTGCCTTGGCGAACACGGGAAACAAGATGGCCGCCAGAATCGCGATGATGGCGATGACCACCAACAGCTCGATCAACGTGAACCCGCGCGAACGCATGACGCACCTCCACCCGAAATGCTGACGTCACCTGATCCGTCGGTCTGGTAGCGATTGACGCACATTCGGCGACGCAGGTCAAGTCGCCGACTTCGGCCGCGCGCGTGGTGCCGGGCTTGACGGCGAGCCCTCTCGCAGGCTAGACTCTCCGCGCCGCAACGAGTAAGCGTGGCGGGCGTCCTAACTGTGCAGGCGGTGTGGAGATCGCGATGCGCTGGACCATCCTGGTGCTGATGATAAGCCTCTCGGCGACGCTGGCGGCGCCCAAGGCCAAGTCGAGGAAGGGCAAGCCGGCCGCGCCGCCGTGCGCGATGGAGTGCGCCAAGCAGAAGGTCAGCGAAGTCGAAGCGGCCGAGGAGTTCTATCGCCGCGGGAATCAGGCCGAGGCGATGAGCAACGCGGCCTTCGCCTGCTGGGTGAAGACGCTGCGCGTGCCGAACTTCGATGTCGCCACCAACCGCTGGGTCTTCGCCGTCGATCAGTACGCCAACGCCACCCGGTACAATCCGGCCCATTGGCGCGCGCAACGGCGCCTGGGGCTGCTGCTGGCCAATGCGCCGGGCACGCACACCTATGACGTGCTGGCGGTGATGCACCTGGTGGCCTACATGTCGTTGGCGCCCGAGGAGCCGCAAGTGCCGCGCGCCAAGCAGTTGGTCGACCAGCGGCTCGGCTCGCTGATTGCGCGGCGCGAACTAGAGAAGATTCGCGGCGAGGTCGACGTGGACCCGGTCCGCGGCACGGAGATCATCTCCGACCGCGCCAAGGCCGAGTACCTGGCCGTGGCCCGCCGGCTGACCGACTACGCCAAGCAGCAGAGCGAACTGGAAGCCTTCGCGCGCGGTGTGCCCAGCGTGTTTGCCGAGCAAGTGCTCTACAACCACGACATGGCCAAGCGCGTGCTGGAGCGGAACGCGGCCGCGGCCTCGGCGGCCGGTGGCATGGGTGGCGGCCCCGGTGGTCCGGGTGGCCCGGGCGGCGCCCCGGGCGGTCCCGGCGGCATGCCGGGTGGTGGCGCGCCCGGCGGTCCCGGCGTGG
>CAZHGD010000187.1:0-14864 GCA_964531735.1 uncultured Fimbriimonadaceae bacterium | reverse complement strand
GCCCCGCTGCCGCCGCTGCCGCAGGCTGGGCCGCCGGTGCCGCGTCAGGCGCCGGTCCCGCGCCAACAGCCGGCGCAGGCCAACACCACCGCGCCGAACGACACCAATGCCGTGGCGCGCTTGGACCGGTTCATCGCCTCGCGCAACTCGCGGGTCAGCGCCGCCGAGCGGCGACTGATGGCCAACGACATCGTGGCCTGGTCGCGCTACCACGGCATGCGCTGGGAGTTCTTCGCGGCCATTGTCACCGTCGAGTCCAACTTCAGCCGCACGGCGGTCAGTCGCTCGGGCGCCATGGGCCTGGGCCAGTTGATGCCGTTCAACTGTACCGCCTACGGCGTCTCCGACCCGTTCGACATCCGCCAGAACCTGCGCGGCTCGGCGCAGCACTTGCGCGAGTTCCTCGACCAGTACCGCCAGCGCTCACCCCAGGAGCAGTTCCAGCTCACGCTGGCCTGCTACAACGCCGGACCGGGCGCGGTGCGCCGGCATGGCGGGGTGCCGCCGTATGCCGAGACCCAGAACTACATCCGGCAGGTGGCGCTGATCTACCTGCAGCTCTGCAACGGCGGGTAACGAGGGCGCTGTGGCGTGGGATGAGGGCCTCCTTCGGCTGATCAACCAGACCACCGCCAACCGGTTCTGCGATGCGGTCATGCCCTGGCTCACCCGCGGCGACGTGGTGCGCTATACGCTGGCTGGCGTCGGTGTGGGCCTGCTGGTCCACGCGGTCTGGCGCGGTGACCGGCCGCAGCTCCAGCGGGCCGGACTGACCGTCTTGCTCAGCCTGCTCGCGGTGGCGCTCTGCGAGACGCTCGGCTCGCACCTCATCCGCCCCTGGGTGGCCCGGCCGCGACCGCCGCGGTGCCTGCCCGACGTGCGCCTGCTGGTCTCGCTCGGGCCGTCGTTCAGCTTCCCTTCGGCCCACGCGGCGAACACCGCGGCCGTGGGCACCGTGGTCGGCCGCGCCTACCCCCGCCTGGCGGTGCCGCTGCTCGGGTTCGCTGCGGTGATTGCCTATTCGCGCGTCTACGTCGGCGTCCACCACCCCTTCGACGTGGTGGCGGGCGCGGCGCTGGGCGTGCTGGTCGGCGCGCTGCTGTCGCGTTTCGCCGACCGTCTGTGGACCCGGAGTGACGATGAGCAGCACTGAGCGCAAAGGCGCCCGTGGGGTGCTGAGCTGGGTGGTCAAGGTCGGGCTCAGCGTGGCCCTGCTGGCGTGGTTGTTCCACAAGCCCGGCACCCAGCAGGCGATCGAGCACCTGAATGCCGCCACGGTGGCCTGGGTCGGGTTGGCCGTGCTGCTGTATGCCGGCTGCCAGTTGCTCAACACCTACAAATGGTGGGTGCTGCTGCACGGTGTCGGCCATCCGTTGGGCTACTGGCTGCTGGTCAAGATCACCTTCATCGGCATGTTCGCCAACTTCTTCCTGCCGACCAGCATCGGCGGCGACGTGCTGCGCGTCGGGCTGGCCACGAGCTACGGTGTGCCGGCCTCGACCGGCGCGCTGACGGTGCTGCTCCAGCGCTTCACCGGCTCGCTGGCGCTGCTGGTGCTCGGTCTGCTGGGCCTGTTGGCCGGCTCGGCGGCGGTCGAGCACCATCTCGGCCGGGCGCTGTTGGCCGCGGCCATCGTGGCGGCGGTCGGCCTGGTGGGCCTCGCCGCCCTGACCTGGCTGGAGCACCGCGGGAGCTGGGGCGAGCGCCTACCTGGCTGGCTCGGCCGGCCACTGCACCGCATCAGCGACGGTCTGGCGCGCTTGGGTGGATCGCCACGGGTGCTGGTGCTGGTCATGCTGGCCTCGGCGGGCTTCCAGTTGTCCATGGTGGCGCTGCAGTCACTGCTCGGGCACGCGGCAGGAATCCGCGTGGCCGCGGTGCATTGGTTCTGGCTGGTGCCGCTGATGACCATTGGCGAAATGGTACCGCTGGGCCTGGCGGGCATCGGACCGCGCGAGGTCGCGGCCGAGAAGCTATTCATCTCGGTCGGCTGTCCCGCCGGTCTGGGCACGCTCAGCTCGTTGCTCTGGCAGGCCATGAAGATTCTATGTAGCTTGCCCGGCGGCCTGCTGTGGCTGCTGCCGGCACCGGCGTCGCCCGAGGAGGGCCAGGACTGATGGCCGCCGAGAGCCTGTCGTTCCGCTGGTCGCGACTCGGCTCGTTCGGCATCGGCGTGCTGCGGCTCCTGGGCGGGGCCGTGACCGGACTGCTGGCCTACGTCGGCGAGGTCATGCTGCTGGCGCACCGTACCGTCACCTGGGTGCTGCGCGGTGAAGTCACCCGTCGCGAGACCTTCGAACAGATGGCCGCCGTCGGCGTCGGTGGTCTGCCGCTGGTGACCGTCACGGTCTGCTTCAGCGGCCTGGTCTTCGGCGTCTACGCGGTGGACCAGTTCAAGCGCATCGGCGCCAGCAACCTGCTCGGTCTGCTGACCGCCGAATCGATGTGCCGCGAGGTGGCGCCGGTGCTCGCTGCCACGGTGGTGGCGGCCCGGTCCGGCTCGGCCATCGCCGCCGAACTGGCCACGATGAAGATCACCGAGCAGATCGATGCGCTCCGGGCGCTGGCCACCGATCCGGTGCAGCATCTCGCCGTGCCGCGCTACCTGGCCCTGGTCGCCATGCTGCCGATGCTGGCCCTGATCGGCATGGTCTCGGGCGTGGCCGGGGCTGGCGTGGTCTCGCTGCTCAGCGGGCTGTCGTGGGGCGAGTTCTACGACATGATCCCGCAGCGGCTGTCGCTGGACACGGTGGTGAACGGGTGCATCAAGTCCACGGTGTTCGGCGCGCTGATCGCCTGCTCCAGCCTGCGTGAAGGCTTCGCCTGCGGGTACGGCTCGGAGGCCGTCGGCCGCGCCACCACTGTCGCCGTGGTGCGCAACATCATCTGGATCCACTTCGCCAACCTGATGATCGCCACCTGTACCACCTAAGCACCGATCCGGAGTCTTGGGCCGGGTGCCATTGGCGGCTTGCCCGCCAGTGCTGCCTGCAACTGGTACGTCGATGCACTGGCGGGCAAGCCGCCAGTGGCACCCAGAACTGGTGAGCAGGACAAGGACTGTGGCACGCTGCTTAGGCCGTCTCAGCGCCGGTCCGGAGGGGCGAGCGCCGCGAGCGCCGCGAAGGGCGGCGCTCTTGCCGGCCGTCGCCTTCTGGCGTTACATTGTCGCAGGAAGCTGCCCGGCGGAGGTGCGTGGGTGAACATCGCGGTGCTGCTGCTACTGACGGCCTTCGGCGGGCTGTTTGCGATGTCGGAGATCGGCATCGTGTCGGCTCGGCGAACCCGTTTGCAGCACTGGGCCAACGAGGGCAACCACGCCGCGCAGGCCGCGCTCATCCTGGCGGAGCATCCCCTCGCCTTCTTGTCCACCGTGCAGATTGCCATCACGGTGGTCGGCATTTTGTCGGGCATTTTCGGCGAAGCCCGGCTGGTCGGCGACGTGACCGGCTGGCTGGCCCACATTCCAGCTCTCGGCCCCTACCGCGAGACCGTGGCCCGCGTGCTCGTGGTGGTCGGTGTGACGTTCGCCTGCGTGGTGGTCGGTGAGCTGGCCCCGAAGCGCTTCGCGCTGCACAACGCCGAGCGCGTGGCCTGTGCCGTGGCCCAGCCGATGGACCTGCTGTCGCGGCTGTGCTGGCCACTGGTGCGCGTGCTCAGCGTGTGTACCGACCTGCTCCTGCGCCTGCTGGGCGTGCGGCCGACCGGCGAAGCGGCCGTCACCGAGGAAGAGGTGACGGTGCTCATCGAGCAGGCCGCCCAGGCCGGGGTGTTCACCGCGGCCGAGGAGGAGGTGCTGAAGAGCGCCGTGCAACTGGGCGACCGCGAAGTGGCCACGCTGATGACCCCGCGCACCGAGGCCATCTGGCTCGATTTGGACGAGCCCAGCGCGGACCTGGCGCAGCAGGTGGTCAGCAGCCACCATAGCGTGTTCCCGGTGGCTCGTGGCCACCTCGACGACTTGGCGGGCGTGGTCTACGCCAAGGACATCCTCGCCCAACTGGTCACCGGCGCGGCCCTCGAGGTGGCCTCGCTGGTCCGCAAGCCGCCGATTGTGCCGGAGAGCACGCGCGCCATGCGGTTGCTCGAGGAGCTGCGGTCCGAGCGCATGCACCTGGCCATCGTCATCGACGAGTACGGCGGCGTGGCGGGCCTGGTGACCCTCGAGGACATCCTCGAAGCCGTGCTGGGCGACATGCCCACGGCGGGCCAGCCCGACGACCCGCGCGCGGTGCAGCGCGACGACGGGAGCTGGCTGGTCGACGGTCTGCTGCCGGCCGAGGAGTTCAAGGCCCTGTTCGACCTCGACGAGCTGCCGGACGAGGAAGAGTACGTCACGCTGGCCGGCCTGGTGCTACACCTGCTGGGCCATGTGCCGGCGCCGGCCGAGTCGGTCGAGTGGGCCGGCTGGCGCTTCGAAGTGGTGGACATGGACGGCCGCCGGATCGACAAGGTGCTGCTGTGCCACGCGACGGAGTCAGGCGCGTGAACCAGGCGCACCGGCTTCGCTGGTTGGTCCTGGCCGCGGCGCTGGTGGCGGTCACCGGTTGCTGGCGCCGGCCGGTCACGGCACCGGTCGAGCCGGAGGTGGCGGTCAGCACGCCGGAACCGCCGGGTCCGGCCGTGCCTCGGGCGGCGTCGGCCTTTGCGGCGCAGGCGCCGTACCAGCCGGTGGCCGTGGCGCCGGCGGTGCCCGACTACACGCTCAAGGACGACCTGTCGCAGGTCGCCAACCGGGTGGACTACCCCCGCCTGAGCGCCGCCGACCGGGCCGATCTGGCGCGGCAGGGCTTCCTGGCCATACCCTTGCCCGACGCGCAGATGGACAGCCTCTACCGCGACAACCTGGCGGAGAACCGGCCCAGCTTCGTCACCGCCGATGCCGCGCTGTACGCCTTCCAGCGGGTCTGCGAGGACACCCGCCGCCGCCTGGAGGCCGAGAGCTACCCCGGCCTGCTGATCGCGCTGACGCTGACGCTACTGGAGCGCACGCAAGCGCAGTACGACCAGCTCGCGGGCGCCGAGCTGCGCGACGCGGCGCGGGCCAACCTGGCCTACTTGGCGGTGGCCGCCAGCCTGCTGGGCCTCAACACCGCCATTGAGACCAACGCCGCGCGGCTGGCCCGCCTCGAGACCGGGCGGGTGACGGCCCACAACGAAGACACGGTGGGCGAGGTGCTGCCCTACCGCCTGGACTACCGTCACCTGGCGCCGGGTCGCGAGGACGGCGCCACCGAGAAGCTGGCCCGCTACCGGCGCGCGTTGGCCTGGTTGCAGCACACGCCGTTGCCCACGCGGGTCACCACGGAGAGCGGCGCCGCCGAGCCACACTGGCGCTCGGTGCGGCAACTGGCCCTGCTCTGCCAGGCCCTGACCGAACCGCCCGACGCCGCGCTACGGCACTGGGAGGCCCTGCAGGACAGCCAGTCGTTCATTGCCGGCGCACCCACCGGCGTCACCCTCGGCCAGGCCGTGACCGCGGCGCAGGAGGCGTTCGGTGCGCAGCCCGCCTTGGCCGATCTGGCCGACTTCGGCAAGCTGCGCGCGTTTGCCCAGGCGCTGGAGAAGCGCGGCGAGGGCACTGCGGTTCCAGCACCGCGCGAGGCCGGCTGGCCCGGACCGTGCCGCGTCTATGTGCTCGCGCCGCCACGGCGCACCGACGACGAGTTGCTGGCCGGTCTGGCCAATCCCACGCGGCGCGACGCCGCTTCCGGCGTCGAGCTGTTTGCCGCTCTCGGCGTGCCGCGGGCCGAGACGCTGGTCAACCGGTTCTACCGCCTGCCCACCGGCAACACCCGCTATGCCGAGACCTTCGCGGCGCTCCGCTCGCGTCTGGATGCCGTGGAGCCCGACGTCTGGCGACGCGACCTGATCTGGGGGCGTTGGTGGGCCTGCGCGCCGCTGAACGACCCGCTGGGCCGCGGCTGGCTGGCCTTCCAGCGCAGCAGCGCCTGGGGCGACCGCGGTCTGATGACCACCTTGGCCACCTGGGCCGCCGAACGCCGCCGCTGGCCCACCGAGCCGCCCGGACCGCCGGACGTGCGCCCGGCCCAACGCAAGGTCGACAAGCCGCCGCTGGTCTATGTCGAACCGGTGCCCGAGGTGTTCTCGCGGCTCGCCTGGCTCTCGGCCACGCTGCTGGGCGGCCTGGAGACCCACCGGCTGGCCACTGAGCCGATTCGCGACAGCCATCGCACCTTCCAGGTGCTGATGAGCCTGTTGCGCCAAGTGGCCGCCAAGGAGTTGGCCAACCGCAGCATCTCCGAACTCGACCGGACCCGGCTGGCGGCCTTCGGGCACGAGTTGCACTGGCTGATCAGCGGCCTGGACGGCGCGCTGAGCGCGGCGCAGACCAACCCGCCGCTGGTGGCCGACCTGGGCCCCGCCGGACCGGGCCGACGCTGCTATGCCGGTGCCGGACCCGTGCAGCAGGTGCTGGTGGTGGTGCCCGACAGCGGCGGCTTCTACCTCGCCCGTGGCGCGCTGCTCAGCTATCTGGAAGCAGTGCTGCCGGAACGCGAGCCGCTGACCGATGCGCGCTGGCGCGAACTGCTCGCCGGCACCTCGCCGCCCGGCACACCCGAGTGGACCGCCAGCTTCCAGCGCCCCAACCCGGAAGCGCCTTACTTGCCGGCGCCGACCGCGGGCCTGCCGCAGTAACCGGTGTGCGCGCCCGCCTACTTGGCCTTCAGCGCCGCGCACAGCTCCGCCGCGGTCACAAACTGCACCGACTTGCCTTGCAGGAAGGCCACGATCCGCGTGTACTCGCCGAACCGCTCGTCGTCCCAGGCACCCGGGTGCAGTTGCAGCACCAGGTAGGGCCGGGTCACCACCTGCGGCCAGCGCTTGATGAACTCGGCGCTGTTCGGCTTCAGCGTCGGCTGTTCCGCGTTCGCCCAGCGCTCCAGCAGCAGCTTGCCGGTCAGGCCCTTCGGGCCGAAGAAGCTGGCCTCGATCTCGGGATGCTCGGCCAGCACGCGCGCCGTGGTGGCGTCGACCCGGTTGCCCGGCGCGCCGAAGACCTTGAACTCGAGGCCGAGCTTGTCCTTGGCCAGGCGGCAGGCGCGGTCGAAATGGTCTTTTTGTTGCTCATACGACGGGCCGTCGAACTCGCAGAACGTGCGGCCGCCCTCCGGCCAGTTCAGCCGGTGGTCGTAGCCGTGGTGCCAGAAGTCGAACGACCCACTGGCCACCAGCTCGTGCGTCCAGGCCACCAGCTTCGGGTCGTCCTTCTCCAGCAGGTTGCCGATGATGCCGATGGACGCCTTGAGCTTCTGCTCCTGGATGTGGCCGACAAACCGCCGCCAGCGGGCGTTGTCGCGGTAGTCATCGGCTTTGAGCAGCACCAACATCGCCGGCTGGTCCGGCTCTGCCGGGGCCAGGGCCGCGCCGGCCAGGATGGCGCCGGCAGCCAGTATCAGCACACGCGTGATCACTCGTCGTCACTCCCACTACGTACTTCGGCCACCACAGCCCAATCGCCCAACAGGTCCTCATTCTCAAGCGACCAGCTCAGACCGTCCGCCTCGGGTCGCGCCTCCAGCCACGGCGCGCGCAGGTTGGCCCAGTCGACGTGCGACAGGATCGGCACGCGGCACGGGGCCGGCGGCGCGATGCTGATCAACTGGTCGGCGGCGCGCTGGCGCAGGCCGGCCGCGGCCCACAGCGCGCCGAGACTGGCAATGCCACGCGGGTAGCAGCACAGGTTGTTGGTGAAGTTGGTGTCCACGAAGCACTTGGCCTCGGTGCCGGCGTTGGCCGCAATCTGCATCTGCCAATAGCGGTCGGCGGTCGGCAGCAGGTTCTCGCCGAGGTAGGCCGCCACCTGGTCGCGCCAGAGGTTCATGCTGACCCACAGATGGTCCGGGTCGGCGCTGCTGTGCGTGCAGCCATACTCGGTCAGGCTGGCGCGGTAGGCGCTCAGCAGGTCGATGCGCAGCAGGTCGAGGTCGAAGTCGACCGGCAGGTCATCGACCATGAACAGGTACAGCAGACCGTTGGTGGTGTAGAGGCTGTAGGCGTCCCAGCCGGGCAGTTCGTCATCGGGCAGCGGCTGGCCACTCCAGGCGTCCACCAGACCGGTGGTGGTGCGGTCGAGGCAGACCGGGTAGTGGTCGCCCAGCCAGCCCGTCGACTGCAGCGTGGTGAGCGCGCGGTCCACCGCCTGGTAGCAGCGGTCGGCCAACGCGTGGTCGCCGGCGGCTTCGGCCATGCGACCGGCGGCGTGCAGCGCGGCGAGGCGCTTCACACCCAGGTAGACCTGGTCGCGACCATACTGCACCGCCGGCGTGGCGTCGTCGATGGTGTTGGCCGTGCCGTGGTTCGGAAAGCCGTTACCGGTGGAATCGGCCCACAGCAGATACTCCACGAGTTGCCGGTTGGTCTCGGCGTGGCGGCTGAACAGCTCGTCGCGGCCCCACCAGACGCCGTGGCTGTAGAGCATCAGCAGCCAGTTGCAGTTCTCCTCGCACTCCATCGGGTGGTGGTAGCTCTGCCCGTTGGCGGTCCAGCCGGCGCCCATGTCGTGCTCGAGCCAACTGCCGGCCTCGGCCGGGCGCAGGTGGTGCGTCCATTGGTCGAAAGTGAGCTCGGCCAACTCAGGCCAGAAGCCCCAGTAGGGCAGGCCGTTGTTGTACTCCACATCGACCGTGCTGTTGTACCAGCAACTGCCCTCCCAGACGCTGAACCAGTCGCGCCCGTCCAGATCGGCCCAGAGGGTGCAGCTCAGGTAGCTGTGCCAACTGAACGCGATCAGGTCCTGGAGCGACTTCGGCAGTGAGCTGTCGAGCACCAGGCCATCGACGAAGTCGGCGGCGGCCACGATGTGCCGGCGCTCGGCGCGAGCGTAGTCGAGCACCGCTTCGGCCGAGCCGAAGACCGGCACGTACTTCAGCGGACCGGCGACATGGTGCCCTTCGAAGCAGGGCTCGTCGAACCAGGCGGTCAGCGCCAGCCAGCCTTCGGCCACGCCGCCGTCGTTCACGTCGTAGGCCAGCTCCCAGCCGCCGTCGCGCACCTGCCAGTCGCCGGCCAGCGGTGCCACCTGGCCCAGACAGTGCGCCACATCGGCGCCGACGCTCCGCGCCGTCGGGTCGAGTTCGCGGTCGGCGCCGCCTTCGCCGGTCTCGCGCCGCTCCTGGATCGGCGTGTCGTAGCCGATGGTCAGCACCGGGCCGTCGAACTCGGCCGCCACGTCGGGCACGTTCAGCTCGAACCGCAGCACGCCGCGCCGCGTCGCCTCGGCCTGCGGGCCGGTCCAGCGCAGGCGGTGCTTCAGCTTCGAGACGGTGACATGGACGAGGTAGACCGGCGCGCAGGACATGCGCACATCGCGCGGCAGGAACGGCGCGATAAGCTCGGCGTCGACGCGCGTATCGCAGGCGGTGCTGCTGCCCTCATAGACCACGCGGCACATGGTCTGCCGTTGCGAGAGCAGATCGAACCCCGGACGCTCGCCGGCCAGCGGCAGCGCGGCGGTCAGCCCGCCGGCGTCACGCAGCTCCACCAGCAGTTCGCTCTGGCGCTGGTGGAACAGGCCCACCGCGCCATAAAGCACGTGCTTGCGAATGGGATCGAGCTGCAACGAGAACCGGCTACCGAGGCGGCCGAGGCAGGTGGTCATGGGCGTCATGGCGATGGGTCCTGTGATGGCGTTGACGAAAGGGATTCGCGCGCGAGGCAGCAGGTCCTGCGCGCCGGTCAGGCGTCCGGTTCGGTAGCGAGGTCAGCAGTGAAGCCGCCCGCTCACGAGCCCCCAGCAGCCCGTACACCGAGCTCCTTCACAACCACACCCCCTCGGCCTGTGCGAACCGGTAGACGGCGTACTCGGCGCGCAGGTAGTCGGCCTCCGCGACCGGTTGCGCATCGAGGTGCCGTTCACAGACGAGGATGAGCGGGTACAGCGCCTCCACAATCGTGTCGATCTCCCGGTAGAGCCCCCGCACCGTGTCGAGCAGGACCAGCAGGTCGGTGTCGCTGTCGGCGCCGGCCTCACCGCGCGCCTCGGAGCCGTGCAGCACGACACCCCGCAGCCGGTCGCCATAGGCGGCTTGGAGCCGCTGCTTGGCCTCGCTCAGGATCTCCGGGGTGGTCATGGTCGTCTGCCGCGCCGCAGCTTGCGTCGTGCTGCTCAACCATAGCCTCGCGCGCGAGGCATCGTCAAACCGGCAGGACTGCCGTCGGCGCCGGCCAACCGTCGGCCATGCCTCACCTGGCCCACTGCCTCGCGCGCCTCAGTGCGGTGCCGCTCTGGCTCCGCGTGGCGCTGTTGTGCTACCTGGGCTGGCTGGCGCTGCTCTATGTCAGCCAGGACAGCTTCCTCTTCCATCCGGGTCTGGCGCGGCCCAGCGGCGTGCCGTTGCCCGATGGCACGGCGCGCCTCGACCGGCCCATTGCCGGCGGCGCGGTCTACGCCTGGTTCGTGCCGGCGGCGCGTGCCGGCGAGCGGGCGCCGCTGGTCGTGGCGTTCCACGGCAACGGCGGGCTGGCCGAGAACGCCACCGGCCTGGTGGAGGGGTATCGGCAACTGGGCTGCGCGGTGCTGCTGCCCGAGTACCGCGGCTACGGGCAGGCCGCGGGCCGACCGTCGGAAGCGGCGTTGGTGGGTGACGCGGCCGAACTCCTGGAGTTGGCGCTCCAGCGGCCGGACGTGGACGGCCGGCGCGTGGTCTACCACGGGCATTCGCTCGGCGGTGGCGTGGCGGCGGCGCTGGCCGCGCGGCGCCCGCCCGCGGCGCTGGTCCTGCAGTCCACGTTCACCAGCATCGCCTGCATGTCGTGGCGCTACCTGGCACCGCCGTTCCTGGCGCGCAACCCGTTCCGCACCGACCGCGTGCTGCCGGGCTTCGACCTGCCGATCCTGATCATCCACGGCACCGACGACCAACTGGTCTCGCCGGACCATGCCCACCGTCTGGCTGCGCTGAATCCGCGCGCGCGGCTGGTGGAGTACCCGGGTGGCCACATCGATCTGCCCGGCGCCGACCAGGCGGACGACTACTGGTGGCAGATCGCGCAGACGCTCCAAGCGGCCGGGGTGATCCCGGCCGGAACGGTGCGGGCCGAGTCACCCTGACCGCGGCGCCGGTACTCCGGCCGGCGCTGCGACCGTCGGTCAGTAGCTGACGCCCAGTCCTTCCATCGGCGCCCCGAGGGCCCAGGGCTGCTGCTTCGGCAGCAGATCGAAGACCACCGAGTACTCGCGCGAGTGCTGGCTGTTGTCGAACTGGCCGGCGCTGTTCTGCACATGGCCGCTGACGCTGACGCGGTGCCGCTGCGTCGGCCGGTTGTTGCGAACCGCCGTCGCCGCCGCGCCGACGATGGCTGCGCGGCGGATCCAGTGCCGGATGCGGCGCGGCAGCCAGATGAACGCCGGGCCGTCGTCACCGGTGTCGCCGATGGACAGCGTCGGGTGCTCCTCGTCCAGGTCGGTCAGCTTCCAGAGCTGACCGTCCGGCGTGCGCAGGTAGAGGCTGTCGAGGTGCTTGCGGAACGCCTCGGCGTCGCCGGCCAGCCGCTCCAGGAACTGCACGCAAGGCGGGTTGGCACACCACTGCAGGTCGTTGGGCAGCGGCACCTGGCAGAGAATGCGGTACAGCTCCAGCAGTGAGACCATCACCACCGGTTCGGTACTGAACTCCGGATCGGGTCGGACGAAGGTCGGCTTCGGCAGCGGCTTGACCGCCAGGCCCGGCATGGCCAGCGCCGGCTTGGTGTGACCCGGCGGTGTGTAGAGCTGAACGTTCAGCGTCAGCGGCTTCGGCTCGACTGGTGCCGCCTTGCTGCCGGACCTGGCTGGCTTGGTCCGCGTCGGTGTGGTGGCCAGCGCGCCCTTGGGCCGGAACCAGTCGGCAAAGGTGGTCGCCGGGAGGATCAGCGACCAGTTGGCCAGGTTGTAGAGGTGGCGGTAGCTGAGCGTGTGGCCGGTCGCCGGTTTGGGCCGGGCCGCCGGTGTGGCGCAGAGCAGCGGGCCGGGAGTGTCGCTGGCCAACGGCAGCGCCGCGGCCCGCTGGGGCCGATCGAGGTCGAGCAGCGTCGTGGTCACCGGCCGGAACAACGGTGGACCGAAGTCCAGGTCGTCACGGAGCGTCTGGTACTCGGGGTCGTAGAGCACCAGGACGCGCCAGGTCTTGCCTTCCAGCGGCAGACTGTAGCAGTCGGGCAGTGTGAAGGTGACGCTGGTCGGTCCGTTGGTGTAGGCCAGCGGGCTGTCCTTGACGCGCAGGAAGCCGGCCGGCTCGATGGCCACGGCGACACTGGAGCCAGCGACGTCGTAGCGGCCGCCCGCGCTGATGTCGAGATAGGCGCCGGCGGCGAAGTAGTCCTTGCCCAGTGCCTTCTGCAGCGCCCGCTCGTAGCGGTCATAGGTGTCGTGCGTCGGCGAGTAGATCTCGTTCACCTTGCAGCGCACCCAGGGCTTGGCCAGAGTGTACAGTCGCATCGAGGAGATGGTGGCCGTCGCCGAGGCGCTGGCCGTGCCGCCCGGCGTGGGGGCCACGCCTTGCGACTCGCCCCCGTAGATGCTGGCTCGCACCGTCAGGTAAGCGTCGATGGTGTAGCTATGGCCCGGCTGGAAGGTGACCGAGACCTGTTGGCCCTGGTAGCCGGAGGCGTAGTTGAACGGCACCACCAGCTGCACCGAGCCCTTCGACTCGATCGCGTGCATGACCGTGCAGTTGCCCGAGGTCTGGTCGATGATGCGGATGCCCACCTCGGCCTCGGCGCAGCCGTCGCCGGCCGTGGGGTCCCCGGCGTAGACGTCCAGGCCGCTGACCGAGAAGGTGTACTTGAGGGCCACCGTGGCGCGTGCCGGCTCGGTACCGTTGTACGCGTAGTTCCAGCGCACGTATGGCCGGGCCGCGCCGGCCATGGCGGTGACGTAGCCGGTCGACTTCACCGACACCGCGCCCTTGAGCACGCCGGTCGCCTGGTCGGCCTCGCAGGTCTGGACGATGCCGCCGCGGTCCTCGCCTTTGGCGTCGAAGGGCAGGCTCTTGGTCGGCGGCTCTTGCGCCGCGGCCAACGCGGCGGCGCACAGCAGTGCGGCAACGGCCACAAACCGACGCGCGGTCACCATGCCTGATCTCCTCACCACCGTCGCGGTGGCCGGAGCGCCGTCCCTCACCCACGGTGTGCCACAACGTCCAGGTCACGGTCAACGCACCGCGACGAGTCCGTGCTGACGGCGGCGGTAACGGGCCTAGCGGCAGCGCAGCACGTCGGCGGCACCGGCCAGCAGGAGGAGCAGGCCGACCACGCCGTTGAGGGTGAAGAAGGCCGTGTTGACGCGGCGGAGGTCATCGGGCCGCACAATGGCGTGCTCGTAGGCCAGCAGTGCCGCGGTGACGGCCAGGCCGAGCCACCAGCCGACGCCGAGGCCGACGGCACTCAGGCCGACGCCGGCCAGCGCCAGCGCCATCGCGGCATGGCTGGCGCGGGCCAACTGCAGCGACCGCCTGACACCGAGCCAGGCGGGCAACGAGTGGACCCCGGCCTGGCGGTCGAAGTCGGTGTCCATGGTGGCGTAGATGATGTCGAAGCCGCCGACCCAGAGCAGCACGGCCAGGGCCAGCAGGTACGGCGCCGGCGTGCGGGGCAGGGCGCCGGTGATGGCCACCCAGGCGGCGACCGGCGCCACCGCCAGCGACAGGCCCACGAAGTAGTGGCAGAGCACGGTGAAGTGCTTGGTCAGGCTGTAGCCGAAGACAATCAGCAGGGCCAGCGGCGCCAGGCGCCAGCAGAGCGGGTTGAGCGCGGCCGCGGCGCCGAACAGCAGCGCCACGCCGAGGGCGATCAGGGCCAGGTAGGCGGGCAGCCGTGCCTCGCCGGCCGCCAGCGGGCGGCGCTGCGTGCGCGGGTTGAGCGCGTCGAGACGCCGGTCCACCACGCGGTTGAAGCCCATCGCCGCCGAGCGGGCACCGACCATGGCGACCAGGATCCAGCCCAGCTCCCAGACGCTCGGCAGCACGGACCCGCGCGTGCCGGCGGCCACCTGCGAGGCGGTGGCCAGCAGCAGTCCGAGCAGCGCGAAGGGCAGCGCGAAGACGCTGTGCTCCAGGCGGATGTCCTTGAGGAAGCCGCGCACATCGCGCCGCAGGCTGGCCTCGGCCATGTTCGTCAGTCCTCGCTCTCGTGCCAGTGGTAGGCGCCCTCGCGCGACAGCTCCAGATGGGCCAGGACCCGGTCCACCACCGACATCAGCGCCTCGTCGATGGTCTGCGGGCAGTGGTAGAAGCTGGGACAGGCCGGCAGGACCACGGCGCCGGCTTCGGTCAACGCCGTCCAGTTCCGCAGATGGATCAGGCTCAACGGCGCCTCGCGCGGCACGACGACCAGCGGCTTGCGCTCCTTGAGGCAGACCTCGGCGGCGCGGGTCAGCAGGTTGTCGCCCAGGCCCGCCACGATCCGCCCGATCAGGCCCTGACTGCACGGCACGATGACCATCGCGTCATACGCATTGGAACCCGAGGCGAACGGTGCGTCGTAATCCAGCAGGCCGTAGGCGGTCAGCCGGTGGCCGTCGGGCAGCGGCTGGCCGGCGAGCAGCAAGTGCGGGTCAAAGCGCTGATTGCCCAGGTGCAGGCCCAACTCGGTGGCCACCACGCGCGGGGCCTGCTTGCTCATCAGCACCGCCACTTCGGGCACCAGGCGCACGGCCTGCTGCAACAGCAGGGCCGCATAGCGGCTGCCCGAGGCTCCGGAGATGGCAACGACAAGACGGCGCGGCGGCAGCATGGCGGTTCCTGTGGCAGTCACTATGGCGCATGATAGCACCATGTCCGCCGTCAGCGCGCTCCGGCCCACCGCTTGACCAGGGCTGAGTCAGAGTCATAGTCCATCGGGTCAAAGCTTCTGAAGCCACTCAG
>CAZHGD010000186.1:0-14889 GCA_964531735.1 uncultured Fimbriimonadaceae bacterium | reverse complement strand
CTGGCCGCCCGGTGGGTTAGGCGCGGCAGGAGGACCGGTGTGAACTACCTATAATCGCGATCACCACCAGTAACTCGATCAACGTGAACCCCGCGCGCCTCGACCCACCACCGACCACTTGCGAACCAACGGACATCTCGTCTCTCCTTGCCGACCCGAGGTCACACCGTGGCGCTGGTCTCCGCCGCGCCGGCCGACCTCTCGCCTCACTGCTACCCACCGGCGCACGGCCTCAACCACGCAATGACATAGTTGTAATATGCCATTTAGAATAGAAGCGACCGCCGCGGAGTGCGGACGGGGTGGCCACGAGTAGGGCCTGTCTCGGTGCGGGTGACCGCGGCGGGGCGCCGCGCTCAGCGGGTGGTAACGGTGGTCCGGCTCCCGGCCCACAACACTCGGGCGGCGGCGCGGGTGTAGGCGCGGGCGGTGACGCGGTGCGGCCCGGGGGGCCAGCCGCCGGTGTCCCAGGTGAGTTCGCTCGGCAGTTGCGCCGCTCGCGCCACGGGTAGGCCGTCGACGAACAGGACCACGTGCCGGTAGGCAGACGCCTGGTCGGCCGTCACGTTGAACCGGAGCGGCGTGCCGGCCGCGGGCGCCGCATCCGGTGTGGTGACGTGGAGCGAGCCGGCCAGCGACGTGCCCGTTTCGACAGCGCCGATGTCCGGGCCGTTGCCGTCGTAGTCGAGTGACACGCCTTCGCCCTGGCGCCAGGTGAGCGGTCGGTCGACGACCAGTCCGCCGGTCGCGGCATCGAGCGCGGTGATCCGCACGGCCGGCTGGCTGCCGATGCGCACCCGATCGCCCTCAACGATGCCCCAACCGTCGGTGAAGCAGCCCGTGTCCAGCACCGGTACGCGGGTGCCCGCACCAGCGTCGCGCGTGGTGGTCAGCGGCCCGCCCGCGTCGATGGCCGGCGAGCCGGCCCGCAGACGGTAGTCGCCGCTGGCCGCATCCGCCAGGAGCGGATCACGACCAACGACGGCATGGGGCTCCTTCGGCTGCCCGGAGCGCCAGGCGAGGTTGTGGTCGGCGCGCAAGCCAGCCTGTGAGTCGGCGGTGGCGGTGTAGAGTGATCCGCCATCGCGGGCGCAGCCCGCAAAGAGGTTGTTCACCACTACGCCACCGCTGGCGCCGTGGCTGAAGCCGATGCAGTACCAGGCTTTCTGAGGACCGGCCGCAAACAGATCCACGAACGTGTTGTGGATGACTCGGACGCCGGGCACGCCTTCGATCAGCAGCGCATAGGCGCCCAGTTGCCAACCGACATTGCGGCGGAACAGCAGGTCGCCGCTGCCAAAGTGCTGCCGGTCCTGCAGCATCGCGAAGTGTGTGTGTTGGTCAGGCACGTTGCTCATCAGGTTGGCTTCGATCAGGGCTCCTTGGAGCGCGGTCGGGTAGTAGCTCGCGCTGACGAAGTGCTGCACCCCATCGATGTGCGGCGCCACGCCGGGATGGTCGGCCCATAGGGAGTCATGCCAGTAGTTGTTGCGCACCACGTTCCGGCGACCGAAGAGCACCACGAAGTCGAACACGTGCGACAGATCGTTGTACTCGATCAGGTTGTGGTCGCCGCACACGGTCATGGCCAGTTCGCCGCGGCTGCCCTCGCCGGTGTGGTGGATGGTGTTGCCGGCGACGATCGTCTGGTTGGATGGCGCGCTGGGATGGAACCGAATGGCGCCGCTGCCCAGGTGGTGCAGATGGTTGTGCAACAGGCGGCAACCGTGCGCACCAAGCAGAAAGATGCCGAACTGCGCCGCCGGCACGCCAGTAACCTCGAACCCGACCAGGCCGACGTGGCGGGCCTGCAGCAGCTCGAACCCGCGCATCTGCACCGGGCCCTGGGCCAACAGCCAGATCGGCTGCTCCGGCGTGCCCGCCGCCTTGATGGTGACACGTTCGGGGTAGCTGCCGGCGGCCACCAGGCAGACGTCGCCGGCGCGGACCTGAGTGGCCGCGCGTTGGATGGTGCGGAACGGTTGGGCCGGCGTGCCCGGCGCGTTGTCCGAGCCGTTCGGTGAGACGGCATACCACGCCGCCGCGGCACCGTCAGCCGTCCACAGCGACAGCAGCAACAGTCCGGCAACCGAGGCGAGGCGCATCCCAGGGCTCCTTGGTCAAGCATAGCCGGCCGTCGGTCGCGTCGCCACCGGCGATCCCGGCGCAACCGGCCGCCACCCTCAGGCCTCATACCAGCAGGAAGCCGTGATGCTCAAGCTGGCCGAAGTCCTCCCCGCTCAACCCAGCCTGCTCTGGGACCTGTGCAAGCAGCTTGGCGTCGACCATGTGGTCTCGGGCATGGGCGCGCCCGAGGGCAACGAGGCGCCCTGGTCGTTGCCCGCCATGCGCCGGCTAAAGGACCGCTTCGACGCCGCCGGGTTCGACTGGCAGGTGATTGAGAGCAGCCCGCCGATGCAGCAGATCCGCCTCGGGCTGGACGGCCGCGACGAAGAGATCGAGTGGTTCTGCCAGATGCTCCGCGCGATGGGCGAAGTGGGCGTGCCGGTGGTCTGCTACAACTTCATGGCGGTCATCGGCTGGACCCGCACCTACGTGGATCGGCCTGGCCGCGGCGGGGCGCTGGTCTCGGGCTTCGAGCTGAGCCAGATGCCACCCGGCCTGACCGACGCCGGCGAGGTCAGCGAAGATCGGCTCTGGGACAACCTCCGCTACTTCCTCGAGCGCGTGGTGCCGGTGGCCGAACGGGCCGGCGTGAAGCTGGCCATGCATCCGGACGACCCGCCGCTGTCGCCGTTGCGCGGCATCGGCCGCATCATGCGCAGCCTGGACGGCTATCGACGCTTGCTGGCACTGGTGCCGAGCGAGGTGAACGGCATCACGCTCTGCCAGGGCAACTTCGCGCTGATGACCGACGACCTGCCGGCGGTGATCCGTGAGTTCGGCGGCCAGGGCCGGCTGTTCTTCTCGCACTTTCGCGACGTGCGCGGCACCGCCGACTCGTTCGTCGAGACCTTCCACGATGAGGGCCCGACCGACATGCTGGCCTGTCTGGAAGCCTACCGCGACGTCGGTTTCGACGGCCCGATGCGCCCGGACCATGTGCCCACCATGGCCGGCGACAGCAACGACAACCCGTGCTATTCCAGTGTCGGCCGCGTGTTCGCCGTGGGGTACATCAAGGGCTTGATGGAGTCGGTCTACGGCCGGTGAGTGGAGGGTGGTGACCAACCCTCGGCGGCCGACCGGCCCACGGCCAGGTCGTCAGGCGGCGGCGCCCTACGGCCACTGCGTCCGCGCACTGCCGACGCGCTTGGGCGCGGGCGACTGCCAGACGCGAGTCACCGCCTCGGGCAGCGGGCCAGCCACCTCGAGGCCGTCGCGCGTCAGCAGGCGGAAACCGGTGCCGAAGCGTTCGAACTCGACGGTCATCAGCCGCGAGTGCTGGTCCTGCCCAGTGCGCTGTTGCCATTGCGGCAGCGTGTTGTTGTCGTTCCAGTTGTGGCGCACGAACGGCGTCCAGGTGTTGGCCGCGAAGACGTTGTAGTCGGAGCTGCTGCCCAACTCGGCGCGTTTGGCCGCCTCGGCCGGTTGCTCCAGCGTCAGGTCGGAGCCGCGCAACGTGTCCTCGCCGATGATGTAGTTGCGCAGCAGCAGGTTGTTGAGAATGCGCACGTGCTTCGGTGGCTCATCGGCGGCGCGGGTCATGGCCACGATGCCGGAGGCGTTGTCGGCCAGCGTGTTGTGGACCACCCAGGTGTTCTGCGAGCCCGACACGTAGATGCCGCGGCCGTTGTTGGCGTAGATCAGGTTGCCGGCGATGACGCCGCCGGCCTTGTTGATCTCGAAGAACACGCCGCAGTCGCCGTTGTGGTGGCAGACGTTGTCGACAATGCGAATGTCTTCGTTGTCGGTGTCGAACCAGATGCCCTCGGCCTCGTTGTTGTAGGCCGCTTCACAGCGGCGCACCGTGATGCGCCGGTTGCCTGGGATGCACTTCATGCCGCCGGCCACGCCCCAGTCGCCGTAGAAATGCCGGTAGTTGTTGAACAGCAGCGTGCAGTCCTCGATGGTGAGGTCCTCGCACTGACCCATGGCCAGGCCGATGGCGCCGTTGTTGGAGATGTCGCAGCGGCGGATGACGCATTGCTTGGAGCCCCAGGCGCTGAAGCCGGTGAAGTCGCCCCAGTGGAAGCGGCAGTCCTCGATGGTCACGCGCTCGCAACTGCCGATGGAGGCCAAGGGCCATTGGCCGCCGGGCTGCCGGTTGTGCCGCGCCTCGATCCCGCGCACGATGACGTCGTGCGCCTTGTTCACCGTCAGCGCAAAACCGCGCACACCGACCTCGATGCAGTACCACCCGGGATCGCCACCGAGGTTGGCGTAGAGCGTTTGGTCGGCCGCGTCAAAGTAGTACGACTGCGGAATCAGGTCGGCCCGGCCCTTGCCGATGTGGACCATCGAGTAGTACTGCTCGTTCTTGTAGATGGCGTCGGGCCCGATCATCTGCAAGGGATGGTCATCGTCCCAGAAGAGCTGTGAGACCCAGCGGCGCGACTGGTCGCGGTAGGCACCCTCGAAGCGCGGGTCGGTGAAGTAGGCGTCGCCAAGCCGGATCTTCCAGGTGCGCCGGTCGGACAGCGAGGCGGCCTTGTCGTTTGGGTCGGCCACGCGAGTCCACTTGCCGCGGACCACCTCGGAGCCTTTGATCACCACTCGCTCGCCGGGCGCGGCGGCGAAGGTGATCGGGCGCTGTGGCTCGCCGGAGACGGTGATATCGCAGTGCTCGCGGTAGACCCCCGCGCGAATGAGCACGGTGTCGCCCGGCTTCAGCTCCGGCGCCTTGCCCGCGCGCGCCAGCGTCTTCCACGGCGCCTCGGCGGTGCCGCGATTGGTGTCGGCCGCCTGCGGATGGGCGCCAGCCACCGTGTAGGTGGCGGCCATGGCCGGCAGAGCACTCAGGACCAACAGGCCAACCGACGTCCGGACCGGTGTCCACATGGTCAGTGACTCCCCATCAACCCCCGACCGCCGTCTGTCAGGCGAGCATTCGTGGTCCACCGGGGCCGACCTTCCCGCTGCGCTCCTGGCGCCTCAGGTGCGGCGGGTGGCAGGAGGATTCGCCGCGGCGGGCGCGAATGCCCGCGCCATGCGGTTCCGGCCGTCATGGGGGGCGGGACCAGGGGAAGGCAATGGCGGCTCAGCACGTGCCGGCCAGGCCGCGTTCGCGGGTCGCGGGTTACGACGTCTTCGAGGTCCTGGGCGTCGGCCCGTTGGGCAAGGTCTATCGCGCCCGGCGCATCGCCACCGGCGAGCCCGTGGTCTTCCGCGGCTTCAGTCGGCCTCCGCAGGTGCCCGCCGACGAATGGCGGCGCGTGCAGGACAAGTACGCCGAGTGTCTGTCCGAGCATCACCGCATCGAGGCCCACCCCAGCATCCAGAAGGTCATGGACTGGGGCGTCAAGGGCGACCTGTTCTACCTCGCCTCCGAGTACTTCGAGGGCACCACGCTGGCCCGGCTGCTCCGCGACCGTGGGCCACTGCCGCTGGACGAGGCCCTGCCCATCTTCCGGCAGGCGGCGGACGCCATCGACCACGCCAACCGCAACGGTGTGGTACACGGCGACCTCACGCCGTACAACGTGCTGGTGCTACCGGATGGCTCGGTCCGCGTGATCAACTTCGGCCTGGCGCACTGCCGCGACCGCAGCGACTCGCCCTACCGAGCGCCGGAGCAACTCGACGGCAGCCTCGGCCACCACCGCTCCGACGTCTACGGCCTGGCCGCACTGCTGAGCCACGTGCTGCTGGGCCGGCCACCGTTTGCCGCCGACAATCGCGACGAGCTGGCCCACCAGATCCGCTCCGCCGAGCCGGCCCTGCCCGACCGTCCGCGGAACCTTCGCGAGGCGCTGAGCCGTGGTCTGGCCAAGGCGCCGGCGCTACGCTTCGATTCGGCCGGCCAGATGGTGGCCGAAGTGGCCCGCGAGCGACGCCAGCCTGAAGCCGTCGACGAGGCCACGCCCGTGCCCTGGGCCCCGGTCGGCGAGCAGCCGACGCTCGGCCTGCACGAGTACGGCCTGGTGGATCAGGACTTCGTCGAGGCCCAACGCCGCCTGACCCGTGAGCGGCGCGTCATGCTCCTCCAGCACTGGGCCGGCCGCGCCGCGCTGGCCGTGCTGCCGCTGTGGTTCGTGATGCAGGCGCTGGCCGTGCCCGGCGCCTGCCGCTACGCCGAGGTGGCCGCCACCAAGGGCCTGGTCGAGGCGCGAGTGCTCGACCCGGCCAAGGGCTACCTACCCGCGCAGACGCTGACCGTCGGCGCCGAGATCGACGGCTGGCAGCAAACGCTGATCCACACCGGCGAGGACTCGGAAGTGGTGCTGCGGCTGGCCGGCTCGCGCGTCAAAGTCGGGGCGTCGACGCTGTTGCTGATTCGCGGCCTGGGCTATGAGCACGGCCGGCTGCGCCTGTTCACGCTACCGCGCGGCCGCCTCTGGGCGCAGGTCGACCCGCTCCGGCGGCGCGGCAGTCGCTTCCAGGTGCGCAGTGGCGGC
The DNA here is from genome assembly GCA_964531735.1 of uncultured Fimbriimonadaceae bacterium. Taxonomy (GTDB): domain Bacteria; phylum Armatimonadota; class UBA10988; order UBA10988; family UBA10988; genus CAZHGD01. The sequence goes on along the minus strand of CAZHGD010000186.1, from coordinate 8,371 downwards.
GCCACGGTCAGTGTCCACGGCACCACCTTCGGCGTCGACCACGGGCCAAGCCAGCTCACCGTGACCACCGTGGAGGGTCAGGTGCAGGTCAAGACCGACCAAGGCCAGCAGACGGTGGCCGGCGGGCAGCAGTTGACCGGCAGCGACCAAGGGAAGCTGGACGCGCCGGCCGCCCTGACGGCCGCGGAGGCCCAGCAGGCCGCCGACGAGGCCGTCGGCAAGCTGCGCCGCAGCTTCCTCGACCGGCTGTCGTCGTGGGCGGACGGCTTGGGCGATGCCACGGTGGTGAGCATCGTCGATGCGGCCATCGGCGTGGCCGGCGAGAACCCCGCCGGCGCGCTGGCCCGCTCGCTGCGCAAGGCCACCGCCGGCAGCAGCGCCCACATCGCCATGCGCGCGATTGCCACCTCGCTGCGCATGGAGGACGAAGTGCCGGCGCAGTTGACGCTCGACACCCTCGCCGAGTTGGGCCTCAAGCCGAGGGACGCCAACCGCATTCTGGCCTGCTTCAAGGACCGCAAGCTGGAGTCCTATCGCAAGCTGGGTCCGGAGCAGTACGAGTTCACTGCTCGCGCCGCCGATGCCGACGGCACGCCGCTCCGCTGCCGGAACGGCCGCGTGATGGAGGGTGAGGGGTCGGGTGAAGGCGGCTCGTAGCCACCAGAGCCCGTCGCTATGGCGCCGGTGAGCAGATCGCGCTGGCCGGTAGCTGGCGGTTGGGACGCGGGCGCTGGCGGCGGCGGCGCGGCGCGCGGCAGACCGGCAGCTTCAGCCGCAGGACCAGGCCCTCGCCTTCCTCCAGGGCCGTCACCTCACCGGCGCACTCGGCCAAGGCCGCCCGCGCGATGCCCCAACTCAGCGACGCCGGCTCGCCACCGCTGCCGGCGCGGTCGGTGGCAATGACCACCGCGGCGCTGGTGTCGGTGACGTGCAACACCACCATCACGCGGCCCTCGCCGCTGGTCTCGGCCGCATGGGTCAAGAAATGCCGCGTTGCCAGCGCCAGCCGGTCGGGGTTGGCCCGGACCCAGACGGCGCTTGGCGGGCGGACCAGGCCGAACTGCACCGACTGCGCCGCACCCACCTCTGCTACCTGAGCGCCCACCAGACCGGCCAGGTCCACCGGCCGCATGGCGCGCCGGCTGGCCTTGGCCAGCACCGTGAAGCGGTCGAGCAGACCGGCCACATGGTCGATCAGCTCGTGGTCCTCACCGCGCGCCTGCAGTTGCGCCACCAACTCGGTCAGGTCGGCGCACAGTGGCACCGCCATGGCGCCGGCGGCAGCCAGGCGTTCGGTGCGTGACAGCTCGTGCACGGCGCGTTGCAAGCCGGCCTGCACGCCGGCCAACTCCTGCTCGCGCGCCCTCCGCCAGCGCCGCCAGAGCCACGCGACGGCCGCGGCAACCAACGTCGTCACCGCCGCGGAGAGCACCGCCTCCAGCCACGAGATGGTAAACGGCAGGATCGTCCAGCGCAGGAGCTCTTCGACCGCCACGACCAACAGGATCACTGCCCCGCTGCGCCACCAGGTCAGTCTCATGCCCAAACGCTCCGTGCTCTCCGATCAGGCTGTGCCGCACCGCCGCGCGGAGGTTACGAGCAGATGTTGCGCGGCGATGACGAGTCGCGACGGCGCGCTACCGCTCGGTCCGCCGCGCCTCGATCACCCGCTGGTCGCCGATCTCCACCTCGGTACCCGTCCCTTGCCAGCCTGGCGGCAGCTCCAGGCGCACCTTCGTCGGCGCGCCGCCGTGGCAGGTCACGCGCAGGTGGTCGGGCGTAGCGGAGACGGTCAGCACCGTGTCGCGGTAGTGGATGCGGTCGATCGTCAGCTCGGGCCAGTCGCGCGGGAGCTGGGGCGCCAGGCGCAGGCCGTCCGGCAGCGGCTCGAAGCCGAGGAACCCGTAGAGCATGATCTGCGGGACCAGGACACTCTCGAAGAACTCGCAATCCATGCCCAGCCCACCGGGCGGGCCACCGCCTTGCAGCGTCCCGCGGCCCGACACGGCGTAGTAGCGGCGGTAGCCGCCGGCCGCGCGGATATCGGCGAACCATTCGAGCGTCTGGCGCAGCTTGCGCCAGGCGTCGTCCGGTCCGGCGGTCAGCAGGCGGGCCATCTGGTCGTGGTAGGCAAAGCCCAGCACCGCGCCACCGTCCTGCACCTGCCCGCCCCACGGAATCGCCTCGGGCCCGGACCAGACGAAGCTGTACCAGTCGACGTTGCGCCGCGTGGTGGCCCGCGGTCCGAAGCGCCAGTGGTAGATGTCGTCACCGGTGGCCGTATCACCGGCGACCCGGCGCCGCCCGTCGAGCCAGTCGAGGATGCTGCGCGCCTGTTCGGGCGTGGCCAGGCCATAGCAGATGGCCTCGCAGTTGACGAACGTGTAGCCGTAGTCGTGCGCCACGCCGGCGGTGTCCACACACGCCACGAACCGGCCGGTGGCCGGATTCCAGAACCGCTGCCCGGACCGGCGCCGCACCTGCTCGGCCAGGCTGGCCAGACGCTGCGCCGGCCAGGTGGCCGCGGGCAGGGACCAGTCGGCATGTCGCGCGATGGTGTCCTCCAGCGCGGCCATGCGGCGCAAGGCGTCGTAGAGGTAGATGGTGGCCAGGCAGTCGTGCGCGCTGAACGGGAGCAGGTCCCAGTAGTTGGCGCCGATACCGCGGCCCGGGTGGATGGTCTTGCGGCCGTCGGCGCCCAGCGTCAGGCCGCTGCGCCCGTCGTGGCCGACCCAGGGCACGAACACGCCGCCTTCGGCCTCGACCCGGAACTCGCGGAGCGCCCAGTCCAGCGCTTGCCTCATGCGCGCCAGGTTCTGCCGCAGGAAGGCCACGTCGCCGGTCCAGCGGAAGTACTCGGTGCAGCCCTGCAGGTAGCACGGGTTGTTCACTGGATGGCGCGTGTCCGGCGCGGTGATCAGACCCAGCAGACGCACCGTGCCGCCGCGGGCGCCGGTGAACACCAGCCGCAGGCCGGTCAGGCGCGGGCCGGGGTCCGCATGGCGGTAGAGCGGCACGTCGGTGAACGGTCGGCCCGGCGCATCGGGCGCCAACGGGAGCGGCAGCGACCGCTCGGGCCCGAACGCCGGATGCTCCGGCGTGGTCCATTGCACCCGGGCCGTCGCGCCGGCCGGGCAGTCGACCTGCCACTCCAGCCGCACGAACGGGGCCACGGTGCGGTCGACGTTGAAGCCGGGCGTGGTCAGCGCGGCCTCGTTGGCGGTGACCTTGAGCGTCAGGCCGCGGCTCGCGTCGAGGCCGGTGCGCTCCAGGCCGGTCAGTTGCCAGCCGTCGAGTCGTCGCACCGGCGCCACGCGATAGGCGGTGTGCTCGCTGGCGAACTGCCAGCCGACGCCACCAGCCTGGAAGGTGGTCGGGAACGGCCAGCCCTCGCCGTGCCCGAAGCCGTGGTGCTGGATGGTGCTCACGTAGCCTTCGCGATCGATGGGCCGCCGCAACAGTTCGGACCGCCAGGCCGCGCGGAACGCGCTGGCGCCCGGCGCGGCGCCGACCGCCGGCCACAGCGAGGACATGGACATCCAGCCGTCCCACAGCGTCGCCTTCGGCCCGCTGCCTGGATGATGCAGCCAGAAGAGCTGTCGCAGCAGCGCCAGGTGCCGCTCCTGTCCGGGCACGGTGAAACGGCAGAACTCGGGCGGCACCAGCCAGGTCAGGAAGCCGAAGTCGCCCCAGGGCGCGCAGCCGACGCGGCCGAGCACGGCGGCCGGTCGCCAGGCGGCATCGTCGAAGTCGGGCGCCAGCCAACCCGGCGCCTCGGTCGGACTGGTGCGCCACGCGGCGTCGGTGAACAGCGCCTGCACCGGGCGGCCGTCGGCGGCCAGGAGGAGCACGACCCCGGCGACGCCCGCCGGATTCGGCTGGTCGCCGGCATTGACCGCGCGCAACGCAATCACGTTGCGGCCGGGCCGCAGCTCATGGCGGAAGTCGACTTCGTACCAGTCGCCGAAGCCGGCCGCGGTGCCGACATAGGTGCCGTTCACGAAGACCTCGGCGCCGTTGTCGGCGGCGGCCACGAACACGGCGCGGTTGATGTCCGGCAGGCGCTCGACCTGGAACCCGCGCCGGAACCAGCGGGTGCCCGCCGGCGCGGCCTGGAGCGGATCGGCCGCCTCGGGTGACCAGATCCAGGTGGTTTGCCGGAAATCCACCTCGGTGACCGGCTGGCCGGCCGGCCGGACCCGGGCGCGGTTGACGCGGATGGCGCGGTCGGCCGGCGCCTCGGCCGGCGCGATGCGCACCTCATCGACCAGCACCGAGATGCCGTCGGCCGGATCGGTCTGCGCCAGCTCCAGCGCGAAGGTCCCGTCGCCCGGCACGAACAGGACGTCGAACGCTTGGAAGGCCTGCTCGAACCGCCCAGCCGGAGCGGCCGGCTTGACCTCGACCGGACCCAGCAACGGCGTCCCGTTGAGCCGTACCTCGAGGCGGCCGCAGCGCTGGTACGCCACCTGGTCGGCGGCACGACCGTTGGCGCGCAGGCTCAGGCGGTACACCCGGTCGCGCTCGAACGGACCCACTTCCTGGCACAGGCTGGCCCGGTTCTGCAGGGCCACGGCATACTGCCCGGTGGCGAGGCCGTTGTCGTAGAAGGCCAGGCCACGCGTGTTCCGGGCCACTTCGCCGCGGACCTCCCAGGCCTCAAGCGTGTTGCCCTGGCTGACGTAGCCGACACCGCGCAGCGGCAGGCTGCCCTGTTCGAAGCTGCCGTTGCGCACCAGCTCCGGCGCTGTCAGGGCCAGGCAGTACAGGCTCATCGCCGCGGGCAGGCTCATGGCGCACTCCGGGTCAGCGCGACCGTGGCCAGCGGGTTCGCGCTGACCGGGCGGCGATCCTGCCGCGGCCGAGCATCGACAAATCCCAGCTTGACGAGTACCATGCAGGTGCGCCCGTCGTTGGGGTGGGCGACCGCCGCGGACGCTGGCTATTGTGACGCGGTGACGTCACTTGGAGCGGTGGCCTGGTGAGGACACGTGCGCGGCTGACCCGAGGCGAGATCACACCGGCGCGCCGGCTGAAGCGCTGGATTGTGGCCGGCGCAACGTTGTTTGCGCGAGCAGTCGTGCGGGCGTTCCCGTTGCACTGCGACCCGGCGCTGGCACGCACGCTCCGCTTCTGGGTGGTGCTGCTCTGGCCGGCGCTACGCCGGCGCATGCGCGACCACCTGCGCCTCGTCTACGGCGCCACCACCACGGCGGCTTGGCGCGAGGCGCTGGCCAGCCGAGTGATGTCCTGCACCGCGCGCGGCGCCATCGAGTTCATCCGCCTTTCGCAGACCACGCCCAAGCAGCTCCAGCAGCGCATTCGAGTCAACGGTCAGGGCCACCTGCGCCAGGCGCTGTCCGGCGGGCGCGGCGTCATCATGTTGACCGGGCATTATGGCAACTTCGAAATGATGGCCGCGCTGTGTGCCGCCTACGACCTCGAAGTGACGGTCATCGCCCGCGCCAGCGACGAGGACCTGGTCGAGCAGTACGTCGGCGCGATCCGCGCGCAACACAAGGTGCGCGTGGTCCACAAGCAGGGCTGGCGCGAAGCACTGCGCACGCTCGAAACCGGCGGCATCGTGGGCATCCTGGCCGATCAGGCCGCGGCCCGCGGCGGCATCATGGCCGACTTCCTGGGCCATCCGGCGCCCACGGCGCTGGGACCGTTCATGCTGGCCCAGCGCACCGGCGCACCCGTGCTGCCTTGCTTCATCCAGCGCGACCCGAACGGCTTCATGACGGTCGATATGCACCGCCCGCTGGAGTTCTGCCACAGTGGCGACGAAGACGCTGACGCGCTGGCGTTCACCCAGCGCATGAACGACGCGATCGGTGCCCAGATCCGCCTGCGTCCCGAGGAGTGGCATTGGGTCCATCGGCGTTGGAAGACGCCGGTCGCCGTCCGCCGCGCCACACGCAAGGTGGAAGCCGACCTGTAGGGAGCCGCGATGATGCCCGAGGTGATTGCCGGTCCGCCCGAGCTGGTGGAGCTGCCGTTGGTGATGGTCGTCGGGCTGTCCTTCAACCCCGAGCAGACCGACTGGAGCCTGGTGCCGACGCTTTGGTTCCGCCTCTGCCATCGCCTGGGCGAAGTGGCCCACCGCACCGAACCCGAGGTCAGCTACGGCTTCGTCTACCCGTCGGGCCAGTCGGGCCTCGACTGCTATCTGGCGGGCGTCGCCGTGGCCCGCTTCGACGACCAGCCGGCCGACTTGGCGCAGGCGGTCATCCCCGGTGGCCAGTACGCCGTGTTCACCGTGCGCGGCGGCTTGGGCTCCATCGGCGCGGCCTACCAGCACATCAACCACGAGTGGCTGCCGAACTCGCCGTACCGCGAAGCCCGCTGCGGCGCCGTCGAGGTCTACGGTCCCTCCTTCGTGCCCAACCTGACCTGCACGTTCCAGATCCGCATGGCCGTGACACCGCGCTGAGCCGAGCCACTGCGGGCGGCTGGTCACCTGGCCGTAGCACACCGGCAAACACCCTTGCGGCGGCCCCCGCAGTCTGGGTATACTAGGCGGTGGTATGGATCCGGCGCCAGGATCTGGTGTCCGCCCGCCGCTGGGAGTGCCGACGGGGTTGGGCACTGCCGGCCCGCCAACGGGCCGGCTGAAGGAGCATTCACATGGCCCAACGTAAGGCGTTTACTCTGATCGAGTTGCTCGTCGTGATCGCCATCATTGCCATTCTGGCGGCGATTCTCTTCCCGGTGTTCGCCAAGGCGCGCGAGAAGGCGCGGCAGAGCTCTTGTCAGAGCAACCAGAAGCAGCTTGGCCTGGCCTACATGCAGTACGCCCAGGACTTCGACGAGCGGTTCCCCGCGGGCTGGTACGTGAACTGGCACAATGGCACGACCACGTACTTCCCGCCGACCGTGGTCATGCCGTACATGAAGAGCATCCAGATCCTCGTCTGCCCATCCGTGCAAGGCTACTCGATGACCTACGACCTGGTCACCCCATCGCAGACCTGGGTCTGTTCGTATGGCTTCAACATGAACTTCCAGGTGGCGATCGGGACCATCGAGAAGCCGGCCGAGAAGTTCCTGCTCGGCGACTGCCGCAACCCGTGGATGGACAGCACGGACAACATCTACACGCGGCTCGGCGGCCAGGGCGGCATCGGCTACTACGGCAACACCACCCAGCCGGTGGACTGGCACAACAGCGGCATCAACGTGGGCTATGCCGACGGCCACGTGAAGTGGAGCAAGAACCAGGCGCTGCTGTATAACCAGTTCGGCACCAACAACACCAACGCCACCTACGCCGTGTCGATCTACCAGGTCGTGCCCAACGCCACGCCGTAGTGGACGGGCGGCCGGTCGGCCACTCCCGAGATGACTCGGACCCGCTCGGTCTGGCCCGACGCGGCAAGGGTCGAGCGGGTCCACCGTTCGCAGGCATCGCGTGACCTTCGCGTCAACTCAGCACCTTATCGACGGGCGCAGACCTGATACCGGGGGGTACTATGGGTATGCTGCGCGGCGACGCCGTCGAGCGACCGCGTGCGCTGCCCGGAGAGCCCGGGCGGCGACGAATACGATGGACCTTGCGCGTCCGGCGCGAGGTCGGAGGCAACATGGTGACCTACCGCCGTAACGCGTTCACGCTAATCGAGCTCCTGGTCGTGATCGCCATCATCGCGATCCTGGCCGCGATCCTATTCCCCGTCTTCGCCAAGGCGCGCGAGAAGGCGCGCCAGAGCTCCTGCCAGAGCAACGAGAAGCAGCTCGCTCTGGCCATGATTCAGTACTGCCAGGACTACGACGAGAAGTTCGTCTACTGCGGCTGGACCGGAGGTGGCGTCGGCTGGTGGAACTGGTGCCCGCTGGTCATGCCGTACGTGAAGAACACCCAGGTCTACCTCTGCCCGAGCGACAGCGGCCGCGCGGCGCCGCCGACGGCAGCCCAGTACAATGGCTCGTATGGCAGCTATGCCTACAACTACGCCACCTGCCGCGGCAACGTGGCCGGCATCTCGCCGCTGGACTTGGTGTCGACGACGGCCCTGTTCGCTGACGGCAACACGCCGTTCGACTCGGGCACGCAGATCTGGAACGCCACCACCGGCGCGAAGAATGACAGCGCCGGCAACGCGAGCCGCCTGAACGTCGTCCACAACGACGGCCTCAACGTCGGCTACGTCGACGGACACGTCAAGTGGCTGAGCTACATGAACTGCAAGCCCAGTGCGCTCACGCCCACCTGGACACCTTAGCCGACCGCCGGCCGCCAGTCGGCCGTCCGGCTGATCACCCGGACCCGCTCGGTCGCGCCCGCCGTGGCGTAGGCCGAGCGGGTCCACGATCTGTCGATGCCTCGTGACGTTGGCGTCAACTTGGGCTCGCCTCCCGCCCGAGCGAT
>CAZHGD010000185.1:0-14988 GCA_964531735.1 uncultured Fimbriimonadaceae bacterium | reverse complement strand
GGGTCGGCCAGGCAGCAGCACTACCGGCGCCTCTGGCTGCGGCGCGGTGGTGGCGGCAGCGTCGGCTGGCACGACGGCGGACCGGCCGGCGCCGAGCGGCCGCTGGGGCCGGCAGGCCCCGACCAGTGCCGCCACCAGCAGTGCCGTGCCGTAGGCGAGCAACCGCGGCGGGCTCATTCGGTCGGGTGCAGGTAGCGGTACTCGGGACCGCCGCCCGGCCGCCGCCAAGCACACCAGCCCTGGCGTCCGTTCACCTCGACACGCAGCCAGTCGCCGCGCTGCTCCAGCACCTTGAGTTGGGCCTCGTACGGCAGACTGGCGACGACGGCGGCCCCGCTACTGGGCGCGTCGCGCAGCTTCAGCGGCTGCCGCTCGCGGTCGCGATAGACGGCGCGCTGCCCGCGCGCGAAGCCGCTGCCACCCAACCGAGCGGCGGCGGGTGGTGGCGGTGACGACGCGGGGGCGCCGCCGCGCCGCACCAGTTCGAGCCCGCTCGACAGCCGCCAGCGCATCCAGCCGGCGCGACCGCCCGGCACCTGCACCCGCGCCCAGTCGCCCTGCTGCTCCAGCACACGCACGGCGGTGCCGTTGTTGGCCTTGCCCACCACCGGGGCCTCCGCATCCGGTCGGACGCGGAGGTTCATGTAGGAGGTCTTCGGGTTGGCGACGGTGACCGTCTGGTTGGCGATGGTGGCGGGCGGTGGGAGTGACGGCGCGGGCGGCGTGCTCAACAGGGCGGGCAGAGACCCCAGCGGGTCGTCGGCGCGATGGCCGACGTGGCCGTCGGCGAAGGCGTAGTTGGCGCCGCCGGCGTGGCGGCGAGCGAGGCTGGAGCCGTCGTCGCTCTCGAACAGCCAGGGCGTCTCGGACCGCCGCCGAAGCGTACTGAGCGGCCGGTCGGCCAGGGCTGCCGGCAGAGCATACGATGGTACGCGGACGGCGGCCGGGCAACGCCACAGCGCGGCGTCATGGGTATACGGGTACAGCACCTCGGGCAGCGCTGGGCGGGCCGGTGGCAGGTGCTCATCATAGTCCTGCGCGTACAGCATCAGCGCCCGGCTGAGTTGGCGCAGTCGCGCCGCGCAGTCCTCGTCCGGAGCCGGAGCAGCGGCGGGTGGCGGCGGCGTGGCCGCCGCTGGGGGCGGCTCAGTGTGGCGGCCATGGTGCCGCCGGTGTGGCTGGCTCAGCATCATTGCCATGAGCAGTACCGTCAGTGCAGCCACTGCGGCGTAGACGGTCGTCTGCCGCTGGTCGGTCTGGGCGAGGAACCAGGCGCGCCAACGTAGTTCGGGCAGCTCATCGTCGCCCGCAAAGGCTAACCGGCCGCCGGCGAGGGCGGCGCCGAGCAGGTTGGCCAGAAACAGCGAGGCCACGAGCCGCAGGTACGACACACCGATGGAGCCATCGAGGCTCTGTCCACCCCAACTGCCGCTGGCACGGTACTGGCTCGCCCAGACCACCAACAGGCAGGCCACCACCGCCGCTCCAGCCACCCTCACGTGGTCGGCCAGTTGGGGCCGGCTCTGCCAGCGCCGGCGATAGGCGAGGCCGAATCTGGCGTGGGTGTGGTAGAGCAGCGCGACAACCAGGCCAAGACGCAGCAGCATTGCCGCCGGCGTGGCGCCGCCCAATGCCAGGGCGTTGACGACGATGCCAGGCAGCGCGCTGGAGCCAATCCGCACGGTGTCGCCGCAGAGGAGTGCCAGACCCACGCCGGCGGCGCTGGGCGCCGCCAGAGCGAACGTCAGGAGCAGACCGAAGAACGCTGAGTCCCGTGCCGAGGCATCGGGTGCTGCGCCGGCCGCGACCAGGGCCCGCACCAGCGTCACGCCGAGACCGGCCACCAGAAGCCAGGCCGCGCCGCGCACGCCATGCTGGGCCGCCAGCGACCACCGCTCGGCGACAGGCGACACGGTTCCGCCGAGGGACCACTGGTGGTAAGCGGCGGCGCCGGCGATCAGCCCGGCCCAGCCGGCCGCCAACGCGGCAGCGCCGTGCGGGCTGACCCAGAGCTGCGGATTGGCCGCGGCGATGGGATTGATGCCGAACGGCATCTGCTGGGCGAGCACGGCGCCAGCCGCTGCGAGGACGATTGCCATGAGGAGCACATGCAGCACGGCCAACGCCGCAGCCGTGCCACCCATCGTGACCGCGAAGATGCCGACCCGGCCCGCCATTCGGCGGCCGTCGCCGGCCGGCTCCAGCGTCGCCAGGCGCGCTCCCTCGCGCCGCAGGCGGTCCCACAGCGCGAGCGTCACCAGACTGGCTGGCAGGCTGTAGAGCAGGGCGACCTGCGGCCCGAACGGCACCGCCGCGGTCAGCCCGGTCCAGGCGCCCAGCGACGAGGTCAGCGCCCAGGGCAGCAGCAGCGTCACGGCTACCGGCACCAGCAGCACCCACGCCGCCGGCTCACGGCCCTGGCCGGCCGCAAGCAGAGCCAGCAGCACCACCGGGGCCGCGATGGCCAGGCAGACCACACCCCCATCGCGCCAGACTCGCCAGGTTGCGGTGAGCGAGTGCTTGACTTCGGCCCCCACCCAGTCCGGCGTGGCGCTGGTCGCCGGCGTTGGCCGTACGGCACCTCCGGCGTCGCCGGGCACACGCGGCACTGGCGCCGGTGGCGTGACCGGTTGGTGAGCAGGGCCTGCCGCTTGGTCGGCCCCACTGGCGCCCAGCCGCGGCGACCCGCACCCGGGGCAGAACCGCGCCACATCCGGCAGTTCCTGTCCGCACTGATGGCAGAACGGCATCCTACCGCTCCCATGCGTCACCGCGGGGAGGGTTGGTCAATGCGGGCCAGGTTCCTCTGGCGTTATGAACTGCAATGGCGTGGAGTTTGAGCGGCCCACCTCACCCGCTCTCGCTCAACCGCTTCTGCGCCTCGCCGGCGAACAGCTCCTGCGCCTCGCGTAGCACCGCCGGAATGCGCGCCGCCACCGGCGAATCCGTCAGCAGGTCCGGCAGCCGGTCCCAGTCGAGTTGGTCCAGCTTGTTCCCGTAGAACCAGTGCCCGCCGTTGCCGAACAGGTTGTAGCGCCACTTGCCGTACTCGACCAGGTCGTAGGCCTTAGCCAAGTGGTACAAGCGGAGCACGTGGTAGAGGTTGATGGTGCCCGGCACCTCATCGACCGCGGGCAGGCCCACCGACCAGTTGGCGCACCAGTCGGCGCCGAGCACACGTTCGGCTTCGGCGTCGAGCCGGGCGACGATCGCATCGATGGCCTCGTGCTCGCGGCCGACCCACGGCAGCACCGCCAGGTGGGCGTCGAAGTCGCTCGGGCGGGCGGCGCCGACACTCAGCGTGTGGACCAGCGGATTGCTCAGGCACCACAGGTCGTTGAAGCCCATCGGCGTCAGCGGGGCGCAGAGGTCGGACAGTTTGGCCGGCGGGTCGAACAGCCGGCCGCCTTTGTCGTTCGGGCTGATGATGAACACGCCCATGTCGTGCGCCGCGGCGGCTTCGATCGCCGGTGCGTTGATGCGGTCGGCCCAGTACCAATGCAGGTTGACGTAGTCGAAGGCATCGGTGCCGATGGCATCCTGAATCACGTCGAGCGGACCGTGCGTGCTGAAGCCAATGTGGCCGGCGAGCCCTTCGGACTTGATCCGCAACGCCTCTTCCAGGCTGCCGTTCGGCTTGATGGCCAGGTCGAGCACCTCGCGGAGGTTGAGGCCATGGATGGCCAACAGGTCGACCCGGTCAAGGCGCAGGCGCGCCAGGCTGGTCTCGAAGGTGCGCCGGAAGGCCGCCGCGTCCTCGCCGGGGCCGACCTTGGTCTGCACGATGATCTGCTCGCGTGGCAGGTGCGGCAGCACGCGGCCGAGCTGGACCTCACTGCTGCCGTAGCCGCGCGCGGTCTCGATATGGTTGATGCCGTGCGCCAGCGCCGCCTGGATGCAGGCGGCCAGGTTGTCCTGGCTGTCGGCGGTGACGTCCTCGAACGGCAGGTCCTGCCAAGCCTGCTGGTACCTCATGCCACCACAGGAGAAGACCGGCAGTTGCAGTTCGGTGCGGCCGAAACGTCGATAGACCATGGTCGTGGCTTGCCTCTCCGATTCGGCATGGTAATCCCATTCGCCGGGCGCGGAAAGGGTGGGGCAGCGCCCACTCAACCCACCGGCCACTGGGTGGGCGGCCGGCGAGCTCAGTGAGCGCTCACCTCGTCGTCGGGCCGGCTACAGCGTCGGATCGGACGTGAACGTCCAGTTGTTGAAGGCGAGCCACTTCACATGGCCATCGAGGTAGGCGCCGTTGCAGCCGCTGTTGTGGTCGGCGCCGGGCCGTTGCCGCTGCCGCACGCTGCCGTCCCAGCCCCAGCCGTTGACGCCGCAATTGCCCTCGGCGAAGGCCACGCGCTCAGCCGGATACAGGATCTGCGCATCGGAGACGCCGTTGCCGTTCAGATGCTCTGACCACATATAGCCCTTGTCGGTCATCTGGCGCTGCCCACAGGCCCCGGTGGGGTTCCAGCCGTAGCCGTAGGGCCGGCCGGCGAAGGACGGACAGGTCCAAATCTGGGCGTTCTTGATGTAGGGGTTGAACAGGTCCCACGGGCACTGCGAGCCGACCTGGCCGTAAGGACAGCGCTGGTACTTCTGGTCGTAGTCCTCTTTGTAGGCGATGACGGCCAGCATGATTTGCTTCTCGTTGCTCTGGCAACTGGACTGGCGCGCCTTCTCTCGGGCCTTGGCGAAGACCGGGAAGAGTATGGCGGCGAGGATGGCGATGATGGCAATCACCACCAACAGCTCGATGAGGGTGAACGCTCTGCTTTTCGCGGACACAGCTTGCTCCTTGTGAACCAGTGCAACCCACGCCCATGCAGCGGGCTCAGTGTGCCAGCAGCATCCGAGCGGCGTCAAGTCATCTTGGTGACCCGATTCGGAATTCGCGCCGACCTGGCGCCGGGGACGCCGCCGAGGATGATCGGTCGCGAGCCGGCGCACTCGCCACCGCCGAATTGCGGCGGTTGACAGTCAACTGCACGTACCCTATACTGCCAGGAGCTTTCAAAGGCGTTGACGGAGAGGAGTAGGCGCTTCGGTCGTGCCAGAGAGCCGGTTGCAGTGGTGGAAGACCGGCCACGACGAGCGCTGAAGGTCGCTCCCGAGCCGCTCGGTCGAACGACAGTAGGCCGAGCCGCGTGGCACCCGTTAGAGTGCTCTAGAGTAGGATCGATCGGACGTACGTGTGTCGCCGGTGTCGGCGGCGGTTGGCGATCCTGTCAAGGGTGGTACCGCGAGACCTCTCGCCCCTTGGGGTGAGGGGTTTTCTGTTTTGGGAGACGTGACATGAACGGTGCGGAAGCGACGCTGGCCTGCCTTCGGAACGAAGGCGTGGAGGTGGTCTTCGGCTATCCGGGCGGAGTGGTCATCCCGCTCTACGACGCCCTGCACAAGGTCGACATCCGCCACGTCCTCGTCCGCAACGAGCAAGGCGCCGCGATGATGGCCGGCGGCTACGCCCGGGCCAGCGGCCGCGTCGGCGTGGCCATCGCCACCTCTGGCCCCGGTGTCACCAACCTGATCACCGGCATCGCCGACGCGCACATGGACAGCATCCCGATTGTCTGCATCACGGGCCAGGTCACCCGTCCGCTGATCGGCAAGGACAGCTTCCAGGAAGTCGACGCAACCGGCATCACGCTGCCCATCGTGAAGCACAGCTACCTGGTGCGCAGCACGAACGAGCTGCCCCAGATCCTGGCCGAGGCGTTCCACATCGCGCGGAGCGGCCGGCCGGGTCCGGTGGTGGTCGACATACCCAAGGACGTGCAGTTGGAGGCGTTCACCGGCTCGTTCGAGGTGTCGCGCGAGGACTTGCGCGGCTACGTCGTCCGCACGGCGCCGGAAGCCGACGAGCTTCGCGCCGCGGCCGAGGTGCTCAACGCGGCCGAGCGGCCGGCGCTCTACGTGGGCGGCGGCGCCGTGGCGTCCGGCGCCCGCGAAGCGCTGGTCGCCTTCGCCGAGGCTGGTAGCATCCCGGTCTGCTGGACGCTCATGGGCAAGGGCGCCTTCCCCGAAGAGCATCCCTTGGCGACCGGTATGATCGGCATGCACGGTGCAGCCTATGCCAACTACACCATCACCCGCTGCGATGTGATGGTCGTGGTGGGTGCCCGGTTCGATGACCGGGTGACCGGCAAGCTGGCCACGTTCGCACCGAAGGCGCAGGTCATCCATGTCGACATCGATCCGGCCGAACTGGGCAAGAACCGCACGCCGGTGGTGGCGCTGCGCGCCGACGTAAAGAAGACGCTGACGGCCTTGACCGAGTACGTGCAGCAGGTCGACCGCGAGCCCTGGCTGGAGCAGGTGCGCGACTGGAAGGACCGCTTCCCGCTGGTGCCGCATCGCGTGAGCGAAGATGGGCGCATCCGCCCGCAGCATCTGCTGGAGGTGCTGAACTCGGTCACCGGCGGCAACGCCATCGTGGCGACCGACGTCGGTCAGCACCAGATGTGGGCGGCTCAGTTCTACCGACCCAGCGGCCCACGGCAGTTCCTCACCTCGGGTGGCCTCGGCACCATGGGCTTCGGGCTACCGGCGGCGATCGGCGCGTGGTTTGCCCAACCGGAGCGCGAGATCTGGCTGGTCACCGGCGACGGCAGCATCCAGATGAACGTCCAGGAACTGGCCGTGGCCGCGCTGGAGGGTGTGCCGCTGAAGGTCATGCTGCTCAACAACGGCTACCTGGGCATGGTGCGCCAATGGCAGGAGCTGTTCCACCAGCGCAACTACTCGGAGACCTGGCTGTACACGGTGCCGACCGAGGACTCCCCGCGCGTGTCGCCGGACTTCGTGAAGCTGTTCGACGCCTACGGCCTGCCGGCGCGCCGGGTGACGACCGACGATGAGGTGCAGGAGGCGATGGCCTGGCTGCAATCGCTGGACACGGCCGGTCTGGTGGAGTTCATCGTGCATGACGAGGAGAATGTGTGGCCGATGGTGCCGGCCGGCGGTGACACGGCCGAGCCAATCCTGGAGCCGGAAGGAGCCGACGAATGAGCAGCCGCAATGGGGCCGCAGACCGCCACAAGACCCGTCTGCACACCATCTCGGTCCTGGTGGAGAACCGGCCTGGCGTCCTGACCCGGATCGCCGGGCTGTTCGCACGGCGCGGCTACAACATCGACAGCCTGGCGGTCAGCACGACCTGGGACCCGCTGACTTCGCGGATGACCATCGTGGTGCACGCCGACGACGCTGTGCTGAGCCAGATCTGCAAGCAGGTCGAGAAGCTGATCGACGTCATCAGCGTGAACGACCACACCGACGAGGCGGTGGTGGCCCGCGAGCTGGCGCTGATCAAGATCCGCTGTGAGAACGGCGTGCGCGCGGAACTGATGCAGATCGTCGACGTGTTCCGGGCGCGGACGGTCGACATCGGCGAAGGCGAGATGACCATCGAGGTCACGGGCAACCGCGAGAAGATCGACGCTCTGCTGAAGCTGGTGGCCAAGTACGGCATTCTGGAGATGGCCCGCACCGGCGAGGTCATCCTGGCCCGAGGGTTGCAGCCGACGTGAACCGGGGGTAGGATCAGCCACGCTGCCGCGGGAGGCACGGTCGATGGACGAGATGAAGGAGTTGCTTGACGAAGCGACCGTGGAGCGCGTGATGGCGCTGCTCGGTCTGGTCGGGCCGCTCCTGGGCTTGGCCGGAGGCTTGCTCTACGGCCGGTTGCGGCGGCTGGAACTGGGCTTCGCGGCGGTGCGCGGGCTGTTGGTGGGGTTGCTGGGCACACTGACCTGGGTCATGTGGCGCCTGTTCAGCTACCTGGTGCGCTATCAGCCCGCGCCGGACCCGAAGCAGGACTACTTTGGCTTGGAGCGCGTGGACGTGCTCCTGCTCAACATGGTTCTGTTCGTGGCGGTTGGGGTGGCGGTGGGACTGGTCGCCCGTCGCCTCAGCCGACGCTCCGAGCAGAACCCGACAGCGCCAAGCGAGGTTGCCGCGGACACCGCTGCGGTTGCGACCGGCAACGGCGACGTGGTACAATGACAAGCGGAAAGGCAAGGAAGATCGTGGCGAAGGTCTATCAAGACGCAGATGCGGACCTGGGGCTCCTCAAGGACCTGACCATCGCAATTCTGGGCTACGGCAGCCAGGGTCACGCGCACGCGCAGAACCTGCGCGAGAGCGGCGTCAAGGTGATCGTGGCCGAGGTGCCGGGCCCGAATGCCGACGCGGCCAAGGCCGCCGGCTTCGAGGTGCTGCCGACCGACGAGGCCACCAAGAAGGCTGACTGGATCCAGGTGCTGGTGCCCGACGAGCTGCAGCCGAAGGTCTACAAGAGCCAGATTGAGCCGAACCTGAGCGCGGGCATGACGTTGTCCTTCTCGCACGGGTTCAACATCCACTATCAGCAGATTGAGCCGCCGAAAGACGTCGACGTGGTCATGATCGCCCCGAAGGGCCCCGGCCACATCGTCCGCCGCATGTTCGAAGAGGGCAAGGGCGTGCCGGCGCTGATCGCCGTGCACAACGACGGTTCGGGCAAGGCCAAGCAGCGCGCTCTGGCCTATGCCAAGGGTATCGGCGGCACCCGCGCGGGCGTCTTCGAGACCACCTTCCAGGAAGAGACCGAGACCGACCTGTTCGGCGAGCAGGCTGTCCTGTGTGGCGGCTGCACGGCGCTGATCATCGCCGGCTACGAGATCCTGGTCGAGGCCGGCTACGCGCCCGAGATGGCCTACTTCGAGGTCCTGCACGAGCTCAAGCTGATCGTCGACCTGATCAACGAGAGCGGCTTGGCAGGGATGCGCGACAGCATCTCGAACACCGCCGAGTACGGTGATCTCAGCCGCGGTCCGCGGATCATCGACGAGCACGTTCGCGCGACGCTGCGTGAGCTGCTGGAAGAGATCCAGAACGGCCAGTTCGCGCGCGAGTGGATCCTGGAGAACCAGGCCAACGCGGCCAGCTTCAAGGCTCTGCGGCGCCGCGCGGCGCAGCACCCGATCGAGCAGGTCGGCGCCGAGCTCCGCGCCATGATGCCGTGGCTGCGGAAAAAGTAGCTTGTCAACCGGGTTCGTGCCATCGCCGACTATCCTGGCGTTGCAGTTCGTCTCTCCCCCGAGCTGCGACGACGGGTAAGGTGGCAAGGCCAACGGCACGGGGAGAGAGAGACCATGAAGAAGGTCGAGTGCATCACACGGGCGATCAAGCTGGCGCAGATCAAAGACGCGCTGGCTGAGATGGGCGTGGTCGGCATGACCGTCACCGACGTGCGAGGTTGCGGTCAGCAGAAGGGCCGCCACGAGTTGTATCGTGGCAACGAATACACCGTCTCGCTGCTTCCGAAGATCAAAATCACGGTCGCCGTTCCCGATGAGAAGGTGGACGACGTCGTGAAGACGATGATGGAAGTTGCCCGCACCGGCGAGATCGGCGACGGCAAGATCTTCGTGCTCAACCTGGAGCGCGTGATCCGCATCCGAACCGGTGAAGAAGGCTCCGAAGCCCTCTAGGCCCACTTCTGACACGGTCGCCCGGGGCCCTCTCCGGTGACCGTCCTGGACTTGGTGGCGGCGCAGACCACCGTCTGCGCCGCCACTTCGTTTGGGCCGGTCAGCGCAGCAGGCGGATGCGGTCGAGCGGCCAGCACACGGCCACGGCCTTGCCTCGAATGACGCCCACCGGCACAAAGCCGGCCACCGGACGCCCCGGCCGATCCCGCGCGGGCCCGCGGTTGTCACCCAGCACCAGGTAGTTGCCGGCCGGCACCTCCTGCCGGGGCAACACCGCCGTTTGGCCTGGCCGCAGGTACGGCTCCGGCTGTACCGCGCCGTTGACCAGCAAGCGCCCCTCGCGGTCCACTTCGACGACGTCGCCGGGCAGACCGATCAGCCGCTTGGTCACCAGCCCCTTGCCTTCGGGCGATTCATCCGCGGCCCGGTAGGTGACCAAGTCGCCCCGCCCGAGCGGCCGGTAGTGGTGCAGATACTTGTTGACGACCACTCGGTCGCTGGGACCGTCGATCTGCGGGGTTGAGCTACCGTGCAACGTCGGAGCCATCTGGTTCGAGGTGACGGTGACCACGTCGGCGATGAACGGTCTGACGACAAACAGCATCAGCACCACGGCCACCAGGCCGGCGTCGAGCCAGTCACCGACGTCTTCCCGAAGGCTGGGGCGCTGACTGATGGTGCCCCGACGCTGCAACCGCCGCCGTCCGCAGAGGCTGACCGCCAAGATCACGCGCACGAACACCAGCGCGCCGAGCAGACACGCCGCCGAACGCCCGAGGTCGAGCGACTCGGCCAGACCGCGTAGCACATTCATGACGCCGCACGACCCACCACGGTCGCCCTCCCAATCGGGCCACCAACTGGTCCGACACGCTCGCGGGCTAGTTGGTTCCTGGCGTGCGCAGCAGCTTGAGGGCCTTCGGCGGCCAGAACACGCACATCGCCTTGCCGAGGACTTGGTCGGCGTCCAGGAACGGCGCCGGTGCGCGACTGCTGTCGAACCACAACCGCGAGTCACGGCTGTTGTTGCGGTTGTCACCCAGCACCAGGTACTTGCCCGGCGGGACCTTCACCGGCCCCCAATTGGCGGGGTCGCCACGACTGTCGCTCATGCGGAAGGACGACACGGCGATGTGGTCCTCGTCGAGGTAGGGCTCGTTCAGCGCCTTACCATTGATGTACACCCGGTTGTTGCGCACCTGCACGGTGTCACCGGGCACGCCGATCAGCCGCTTGATGAAGTCCTGCGGCTTGCTCGGGTCGTCCAGCGCGGCCGCCGGTGCGTGGAAGACGATGATCTCCTGCCGCCGCGGCGCCCTCGTCCGGTAGATGTACTTGTTGACCAGCACCCGGTCCTTGCGGTTGCTGTTGCCCATCAGCGTCGGCTCCATGCTGGAGGAGGGGATGTAGAACGCCTGGACGACAAAGGGCCGGATGACGAAGAAGACAATGGCCAGCGCCACGAGGGTGCTGTCCATATTCTGTAGCGTCGGCTCGTACAGCTCGGTGAGAACGCGGTCATCCTCACCGCGTTCCTGGCGCGCCGCCGGCATGAGACGGCGACGCGCCACCACTCGCGCGTCAGGGTGCCAGAACCACAGGATGGCCAGGCCGGCCCAGGAGGTGGGCGCCACCAGCGCCAGCCCGATGCGCATCAGGATCAGCACCACCACCAGCCCGCCGACGAGCAGCGTGCTACGTTCGGTGAACAGGTTCTCCACGTTCGGCACCCGCCTCTGCTGGCTGGACGGCCTAGACCTCGCGCGCCGCTTCCTTGATGCGCGTGGCCTTGCCGACCTTGCCGCGCAGGTAGTACAGCCGGGCGCGGCGGACCTTGCCGCGGCGAACCACCGCCATCGACTTGATCTTGGGCGAGTACAGCGGGAACGTGCGCTCGACACCGACGCCGGAAGCGACGCGGCGGAGCGTGAACGCCTGCGCATGGCCGCCGCCGCTGCGCCGGATGCACACGCCCTGGAACGGCTGCAGGCGGGTCTTGTTGCCTTCGGTGACCTCAATCTCGATCCGGAGCGTATCGCCCACACCGAACGGCGGAATCGCACTCGGGTCCAGGTTGATCTCCTGCTGGTTCAGGTCTTCCACGTACTTGATCAGGTCCGCCATGTCTACTCCTCAACGATCTCGGCCGGCTGCGCGCTCGGCCGTGCACTCAAGCCACGTCAAAGCACTCGGGCCAGCAGCCGCCGGTCTTCCGGCGTCAGGCGCTGGCCAGCGAACAGGTCGGGCCGCCGCTCCAGCGTCCGACGCAACTGCTGCATCCGCCGCCACAGTCGGACACGCTCATGGTGGCCGGCGAGCAGTTCGTCCGGTACCGACCAGCCTCGGAACTCCGCCGGGCGCGTGTACTGGGGATACTCGAGCAGCGCCTCGCTGAACGACTCGTCGACGGCCGACTCCGCATCGCCCAGCACGCCGGGCACGAGCCGGGCGACCGCATCCACCAGGATCATCGCCGGGAGTTCACCGCCCGTGACCACGTAGTCGCCCACCGAGACTTCTCGATCCACCAGATGCTCCCGCACCCGTTCGTCCACGCCTTCGTACCGTCCGCAGAGCACCACCAACTGCGGTGCGGCGGCCAACTGGCGCACCAACGATTGCGTCAACGTCTCGCCTTGCGGCGTCATCAGCACCGTCTGTGCGCCCGGCGCCGCACTCGCCCGCACCGCCTCTACAGCCGCGAAGATGGGCTCGGCCTTCAGCACCATGCCCGCCCCGCCACCATACGGGTAGTCGTCGAGCGTGCGGTGCTTGTCCGTGGCCCACGCGCGCAGATCATGCACCGTGATCTCGATGGCGCCGGCCGCCTGGCCCCTGGCCAGGATGCTCGCCTCACGCCAGCCAGCGAAGATCGCGGGCACCGCGCTGATGATGTCGAACCGCATCAGTCCAGCAGACCTGGCATCGGCCGAATGACGATCCGCCCGGCGGCCGGGTCGATCTCCTCCACCACGTCGTTGATGGCCGGTATCATCGGTCCCTCGGTGACGTAGACATCATTACTGCCGGTCCTCAGGATGTCCTTGACCGTGCCAACGACTCGTCCGTCACACGTGACCACTTGCAGCCCGATCAACTCGTGCCAGTAGTGCTCACCGTCAGGCAGCGGCGGCAGGTCCTGTTCACCCGCCACAATCGCCGCGCCCCGGAGCAGCTCGGCCCCGCCACGGTCCTCCACGCCTTCGAAGGTGACGAGCCAGGCACCTTTGTGCTCACGAATGGCCGTCACCGGAACGTCGCGGACCTCGCCACCGCGCAGCCGGAGCTTCCAGACCTCCTCCTCGGCCAACCGCTCCGGGTAGTCGGTCGACAACTGGACCTGCACTTCACCCCGGAGGCCGTGTGGGGCCACAACACGGGCCCGCACGACCCAGTCATCGTTCATCAGGTCAGGATCTCAACGGCCACGTGGGCCTGGGTCTGCGTGGCGGCGGCCTTGACCAACGTCCGGATGGCATTGGCGATGCGGCCTTGCTTGCCGATCACCTTGCCCCGGTCGTGGTCCGCCACCGTCACTTCGTAGACCGTCACCCGGCGACCTTCGACTTCCTCGACCCGCACGGCATCGGGTTCATCCACCAGTTGCCGGACGATGAACTCCAGGAGCTCGTTGATCCGCGGTTCGGCAGCCATAGGGGCGACTCCTGACCGATCAGGCCTCGGCCGACGCCGTCTCGGTGGCAGCATCCGCCGGCTGCGGTGCCTCGACCGGCTTCCGCCGCATGGCGTTCAGGCGGTCGGTGACATCGACACCGCGCCGGATGGCCTGGCGCACGTCCAGAATCTGCGCCTTGCGCAGCAGCGAGCGCGCCGTGTCGGTCGGCTCGGCGCCCTGGTCCAGCCAGTAGATCGCCCGGTCCGGGTCGATGTAGAGCTCAGGCTCACCGTGCTCGTCATGCCGGCGCGGATTGTAGTGGCCGATGTTCTCAATGAACCGGCCGTCGCGTTTGTCGTGCGAATCCGCCACGACCAGCCGATAGCTGGGCTGGTGGCGCGCACCGGTACGTCGCAAGCGGATCTTCACCGCCATCTGGTCTTACCTCCCGCCAAACAGGCGCTCCAGGTGACGTCGCCCGCGCGACGTCTTCTCCATGGCCGAGAACTGGCCAAACATGTCCTTCATCTGCCGGAACTGCCGCAGCAGCTCATTGACATCACGCGTCGAGGTGCCGCTGCCCGCCGCAATGCGGCGCCGGCGCGAACTCTTGATGATCTCCGGGCGCCGTCGCTCGTTGACGGTCATCGAGTTGATGATCGCCTCCATGCGCCCCAACCGGCTCTCGTCCACCACCAGTTGTCCACTGGCCAAGCCCTGCCCGACACCGGGGAGCATCGACAGCACCTGGTCCAGCGGCCCCAGCTTGTGCACTTGGCGCAGTTGCTGGCGGAAATCATCCAGGTCGAACTTGTTGGACCGCAGCTTGTCTTCGAGCTCGCGCGCCACCTGCTGGTCCATGGCGGCTTCGGCGCGCTCGATCAGGCTGAGCACATCACCTTGCCCGAGGATGCGGCCGGCCACGCGGTCGGGCGCATACTCCTCGAGGTCGCTGACCTTCTCGCCGATGCCCAGAAACCGGATCGGCTTGCCGGTGACCGCCCGGATGCTCAGGGCCGCACCGCCGCGCGCGTCGGAGTCCATCTTGGACAATATGTAGCCGTCGACCCGCACCGCGGCTTCGAACTGCTCGGCCACGTTGACGGCATCCTGACCCGTCATGGCGTCCAGGACCAGCCAAGTCTGGTCGGGCTGGATACCGGCCTCGAGTTCGACCAGCTCCTGCATCAGCCCGGCGTCGATGTGCAGGCGGCCGGCGGTGTCGATGATCACCAGGTCGCGGCCGGTCTCGCGGGCCTGACTCACCGCCGCCCGCGCGATGTTCACCGGCTCCTGGCGGTCACCCATCTGGAAGACCGGCTGGCCGATCCGCTCGCCGAGGGTCTGCAACTGGGCGATAGCCGCCGGCCGATGGACGTCGGTGGCAACCAGTAGCGGCTTGCGGCCCCGGCCGGCGTAGTAGGTGGCCAGCTTCGCGCTGTGCGTGGTCTTGCCGCTACCGTTGAGCCCGCACAGCAGGATCACCGGCAGGTCGCCCGTCAGCCGCCAAGGCTCGGCCGGCTCATTGCCGCGGAGCAGGCGCACCAGCTCGGTGTGGACGATCTTGATCATCTGCTGGCCAGGCGTCAGGCTGGCCAGAATCTGCTCACCGACCGCTCGTTCCTTGACCGCTGCCAGGAAGTCGCGCACCACGTTGAAGTTGACGTCAGCTTCCAGCAACACCAGCCGGATCTGACGCAAGCTCTGCTTGACGTCGTCCTCGGTCAGGATGCCTTTGCGCTTTAGCCGGTCGAACACCCCGAGCAGGCGTTCGGTCAAGCCTTCGAACATGGTTACTCCGGGCAATCAGAGAGCCCTCTGGCACTCTGTTGCACCACGGTGGCAAAGCGGCAGTATAGCCTCTGAGGCCCTGACTGTCAACGTTCGGTGAGGCGTTGC
>CAZHGD010000184.1:0-14999 GCA_964531735.1 uncultured Fimbriimonadaceae bacterium | reverse complement strand
CCCTGGGGCAGGCCGGCGCCGACGTGCTGGTCCTCACGCCGCGGCCGTTGGCGGCCACGCCGGCGGCCCTGCGTGCCGCGCTGTCTGCCGCCGCCGTGTGCGAACGCACCTTCGGGCCGTACGCGCAGGTGGTGGACAGTGCCCAGGCGCTCTGGCCCGAGGAAGTGCTCGATCCCGAAGGCGCCGCCACGGCGTTCGCGCGCCTGCTGGCCGATGGACAAGTCACCGCTGAAGGGTCGGCCCGCCTCGTCGAGTACCTCCGCCGCCAGTTGGCCAGTGCCGACGACGGCCGTCCGCTGGAGCTCACCTGCACGATGCGCCTGCGGCCCGGCGCGGAGTCGCTCGTCGGCCTGCGCCTGCGCAACCGCACCGAGCGGGCCCGCCGCGCGCGCGTGCTGGTGCTGTCACCGCTGGAGCTGGCCGCCACCGGCGCGGTGGAGAGCGACGTCGGCCCGGCAGCCACGGTGCAACACGCCCGCTCGGTGCGGCTGCCCGCCGCCGCCAGTCTGACCGACGACCTGCGGCAGGCGCACGACTGGGGCGGCGATGGCGTCGTCTGCGGCATGATCTTCTGCGCGCCCGGCGCCAGCCGGCTGTTCCGCTGCCCGTTGCGCGCCACCGGCCTGTCGGCCCGCGTCGAGGCCGGCCGGAGCGTGGTCACCGGCAGCGCCACGGTGTCGGTCCTGGTCGAGGACACCTCCGGGCGCCCTCGGAACGGTTACCTCGCCGGTCTGCCCGGTCGGCCGGTGCAGGCCTTCACGCTCGAATCGCAGGCCGGCTTGGCGATTCCGCTCGGCTTGCCGCTGCCGGCCGAGACCCGCGGGCGCCTCTGCCTGGTCGCCGAAGCCGTCGCCGACGAGGAGCGGTCGCCGGCGATCGCCGCGGTCCGCTACACCGCCGCCGCCTTCGGGCGACCGGAGACGGCGCGCATCGACGGCGATCTCGGCGACTGGACCGGCGATAGCTGGTACTCGGTGGCCGCGGTCGACCAAGTGGTGGACGGCCGCGAGCAGTGGCGCTTCGAGGCCGATGCCTCGCTGCGTTGGGCTGCCCGCGCCGGCACCAACGGCCTGCAGTTGGCCCTGGTGGTCACCGATGACCGGCCAACCGACGACGACCAAGTGGCGCTGCTCTGGGACGCTCGCCCCGGCGCCGAGTTGGGGCGCGGCGGACCGGCCCGGCGCCTCACGCTGGGCCTGCGCCAGCGGACGGTACACGGCCGCGGCGCCGAGCTGGTGCGCTCCGCCTGGGCCGCCGCAGGCGCCGACCAGGTGGTCGAACTCGAGGTGCCCTGGGGCGTCATCGGCCGGCGGCCCGACCCGACCGAGTGGCTCGGCTTCGACCTCCGCCTGAGCGATGACGATGGCCCGCTGGGCCGGCATGTCCTGGTCTGGACCGGTGAGCCGTGGAGCGCCGTCGACGCGACCCGGCTGGGCCTCCTCCAGCTCGGCGGCGTACCCCAGCGCGCGGTGCGGCTGTTGGTCGGACTCGACGACTAACCCGAAGGTTGTCGGAGCGCGGCGTCGAACCGTCAGACACGATACGGATACCCGGTATCAGAAGTCGCGTCGTGCCTGGCGACCACGGAAGGAGCGCCCGATGCGTCGGTGGATGCTGCTGTTGTCGGTCGGACTGCTGGCCGGACCTCTCTGGGCGGCGCGCAACCACCCGCACTGGCGCACGCCGCCGGGCAGTGGCTTGCCGGCGGCCTGTCGGGTGCCCAACGTCTTCGGGCCCGACCCGGGCGAGTTGTGGCAGGCCGAAGTGGCCTCGCACGGCGAGCTGGCGCTGGTCGGCGACTTCGACGGCGACGGCAAGGATGACCTCCTGGTCCTGGCGCAGGACGGCGAGGGCAGCGGCTGGCTGCATTTCTCCGATGGTCGGCGGTTCGGCCCGGCCATCCCGGCCGGGCGGCGCTTGTGCAACGCGCGCGAGCTGCCGGTGGTCGGCGACTTCAACGGCGACGGTGCCGACGACCTGGCGGCCTTCGTGCGCGACACTCGGCCGGCGCCCGAGGCCGGCGTGGTCTACGTGGCGCTGAGCAACCGGCGTGGCTTCGAGACGCGCGCGCCCTGGAGCGACCGCTTCTGCACCGGCCGTGAGACGCCGGCGGTCGGCGATTTCGACGGCGACGGGCGCGACGACGTAATCTGCTTTGCCAAGGACGAGCGCACCGGTAACGGTGCCGGCAACGTCGAAGTGGCGCTGAACTTGGGCGACCGGTTCGGCCCGGCCACCAAGTGGCACAACTACTTCTGCGTCGGCGCGGAGCAACCGGTCATCGGCGACTTCGACGGCGACCACCGCGACGACATCGCGACCCTGATCGGTTCTTCCACCTCAGGCCCGGCGCGCGGCACCGTGTTCGTGGCCCTGTCGCAAGGCAACTCGTTCAGCGAGAGCCGCGTCTGGAGCCAGGCCGTCGGCCGGAACAACGAGTTCATGCTGGGCGGTGACTTCAACGGCGACGGCCGCACCGACCTGGTCGGCTTCCGGCGCGGCCAACCGAACCCGGCCCTGCGCGAGAACGACCCCGCGGGTGACGTCACCACCTGGCTGTCCGCCGGCCGCCCGCCGCAGCTCAACCACCGGTTCGGGCCGGCCGTCCGCCGTCACGAGTTCTTCTGCATCGATCGCGAGACGCCGCTCGTCGGCGATTTCAACGGTGACGGCAAGGACGACCTCGCGACCTTGGTGCGTAACTCCAACCCGGGCCAGCCTGGCGCGGCGTACGTGGCCCTGGCCACGTTCGGCCAGAGCGCCGAATGGCGCCTGAAGATCAACCGCCTGAAGTTCGTACGAGCCAACGAGGCCAGCGACGAACCGTACCTGCTGACGCTCGGCTACCGCGCGCGCTTCGGTGCCCGCGATTCGCTGCGCACCTTCATCACGCCGTGGCACGCCAACTGGATCTCGCGTCCGGTGATCGGGCGCGAGTACCTGGTGCCGGACACCATGGGCGTGGTCGAGTTCGGCAGCACCTCTTTGCCCACCGCGTCCGACATCCTGGCGGGGAAGCAGCCGGAGGTGTTCGGTGCCACCATCGTGGCCATGGAAGAGGACGGCAGCTCGACGCAGACCATCTACAACATCCAGCGAGCGGCCCGCAATCGCCTGGAGCAGCACCTGCGCACCAGCATCGAGGGCGGCACGCCGAATATGTTCGGCGAGTATGCCTTGCTGACCGAGATGCACGAGTTCCCGGCGCGCCTCTACGAGAACTCGACCTCGGCGGGCGACCCCGACGACCTGGTCGGCGAGCGCTACTTCCTGTGGTTGGCCGCCGATCCGGACGCGCAGGGCATCTTCCCCGATCCGTGCGCCGTGGCCGGCACCACCTTCGAGCGGCGTGCCGAGCGCGGCTGGCTGCGCGAGCAGCGCTGGACCGTCGACCGCACACCGCTGATCTGCGGTTCGCCGCAGTCGACCTTCGGCTGCTACCACCTGGGCGGCGAGCTGACGCGGCGGTAGTCACCGGCCAAGGCCAGCCACAACGAAGGATCAACACGCGCCGACGTTGAAGAACGTACAATAGCGGTGTCGGCATGGCCGATGCGGGAGTCGCCGATGCGCGGATACCTGTCTCGTACCGGTGTGGCCATCGTGGCCGGGTTGGCCCTGGTGCTCGGTCTGGCGGCGCTGGGCGGCGCCGGCCGGGCGGCCCAGCACTCGCTGGCGGTGGCCGGCTACGGGGCTGGCCAGCAGACACTGGGACCGTTCCAGGTGCGCGTTGAGCGCTTCGAGTTGGTCAGCCGGCCGGGCGGTCGCCAGACCGCGGTGGTCCAGATCCACTTGTGGCGGCCCGGCGGCGCAGTGCCGCTGCGCGAGCGCATCGGCGTCGACGGCGGGGCCGTCCTCCAGGGCGGTTGGGTGCTCCAGGACAAGGTGTGGCTGATCCGCAACGAGCTGATGCAGCGCCCAGCCGGCCGCACCTACCCGCATCCTCTGCTCGGCACCGTGCCGGCAACGCATCATGCCGGCGAGGCCCGGGGCATCTTCGAGTTCGACTGGCTGTGCCCGGTCGTCCGGCCCGCACAGCCTTTCGACTTCACGTTGCGCCTGGCCGACGGTCGGCAGTGCACGTTCCAGGTCGTAAGGGGCAAAAGGTCATGAGGAGAGTGTGGGTTGTCGCCGCGTGCCTGGCCTGGGCACCGGTGTTGGGCGCCGTCAGCGAGGGCGATCTCGCCCCCGCTTTCAAGTTGCCGGACCAGACCGGCACCGTGCGCGATCTCTACGCCGAGTACGGGCACCGCTATGTGGCGCTGTTCTTCTACCCGAAGGACGGTACCGCCGGCTGCACGCGCCAGGCGCGGAGCGTCAGCAGCCTGTACCAGGATCTGCAGGATCTGGGCATCGCCGTCTACGGCATCAGCGTGCAGGATGTCGCCTCGAAGAAGGCATTCTGCGCGCAGCAGCAGCTCAAGATGCCGCTGCTGGCCGACGTGGACAAGCGAGTGACCGACGCTTACGGGGCGCTGGCACCGACCGGCGTGGCCGCCCGCTGGACGTTCATTCTCGACCCGGCGCTGATCGTGCGCGCGGTGCTGAAGAACGTCAACGTCGACAAGCACGGCGACGAGATCCTGACCCAGGTGCTGGCCGTCAAGCAGCGCGATGGCGAGACAGCGTTGGCCGGCGAGCTGACCGCGCCACAGGCCGTGCTCAAGGGCCTGCGCATGGCGCTGCCCGCCGAGTGGCCCAAGTGGGACCCGGCGATGCCCGGCACGCTGACTTGGCGTCACGCCAAGCTGGCCGACACCTACGTGATGGTCGGCGATCTGCCATCGCCGGCGCCCAACCAGCCGTTGACGCCTGACCTGCTGCGCGGCCTGCTGCAGGGCGCCACGGCGCGCGTGCTCGAACCACTGAGCGTCGGTCGCACACCAGCCTATCGGGTGGAGATCAGCGGTGCGCCGCACGCTCTGGCCTGCGTCGTCTGGGCGCACGGCAAGATGCTGCGCGGCGTCATGGTACAGGCGCCGAAAGACCGCGCCGATGACTGCTCGCGCCTGCTCGCCCGACTGGCGGGCACCATCGCCATGGAGTAACCCGATGCCGGCAAGTGGCCGCCACCGTGGCCACTTGCTTGCATCGATAAACAGATAGGGAAGTCACTAGTCGCCATGCTGAGTGTTACGCGTCTGCTCTGCCGCACGGCCACGCCGGGTGATGCCTTGCGTTACGGCCGGCACTCGGCCAAGCTGCCGGCCGGGCTACTGCATTTCAGCGCCGACAAGAAGCCGGTGGTGGTCTGGAACTGCACGCGGCGCTGCGACCTGCGCTGCGTGCATTGCTACGCCAATGCCGCCGACAAGCCGTTCGCGGGCGAATTGACCACCGCTGAGGGCCGCGCGCTCCTGCGCGACCTGGCCAGCTTCCAGATCCCGGTGGTGCTGTTCAGCGGCGGTGAGCCCCTGCTGCGGCCGGATCTGTTCGAGCTGGCCGGCTACGCCATCGAACTGGGCATGCGCGCCGTGCTGTCGACCAACGGCACGCACCTCGACGACGCCACCGCCGACCGCATCAAGGCGACCGGCTTCAGTTACGTTGGCGTCTCGCTGGACGGCCTGCGCGACGTGCACGACCAGGTGCGCGGCGTGCCCGGCGCGTTCGACGCCTCGCTCGCGGGCATCCGGCGCTGCCGCGAGCGCGACATTCGCGTCGGCCTGCGCTACACGGTCCACAAGCTCAACCTCGACGAGCTGCCGGGCATCTTCGACCTGCTGGAGAGCGAGGACATCCCACGCTGCTGCTTCTACCACCTGGCCTACGCCGGCCGCGGCGAGAAGCTCAAGCGGTTCGACCTGACCGGCGAGGAGACCCGCCGAGCCGTCGGTTACGTCTTCGACCGCACGCGCGACTACCACGACCGCGGTCTGGACAAGGACATCCTGACGGTCGACAACCACACCGACAACGCCTACCTGTTCCTGCGCCTTGAGCAGGAGGATCCCGACTGGGCGGCGCAGGTCTACCAGATGCTCGTTTGGAACGGGGGCAATCAGTCGGGAATTGCCATCGGCTGTGTCGATAATCTCGGCAATGTACATCCCGACCAGTTCTCATGGCACGTCAACCTGGGCAATGTCCGCGACCGGCCGTTCTCGCAGATCTGGGAGGACCGCTCCCATCCGGTGATGGCGCTGATGAAGGAGCGCCCGCGCCGGATCGGCGGCAAATGCGCGCGCTGCCGGTTCCACAGCATCTGCAACGGCAACCTGCGCGTTCGGGCGCACAGCCTGCACGGCGACTGGCGCGCCGAGGACCCGGCCTGCTACCTGACCGAGGCCGAGATTGACCTGGCCAAGCCGCTCCCGGCCGTCGACCTGCCGCCGGCACCGGAGGTGGTGCCATGAGTCACCCCCACGCCAAGGGCCATCCGGGCGCCGCCGAGCGCGCCACCCACGACGGTTGGATGTCGCGCATTGACTTCAACCTGACGCCGTTCACCGTCATCTGGGAGGTGACCCGAGCCTGCGCGCTGCGGTGCGTGCACTGCCGGGCGGTGGCCCAACCCAAGCGCCACCCGCAGGAACTGACCACCGCGGAGGGCCAGCACCTGCTCGACCAGATCCGCGAGTTCGGCAGCCCGGTGTTCGTCATCACCGGCGGCGACCCGATGATGCGCCCCGACCTCTATGAGCTGATCGCCCATGGCCAGGCGATCGGCCTGCGCGTGGCCCTAACGCCGAGTGCCACCGCCCTGGTGACGCGCGAGCGCTTGCAGCGCGCCAAGGACGCCGGTGTGGCGCGGGTGGCGATCAGCCTCGACGGGCCGAATGCCGCGGTCCACGATGCGTTCCGCGGCTTCGCCGGTTCGTTCGAGCGCACGCTGGCCATCCTCGCCGACTTGCGCCAGATCGACCTGCCGTTCCAGGTCAACACCAGCGTCACCACGACCAACGTCGACCTGCTGCCCGAACTGGCGGCGATGGTCTCCGCCAGCGGCGCGGTGCAATGGAGCGTGTTCTTCCTGGTGCCCACCGGGCGGGCCGAGGCCGAGCAGATGATCTCGCCGCAGCAACACGAAGAGGTCATGCACCGGCTGGCCGAAATGGGCGAGCAAGGCGGTCTCGACATCAAGAGCACCGCGGCGCCGTTCTACCGGCGGGTGGCGATCCAGCGCCGGCGGGCTGCGGCGGAGGGCGCGCCGGTGACCTTCGCCGGCGCGGGTTTCCGGTATGAAGACGGCCTCGACCGGCCGGTGCAGGGCGTCAACGACGGCAAGGGGTTCGTGTTCATCTCGCACGTGGGCGAGGTCTACCCCAGCGGCTTCCTGCCGTTGAGCGGCGGCAACGTGCGCGAGCAGTCGCTGGTCGACATCTACCGCCACAGCGACCTGTTCCGCAGCCTCCGCGACCCGGACCGCCTGGAGGGCAAGTGCGGCGCCTGCGACTACCGCGTGGTCTGCGGCGGCTCGCGCGCGCGCGCCTACGGCGTCACCGGCAACGCCTTCGCCGCCGATCCGGCCTGCGCCTACGAACCACCCCCAAGCGAGTGAGGTGCGGCAGAAGACTTGCAGGTAGTTTTGTGGCGGATTCGCAATCCGCGGCGCACAGGCCAGGAGACCGAGTTGAGCAGACTGGCGATCCTGCAACTGCTGGTGGGGCTGGGCGTGGGCACCGCGGCCGGCGTGGGCGGCTTCACGTTCGTCTACGCCAAGGGCACGTCGTACATGACGAACGACCCGCTGGCCTGCCGCAACTGCCACATCATGCGCGAGCAGTTTGCCGGCTGGACGCGCTCGAGCCACCACGCGGTGGCGGTCTGCAACGACTGCCACACGCCGCACAGCTTCGTCGGCAAGTGGTTCACCAAGGCGCTCAACGGCTGGCATCACAGCGTCGCCTTCACGACCGGCCGGTTCCATGAGCCGATCCGCATCGGCCCGCGCAACCTGGCGGTGACCGAGGCGGGCTGTCGGTACTGCCACGCCGACGTGGTCGCCCAGATCGACCGTGCGCACCAGACCAGCGGCGCGATCTCCTGTGTCCGCTGTCATCCCAATGTGGGGCACCTGCACTAACGGCGAGGCGCCCAAGGAGCCGAGCATGGGCCAAGACACGACCGGAGCCGGCGGCCGCTCGCCGCGTCTCGGTGGCTGCTTCATGTTGCTCGTGGCCGTGGCCAGTGCCGTGGTGACGTTCGCCCTCACGGCGTTGCTGATCAACATCCATGGCCACAAGCAGGAGGAACGCAATCCGTTCTACCGAGTGGTCGAACTCAACGACGAGACCGACGACCCGGCCGTGTGGGGCAAGAACTTCCCGCAGCAGTATGACCAGTACCGGAAGACCGTCGACCAGGTTCGCACCAAGTACGGCGGCTCCGAGGCACTGCCGCGCACACCGAGCGAGGCCGACCCGCGCTCGGTGGTCGCCCGGTCGAAGCTGGAGGTGGACCCCCGGTTGAAGACCATGTGGGCCGGCTATGCCTTCGCCGTGGACTACCGCGAGCGCCGCGGCCATGCCTATATGCTGGAGGACCAGACCTACACCGAGCGCCAGCGCGTCAAGCAGCAACCAGGCACCTGCATCCACTGCCATGCCTCGGTCTATGTGCCCTACAAGAAGGCGGGCGGCGGGGACCTGATCCAAGGCTTCGAGGTGTTCAACCAGATGCCCTACAGCGAAGCCCGCAAGCAGTTCCAGCATCCGGTCTCTTGCATCGACTGCCACGACCCCAAGACGATGCAACTGCGCATCACGCGGCCCGGCTTCCTCGAAGGCATCCGCGCCTACAAGGCGGGCCAGGGCGTGCCCAACTACGACCCGAACACGATGGCCACGCGCCAGGAGATGCGCAGCTTCGTGTGCGGCCAGTGCCACGTGGAGTACTACTTCAAGGGCGATGAGAAGCGCCTCACCTACCCCTGGCACAAGGGCCTCAAAGCCGACCAGATCCTGGCCTACTACGATGAGGTCAAGTTCACCGACTGGACGCACAAGGAGACCGGCGCGCCGATGCTGAAGGCGCAGCATCCAGAGTTCGAGACCTGGTCACAGGGCACCCACGCCCGTGCCGGCGTCGCCTGCGCCGACTGCCACATGCCGTACCTGCGGGTCGGCGCCCAGAAGATCAGCGATCACCACGTGCGCAGCCCGCTGCTCAACATCGCCAACTCGTGCCAGACCTGCCACCGCGTGCCCGAGGCCGAGCTGAAGGCGCGGGCCGAGGCGATCCAGGACCGCGTCTTCGAGGTGCGCAACCTGACCATGGACGCCCTGATGGAGTTCATCGGCGACCTGAAGACGGCGATTGCCGCCGGCGCCAACGACGAGCAACTGGCCAAACCGCGCGACTTGCAGCGCAAGGCCCAGTTCCTGATCGACATGGTCGAGTCGGAGAACTCGGTCGGGTTCCACGCGCCACAGGAGAGCCTGCGACTGCTCTCGCTATCGCTGAACTACCTGCGGCAGGGCCAGGTTGCTCTGCGCGAGGTGGTCACGGTCAAGGCGAAGTAGGCCGGCCGGCAGCCAACCGCACGAAGAGTGCCGCCCGCGGGCGGCACTCTTCGTTGGCAGCGCAACGGTCGGCACGGATCAGTTCAGCCCCCAGAACGTGCCCCGCGGGATCTTCTGCGAGGCGAACCACTTGACGTGCCCGTCGACGAAGGCCAGGTTGATGCCTTCGTTGTGGATGAACATGCGCGGCTGCTCAGCGTTGCTGCCCGGCCCGATGTAGAGGCAGTTGCGCGGGTCGGCGGCGTTGGTGCCCTTGATGCCGCAGCAGTAGGACTCGCCCAGCAGCACGGTGGTCGAGGCGCTGGTCACCTGCGCCAGCATTGGGGCCAGGTTCCGCGGCTGGTCTGCACCCAGCGCGCACAGGTTGTAGCCGTAGTTGGAGCTGATCGGGCCGTGGGTGAACCGCGCCGGGGTGCTGGGGCACAGGTAGACCTGGGTGTTCTTGATGTATGGCTGGATCAGCGCCGCCCAGTCATAGTCCGAGTTGGCCTGGCCCGGCGTCCAGGTACCGCCGGTATAGGGTCCGATGTAGCGGCCGGTGAACCGCTCGTCGTAGTCCTGGAGGTACTGCAGGTAGGCCAAGCCGAGCTGCTTGACGTTGCTGGAGCACGACGACTGCCGGGCCTTCTCGCGCGCCTTGGCGAACACCGGGAACAGAATCGCCGCCAGGATGGCGATGATGGCAATTACGACCAGCAGTTCGATCAGCGTGAACGCGTGACGACGCATGCCGGGTGTCTCCTTCCGACCCAACGGACCGGATGGTCTTGCCCCATGCGCGTACGGGTATTGCCACACAGTCTACCGACCAGCGGCGCCGACTTCAATGCGGTCGGGTATCGCGAACTTAACGAAGCAGCTCGTTATGGCTCAAGCAATGCGGCCCAGACCTGGCGGAGTCGGCTGAGCTCCTGCTCCTGCTGTGGGCTGAACGACCCGAGCCGCTGACCGTAGGTGTCCATCCAGGTCACCAGCCGCTCGCGCTCGGCGGCACTGAGGACCACCTGCTGGTGCCCTGCCGGTGCGCTCAGCAACCGCAGCAGCGGGCTGGTGGCCGCCGCGCCCTGCCCGGCGGTGGAGTGTCCCTGGCGGTACCGGCCCAGCACGTGCTCGCGCAGGCTGGGCCGGCCGTAGCCGACGAGCGTCTCATACGCCGCGGCGGCTTGCAGGTTCCAGCGCCCGCCCGAGCCGCCGGGCTGGTGGCAGCTCACGCAGCGCACGTCGAGCAGCGGCTGCACCAACTGGTCGAAGCGGAGCGGCCACGAGCCCGTCGGGCCGGGCCGCAGCCGCGAGGCGGCCCGCGCCACTGCCTGCGGCCGCACGTTCGGTGGCGCCGTGTTGCGCGGTTCGTGGCAGCCGACGCAGGTCAGCGTCTGTCGCGGCTGCACATAGGTCAGGCTGCGCATCGTCTGCACCGCCTGGTCATGGCCGTCCAGCGCCTGGAAGAACAGCCCCACCCCGGCCGGCACCTGGAAGTAGGCCGACCCGTCGGCCTCGACCGGCACCGTGCCCAGGACGCACTTGCCGGGGTCGTCGTTGGTCATGCCCAGGCTCGGCGTGTTCATGTGCGGCTGCGTCTTGGCCGGCGTGGCCACCACCCGCAGGCGCTTGATGGTGCCGCGTGCGACGCCGGGCAAGCCGCGGTACACATCGGCGATCAGGAAGCGTCCGGGATCGTCGCTCCCGCGCTCGCCGGCCGCCAGCACCGGCGGCGCCAGGCGCGGCTTGAGTGGCAGCGGGTACATGCTCGACACCTCGGCATCGCGGTGGATCAGCTCCAGGTTGCCCGAGGCGTCGCCGAGGTAGAGACCCAGGCCGTTGCCGAAGTTGGCCTGCCCCTGAGCCTGGAGCGGCTTGTTGCTCCACGCACACAGCCAGGCCCGCTCGGTCAGCGGGTACGGGTTGGCATAGAAGGTGGCCGGCCAGCCTTCGCTCTCGGGGAAGCACACCTCTGGGGTCAGCCGCGTCAGCGCCTGCGCCCCATCGAGGCCCTGCGCCGGATCGATCAGCGCCAGACTGCCACCCGTGATGGAGTGGTGGCCCGAGGCGGTGAACATCAGCTTCCGGCTGCCCGGCACCGAGCGCGCTTCGAAAATGCAGTGCGGGTTCCGCGTGTGGTTGCCGTAGACGATCTGCGGATTCGTCCCGTCCGGGTTGGTGGACCACAGACTCATGTACGGCATGTTGTCGCGGTCGACATAGTCCCAGCGCGCGTAGTAGATGCGCCCGTCATCGGCGATGGACGGCGTCCACTCGAAGTTCTCGAACGGCGAGAGCGTGCGCAACTCGCTGCCGTCGGGCCGCATGGTGTGCATCGTGTAGACGGCCACCGGCCGGTAGTTGTCGCCGCCGCAGCGCACGTAGCTGTCCGGCTGCGCTGCGGTCAGCGTGGTGGGCGCACTGCCCACGACGGTCGTGGTCTGCCCTCGCCGCGTGGACAAGAACGCGATGTCGCCACTGGGCAGATAGCGCCCGTCGAAGTCGTCGTAGCGCCCGCGCGTGAGCTGGCGCAGGCCCGAGCCGTCGACGCGCACCTCGTACAGGTGGTAGAACGCGTCGTCGGGTAGGCTGGCCTTGTCCACCTTGTTCCGGTTGCCAGCGGTCTCGGGGTACCAGCGGCACCAGGCAAACACGATCCGCTGTCCGTCATACGACAGATCGGGGCTGTTGACGCTGCCGGCCGGCAGGCCCGCGGTCAGACAGCGTAACCGCGGTTCGTCGCTCCGCAGACCATCGAGGATGTACAACCCGCCGCCGGGACGCGACCACCAACCGTAGTTCTGATCGGACATGTGGCTGAACGAACCAGGCAGTCGCTTGGCGAAGACCAGGCGGTCGAAGTCGAGGCCCGGGTGCGCCAGCGCAATGCGCCGAACCACCCAGCGGACCCGGAAGTACGCCGCCTGACGCGCTGCAAGTGGGGCCCCGGCCGGCAACTCGGCCGCTCTGGACGCGCCCTCCAGTTCGGCGCGCAGCGCGGCGGTGTCGGCCCCGAGTGCCTGTTGGTCACGCAGCATGGCGCGGCCGCGCTCGGCCACCTCGGCGGCCGGCCAGGCGGCCGGCTCGGTCACTCGCACATGGCGTAGCGACCATTGGCTGGTGCTGCTCTGACCGGCCGGGCGACCCAGTGCCAGATTGCGCGCCGGATCCGCCGGGCCGTAGACCTCGACCTCGTCGAGGTGCAGGAACTCCTTGCCCGGCAGTTGCAGCCGCACGAACCGGGCGCTGTTGCCCGGCAACGCGATCGTCAACGGCTGGTTGTCGCTGGCCCCGTAGAAGGTCGGTCCGGTGTGCTGGTAGACCGGCCGCCAAGTGCGACCGTCGTGGGACAGCAGCGCCGCGAGCCGGTCGGCACGGCCGGCACAGTCGCAGCGGTTGAACACCAACACGCGGGCCAGTGGTTGCACCGCGCCCAGGTCGACCTGCCACCACGGGCCATCATCCAGGCCGGTGTGAAAGCCCCACTTGCCGTCCTTCACACCGTCGACCGCGCCGGCGGCATCCTCGGCTGGGGTCACCGGCGCGCCGCTCAGGTGGCGAACCATCTCCTGGTTCACCCAGTCGGCTTCCACCTCGGCGCGCCTCGCCGAGGTCGCGGCCCCGACCGGGCCGAGCAGTGCCAACACCAGCGCCGCCGCCAGCCATCGCGCCATGACCGCTCTCCCCGGCCTACCACGACCGTAGGTAGGCCGCCAGATCCTCGATGTCCGTCTGCGTCAGATGCGACGTCACACCGTGCCGGTCCTGGCAGTTGTGTTGCCGCAGCACCTCGACCAGGCTACACGCCCGTCCGTCGTGCAGGTACGGGGCTGTGCGCCAGAGTTCGACCAGCACCGGCGTGACGAACTCGCCCGAGGTGTCGAACTCGGCGCGCGTGCCGACGTCGTGCGCCTGCTGGTCGGTGCCCAGTGGCCCGGCGTGGCACTTGGCGCAGCCGACGCGTTGGTCCTCGAAGAGCTTCTTGCCACGCCGGGCGCCGGCCGTCAACTCGCTCCTGGGGCCACGGTAGGGGCTCGGCTCCGGTTCGAGGCTGGCGATGTAGGCGGTGACCGCGGCCACCTCGTCGGCGCTCGGTTCGCGGAAGTGGATGAACCGGAAGCCGGAGCGAACCGCCTCGGGCAGGTCGCCGCGCACTCCGTGCGCCATCAGCGGCAGGCGCCGGTCGGCCAGCAGCAGCGACCGCGTGTTCTTCGGATTGCCGATGCCGTCGTTGAGCAGATCCCAGTTGAGCCCGTCGGCGCGGCCGTTGCCCGGGTGGCAGGTGGCACACGAATGCCAGCGCTGGAAGCACGTGCCGGCGTCACCGAACAGCGCCTCGCCGCGGCGTGCCAGGTCGTCGGCGGGCACCTCGCCCAGCCTGAGCGAGCGTGCCCCGCCGGCCGGCAGGTCGAGCCGAGTCACCTGGCCACTGAAGTACTCGGCCACGGCCAGCGCGCCACCGTCGGGTGACAGCGCCAAGCCGCGCGGCCCGCGGCCCGGCAACGCGCGCAGCTCCAGCACGCCGGCCAGGTGCAACGCGGTCAGGTCGTCGGTCAGCACGGCCCGCTGGTCCGGGTTCTGCCGGATGATCGCCCAGCTGTTCTGCGCGGTCAGCCGGTACTCCGGGGCTTGCTGGAGCAACGGGCTGTCGGCCGGTATCTGGCCCGCCAGCAACGGGTGCAGTCGCGCCAGGTCGACTCGGGCCAACTGGTGCGCTCCGGCCAACGACACCCAGAGGACCTGGCCATCGGCCGCAACGGCGGCGCCCCACGGATCGGCGGCGCCCTCGTTGACGTGGTCGAGCAGCACCGTCACGTAGAGTCGTTGCGCGCTCAGATCGATGATGCTCAGCGCATTGGTGTTGATCCAGCCACGCTCGGCCTGCGTGGTCGGCAGGTTGAACCGCGCCAGCACGTGCGGCAGGTAGGCCCAGCGGCCGTCCGGCGAGATGGCCACCGCAGAGAGGTTCGTGGCGCCCGATGGCAGCCGCACCGGCCGGGCCGTCTGGCTGACCAGGTCCACCAGGTCCACCACCGCGGCGTTGTCCGGAGCGGTGGCGTCGCCGACCGGCGTCAGGTTGGCCACCACGGCCGTCGGCCCACACACGGCGATGGCCGAGGGTTCACCACTGCAGGCGATCTGCCCGCGCGGCCGGCCAGTCTCGGCATCGAGCACGCTCAGGCCGCGACCGGTGGTGTTGCCGACCAGCAGTCGGCCCGGCGAACCGGCCCAGGCCAACGGACCGGGGCGCAGACCGGCGCCCAGCCGGCGCACCTCGCGCCAGGTGCCCGCGTCCACCTCGGCCACCTGGTTGGCCGTGGCCAACGAGACCCACAGCCGGCGCCCCGTCGGATCCCAGCACAGGCCCTGCGGTGACGGCAGGTCGATGGTGGACCGCACGCGGCTGACAGCACCGTCCACCACGACCAACTGGCCGCGGCCGGGATCGGTGACCGCCAGCAGGCGGCCGTCGGGCGACCAGGCCAGGCTGGTGGGCGAGGGATAGCGAGGGTGCTGCGGGACGGGACCAGCGGGCGTGACGATGAGGCAGGCGAC
>CAZHGD010000183.1:0-15022 GCA_964531735.1 uncultured Fimbriimonadaceae bacterium | reverse complement strand
CTTCGCCCTCCCGCTCGTCGTCGGCGCAGATCGGCAGATGTGCGCCGCAGCGAGGTAGCCCCGGGCCGAGGTGGTGCGCCAGCAGCGCCCACCAATCCGGAAGCACACCCTCATGACTGGCAATCGCTGGTGGCGAGCGCCGGTCGCCGCCTTCTGCTGCTACGGCGCCGGCTGGAGGCCCTCACAGCGCACCGACCAGTCGCCGTTGTCCGGGAAGCCTGGCGCGTGGCGAGCCGGCGCGCCGTCCCAGCCGGCCGCCATCAGCGCCACCGCATAGAGCAGACCGCCGTTGCCGGGCAGATAGGGGCACGGCCCACCGACGTTGAGGCCGCGCTCGTCGAACCGGTTGCGCGGCGAGTCCTTCAGCAGCGCCTCGATGGCGATCTCCGGCTCGCCCACGCGCGCCGCGGCCATGGCCATCCAGGGGCAGTCCCAGCCCCAGGTGCGGGCCCAGTCCCACCGCTCCCAGACAGCGCGCACCGTGCGCCGCGCCGTGGCCGCATCGACGCCGTCCACCAGCGGCAACATGCCCAGCACCCCCACCGGGTCCGGGTGCTCCCAGGCGCGCTGGGTGTAGGTGTCGTGCCACTCGGCCGCATGGACGTAGACTCCGTTGACCACCGGCAGCGGTGCCAGGTGCGCGCGAACCTCGTCCCAGTGCGGCTCGCGCGCCAGGCCGAGTCGCTCGCGCCAGCGCTGCGCGGTGTCCAGGCCCCAGCGCCAGTAGGCCAGGTCGAACACGGTGTCGCGCGTGATGCCCTGCTCGCTCGGTGGCATCGCCGGCACCAGCGAGTAGACGCCGCTGGCCGCGTCGCGTGTGGGATAGTCGGCCAGATGCTCGGCGGTGCCGCAGACCACCTCGCGCCACTTCTCCAGCGTCTCGCGCGTCGGCCGCAGACGGTACTCCAGCTCGGCGAAGAAGATGGGGTGCGGCTGCTTCCAGAGCAGCACCTGATTGCCCACCCAGGGCGCGCTGCGCCCTTCGGGGCCGACCGACTTGGGCCACTTGAGCCCGCGATAGCCCAGTTGCTCGGCCAACGCCCGCGCCGCCGACGTGAAGCGGCGGTAGCAGTCGAGCGCCGCCTCGGCGCGGCTCCAGCGGCCCCACAGCGCGAAATGCGCCAGGTGCCACCAGACCATCTCCATATGGAACTGCCCGCGCCAGGGATCGAGGCCCAGCAGACCGGTCTCGGCCGGCGGCCAGCTCCCCGACGACTGCGCCGCGGTGTGGTACTGCGACAGCACCACCCGCCGCTCCAGCTCGCGCCAGCGCGGGTCGCGGCTGCCCGACAGGTCAACAGCGCCGCCGCCGCGCCAGAACGCGGCCCACGCGGCCACCGCGGCCTCGCGCGTGCTGGCGAAGTCGGGCAGCGCCGGCGGCCGACCGGCGGTGCAGGCGCAGACCAGCTCCAGCCGCTCCACGCTGGCGGTCAGGCGGAAGGCGTGCGGGCCGGTCTGGGCCCACTCCGCGCCGTCCGACCACTCCAGCGCCAGTTGGTAACGGGTGTCGTCCACCTGGCGGGCCAGCTCGAGGCGACGACTCGCCGGCCGCGACACCGCGGTGTGGTGCGCCCAGTCGCGCGCGAAGTCGCCGACCCAGCCGGTCTGGTCCAGCGAGCCATAGGGGCAGTCGAGCGCCACCTGTAGTTGCCCGCGCGCCAGCAGCCGGCTCTCGAGCCGTACGGCCACGGCGTCGAGCGCCGGATGGACCACGGTCTCGACGCGAACCAGCTCACCGGCGACGGTGTACTCGGTGGTGTGCACACCGCGCCAGAGGTCGAGCGTGCGCGCCCGTGGGGTCACCTCACCGGCCGCCAGCTCGCGCCCATCGCCATGCCGCAGGCGCAGCCGCGCCAGGTTGAGCCGATGCGGGTTGTCGAACAGCCACTGCCGCAGCGCCTCGGTGCCCGGCGGGAACTGGTCGCCGCCGGTGTTCCGCCCGCGCTGGAACGTGCCGGTCGCCGGTACCTGCGCGGCGGTCCAGCCCGCGGGCAGCGGCGCCGAATGCCAGCCCCAGTGCGCCATGGTGTTGCCGGCGAAGGTCTGCAACCCGGTCCCATCGACACTGCCACAGAACTCGCCATTGCCCAACGGCAGCGGCGTGCCGAGCGGCAGGTCGGTCAGGTTGTGCCGCGTCACCAGCGCCTGCCGGTCGATGGGCGAACCGGCCGCGGGCGCGAGCAACAGCGCGGGGAGCGTGGCGACGGTGGTGAGCATGGGAACGACTCCGGAGTCCGTGGGGGCCATGGTAACCGATGGGCGCGGGGTGGCGGGTGTGGAGTCCGCACGGCGCGGGCCGCCCGCGCCGGCACTCCGGCGCTGTTCAGGCGCGGCGGTGTGCAGTACCATCGCCAGGTGCCGCGAGTCTGACTAAGCAGCCGGCCGGTGACGTTGTCCCGTCGGGGCGACCCTTGGGTCGCCCGGCTGTGGGCCACCTAGCGCCTACCGGGCAGTGACCGGGCGGGCACCAGGCCCCGCCCCGACCGGACTGGATCGCCGAGCGGCTGCTTAGCGGGTGACCGTGACGGGACAAGGACGGAGCAATGACGGGTAATCGACCGGCGAACGGCAAGAAGGTGCTGGTGCTGGGCGGCACCGGGGCCATGGGCGTGTATGTGGTGCCGGAACTGGCGTCGCTGGGCTATGAGGTCGCGGTGGTCTCGCTGGACCAGGTCCAGTCCGATCATCCGCGGGTGTCGCACACCACCGCCGATGCCAAGCAGATCGGCGTGCTCGAGAAGCTCTTGAGCGACCGGTACGATGCCATCGTCGACTTCATGATCTACTCGACGGAGCAGTTCAGGGCGCGGCACGAGTTGCTGCTGCGCAGTACCGAGCACTACATCTACCTCTCGTCGTACCGCGTCTACGGCGGGGGCCCGGTGCCGATCACCGAGGACACGCCGCGGCTGCTCGATGCGTCCAGCGACGCCGAGTTCCTGGCCACCGATGACTACGCGCTGTCCAAGGCGCGCGGCGAGGACATCCTGCGCAGTTCCGGGTGCGGCAACTGGACCATCGTCCGGCCGGCCATCACCTACTCGCAACGCCGATTCCAGTTGGTGACGCTGGAAGCGCCGGTCGTCGTGGCCCGGGCGCGGCAGGGGTTGCCGGTCGTGCTGCCCCAGGAAGCGCTGGCGGTGCAGGCCACGATGAGCTGGGCCGGCGACGTGGCGAAGCTCATGGCCCGGCTGGTGCTCAATCCGGCCGCCTACGGCGAGCCGTTCACGCTGGCCACCGCAGAGCACCGCCCCTGGGGCGAGATCGCGGAGTACTACCGCGAGCTCATCGGCTTGCAGGTGGTGCCGGCGACCACCGAGGACTACCTGGCCATCCTGGGCTCGTCCAAGGGGGCCTGGTACCAGCTTGCCTACGATCGGCTGTTCGAGCGGATCGTCGACAACTCGAAGGTGCTGCGGGTGACCGGGCTCCAGCAGGCCGACTTCATGCCGTTGCGGCGCGGCCTGGAGCAGGAGCTGTCGGCGCTGCCCCAGGATGTGGTCTGGCCCGACGCAGGCGCCGTCTGGCAGCGCATGGACGACTACGTGAGCGGCCGGGCGCGGTGACCCGCGCGCTGAGGGCGTCAGGCGCGGGATGATCACGATCTTGGCGCGCTACCGGTTGGGCCACGACGGCTGGCGACGGTGGTGGGCGTGGTTGCGGTCAGGTGCGCGCGCCGGGCGCGAAGTGGCGATCGAGGTAGGCGATGGTGCCGCGGGCGAAGGCGTCGAACGCGCCGTTTGTGCCGCCGACGCGAACTGTCAGCTCGAACCGCGGTTGTTCGTTCGGTGGACACGATGCGCCATTTCCGTCAAACCGCACAAAGGCATCCTCACAGCAAATGCTGTCGTTCGCGCCGGGATGTACCAGCCACAGTTGGCGCGCGACAACGTCGCCGGTATGACTGGAGCGGATCTTCTCATACTTGCGCACCTCGTCCCAGCTCCACCGGATGTCCTGGCGGTACTTGTAGTCCACGACCACGCAGTAGACGGTCCGGCCATGGCGGTCGAGGCACTCAACTACAGTGTCAGGGCTGAGCGAGGCCGTACAATGCTCCTGGAAGAGCCCTTCGCCCGGCGGCATGGTGCTCGTATGGTACACCCAGGGCTCATAGCGAATGCGCACCCGGAGCCCTTTGGAAGTCACCCCGTCGAATGTCAGGCCGCGGCGGAAGTCGATCACATACAGCGAACGCACATCCGAGGCGAGCGAAGCCGACCAGCCGTTCATCTCGCGCAGATGCGGGCGGAAGGCGTTGACGATGTGTAGGAAGCTCCACTGCTCGAAGAGCCGCGAGGTTAGCTTGCGGACCGCAGTGTCGCCGCGACAGTCGTGGAACTG
Organism: uncultured Fimbriimonadaceae bacterium; assembly: GCA_964531735.1. Taxonomy (GTDB): domain Bacteria; phylum Armatimonadota; class UBA10988; order UBA10988; family UBA10988; genus CAZHGD01. The sequence continues at coordinate 10,678 of CAZHGD010000183.1, read as the reverse complement.
GCCAGCTGCCATAAGGTAGTCCCGCATCAAGGCGAACACGCGTTGGTAGGCTGCCCCTCGCTGGAAGGCACCATGCGTTGGCACGCCAGCAGAGGCCACAACGCCGTCGAGGAATGGCAGCCGCAGCAGGGCTTCCGTTCTAGCCTGGGCGCGGAGCGCCCGTTCGGCGGCGGCGCCCAGCCGCGCCCTCTCGCCGCGGTCCTCGCGGTCGCGTATCCTTGCAGCTCTTTGGGGTGACACATTCCGCGCAGCCGCCGCAGAATCTAGCGTCTGTTGATGCCGCCTGACTGCCCGTCCGCAGGCCGCCGCATGAGTGCATAGTAGCCCGATGAAGGCCTTGAGGGTTCGGTGTTCAGTGACGTCGTGTGTCGCCGCGCCGCACCGCTCGGGCAGCCGTACCGGCCGTGGCAGTCGCGCCGGATCATTCCCCGACCGGGCCAAGTGGCGCTGGGCGCTGGCTGATAGCGGTCGGCTTCCCCAGTAGGCCGTCTCGCCTATCCTTTGCTCCACCTGCGCGACGGCTTGGCCCGCGATCTGCGCAAGGACAGGCTCCAGGCGGTCGAGTATACGCTCGATGCCGGCCAGAGTCTGGTCAGCGGAGTCCAGTTCCTGGGCTTGACCTGACTGAACGCGGCCCTGCGCGTGACGCGACTTGCCGTTCAGGTCGAGCAGCAGGCTATGGCTGAGCGCCTGCAGGTCACGCTCCATCCGCCGATAGTCCTCGGCACTCACCTTGTCGGGCACAACAGTCAAGGTGTACTCGAGATCCGTGCGCCACGCGCCGCTTGGCCCGGCCGATGGTGCCCTCGACTGGATTGCCAGCACCGTCTCGCCATTCGCACTCTCGAATGGCGGCTTCGTCAGGTGCCAGATCCAGTATGGATCGTCGAAACGCAAGCAACCGCAGCTATCGCGCCTGCCAGTATCAGCGCCAAGGTCAACGTCGAGTAGGATGCTGCCGATGAGCAGGCGGTGGTCGCGGCTTGGGTCGTCGGCGAGAAGGCGAAAGCCGATGCACTCACGCTCGGTCATGACCTGTGGGCACCGGCCGACCGGTCCGAGGCACCAGTCGACCACCTTGCCCGTAGCCAGACTGATGACCTCGAGTCGAGCCATGTCGTGCTAGCTCTCCTGAAGCCAGAGAGGTCGATCGCGGAGCCGTGTCTGCTGAACCAGGCCATGCGACCGAGGCAGCGCCGCGCGGTTGGTGTATAGGAACTTGCACAGCTCCTCGAGCGCCTCCCAGTGCGCACTGGTGATCGCGCGAGCCTTTGGTACCACGCGCTGCGCGAACTGCAAGTCCGTTGCCTCCTGCTCGCTCAGCAGATCCTGGGCTGCGCCGACGAATTGCGCCATTGCGGTTCTCACGCGCGGCGACACTGGACATCCCAGCTTCCGCAGTGGTTCAGTCGTCTCCCGGAGCAGTCTGGCAAGACTCCCGTCGTGCTTGGGTCTGTGCCGCCAGTGCTGGCAGTCGGCTAGGGTCACCAACGGACCGTTGGGTTGCGCCTGCGCGGCGTTGGCCTCCTTCGCTGTCTGGCCGTCCGCCCGCAACTCGATCACATTGGCCCGGTCAAGCAGTCGGTTGCTCAGCAACTGCGTCGTCTCGTCGTAGTTCACTGTACCCACAAAGCGCAAGGCCGGCGACAGGTCCACCTTGGCGTAGTCACGGTAAGGGCATTGGTCGCCGGCTGCTGTGGCGTCAAAGAGTTGCAGGACGCGCTCCTCGCCAGGCCGCCGCTCCACCAGCTGCATGAACTCGCTGAAGTAGTGCTCCGGCTTGGCCAGGTTCATCTCATCGAGGCAGACCAGGTGCAGCCCAGTGCCGTCTTCGTTGTTGTCGTGCTCTACCTGCGCACAGATCAGCCGTTGGTACAGCCCTGTGGTTGACGGGTAGAACCGTCGCTCCAGAGTGTTCATGTGGCCGAGCAGGTCGTGCCGGTCCATCCAGGTCGGACTGACGTTGACCATCAGGCAGCCGCGTTCGGTGACGTACTCGTCACCCAGCAGCGCCTTGGCGTACAGCCGCGGCAACGACGACTTACCGGTGCCTGACGACCCGCCCAGAATCGTGATGTCGCCGCACTTGACACTGAGGTGGAAGGCCTTCAGATCCAACTCGTCGTAGGTGAAGCCACTGTCGGCGACCAGCTTCTGGAACCGCGCGAAGAACGTCTTCTCGTCCATCGGCTTGCTGCCGGAGGACGAGCGGCCCACGGTGTAGGCGCCCGGCCGGTAGGGCGCGGCTGGTGCGTGGGCGTACGCCTGGGCAGGCTCAGGCGTTGCCGGCGGGGCAGCCGAGGTCGGCTGGCCATTGGCGGCCCCGAGGTGCGCCGCAATGGTCTGCAGGTTCTCGACGACGGTGTGGTTGGCGCGGAGGGTCGCGGCGTCCTTCTCGGCCTGGGCGAGGTGCTCCAAGCCCGTGTCGCGCAATGCCGCGAACTCGTCTTGGGCGGTCCGTCGGAGCTGGGCCATCTCGGCGCTAGCCGCCTCCGCCGCGGCCAGCGCGGCCATGAAGCCTTCCCTGACTTGCTGAGCGTCGTCGAGGAGGGCCCGGGCACGTTCCTCTAGGGCCTCGAGGGCCTGCGTTCTGTCTGCCAAGTGCTGTTCGCGCTCGTGAAGAAGGCGCTCACGCATCGACGCCAAGCCATCGGTGGGCATACCAGCTGTCGCCGCTGCCTCGGGCGGCCTGACTTCGGTACCGACTTCGCCGGCGGGTGCCGGCTGGGCCACTGGCAGGCGGTCGCGCTCTATGGGGCTGGCCGGTGGGAGCGCGGCTGACCGCGTCGGCTGAGATCCTGCGCCCGGCGCCTGTGGGAGGCGGTCTGGTGGGCTAAGCGCCGCCTGCCTCGCCGGTTGCGCGCCCGGCGACAAGCCGCTGACTGCGGTCGGCGTACCGGCTCCGGTCTCGCCGCGAGCGTGCTGGCAGATGCTGGCCCAGCCAGGTCCGAGAATGATATGGCGCCCACCCGAGATGTGCGAGCCATCAGGTCTCGTCGCATTGTCGTAGGCCAGATAACATGAACCAGCCAAGCGACGCGCGTCTGACCACAAGGTTGGCCTCAGCGAAAGCTCAGACACCGGCGCGAACGAGACGCTATAGCCCGCGGCGATGGTCGCCACGAACGGGCCATACAAGTCCTGGCGCCAGAGCAGTAGCACTTCGCGGGTAGTCGGGTGCGCCAGGCTGTGCGTACGGCCTGGCTCCGCAGCTTGGCCTATGCCACCAAACGCGTTGTCAACCGCGATGACCTCCATTGCCTGGCCAGGATCCGGTTCGGTCAGGTTGCCGTCAACGCGATAGCGGCAGGGCAACTGGGATCGCACAACTGAGCTGATGAGCGCCAGTCGCCCGACGACGAGCGCGCCAACCCCGCGCACCACGTTGGCGTAGGCCGACACGCTGATGACCGGGCGATCGTCCCTGCGAATCGCCCCGTCAGCTGGTGGGCGTCCATCGAGATACGCCAGTGGGCGCAGGCAGTAGCGCTCCTTGTCGCGTCTGCGCCGCTCGACAGCCAGTAGCAGTCTGTCGTCTACCGACATTCCCACCCGCTCCCCTATTCTGCCTCTACCTCCGCACCCTCCGCTCCCGCCGCGTCCGCGGCGGCGGCGCGTCGTCGTCCGGCTCGTCAGCGTCCGGCGGCACCGGGACCGTGCGCTCGCGGCGGGGGCTGCGGCGTTTGAGGAACGAGTCGTCCTCGTCGTCCTCGTCCACCGCCTTCAGCGGCGGGCGACCGCCGCGGCGGTGCTGCAACAGGTAGACCGCGCCGACCATGACGCCGATGGTCAGGCTGTCGATGACCAGCGGCGCCGGTTGGTGGACCAGCCCGGCGTAGAGCGCCGAGAGCGCCAGGAACACGCCCAGGCTGACGTGCCAGGCGCGGCGGACGAACGCCTGCCGTTCCTCCAGCCAGCGGAACGTCAGCTTCCAGCGGCGCAACTCGTTGCCCAGGATCACCAGCGCGGTGAGCACCGCCACCACGTTGAAGCAGAGGTTCTTGATGATCAGGATGATCGCCGCCAGCGAGTCGTTCATCAGGCCGCTCCCGCGCGCCGCTGCTCGATCAGCTCGGCGATGTCCACCACGCGGCGCTCTTCGGCGGCCACGCAGATGGCCTCGATGGTGCCGACGATCCACAGGTTCTGGTGCATGCCGTTGACCGGCTCCGGCCCGCCGTTGACCCAGCCGACGAAGTCGTCGACCACCTGCGCCTCGGGCCCGGGGTAGCCGACGGCCGGCAGCGTGATGGGCGCGCCACCGTCGGCCGGGGTGAGCACGGCCTCGCCGCCGAGGCTGAGGCTGCCGCCGGCGCACTCGATCGCGAACGCGTTGTCGTCGCGCCAGCTCATGAAGCACGAGTTGAAGCTGCACACGCCGCCACCGGAGAACTCGACGGTCGCGACCATGCCGGCGCCGCCGAGATACGGACTCCACGGCGGGTTGAAGCCGACCGCGCGGACCGTCTGCGGGGTGCCACCGAACAGGCTCCAGGCGGTGTCCAGGTCGTGGACGCCGCGCTCCCAGGCGTAGGCGTGGCGGTCCTGGCCGCTGTGGTGCACGTTCGGCCGGCGGCTGAACCGCGTCATCAGCCCGAACTGCGGCGCGCCGAGGTCACCGACGGCCAGCCGGTCCACCGCCGCGCGCGTGGCCGGCGCGTAGCGGGCCTGCTGGCAGACGGTCAGCTTGACGCCCGCCGCCTCGGCTGCGGCGATGACCTGCCAGGCTTCGGTGAGGCACTTGGTGAACGGCTTCTCGACCATCACGTGACGGCCGGCGCGGACTGCGGCCAAACACATCTCGTGGTGCAGGTCGGGCGGCGTGATCACCACCACCGCGTCGCACTCGCAGTCGCGCAGGGCCACGGTCCAGTCGGCCCAGCAAGCCGACTCGGGCAACCCGAGGGCGTCGCGCGCCTTGGCTAGCGGCTCCGGTCGGATATCGCAGAGGCCGACAACCTGCACGTCGTCGCGTTGAGGAAAGAGCGAGATGGGCCAGACGCCGCGCCCACCAACCCCGATGTGAAGCGTCCGCAGGGCCATGGTACCGCTTGCTCCGCGCTGCGAATCAAGCGTAGCCGTTGGCCAGAAACCAGTCAATCGCGCGCTGCAGCGCGCCGGAGACCGGGCTCTGCGGCAGGCCCAGCTCGGCCACCGCCTTGGCTGGCGAGAACCACATGTAGTGCGCCGACATGCGCACGCCCTCGAGCGGGATGTTCGGCTCGCGGCCGCGCAGCGTGACGTTGATGAAGTTGTCCCAGTAGCCGGCCAGCAGCGCCACGGCGTGCGGCACGCGCAGGCGCGGCGCCGGCCGGCCGGTGAGCTGCGCCAGCAGGCCGAGGATCTGCTCCAGGGTCAAGTTCTCCGCGCCGAGGATGTAGCGCTCGCCGACCCGGCCGCGTTCGGCCGCCAGCAGGTGCCCGGCGGCCACATCGTGGACGTCCACCAGGTTCATGCCGGTGTCCACGAAGCCGGGCATGCCGCCTCTGAGGAAGTCGACGATGATCTTGCCGGTCGGGGTCGGCTTGGCGTCGTAGTCGCCCACCGGCGTGGACGGGTTGACGATCACCACTGGGCGACCGGCCTCGGCCAGCTCGCGCACGGCCGCTTCAGCCAGGAACTTCGAGCGCTTGTAGTGGCCGATCATGTCGTCCAGGCTGCTCGGCGTGGCCTCGTCGACGACGCGGCGGTCGTCGCTCTGGCGCAGCACGCCGACGGTGCTGGTATAGACGATGCGCTCGGCGTCGGTGGCGGCCTCGATCAGGTTACGGCTGCCCTCGACGTTGGCGCGATACAGCTCCTGCGGGTCGCGCACCCAGAGGCGGTAGTCGGCGGCGACGTGGTAGACGGTGCGGCAACCCGCGGCCGCCGCGCGCAGCGACTCGGCGTCGAGCAGGTCACCCACGGCCAGCGTCACGCCCAGCGGGGTCAGCCGCGAGGTGTCGCTGGTGCGGCGCACCAGGCACCGGACCTCCTCGCCGCGCGCGACGAGGAGTCGCGCCACGTGGTAGCCGACAAAACCGCTGGCACCGGTGACCAAAACGGGCATGGCGGCCGCTCAGTCCGCTGCGTCGGCCAGCGACTCGTCGGGCGCCTTCGCCCGGCCGCGGCCGTTGGGCTTGGAGAGGTTCCAGAGCATCAGCTTCAGGAAGTCCTTGAAGTTGCTCGACGCGTCCTTCACCGCCGCGGCTTCGAAGCCCGAGTGCATGTAGCAGTTCCGGCAGCGCGCGTCCTGGCGGGTTTCCCAGTACTCCCAGTCGACGCTGTTCCAGAACTCCTCATAGGTCGGGTAGAACTTCTCGTCGATCAGGTAGCACGGCGCCTTCCAGCCCAGCGGCGTGCGGGTGACCGTCGAGTAGGGCGCGCAGCGCAGCTCGCGCTGTCCGGCGCAGAACTCCAGGAACGCCGGCGTGGCGGTCAGCGGGTAGGTCCGGCTGAGTTCCATGACGCGGGCGAACTTGCGGTGGATGTCGTCGCGCTTCATGAAGATCTCGCGCTCCACCGAGGCGTACTGGTAGCCCGGCGAGATCAACATGCCGTCCACATCGCAGCTCATCAGCAGTTCGCACAGCTCCTCCACCTCGGCCAGCTCCGTCTCGTGGTAGACGGTGGTGTTGGTCATGGTGGCGTAGCCGCGGCGCTTGCTCTCTCTGATCATCTCGATGGCGTGGTCGAAGACGCCCTCGCGGTTGCAGACGAAGTCGTGCGTCGCCTTCAGCCCGTCGAGGTGGACGTTGACGATCAGGTGCGGGTCGGGCGGAATGACGTCGAACAGCTTCTGGTCGAGCACCAGGGCGTTGGTACACAGGTAGGTGTACCGCCCGCGCCGGTTGAGCTCGGCGATCAGTTCGGGCAGCTCGGGATAGAGCGTCGGCTCGCCGCCGCACAGCGAGAGGGTCGGCGTGTTCGACTGATCGACCGCTTCGAGGCAGGCTTCCAGCGAGAGCCGGTCCTTGAGCTTGCCGGTGTGCCGCTCGGTGCTGCAGCCGAGGCAGGCCAGGTTGCAGGTGTAGAGCGGCTCCAGCATGAGCACGGTGGGGTAGCGCTGGCGGCGCTGGAGCGCCTGGGCCGTCATATAGCGCGACACGGCCAGAGTCAGGCCGAGTGGGAACCTCATGAGTGGCAGATCCTGAGCGCCGGAGGGGCGGCTTCAGGCCGCCGGCGGACCGGTGCATTCTAAGGTTGGGCCGAATCGGTGTCAAGGCGAGCCGCGGGCGGGCGCGCGCGCCGGCAGGGGCCGCCGAGCCGCTTGGTGACTCAGTTTTGAGCATTTGGCAGTTGACGGGTTAGCGCGACTCTGATAGTGTATGCGACTTGTGGAGCGCGGGCCAAGCCCCGCTCTGAGTGGACTGACCCACTGAAGGCACTGTTCGAACCGCCGCGGCAGTCGCGGCAGGCGAGCAGGCACGCTTCTCGCACGAACCGTGTCTTCCTGGTGGGCTTGGCGTAAAGCCCCGGCAAGGCATCGCCCGCGGTTGTCCCGACTCGACGACCCGCAGGGCTAGAAGTTTCCCCACCGGTGCACCGCCAGCCACAGAGGCGCCAGGTTCGCCTCTTCGAGACAGGCACACGAGGACAGCATCGATGCCGACCATTAATCAGCTTGTGCGCAATCCGCGGGAGCGGCAGCGCCGGAAGAGCAAGGCCCCGGCGTTGCAGACCGGGTTCAACCTGAAGAAGCGCCGGCCGTTCCCGGTGCAGGGCGGTTCGCCGCAGAAGCGCGGGGTGTGCACCAAGGTCTACACCGACACGCCGAAGAAGCCGAACTCGGCCCTGCGGAAGCTGGCCCGCGTGCGGTTGACCAACCGGCGCGAAGTGCTGGCCTACATCCCGGGTGAGGGCCACAACCTTCAGGAGCACAGCGTGGTGCTGATCCGCGGCGGTCGCGTCAAGGACATGCCGGGTGTGCGCTACCACATCGTGCGCGGCACGCTCGACACCTCGGGCGTGGACAAGCGCCGGCAGGGGCGCAGCAAGTACGGCGCCAAGCGGCCGAAGTAGCGAGGAGCTGGGGTATGTCCCGTAAGCACACCATCCATACCCGCGAGGTGACGCCCGATCCCGTGCTGGGTAGCACGGTTTGCGAGCGCTTCATCCGCTACCTGATGCACGGTGGCAAGCGCACCCGCGCGGAGCACGTCTTCTACGGCGCGCTGCTGCGCATCGCCGACCGCACCGGCCGCAATCCGCTGGAGGTGCTGGAAGAGGCGTTCATCAACGTGCGACCGCGCGTTGAGGTGCAGAGCCGCCGCGTGGGTGGTTCGACCTATCAGATCCCTGCCGAAGTGCGCCCGAAGCGGGCCGTGGCCCTGACCGTCCGGTGGATTGTCCAGGCCGCCCGCAAGCGCTCGGAGAAGGGCATGATCGAGCGGCTCGCCAACGAGCTGACCGATGCCGCCGGGCGGGCCGGCGGTGCGTATGACCGGCGCGAGCAAGTGTTCCGCATGGCGGAAGCCAACAAAGCTTATGCCCACTATCGCGTCTGAGTCCCAGCGGCCGGCGGCCGCGAAGGTGAAAGCTGTGGCGTCATCTTTCCCGCTGTCACGAGTCCGGAACATCGGAATCGCGGCGCATATCGATGCGGGCAAGACCACCTTGACCGAGCGGGTCCTGTTCTACACGGGCAAGATCCACGCCATGGGCGAGGTGCACGAAGGCGCCGCCACCATGGACTACATGGAGGAGGAGCAGCAGCGCGGCATCACCATCACGGCGGCGGCCACGACCTGCTCCTGGCAGAACCACGTCGTCAACATCATCGACACGCCGGGGCACGTCGACTTCACCGTCGAGGTGGAGCGGTCCCTGCGCATCCTCGATGGCATGGTGGCCGTGTTCTGCGCGGTGGCCGCGGTGCAGCCGCAGTCCGAGACCGTCTGGCGCCAGGCCGACAAGTACGGCGTGCCGCGGATCGCCTTCGTCAACAAGATGGACCGCGTCGGCGCCAACTTCGCCAACGTCGTGCGCAGCATGCAGGAGCGGCTGGGGGCCAACGCGGTGCCCATCCAACTGCCGATCGGCGCCGAAGCCGACCTGCGTGGCGTGATTGACCTGGTCCAGATGCGGGCCGCGTTCTTCACCGACGACCTGGGCGTGACCGTCGAGTACGGCGACATCCCGGCCGAGCTGCGCGAGGCGGCGCAAGCGGCCCGGGCCCGGCTGGCGGAAGCGGCGGCCGAGGTCGACGAGGCCCTGTTCGAGAAGTTCGCCGACGACCAGCCGATCGAGAACGACGAGCTGAAGGCGGCGGTGCGGGCGGCCACGCTGGCCGGCAAGATGGTGCCGGTGGCCTGCGGCTCGGCCTTCCGCAACTGCGGCGTGCAGTTGGTCATGGATGCGGTGGTCGACTACCTGCCGTCACCGCTGGACGTCGGCGCGGCGGTCGGCGCGGACCCGCGCAGCGGGGCCGAAGTACGCCGGGCGCCGGAGGAAACCGAGCCGTTCGCGGGGCTGGCCTTCAAGGTCCAGAACGACCCGCGGATGAACCAGAAGCTGACCTACGTGCGGATCTACTCCGGCCGGCTCGACAAGGGCCAGTCGGTGCTGAACACCACCAAGGGCAAGCAGGTGCGGGCCGGGCGGCTGCTGCGCATGCACGCCAACCGCGCCGAGGATCTGACGCAGGCGCGGTGCGGCGACATCGTGGCGGTGATCGGGCTGAACGACGTCGCCACGGGCGAGACCCTGTGCGACCCGAAGCAGCCGATCGCGTTCGAGGCGATCACCTTCCCGGAGCCGGTCATCTGGATGTCGGTCGAGCCGCGGACGCGGGCCGACGAGGACAAGCTGACCAACGCGCTGGGCCGCCTGCGCGACGAGGATCCGACGTTCCAGGTGCGCTTCGACGAAGAGACCGGTCAGACGGTCATCTCCGGCATGGGCGAGCTGCACCTGGAGATCATCATCAACCGCCTGCTGCGCGAGTTCCGGGTGGATGCCCGGGTCGGCACGCCGCAGGTCTCGTACCGCGAGGCGCTGGTCCGGCCGGGCCGCGCCGAGGGCCGCTTCGTGCGGCAGAGCGGCGGCCGCGGGCAGTTCGGCCATGTGGTGCTCGAGGTCGAGCCGCTGGCCGAGGGCGAGAGCGGCTTCGTGTTCGAGGACCGGACCGTCGGCGGCCCGATCCCGCGCGAGTTCATGTCGGCCATCCAGAATGGCGTGCGCGAGGCGGCCGAAGGCGGCATCGCGGCGGGCTACCCGTTGGTGGACTTCCGGGCGGCGGTGGTGGACGGCTCCAGCCATGAGGTGGACTCCTCGGAGATCGCCTTCAAGATGGCCGGGGCGATAGCGTTGAAGGCGGCGGCCGAGAAGGCCGGCGTGAAGTTGATGGAGCCGATCATGGAGGTCGAGGTGGTCACCCCGCGTGACTACCTGGGCGACGTGATCGGTGACCTGAACCAGCGGCGGGCGCGCATCGGCGCGATGAGCCCGTCACCGGGCGAGACGGAAACGATTACGGCGTTTGTGCCCCTGGCCGAGATGTTCGGCTACGCCACGACCCTGCGGTCGGCGAGTCAGGGGCGCGCCACGTATACGATGGAGCCGGCGCGATATCAAGAAGTACCGGCGTCGATCCGGGAAGAGTTGATCGCAGGCCGCTGAGGCGGCCGGAGCGGGAGGCTTGGCACGATGGCGAGGCAAAAGTTCGAGCGGAAGAAGCCGCATGTGAACGTGGGCACGA
>CAZHGD010000182.1:0-15114 GCA_964531735.1 uncultured Fimbriimonadaceae bacterium | reverse complement strand
CGCCGCCAGGCAGGTGGGACCGGACCGGCGACGAACCGTTGGACAGATTCCTAGCGACGAGCGGACACCTTGCACCTCCGTATCGTCGAATCGGGCCGGGAGGATGTACTCCGACATGTTCTCAACCGCCCGGGCCAAGGCGCTTCGACGCTCGTGGCTGGTCCAGACCTTCGAGGCGTAGTGCTGAGAGATGAACATCACGCAGTAGCGGGCCGAGCTGTATACGCGATCCAGGTGCTCAGCAAGGTCCTTGCCCCACAGCGTCACTTCCTCGTACTTGTCGTAGAACACCGCCACCCCGTGAGCGCGTAGCTCCTCGGCAACGTCCTCCACGTACTCGCGGTCTTCTCCAGCGAAGGACAGCACGACCTCGTACACCGCCGACTGAGGAAGCGTGCTCTTGTCGTCGCCGACCTCTCTGGCGCGGTAGATCGGGTGGCCGGAGACCCTCTCTGCAATGCTCAATGCATAGCCATCCTCTATGAGTAGCTCGTTGAACCGCTCTGCGATGGTGGCAGCTTCTTGGTCGTCGGTGACAACAAGCGGATGCACGCAGGTCTCGACGAACCGCAAGAAGGCACTGTCGTCGCATCGGGATAGGTTCAGGCGCTGCCGCAGCAGGTAGGAGTCATCCCAATCATAGTTGTTGACCATGTGCTGCCAGATGTCGCCTTCGGCGTCGCTGAACCTGCTGTCGGTCGATGGCAGCGTCGACAAGTCCCATACGCGGCTCAGGAACTCGATCAGGTCCATCCGACCATGGAACGGGCGACCGGAGAGCAGCAGCGAGTCGATGAGCGAAGAGCGCGTGATCTCGGTGATTCTCATTTGTTTCGCTCTGTCAAGGCGGTCAGTGCAGACGGGCTGTTCGCGGGGTGTGTGGCTTCTCCTCGCCATTTGGCTCCGCCCCCGCCGTCCATCGCATGCCTCACTAGTACCGCACCAACCTGATTGTAGACCAAACCAGAGCTTGCCCTGAGTAGCGGCGAAGCCGCGTATCGAAGGGCCGCACGACAGTGCTGGTCCGGCGATGGCCCCTCGATACGGCGCTTCGCGCCTACTCGGGGCAAGCCCGAGGTATGGGCTGGAATCAGTGTGGGCTGGTACTAGGTCTCGCTCTCGAGGAGCAACCGCTGTAGTTCGCCCTCCAGTACATCGTCAGTGAGACCGGCGCTCTCTCGCAACGGCCTAACAGTCATCCCAAGGCGCTCATCGGCCGACTCGAAGAGTTCCCGACACTGGTCTATGTCTCGGAGCATCTGCTCACGACCAGTTGCTGACATGAAAGCAACTGCGCTATCGCGGAAGAAATGATGGACGAGCCAGTTCCGCTTCTCGAGTGCTTCATTGAGGAGTGCTTCCAGGTCGTTGTCCACTTGCGTGACCGCGTGGAGGCTCTTCATCATGCGGCCCATCGTCGTCCGGAAATGGGTACCCATGAAGGTGTCCACTTCACCTGCCCAGTCTGCTTTGGAGCGAGCAAGGTGGCGCCGCGACGGTACCAGGTCAAGAATGACGAGGGCATTGACCAGGCCGTGCTCCAGTACCTGGGCACAGTAGACTGCCAACCCGAAGCGGGCGTAGACTTCCTTGATGTGATCGCCGCTGTCCTGCTCAAGCATCGTGGACCCCTTGGCGCAATAGTGTGCCGATGGGCTGTTGACGGTCAACGGTGCGGAACTCCTCCCGCGACGCCGGCACTTGCACGTTGAGCGCATCGGCCACGCCGGCGGCGTCCACCAACTCCACCAGCCGCGCAGCGCGGCCGTCTTCCTTCGGCAGATGGCTGGCCCTGTCCTCGCGCCAGGCGAGGTCGGGGTAGTGGGTCATGTCGTGGGACCAGAGGTGGCTGTGGCCGTCGATGATGGTCATGCCGGTAGCTCCTGCCGTGACCTGCCGTCCAGCCTGCACCTGAGCAGGCCGCCGCTGCAACCGGGCGCTGAGTGGCATCACCGCAGCAGGCTCCGGATCAGCGGCAGGAGCAGTTCGGCCACCAGTTGGTGCCCGAGGTCATTGGGGTGCATCCCGTCGAGCAACAGCCCATCAACCGTGGTGTGGTGGGCTTTGGCGAACTCAGGATAGGCGGCGCGTACGTCCACCAGCGGCACTCTGAGCGCCCCGGCCAGTCGGCGCACGGCGTCGTTGTAGCGGGCGAGGGTCGGTGATTCGAAACCATCCTCGGCCTCGGGCCGGTACGGTGGCTTGCCATAGAGATCCCTCAAGGCGGGCGTCCAGCGCAAGGGGTTCGTGGTCATCAGAATGACCGTCGCCTGCTGTGCGTGGCACTGCTGGATCATGGTCCGCAGGTTGTCCTCGAACTCGGTCAGCGAGATGCGCGGCTCGATCGCGGGCGGCATCTTCCAGACATCCACCGCCGAATCGTTGATGCCGAACTGCATGACCACGAGGCGCGGTCGGTACGCCAGCACATCGCGGACGAGGCGCTGCTTCGCCTCGCGGGTCGTGGAACTCCCCAGTCCGGCATTGGTCACGCTCAGGCCGGAGCCGCTGTTCTGCAAGGCTTCCTGCACGCGGTCGGCGTAGACCATGCGGACCGCCCCGACGCGCGTTGCCGTGGTGGAATCGCCGAACATGACCAGGCCACCCGGCTTCGGCACCGGCGCGGGCGGCGGCTGGTAGACCGGGATCGCCGCCTTGTCGAGGTCGGTGGCGCTGATCCTCATCCGCAGACCGCCCTGCATCGTGGTGATCCACAACTCGCCCGGACGGCGCTCATAGAGGTAGGGATAGGACACGCGCAGGTCCGAGGCGAGCGTGCGCCGCTCGTCGCCGTACTTGGCCGCCACCACCACGGGCTTCGTCCAGGTGCGCGCGTCGTCGGCCGAGAAGGCCAGGCTGAGTTCGGAGCGGCTGGAGCGGTTCTGTGGGGCATGACGCGGTGGCGCGTTCCACAGCAACGCGATGCGGCCGTCGGTCAGCCGCGCCATCTGCGCGCAGCAGGTCACCGAAGGAATCGACGTCTGCCGCAAGCCCTCCCACTGCAGGCCGTCCGACGAGGTGGCCTGCCAGAGATAGCCGCTCTCGGTCCGCAGGAGCAGGTAGAGCGTGCCGTCCTGGCGCTCGATGACCGTGCCCTCGATGCTGCCCGCGTGATCGTGGCGGCCAACGCCGTAGTCCAGCAGGTTGCTGCGCTGCCACGTCTGCCCTTGGTCATCCGAGACGAACATCACCGTGGCGTGACGCCACTCCGGGATGATCTCCTGGCCCACCAGGACGATCCGCCCCGAGCGCAGCTCAATGAGCGAGTGGATGCAGCCGCACCACGGTTCGCTCAGTTTGACCGGAGTGGTCCAGGTCCGGCCGTCGTCGAGGCTGCGGCAGACATAAGTCGGCAGCACGAAGTCGGTCCACCGAGCGTCCTTGGCACCCCAGTTCCAGGTCTGCGGAGCCTGGCGTTCCGCGCCGTTCATCCAGCCTGCGATGATCACCCCGCTCCTGGTTCGCAGGAGCGCGCGCTCATCACTGACTCGGTACCGGCTCGAACCGCCGAACAGCGGTGTGCTGGTCCAGGTCCGCCCCTCATCTGCGCTGCGGCACGCCGTCGTGGCCTCGATGCACAGCACGCCACCATCCGCCGTGGTGACGAACGGGCCTTGATGCCCGAACGGCAGCGGCTTCGCCAGCGGATGCAAGGTCAGTGGCGGATTCGTGGCCACCGCCATGAGCGCGGCGAGGTTGGCGAGTGAGAGGGCTGGCATCATGGCGTGGTGTCCTGCCGCACGGCGCGAGCAGTCGGTGCTCCGCGCACCACGAGCGGGCCAATGGCCGTGTCAGCGTGGCGCGCCCGCTCGGCTCTAGCCACCCGTTCGTCAGGCGTTCAGATCTCCTTCGCCCTTGCGTTCAGCGCCGGCCGCCCAGCTTCGCCGTTGGCGTCGGACAGGCCGCTCTCGCCGTCCTCGCGCCAGGCGACGGCGGGGTAGCGGGTCATGTCGTGCGACCAAAGGTGGATGTGGCCGTCGGCGACGGTCAGCGGTGTGCGAGTGCCGGCCGTCCGCCGAGTTGGCCGCCGGGCGCCAATGGCGAGCGAGTAGTCAGGTCTGCTGTCCCGGGTCCAGCAGCTCCTGGGCGAGCCCGATGAGAATCCCATCGGGTCCCCGTAGGTAGCAGAGCCGGTACGTGTCCTGGTACTGAGCCACTTCGCCGACCAGTTCGGCGCCGCGCTGGCGCAGTCGGACGAGGGTGTCGTCGATGTCCTCCACGGCGAACATGACGCGCAGGTACCCGAGGGCATTCACCGGGGCTTGGCGATGATCGGCGATCACCGGCGGCGCGAGGAATCGGCACAGTTCGAGCCGGCTGTGGCCGTCCGGCGTCCGCATCATCGCGATCTCGACGCGCATGTCGCGCAGGCCGGTGACGCTGTCGGCCCAGTCGCCCGCGACCGACGCGCGCCCCTCCAGTTCGAGGCCAAGTTCGGTGAAGAACTCGATGGCGGCATCGAGGTCCGCCACCACGATGCCGACGTTGTCCAAACGCTTGACCGCCATGGCGTCTCCTTGGTGGGTCGGGATCCAGCTCATCTGAGTCCAAACGCTTGACCGCCATGGCGTCTCCTTGGTGGGTCGGGATCCAGCTCATCTGACACTGTGCGGCGTGGCGACGAAGCGGTCAGGTGGGCGGCGGGTTGGGTAGGCAGCGGCGCCCCGCATGGCGATCCCAGCCGGCTTGCCGCCTGCGGGTAGCACGGGCTTCCAGCCTGTGCGGTCGCGCACCCACGCGGGCCACGCGCCCCGGCGCAGGCTGGAAGCCTGCGCTACCCCAAGTTGGGCAGGGGCCGGCCGCGGCTGGAAGCGCCCTTCGCGGCGCGGGCGCCATCCAGCTCACGTCTCCACAACACGCCATGGTGGCGCGCCGCAACAGCGCCGCGCAGGTCTCGCCGGGCGAGCATGCCGCCGTGGCGAGTGCAGCCGGCGCCGTAGCGCAGATGCCACGCCCGAGCGGTCCATCAGTTCGGCGATGCGGCCGGGGTCGCCGACAGCGCTGGGCAGTGGGCTGTTGTCGTCACCGCGTCAGGCGATGTCCGAGTTGTGGGTCCTGTCGTGGGACCAGTGGTGGCGGCGGCCGCCTCTGTTACGCTCGGACAGCGGCTCCCGGGCCGCCAGACCGTCGAGAAGACCGTAGAATGGGGCAGGTCACCGCCACGAGGGCCGGTTGCTCTTCGGGCGCTGCCCATCGACTCGTTGTGATCGGGCGAATGACATGAACATCGACGAGCAGTATGTGCGACTACTCGGCCAGACCGTGGAAGTGATCGTCGACCGCCCGCTGGGTTCAGCCCATCCGCGGAACAGCAGCCTGGTCTACGCCATCAACTACGGCTACATTCCGGGCACGAAGGCTGAAGATGGACATGAGATCGACGTGTACATCCTCGATGAGGCCCGCCCGGTGGCGCGCTATGTTGGAGTCATCATCGCCATCATCCACCGCGATGACGACGACGAATGCAAGCTGGTGGCCTCCCGCCGCGACGCATCTGTGGCCGAGATACAGGCGGCAACCCACTTCGTGGAGCAGTACTACCAGTCGACCATCGTCAAGGACGCCGAGCAAGCGCGGGGAGCGCCGTAGCGCGATGACAGGGGCCTGCGCAGCGGCCCGAGGGGACACGTGTCGTTCGCCGTCCGAGCGCGCTGGTTGCCTGGCCCCTCGGCCACCTGGCGAGGGGCCAGGCAACGAAGACCAGCGGCGGGACTGCCACCGACGGTCGGCCACCGACGGCCTGCCGCTCGCTGGCCTACCCCCGCGGCGCACCGCCGCGCACCGCGCCAGCCTTCGGTGCCGTCGCCGTGGCGACCAGGATGGCCGTGTCGGGCGCCTTGCCGGAGTAGAAGGCGAGGTAGTGTGTCCCCCCGATCGCGGTGGCGTTCACGTTGCCCGCATCGAACGTGACGCGGCTGCCGCCGGCGACCGCCTCGGGCGCGGGCCAGTCGAGCGGATGGTCGAACACGCGGTCCGGCGCGACGACGCGGCGCCACAGGACACCCCGGCCACGCTGGTAGTAGTAGTTGCTCAGCAGACCGGTCGCGGCGTCGAGGATCAGGCTCGGTGTGGACGCCGTGACATCGCCGATGTTGGTCTTCGAGCGCTTCCAGGTCGCCCCGGAGTCGGTCGAGACCATCTGGAACTGGGCGCGCGTGGTGTAGACGCCGCCGGCCTCGGTCCGGGCCACACAGAGAATCCGGCCGTGGCCGAGGTGGACTGCCGCGGGCTCGGTCGGCCAGTCATCCTTGGTCAACCCCGACTCGATGACGGTCTGGGTCCAGGTGGCGCCATTGTCTCCGCTGACCAGCTTGCCCCACGAGTGGCTGGTGTCGTCCTGGTAGTTGCCGGCGAACCACAGCGCCATGAGCCCGACGTCGGGCACCGCGAAGACGTCGGTGATCTGCATCGGCTGGACGGCGAGGCGCGGCGTCGCCACGCGCGCGAAGGTCACGCCGTCGGTGGAGCGGTAGAGGTCGTGGTTCCAGTCCGGACCGATGCGCCGCACCCACAGGAGCAGCGCCCCCGTGGCATCCAGCCCCTTGCCGACTTCGACCTCGCCGTAGCCTGGCGTGTTGGCGACCACCGTCTCCGGCGTCCACGTCGCACCACCGTCGGTGGAGGTGCGCGCGTAGACCGCGCGGTCATCATCGGCGATGGTGTGCGCCTTGCCACGGCTGTAGACGCAGACCAGCTTGTCGCCGATGGCCTGCAGCATCGGCCACGAGTTGTAGCCGTGCACGTCCTGCACGATGCGCGGCTTCGGCAGCGCCGGCAGCGGCGTCACCTTGACCATGGCCAGGCCGGTGGGCTTGGTGAACGTGTCGGCCGGATCGGTCGGCTCGCGCTGAATGCGCACCCACAGCGGGGCTTGCGGATCCACCTCGTAGTAGGGGTCCAGCAGGATGGTCCGCGTGTGGAACGGTCCGGCGGGCAGCGCGGTGCGCACGGGCGTGCCCAGCACATACTCGGCGGTGAACGGAGCGCCGTCCACCAACTGCGTCAGGTGGCAGCGATAGACGTCGGCGAACTGAGGGCTGGTCGAGGCATCGGTCGTGGTGACCACGATCTCGACCTTCACGGCGCCGCAGCCGCTGGGGAGCGCGCCGACGAGGCCCGCAACCGACTGCCCCGCGGTGCCACCCGAGAGCGACCACACGGGCAGGTGCGTCGAGCCACTCGACATGGTCACCAGCGACGGTTGGCCGGTGGCGATCGACATGTTGTTGGCGGTCAGGTAGAGCGGGGCACCCGCGCACCGGTCAGAGGCTCGCATCTGAACAACTCCCTCACTGGCCTGCACAGCCGCTTGGTCCTTGGCAGCGCCGGCTCCGAAGCTGGCGACCATCGCGGCGAGCAGCGCGGCGCACCCAAGCGCCAGCTCACCAAGCGTGGCGCCGCGCCGTCGGTCTGTACTTACTGCATCGGACATCGGGTTCTTCCTGTCGTGCTTGCCCATCGTTGGTCCAGCGGTGGCGGCGAGAGTCGGTGATCGTCATCGGGCGTCGGTTGGTGGCGGACCGGTACGGGCCCCTAACCGCTCCACAACTGGCCCGTTGTGCCCCGCCGGAATGACCATCTTCCCGCGGTGGAAGGCGATCCGGCCGCGATTGCCCTGCGGCCGGTCATAACAGCGGGCGTTGACCACCACCGGGTGCTCCGGGTCCGTCATGTCCACCGTCACCACCTTGCCATCGCGGCGCGAGGCGAAGGCCACGGCGAACAGCGCCGCCGCCCCGTCGCTCTACTCCACCGCGTCGAAGACCCTCACGAAGTCCACTTCGAAGTAGTCCGGGAGCACGGCCGACCGGAGTTCCTCGACCGGCTGGGGCCGCGGCCCCGCGCCCTGGAGCTGCTCGAGGCCGCCGCGATTGCCGAAGTAGCGGTGGTAGCCGTGGCACTCGGTGGAGACGAGCACGAACTGCTCCACTTCGGAGACCGGTGCCTCCTGGACGCCGATCTTCTGGCCGTCGGCGTAGAAGGTGTAGCCGTCAGGCGCCCAGTCGACGCTGTAGTGATGCCAGCCGTCCGGCGTCTCCTGGTAGGGGAACCAGAAGTGCCCGTACCACTGGCAGTCCTTGCCATAGCCGCCCCAGCCGTTGCCGCAGCCGATCAGGCCTTCGGTGTGCTGCTTGTAGTTCTCCATGACATCGCACTCGACGCCGCCGTACTTGGGGTTCGGGTGCGAGCCGATCCCCGGCGCCTGGAGCCAGAAGGCGGCGTGCCAGCCCGGGTTCTTCGGAAGGCGGCAGCGAATCTCGTAGAAGCCGAACCGATGCATGAACTTCGCCGGCTGGTACTGGCCGAAGGGCCAGAAGCCGGCGCTGTCCCTGGGGATGTCGAAGGTGTTGGAGCCGGTCTGCAGGTGCGGCGAGAAGTAGTCGCCGTCCTGCTCGAGCAGGTGCAGGCGCAGGTGGCTGGCGTTGTCCAGCTCCACGCCCTTGGTCGTGAACGTCGGCGACCGATGGCCCCAGTAGTTGAGCCGGAAGTTCCATTTGCCAGCGTCCAGCTCGGTCCCGTCGAACTCGTCGTGCCAGACGAGCGCCCACCGCTTCTCCTCGGGGAGGAGGCTGTCGGCGTGTCCATCCACGTGGAATGGTGTCATGGTCTACTCATGCCCTTCGTCGGCACCGCTGCGCCGGTACCCGTCGTGCCGGTGCTGTGGCGCCAGTGCTCAGCACGGCTTGCGGCTCGCGCCACTGAACACCCTCTCACCGCTCCACTACCAGCCCATAGTGCCCCGCCGGAATGATCATCTTCCCGTGGTGGAAGGCGATCCGGTCGCAGTTGCCTTGCGACAGGTCATAGCAGCGGTCGGCGACCAACACCGGGTGCTCCGGGTCGGTCATGTCCACCGTCACCACCTTGCCGTCGCGGCGCGAGGCGAAGGCAACCAGGTTGCCGTTGACCGTGGGAATCCCGGCCACTGGCAGGCCCGGTACCAAGCCTTTGACCTGGACCGTCTTCGGCTCGCCCGGCGCCTTCGGGTCGATCAGCGCGAGCCGCGACCCGCGCACGGGGAACACGAATAGGCCGTTGTCCAGCAGATCGACCCCGTCGAGCTGGCTGCCCTGGGGCGGGTTCTCCTTGCTCGCCAGGACGGGCGTTGCGCCGGTCAGGTCGTACCAGGCGATCCCGCGCGAATGCCAGTTGACCGGGAAGAGGCCGCCACGGTCGCGCAACGGGAACATGTCGCCGTAGAGAATGCCGCCGGCGCCGCCGCCGTAGACCTGCTTCAGCCGCTTGAGGTCCGTCGCGTCAAGGATGCAGAACCAGCCGGTGCCGCAACTGACCGCCAGGTACTTGCCGTTCAGGAACGGATGGACGATCTGGACGGTCTGCTTGCCATCCAACTGGGCGCGCGCAAGCTCGGTCAGGTCGCCGTCCGCACCGATCCGATACGCCACCAGGTCCTGGTTGTTCTCGGCCACATAGAGCATGTCGCCCTGCACGCTGACGTCGTACACGCACTCGCGCGACCAGGTCCGCAGTTCTTTGAGCCCGTCGGTGCCGATGCTGAAGAGCTTCAGCCCGGCATGTGAGGCCGCGACGTAGGCGAAGTCGCCCTTCACCGCGACGCGCCGCACCTGGGCGCCGAGATCGTAGCGCCGCAGACGCCGGTCGACCGGTGCGCTTGCCTCGGCGGGCAGCGTGAACCGCAGTTCCGGCCGCGGCTGCTTGGTGGCGGCCGCGGCGCGCACCACGTAGAGGCCGGTGGTCAAGCCCGCCAGGTAGACCAGGCCGTCGCCGGTCGCCAGGCTGGCGCAGCAGTCGTGGCTCAGCTTGCGGTCGTCGGGGACCTTCCACGTGTAGACGGGGGGCGGCAACTGCAGATGGCCGAGCCCCTTCAGGTTCGCCGGATCCGACACGTCGACCACGTAGAAGCCGTTGTGACTGTCGACGCAGAACAGCGTGTGGCCGCACGCGCGCGAGGTCCAGTAGTCGTTGTCGCGGGGCAGGAACCGCGGGAACTTGAACCCGCCGAGCCGCTTTGGGTGCGCGCTATCCGTGATGTCGAAGGCCTCCACGCCGCGGCCGTTGCCGGGACGGGCCTCGGCCGGTCCCGACTTGGCGTCGTGCCCGGTGGAGCAGAAGCAGAGGTTGTCCTTCAGGAAGACACCGTCGCCGAAGCCGTCCAGCGTGCCTTGGCCCACCACCTTTGGGTGGTGCAGGTCGCGGACGTCGGCGATGGTCAGCTTGCCCACGCCCCAGTCGCCGATATAGAGCAGGCCGTCGCGGTAGACCACCGACTGCGCTTCGGCCGTGCGGACCTGCGAGAGGTGCTTGGGCGACCGCGGATCGGTCACGTCCAGCAGTTGGACGCCGTAGACGCGGTGCGCAATGAAGACCACGTTCTCGGAGGCCGCGATGCCGGTGGCCAGTTCCAGCGTGTCGTACCGGCGGATCAGCTTCGGCGCGCGCGGATTCGCGATATCGACGATCCACAGCCCGTGGTTGCGCGCGGTGAGGTAGGCCGTGTCCTTGTAGATGGCGATCTGCCGGCCGCCCTTGATGCCCTTCAGCTCGGCGACCCGCTGCGGCTTGGCCGGATCGGTCTTGATCTCGTACACCACCAGGGAGTCACCGCCGGCGGCATAGAGGTAGTCGCCGGCGACCTCCACCGCACAGCAGCCGTTGGAGCCGGCCACCAGCTCCGACGCGAGCGCCGGGCCATACTTCGCCGGATCGGGCGCGGTCGCGGCCAGACCGGCCGATAGGACAGACATTAGGGTAATCCCGTTCACCTTGCGTTTCCTTTGCGACGAGCAGGCGCGCGGAGCTTCCGCGCCGCTGACGGTACCACGCCACGACGCGTTCAGTGCACCAGCCACGCCTGCGCGGTCCAGACACGACACGAGGCGCGCGGCGCTGCAGTACCGCTCACCCGACAGGTTGCCCGCCGCGGCCACACTTCCTGCGCGAGATCGAGGCTTCGCCGCGGCCGCCACCTCGGTCCGGCGTTGCGCTATACTCAGCGGCATGAAGCGCTACCTGCTGGTGCTGCTCCCGGCCCTGTTGGTCCGGGCCGACCCGCCGGCCGAGATGCGACCGCTGGACGCGCACGGGCGGCCGGGTGCCTATCGGCTCGTCTGGCACGACGAGTTCGACGGCGACCGGCTCGACCAGCAGCTCTGGTGCTATCGCACCGGGCCGCGCTACTGGAGTCTGCAGCAGCCCGAGAACGTCAGCGTGGCCGACGGCCGGCTGAAGTTGGCCTGCCGCAAGGAGCCGGCGGGCGAGTTGAGCTACACCGCCGGCGGCGTGTACAGCCGGCGTCGGTTCCGCTTCGGCTACTACGAAGCGCGCTTCAAGGTCCCGCCGGGCAAGGGCTGGCACACGTCGTTCTGGACCGCGCCGGTCGATATCCCCGGCACGCCCAAGTTCAGCGGGCCACGCATCGAACTCGACTTCTGTGAGAACGACTCCAGCCACCTGCAGGTCTATGCCGTCAACATCCACCGCCACGAGCCCAAGCCGCACCAGACCTTCGGCAACAAGGCCGTCCAAACGCCCGACCTGTCCGCCGACTTCCACGTCTGGGGCTGTGAGTATACGCCGTCGACCTGCTCGTTCTACTTCGACGGCGAGTTGGTCGCCCAGACCGACGTGAAGGATCTGCCCAAGGGCGACATGAACCTCTGGCTGACCACCATCGCCTCGCCGCTGGGTCACACCGACCGCGTCGACGACACGCGGCTGCCGGCCGTGGCGGAGTACGACTGGGTCCGCTTCTACGAAGCGCGGTAGGGTGGGGCGGCCTACCCGTTGACCAGCAACTGCTGTATGCGCAATGCCGTCCCCTTCGACTTCGGGTTGTGCTCGGCGGTCAGCCGCAGCTCCAGCCTATGCGCACCGGCGGGCAGATCGTTGCGCAGCACCAGGACCCATGGCAGGTGCAGGCCGCCGCTCCACGGCGTGAAGGTGTCGCGGCGCTGCCAGTCGCCGCCGTCGAGGCGGAACTCGATGAGGCCCGCGTCGGGGCCGGCGGTGAGGAACAGGCCGACCGCGCGGCCCCCGAAAGCGAGGCTGAAGCTCGCGCCCGGCTGTGTGCCCACCAGCGCTGGGACGTTGACGAACTGCCCGCGCGTGCCGGCCCCGTCGGTCGGCGTCCAGTGCGGCACGATGGCGAAGTCGTGGAGGTCGGTCGCCGCGGTGAGGGGCACCAGCCGGCCGCCGTCGTAGCACTGCGCGTGGAGCGGCGGCGGGCACGGGCGCGCCGTCGGGCCAACGGGCGACTGGGCCCAGGCCGCGTCGAACAGGCGGCGGACTGCCTGGGCATAGAGCTGATGGCCCCAGGGCGAGGGATGCACATCCTGGATGTCGGCCGCCCAGCTCATCTGGCCGGCGGCGATGCGGCGCTGCACCTCGTGGGCCAGGTTGACCGAAGGCACGCCGTAGTGTTCGGCGACCAGTTCGTGGTTGCCGATGATCACCGGCGTGCGGCCAGCGGCGTAGTCGGCCAGGTGCGGCTGGTCGGCGAAGTGGACGAAGACCACGTCCATCAGCGGGTTGGCCCGCCGCGCCTGGCGGATGATGCCTTCCATGGCCAGGCGCTGCTCCTCGGGCGTGCGGCCGTTGTGCAGGTCGTTGACCGCCGCCTCGACGAACAGCAGGTCGGGCACGCCGTGACCGATCACATCGCGCTGGAAGCGGAATGCGTGGCCCGACGAATCCACCGACGAGATGCCGGCATTGACGAAGGTGAAGCGGGTCTTGGGGTAGCGCCGCGTCAGTTCATCGCAGACGTGCTGGCGCCAGGCGCCGCCCTCGGTGATGGAGCCGCCGAAGAAGGTCACCTGGCCGACACCGTCCCGCTCGAAGCGTAGCCGGCAGTTGTCCAGGCCACGGCGCAGCCGCCGGTCCTCGTCGAGGCCGGGCACCGCCGGCAGCGTCGCCGCGTCCGCCGCCGCCAACGCCACGGTCGGCAACAGCAACGCCGCGCAGCAGAGCATATCGGTCAGGCCCATCGATCACCGCCTCCAAACGGGGCACTACGCCATCGCGCGGCGATCACCTCCCGCCGGACTGCCCAGGGCGGCCTTGACGCGCCGGCGCGTGGGTGGTAGGCGTCTGCTGTCGGGTGGGAAACAGCGTATGGTGACACAGGATGCGGTGGCCTCGTCTGAGGAGGCTGAAGCCGAGCGTGTGGTGGCGCAGGCTCAGCAGCAACTGAAGGACACCGAGGTCGTCTTGGTACAGCGCGCCTGGGCTGCGGCGCTGCCGGCGCTCCAGCGCGGCCGGCACCTGAACCCGGTCCACCACACCGCGCACGTACTGGACCTGATGGTGCAGATCCTGCTCGGCGAGGAGGTCAGTCAAGCAAACCTGAGGATCGGCATCGTGGCGGCGATCTTCCACGACGCCGGCAACGCTTTCGAGCCGGCCGGCGAGCGGAAGCTGCGGAAGCAGGAGGTCCGCGACCACCCCGCGCTCAGGCTGGCGGCCATCGCGCAGCGCCGGCGGCACATGATCAATGGCGGTCTGCTCGTGCGGTGGCTCGTGCCGGCCATCGCCAGCGACCTGAACCTGGCCATCGACGTCGACCAGGTGGTGGTCTTGGTGGAGAACCACGACAACCCGACTCTGGCCGAGTTCGCCGACACCGACGCCGAGCGGCGTGAGTTGCTGTTCGTGCCGCAAGGCAACGCGCTCACCAGTCTGTATCCCATGTCGGCCTACCTGCGCGAGGCCGACCGGCTATGGATGCTGACCGTGCCGGGCGTGGTGTGCGACCTCATCCGCAACCTGGGCGAGGGCAAGGCGTGGGACCCGCCCAAACAGATCGAGGACAACGTTCGCAACCACCGCCGCGAGGGCGCTCAGTACGCGATGCTGTTCGATCCGGACGAACAAGGCGGGATCGACAACCGGAGTGCCTTCTACCGGTCGGCGGTCGGTCCGGCGATGTTCGACAAGCTGCCGGCTGAGGCCGAAGGCACGGGTTGGCGGCGCGAACTGATCCAGGCCTGGCTGGTGTAGCGCTACGGCTCCACGCCATCGGGCAGCAGTGTGAAGCACGCCTGCACCTCGGGCGGCACCGAGCGCGGTCGGCCGGTCTGGCGGTCGACGAACACCCAGTCGGTCTCGCCGGTGACCAGCAGCTTGCCGGTCTCGGCGTGGCGGAAGCGGTAGCGCCGGCGCGAGCGGACGCGGCGGAAGTCCGCCACCCAGGTGGCCACGGCGATCGTGTCGCCGGCGAAGGCCGGGCTCAGGTACTCCACCTGATGCGACCGCGCCACCCACATGCCGCCGGCCGCGGCCATCGCCGCCGTGCCGCCGACCGAGTCGGAGTGGCGCGTGGCCACATCCTGCATCCACTGCACCCAAACGACGTTGTTGACATGCCCCCAGATGTCCAGGGCGTCGTCGGAGACGACGATGCTCTCGCGGTACACGGCTGCGGCCAGGTCTGACACGGCGCACCTCGACTGGACAGCGATTGTAGCAGCGCACGGGCCGCACGGCTACGCCGCGGGGCGGGGCGCCCAGGGCGGGGTCAAAGTCGTAGTCGCCGCGCCAAGTCATGCCCGGCCAGCCCTGAGGAGGGCGCAGGGACCTTGACTCCGCCCTGGTGGGGCGTCCGCGACCAAAACACGACGACCGGCCGGGTGGCCGGTCCTCGTGACCAGGATGGGTTGGCTGGTGGGCCAGCGCGGTCACCAGCAGATGACCGCGTGGCGCTGGCCGACATGGTAGGTGGAGCCGTAGCAGGTGACGGACAGTCCGAGCGCCCGGCAGACGGATTCGAACGGCACGAACAGTTCGGGTCCGGCCATGACCGGGCGCGTCTCCAGCGGCACACGGTACTCGCTGCCGCGGTCGATCACGCTCGCCCAGGGGTCCCAGGCGCGGACGATCACGGTGCGGTCGCCGGTCAGGAACGTCGCCGTCTGGCGCTCGGCCAGCCAGTAGACGCGGCAGCCGAGTTGCTCGAAGGTGCCGAGCGCCGGCACCAGGCGGGTGCCGCTGTCGAAGCGAGAGCGCACGCGCACCTCGATGCGGCGGTCGTGGTCGACGTACGGCGGCCGCCCGTGGTCGACCACCGGCGGCGGCGCCAGCGGCGGCCGGCCGTGCTCGTCCGGCCGCGGCGTGGGCCGGTTGGGCTGGTTG
>CAZHGD010000181.1:0-15139 GCA_964531735.1 uncultured Fimbriimonadaceae bacterium | reverse complement strand
GCACCGGCCGGCCTGCCGCCAGCGCCAGCATCACCACCGGCCGTCGCGGCCCCGCTGCCCGTGGCCGCACCCGTGCCCGAGCCGGCTGCACCAACGCCGGCCCCAGCGGCGCCGCTCGCCGCCGACGTGGACTGGCTGAGCAAGCTCACCGCCATGGTGGCTGACCGGACGGGCTATCCACCGGCCTCGCTGGATCCCGACCTCGACCTGGAGGCCGACCTCGGCATCGACTCCATCAAGCGAATCGAGATCTTCGGCGCCATTCAGGAGATGCTCGACAGCAGCGTGGCGGCGCGACTCGAAGCGGGCATGGAGGACTTGGCCCAGCTCAAGTCGCTGCGGCAGGTGGCCGACTGGCTGACACAGCAGCTCAACGACGGCGCGCCCGGTGCCACCGCGCCTGCGCCGGTCGCGGCCGTCACGCCGGCCGCGGAGCCCGGTGCCGTGCAGCGCTACGTGCTGCGGCTGGCACCAACCCCGGCTGACGGCACTCCGCGCGAGTTGACCGAAGGCCAGGTGGTGGTCGTCGTGGGTCACGCCGGCGCGCGCCGCGAGACCGTGGCCGAGGCGCTGCTGGCACTGAAGCAGCAAGTGTTGGTCGCGTCACCGATGGCGCCGGAAGACGTCGCCGCGGTGGCCGACGCGGCGCGAGCCAAAGGGCAGGTCGGCGGTCTGGTCTGGCTCGACGGGCAACAGTTGCGCGAGACGCGCGGCCTGTTCGCACTGGCGCAGGTGCTGGCACTCGACCTGCGCGCGGTCGGCGCCGACGGATTCGGCGTCCTGACCTTGGCGGCGCTCGGCGGCGGCTTCGGCCTGGCAGCCGACGATCTGTCGCCCGCTTCCGGCGCCTTGGTCGGCTTGACCAAGTCCTTGGCGCGCGAGCTGCCGGAGGTCGTGGTCAAGGTGGTCGATCTGACGGCCGACGGCGACGCCTCGGCCGTCGTGGCCGAGCAGCTCAGCGGCGACGACGCCGTCGAGGTGGCCCTGGGCGGAGGCGAGCGCCGCCTGGTCCGGTGTGTGCCGGCGCCGGCGAGCGGAGCCGGCGTGCAGTTGTCTGACGGCCAGGTCGTCCTGTTGACGGGTGGCGCCCGCGGCATCACCGCCGAGGTGGCCAAGGCCCTGGCCCGCGAAGCCAAGCTGACGCTGGTGCTACTCGGCCGCACCGAACTGGTGGCCGAAGGCGCCGCAACCGCGCGGCTGACCGAGCAGGCCGACCTCAAGGCGGCGCTGGGCGCGCAACTGGGTACCAGCAACCCGCGCGAGATCAAGCAGGCCTACGCCGACCTGCTGCGCCAGCGCGAGCTGCGCGCGAATCTGGACGCCCTGCGCGCCCTCGGCGCCACGGTCGAGTACCACGTCTGCGATGTCACCGACGCGGCGGCGTTCGGCCGCCTGCTCGACGATGCCAGAGCCCGGCACGGCCGGCTCGATGGTGTGGTACACGGCGCCGGCGTGATCGAGGACAAGCGGCTGGCCGACAAGACGCAGGCGCAGTTCGACCGCGTGCTGACCACCAAAGTGGCGCCGCTGGAGACGTTGCTGGCGCGGCTGCAGCCGCAGGAGCTGTCGTTCCTGGTGCTGTTCAGCTCGGTGGCGGCGCGGTTCGGCAATCTGGGGCAGACCGACTACGCCGCCGCCAACGAGTACTTGAACAAGCTGGCCCGGCGCCTCGATGGGCAGTGGGCCGGCCGCGTGGTCGCAGTGGCCTGGGGGCCGTGGGACGAGGTCGGCATGGTGCAGCCCGAGCTGCGCCGGCTGATGCAGCGTCGCGGTGTGGCGCTCGTGCCGCCGGCGGACGGCTGTCGCCTGCTGCTGGCGGAGTTGCAGCACGGCGACGGCGAGCCCGAGGTGGTCATCGGCGCCCTGGGCGACGGCAGCGGCGTGGCCCTGTGAGCGGTCGCGCCACCTGGCCGGATGAGCTGTTCATCCTGCGTGGGGCCACGCCCGACGCGCTGGTGGCCGGCGCGGCCGAGTTGCGGCGCGCCGCCGGCACGTTCCCCCTGGCCGAACTCGCCCGGCGCTGGTCGGCGTCGCCGAGGCCGCACGAGTTGGCCCTGGCGGTGGTCGCCGACAGCGCGGCGGCCCTGGGCGAGCGACTCGATAGCGCCGCCGAACGCATCCGGGCCGGGGCCACGCAGTTGCGTGACGCTCGTGGGGCCTACTACAGTGCGACGCCGTTGGCGCGCACCAGCCGCTTGGCGTTCGTCTTCCCCGGTGACGGCTCGCCGTACCTGAACATGCTCGCCGAGTTGCACGAGTGGTTTCCCGAACTGCGCGAGTGGTTCGACACCGCCGACCGCGCGGCGACGCAGCACGGCCACGCGCCGCTGCGCGAGGTGGTCTACCCGGGCGAGCCGCCGTCGCAACGCGAGCGTCTGCGCGCCGAACACCGGCTGCGGCGGCTGGAGAACTCCAGCACCGCCGTGCTGGCCGGCAACCAGGCGCTCTACACGCTGCTCGGCCGACTGGGCGTCAAGCCTCAGGCGCTGATCGGCCACAGCCTCGGCGATTGGTCCGCGCTGGCGGCCGCCGGCGTGACCAGCATCGAGCGCTTCCTCGACGGTGTCGAGCAGGCGCTGCTGCTGCCGGGCCATGTCACCATGGGCAATGCGCGCATGGCCCTCGCGCTGGCCACGCGCGAGCGTGCGGAGCAGGTACTGGCCGAAGTGGGCGACGGCGTCTACATCGCCATGCACAACGGGCCGCGCCGGCTGATCATCGCCGGCACCAAGCAGCCGGTCGGGCAAGCCCTGGCGAAGCTGTCAGCGCGCGGCGCCACCATCTTCCGGCTCCCGTTCGTCCGGGCCGCGCACACGCCGCTGGCCGACGCCATCCGCCAGCCACTGCGCGAGGCGTTCGCCGACTGGGGCGCCACGGTGCCCGAACTGGAGCTGTGGAGCTGCACCGCGGCCCAACCCTACCCGGCCGACATCGATGCCATCCGCGAGCTGGCTGTGGCCAACATCGTCTGCCCAGTCGAGTTCATGCGCACCATCGAGGCCGCCTACCAGGCCGGGATCCGCCTGTTCGCGGAATGCGGCGCCGGTGGTCAGCTCACCGACTGCGTCGATGACATACTCGGTCACCAGCCACACCTGGCCGTCGCCGTGGACGCCCGCGCACGACACGGCATCACGCAGCTCAACCACTTGCTGGGTGCGCTCGCCGCCGAAGGCGTGCCGGTCGATCCGGCCCGGCTCTACGAGGTCCGCGGCCTGGCGACCACGCCGGCCGTGGTCGCCACCACGCCGGCGCCGGGCGCCCGCGACCCGCGACCGGTACAGCGGTTCCTGACCGAGGCCGCCGCGGCCATGGCCCAGTACCAGCAGTCGGTGCAGGCCACCCTCGCCGCCAACGACGCGTTCACCAAGCAGTACCTGAGCCTGCAAGAGCAGGTCATGGGCAGCTTCCTCCGCGGGCCCGAACCGGCGGTGTCACGACCGTTCATCGACGAAGTGGTGGCGCTCACGCCCGGACGGTCGGCCACCGCGCAGCACCGTCTCGACCCGCAGCGCCAGCCGTATCTGCGCGACCACGCCCTCGGCGGCTTCGCCCCCGAGCAGCCGCCGGCGGCTGGGCCGCTGTTGGTGGCGCCGCTCACCGTCAGCCTGGAGATCATGGCCGAAGCGGCCAGCCTGCTGTTCGGCGGCCAGCCGTTGCGCGCTATCGCCGACGTGGTGGCCCGGCGGCCCGTGTCGGCCGAAGGCGAGCCGACCATCGAGCTGCGGGTCAAGCAGACCGGGCCAGGCGAGGCGTTCGTGGTCATGGCCGACCCCGACGGACCCGACGCCGCCGGCTACGCCGAAGGCCGGTTCACCTTCGGCCCGCTCGACATGCCGCCGCCGGCCGAGCCCTTCGCATTGCAGCAACCGCGCCCGACCCTCGTGCCCGGCGCCGAGCTCTATGCGCAGCGGGTCATGTTCCACGGCCCGTGCTTCCAAGGCGTGTCGCACCTGACCGAGATCGGTGACGACGGCATCACCGGCCGGCTGCGCTCGCTGCCGCGCGGCCCACTGTTCGGCCGCGCCGACGAGCCACCGTTGCTGCTCGATGCACAGCTCCTCGACGCCATGGGGCAGATCTTCGGCTACTGGCCGCTGGAGTGCTGCACCGAGAACGTGGTGGTCTTCCCGGCCATGGTCCAGCGGTTCGACTTCTACGCGCCGCCCTCGGCGCCTGGCGAGGAACTCGAGACGCGCGTCCGCCTAGTCGAACAGGGCACCAAGCGTCTGGTCGGCAACATCGACCTGGTCCGCGACGGCCGCGTGGTCTGCCGCGTCACGCGCTGGCGGTTCTGGCGGTTCAACTGGCCGCTGCCGCTGGTCCATTCGACGCGCTCACCGGCCGAGACCTGGGTCGGCCAGACGCTGGCCGAACAGTTCGGCATCGACCTGCCCGGCGTGCATACCGCCGTGCTGTCGCAGCCGCGCCCGCTGGAGCTGCTGCCGTTCCTGGTCCGCTCGTCGCTGTCCGCCGCCGAGTACCAGCGCTTCCGCGAGCTGAACGACCGTGAGCGGCAAGCCGAGATGTTCTATCTGGGCCGCCTGGCCGCCAAGGAGGCGCTGCGCCGCTGGGCGCACGCCCACCATGGCCGGCGTCTCTACCCGAACCTGATCGACATCACCAACGATGACCTCGGCGCGCCGCAGGCCAGCGGGCCGGAGCTGACCGCGTTGGGACCGACGCCGACGGTGTCGCTGGCGCACAAGCCGGGGCTGGCCGCGGGCGCCGCGGCCGACGGGCCGGTCGGCGTCGATGTCGAGGCCATCGCGCCGCGCGACGAGGGCTTCCTCACGCTGACCTTCACCAGCGCAGAGCGCCGCCTGGTGGGCGACTCGCCCACGGCGGTGGCGCTGGCCTGGTGCGCCAAGGAGGCGGCCGGCAAGGCGCTGGGCACCGGGCTCAGCCAGCCCAAGCAGGCGGTGCTGGAGCAGTTCTCGCCCACGGCTGCGCTCGTGCGCATCGGTGACCAACGCTTCGCGGTGCGCTGCGGCACCAGCGGCGACTGGGCCTGCGCACTCGCCCGGCCGGCCTGACTCGCGGAGAACCACCGATGGCCGCTGACACCCCGTCTCGCTGGTCGCTGGGCGACGCCGTATCCATCTGCTGGGCGGCTGGCAAGGATCCGCGCCGGCCACACGAGGACTTCATCGAGCAGGGCGGCCTCGGCGCCGGCCAGGTGGTGCGCTATCGCGTAGACGCCGACGGGCAACTCGGCGTGCGGCGCCACATTGTCTGGCCGTCGCTGCGCAAACTGCCCAACGACACGTATGGCTCGCTGATGGTCGAGTACGGCGCCGAAGCCGAGCCGGCCATCACGGTCGACGGCCGGCTCCTGCCACCGCTACAGGTCGACACGGTGGTGCTCGACGGCACGCTGCGCTTCCTCGGCACGGCCGCCGGGCTGGACATCGAGCGGACCACGTGCTGCTGCCGCGAGCGGCGCGCGGTGCTCGATCTCTGGCGCCTGCGCAACGCCGGCACCGAGACCGTCACGGTCCGCATGGCGCCACTCGCGTTGTCGCAGGAGACGCCCGGACCGTACGGCCCGACCATCGCCGAGGTGTGGCATGACGCGCCGTCTGAGCAGCACCTGGCCGGCGGCGAGAGCACCGAGTTCGCCGTGGTCTTTGCCGGACGGCTGGCCGCGGAGCCGGCGGAGCCACTCGATCCGGCAGCCGAACTGGCCACCCGTCGCGCCTGGGTGACCGAGCTGCAGCGGAACCTGGAGTTCGTCGGACCCGACGCCGAGCTCAACACGGCCTTTGCGTTCGCCAAGCAGCGCGTGGCCGAAGGCATCAACGCCACCCGGGGCGGCCTGATGCTGGCCCCGGGCGGGCTACGCTACTACGCCGCGATGTGGTGCAACGACAACGTCGAGTATGCCGGCCCGTTCTTCCCCTTCCTGGGCGATGGCGCGGGCAACCAGGCCAGCCTCGACACCTACCGCGCGTACCGGCGCTACATGAACGACGACTACGGGTTCATCCCGTGGTCGATCATCGCCGCAGGCACCGACACCTACGGCCCGTTCGACCGCGGCGACGCGGCGATGTACGCCTACGGTTGCGCGCGCTACTGCCTGGCGCTCGGCGACGCGGCGGTGGCGCGCGAGCTCTGGCCGGCCATCGTCTGGTGCCTGGAGTTCTGCCGGCGCCAGTTGACCGCCGACGGCGTGGTGGCCTCGGACAGCGACGAGCTGGAGGGCCGCTTTCCCACCGGCACCGCCAACTTGAGCACCTCGACGCTGGCCTACGGCGCCTGGCGGTCGGCCGCCGACCTGGGCCGCGCGTTGGGCCACGCGGCCGCCGCAACCGCCTACGACGCGCAGGCCGACGCGCTGGGCGAGGCCATCGAGCGCTACTTCGGCGCACGCGTGGAGGGCTTCGACACCTACCGCTACTACGACGGCAACGACGTCCTGCGCGCGTGGATCTGCCTGCCGCTGTGCATGGGCCTGCTGGACCGCGCCGAGCAGACCATCGCGGCACTGTTCTCGCCGCGGCTGTGGACCGCCGATGGCCTGGCCACGCAGGCGGGCGACCAGACCTTCTGGGACCGCTCGACGCTCTACGGCCTGCGCGGCGTGTTCCAGGCCGGTGCCACCGAGCGCGCGCTGGACTACCTGCGCCGCTACACGCGCCGCCGCCTGCTGGGCGAGCATGTGCCCTACGCGGTGGAGGCCTGGCCCGAGGGCGGTCAGGCGCACTTGGCCGCCGAGAGCGGCCTGTACTGCCGCATCATCACCGAAGGGCTGTTCGGCCTGCTGCCCACGGGGTTCGGCCAGCTCCGCTGCACGCCGCGGCTGCCGGCCGACTGGCCGAGCATGGAACTGCGGTCCATCCGCGCGTTCGGCCGCTGCTTCGACCTGCGCGTCACGCGCGAGGGCCAGCACGTCACCGTCGCCGTGGTCGCCGACGGTCACACGGTGGTGACGACGGTGCCGCCCGCGGGGACGGTCGCCCTGGCCCTGCCGGAACGTTAGCCGCCAGGCCTCGTCGGGCCGCCGAACGAGATGGCCAGTCGCATCTTCAGCGCCGGGTCCACCACACCCCAGTCGAGGTCCAGCAGCATCCGGTCGCCGGACCACTCGCACTGGATCGCCTGCGCCGTCGGGTCCCGGTCCGACGCGGTGCCGCTGACCGGCACACGCGGATAGAACCACAGCTCGAACGGCGGCTGTCCGGCCGGCAGCGGGGCCGCCGGCCACCTGACCTGGAAGTAGCTCTGCTGGCTGACGATCACCGTGTCGGAATGGCCCAGCAGGTAGCCGTCGCGCTCGCCTACGTAGGTGTCGAAGCGGAACACCAGATCGGCTGGCTGACCGTGCTCGTCGAGGCGACCCAGGGCCGGGTTGAAGAAGCCCTCGAAGACCACGCCGTGGCTCGCCGGGTCGCTGGCGTCCCACACGAAGTCGTCCGCGCCCAGGGCGCGCTGCTCGAACGGTCCGAAGCAGTTCTCACTCGCCGCGTCCTGGCGGTTGAGGTAGAAATCGAGCTGCCGCGGCTTGATCGAGAACCCGATGTAGTACTCCTTGTCGACGTTCAGCAGCCCGGCCAGCAGGCCCATGCCGTCACGGCGCTCGGCGATCTCGAGCTGCTCGACGCGCACCTGCGCCCGCCAGCCGCCGAAGAAGAACCGCGTCGCCAACTCGAACGCCTCACGCGAGGTGACCAGGGAGTCCTCGCCGCCGTGGCACTTGTGCACATAGGCGCGGTGGGCGCGGTTGAGGAGCGCCGAGCGGTGCTTGACCAGACCGTCGCTCTTGTTCAGATCCTGCCCCTGCAGCCACGACGCCACCTGGTTGAGCGTCGTGGCGATCCGCTGCTCGTAGGTCGCGTGGTTCGTGCCCACGACGCAGAACAGGCGGCGTGGATCGAAGCCCTGCAGCTCGGCGAGGTCACCGCCGGCGGCGCCGAAGTAGAGGTCGGTCAGGTACCCGGCGTTGAAGTACTCCAGCTCGTGCCAGGTAAGGTGGGCCGACACGTCGAAGGCGATCCCCTGGTGCGGCGTGCCGAGCGTGACCCACTTGTTGATGTGGTCCTCGGCCGACAACCCCGCCGCGGGGTAGACCGACTGGATCAGGCAGCGCGCAATGACGCCACCCATCGAGTGGCAGATCAGGTTGACCGCCGGTGCACCGGTGACCGCGCGAACCATCTCGATGACCGTCCGGAGCCACCCGGCGTAGAAGACCACGTCGTAGTACCGGAAGTCGTAGTACCGGTAGACCCACAGCGTCGCCGGCCGTCCGCGGAAGCGCGCCGCCACCTCCGGATCCAACTGGGCCGCGCCGGTCAGCCAGGCCGACTGGTCTGGTGTCGGCGCGGCCCCGTCGAGGATCTGCGCCTGGAGCTTGGCGCGCGCCGCCTCGCTGGGCGTGGGCGGCGTGCGGTCGGGGCGCCACGGCACGTAGCGGATGGCGTTGGTGGCGTCGGTGTAGGTGACCGGCTCCGCCTGCCCCACGCGCGTCAGCGGCGTCTTCAGGAACTTGACCAGCAGGCCCTCGTAGATGTAGTCCTCACCCAGCTTCTGCGGGTACACCGTGCCGTCGTTGAACCCGTAGTAGGTGGTGTCGGCCGACTGCGCGAGGGGATCGAAGCCCCGCACGAGGATGACTGGCAGGAACTCCGTCGTGGCAGCGCCCATGCTGGTTCGCCCTTCCTGAGCCGCCTTGTTCGCAGACCGCTCGCAGCCTGCGTCGGTCACTTCTCCGAGCAACGGATCGTCGGCCAGGCGCTCTGCGTGTCCAGGTCCCACCCGAGCGCGGCCGCCACGTCGGCCAGCAGGACGTTGGCCCGGTTGTCCAGCAGGCGGTAGGGCACTGACTGCCCATTCGGCAGTCGGCAGACCGCCGGCGGCGCCGGCTGGAACGCCCACCCGAACTCCGGGTAGGTCTTCAGGTAGGCCAGGTCCTGGTCGGTCAGCCCATCGAGGTGCGGCAGGTCGAGGCCCTTGAGCGTCCCGCTGGCCAGCAGGCCTGTGCCGTTGGCGTTGCGCGCCTCGAAGTGCATCGGGTCGGGCACGTTCTGCCACTGGATCCCGGCCGCCCAACCCTCGGCGATGAAGTACGGCAACAGGCGCCGCAGGTGCGGGAACTCACCGTGCTGCCGGAAGTTGAGGTCGCTCCCCTTGCTGCCGTTGGCCTGCTCGCAGGTGTTGAGGTCGATGGCGATGCCCCATGAATGGTGGCTGTAGGAACCCCCGCCTTGCATCGGCCGGCAGCAGTAGATGCCGCCGTACTGGCTGGCATCGAGCTGGCCGGCCAGGCCGTCGTTCTCCACCGCCGCCAGAATCCGCTGGAGCTGCGGACCGATGAGCCGGTGACAGGTCACGTGGCCGAGAATCGGCACCGTGAAGCTCTGCAGGTTCGCCTCCTGACACGGGTCACCAAACAGTGCCTTCATCTGAGCTGGCGACAATGGCTGTCGGTAACTGCTCGCCATTCAACACTCTCCTTGTCTGCGCACCAACCACGGACATGCCGGACATAGCCTATTCAGTTATCAACGTCAAGGGCGCTGGGCCGGTGTTGCCCGCGGACTCCTGGCGAGGGTTCGGCCGTGGCCCCCCAGCATCGCCGCCAGCGGCCGAGCGGGCCGGCGGTGACGGGCGTCTGGCCAAGCAGCCTGCCGCGCGGCTCTCGCCGCGGGCCACCAGACCCGCCGGACCCGGGCCGACACCGCTCGCCGAAACGTTCCGAACCACTGGTTGGCAAACTCGCCGCAGTCCATCGATTGAGCTATACTGCGCCACCAGATCGCGATCGGAGTGCACCATGTCACGGAACGTCCGCCGCGGGCTTGTCGCCGTTCTGTTCGCCTCGCTCCCCCTGCTCGCCGCCCCGCCACGAGCCGTGCCCAACGGTGAGGCGCACGACGTCTGGCAGGCCGAGGCCGCGGCCGTCAGCGGCGCCTGGCAGCGCGTGGAGGACAGCCAGGCGGGTTGCGGAGCCTACCTCGACGCGGCGAAGATCACCGGTCAGGAACGGCTGGACTTCGCCTTCGACCTCGATCGTCCAGCCACCATCCGAGTGCGGCCGATCTGGTGGCGGACCGGTGACCAGACCACGGCGACGCGGGTGCCCTACCCGTTCGAGGCCCAGACCGGACCGACCGAGGTCGTCGCCTGCGGCGCCTACGTGTTCTGTTCGGCGCCGGCCGCCGGCCGCGTGCTCGTGGTCGATCTGCGAACCGAAGCCGTGGTCCGCGCCATCGAGATCGGCGGCTACGTCACTTCGCTCGCCGCCGCGCCCGACCAGAAGCTGGTCGCCGCCGCTGACGGCGCTGGTAGCCGCGTGGTGCTGATCGACGCCGACAAACTCACCGTGGCCCGCGAGGTGCCCTGCCCGGCCCAGCCCTGGTCGCTGGCATCAGCCGGCCCGCGGCTCTACGTGGCCTGTCGTGCCGCGCGTCAGGTCGTCGCCCTCGAACTGCCGAGCGGGCGCCAGGTGGCCGAGCGCGCCCTGGACGGCGAGCCGGTGCATGTCGAAGTCACCGCCGACGGCACCTCGGCCGTGGTGGTGCGGTTCGTGCCGGTCGTGCTGCACGCACTGACCAGTGAGCCCCTAGCGGCCGACCAGCCGTCCTACGGCGGCGGCCGCCGCCGGCGCAACGAGCGGGTCGGCCAGCAGACCATCGACCTGCCGACCACCGGCGTGATGCGGTTCCGCCAGAGCGGACAAGCGCAGGAACTGCGCCTCGACGCAGTGCTCGGCGACGCCAAGCTGCCCGCCGGCCTGCCAGAGACGCTCCGCGACCTCGGCAATCCCGACGCGCTGGCCATCGCCGCTGGACGCGCCTTCTTCACCGCGCCCGCGGCCGGCCGCGTCGGCGTGGTCGACATCGCCTCGCGCAAGATCGTGCGCACGATCGACGTGGGCGGGCTGCCGGCCGACCTGGCCGCGGTGGGCGAGCGGGTCTACGTGGCCAACTTCAGCCGCCGCCAGATCCAGGTCATCGACGCCCGCAAGCTCGAGGTCGTCCGCACCGTGGCCTGCGAGCAGGCCCCGGTGGCGCTGGCGGGCGTCAAGTCGGTGGCCTTGCAGCGCCCGTACATGGTGCCGCCGCACGAGGCCAACAAGCTGTTCGTGTTGACCGACGGCACCGCCTTGACGGTCATCGACACCACCCGTGACACCGTCGTCCGCACCCAGAACCTGCCGCGCGCCGGCCGCTCGCTGCGTGAGGTGCCGGTGCTCACCCCCGACTGGTGGGGCGTGCTGCCGTTCGACCGCATCCAGCTCCGCGAGACGCCCAAAGTCGCCGTGGAACTGCTGCCCGCGCGCCTGCCGAGTGACCTGTCGGCCGTGGCGACCGCCGCGGTGAGCAACGCCCTGCCGCTGCGCACCAAGGCCGAGGCCGCCGTCACGGGTGCCGATGGCCGAGCCGCGACCAAGGTCTTCGAGACCGGCCAGCCGCTGCTGCTCAAGGTCGATGGCAACCGCTGGGTCGATCTGAGCACGCTGGCCGACCCGCAAGTGACGCCGGCGCCGCCACTGCGCCCCGGTGAGCAGCCGGGGGCGATCACCTTCAGCGTGGACGATGGCGCCGCGAGCGACTGGCAGCGCGGCATCTACATGGCGCCGGACACGATGCGCTTCCTGAACACGGCGACGCCCGCCTTCTGGCGCTACAACGCCGCCTCGTTCAAGCTGCCCGCCGGCCGCCACGTGCTGCGCGTCAACGGCCACCGCCCGCACGCCCGGCTCGACGCGGTCGAGGTCTGGCGCGACCTCGGCGCCGACCTGAAGGTCGATCTGCAGCCGCTGCCCCGCGCCGTACACGAGGGCGTGCGGCTGAACGGCTACCGCGGCGTCTTCTACGACGCCGAACCGGTCAAGTTCGCCGTCTCGCTGACCAACTCCGCGGCGTGCGAGCAAACCGTGCAGTTCTCGTGGACGGTGGCCAACTACATGAACGAGCCGCTGGCCTCGGGCTGCCAGGAGGTGTCGGTCGCCGCGGGCCGCACCGCCACCTGGCCGCTCGACCTCGACCTGCCCGGCTCGGGCCGCTACCACCTGGTGACCACGCTCACCTCGGCCGACGGCTCGGCCACCTCGACCCACGACTTCGTGCGCCTGCCCAAGCTGGAGCACCCGCGCCTGCTCTTCCGCCGCGCCGACCTGCCACAGATCAAGGCCCGCATGGCCGAGTACCCGCGGCTCTACCAGCGCTACGGGCAATGGCTGCGCCAGGAGCTCGCCAAGACCGGCGAGCGCTTCCCCGACCGCTTCCTGCCCAATTCGTCGGTGGCCGAGGAACTGCAGCAGACCGCCCCGCCGAAGGCGCAGCAGCACACCTGGCGGAACTACGAGCTGGGCTGGCGCATGGTGGCGGTGCAGTTCGCCGCGCTGACCATGGGTGACCCCGATGGTCTGTTCGAGCGCAGCATGAAGCCGCTGATGGACCAGACGCGCATCAGCGGGTACTGCATGTACCACCACCACGGCCCGTTCTTCCCCGGCGCCACCACCGCGGCCTGGGATCTGGCCAGCGACAAGGTCCGCCAGGACAGCCCACTGACCGCCGTCTGGGCCAAGGCCAAAGGCAACATGGACACCATGCCGTGGATGCTGGCCGCCTTCGAGGAGCCGATGTCGGCGAACGACCGGGCGCTGGTGTACAAGCTGATGGCCTGGGAGAACAACGCCGAGGCGTACTTCAGCACGCACATGGCCGACCGCATGGGCCGCCTCTGGCAGAACGCCTGGACCGGCTGCCACTGCCCGAACCACGGCCTGCTGCTGAGCTTCGTCTACCTGCGCAGCTTCTTCGGCGAGCCGCGCCTGCACGAGAAGCCGATGTTCCGCGCCTACTTCACGTTCCAGCGGTACGTGGAGCCGCTGCGCGAGAAGACGGCCATGCTGCCGGCCAACCGCGGCCCGCTGGGTGAGCCGGCCCGCTGGATCAGCGCCTCGCTGTCGCGCAACCCGCTGGAGAAGTCGCTCTATCCCTGGAGCGACTGGGTCCGGCAGGCCAACTGCGCTGCGGCGAGCGACGAGGCCAAGGCCGTCGACGAGCTGTTCAACCTGAAGGGCTGGCCACTCACCGGCCCGATGGGTGGCTGTGTCAACCACTTCGTCTCGGCTGCGGCGCTGCCCATCGCCTTGGCCACCGGCTGGTTCGACCCGGACGCGCCCGAGGTCAAGCGGGCGGAGTCGCCGCCGACGGCGCTGTCGGGGCACGACGGCTGGGTGCCGATGCGCTCCGACTGGGGCGGTCTGGCCACCGAAGTCAACTTCATGTGCGGGCCGCGCGAACACACCAGCCGCGAGCGCCCCGGCCACATCACCATCAACCGCGCCGGCGCCTGGTTGCTCGGCACCCCGGCGCTGTGGGGCGACGACGGCAACAACACGCCCTCCTGGGGCAACACCATCGTGGTGGACAACGACTGGCAGGCGAACTGGCAGGACAACCTGGTCCACCCGCGCGATGGCGAGCACTTCGTGGTCAACCGGTTCTCGCGCGTGAACTGGGACTACCTCTTCCGCGACCGAGTGCTGACGGGCTTCGCGCCCGCCGAAGGCGGCTGGGGCGGCGGGCTGGACCTGCATGGCCACACGCAGACCGCCTTCATGCGCGAAGGGCAGGTCATCGCCTACCAGACGCGCCCGGCCTTCGACTATGTGGCCGGTGACGCGAGCAACACCTGGCCGCTGGCCAAGCTGACCAGCCACCTCCGCCAGGTGGTCTTCGTCCGCCCGAACCTGCTGGTGGTCTATGACCGCGTGCAACTGGGCGAGCAGGGCCAGGTGGCCCGCTGGCAGGCCGCCACCGGCGCCGAGGCGACGGTCGACGGCGCTCGCTTCCGCGTCGAGCGCGACGGCTCGGCCCTCGACGGGCTGGCTCTGCTGCCGCGCGACGCGGCGGTGGCCACGCCGCCGAACTTCGGCGCCTGGCAGTGGCGGTTCCAGCGGCTGCTGACCATCACGCCGCGGTCGCCGCAGGCCGCCCAGGAGTTCCTCGTGGTCCTGCGGACCGGTTCGGACCTGCAGACGCGCCCCATCCCCGCGCAGCTCGTCGAGCGCGGCGGGCGCGTCGGCGTGGCCTTGGCCAACGGCGCCGAGGTGCTGTTCGACCGGGCCGGCACGGTGGGCGGCAGCGTCAAGCTGAACTGCGAGGCAGTGGAGCTGCCGCGCGGGGTGCAGGACACCTACCGCTATTGGCGCAGCGATCCGCGCTACCGCGCTTGGATGAGCGAGCCGCGATTCCGGTTCGTGGTGACCGAGGCGGCCGGACGCTGACGTGCCGGGCGGCTATGGCCCCAGCAGCACCCGCAGCATCCGCTGCGGGTTGGCCAGGAAGTCGCGCGTGACCTGGTAGTGCTCGGTGTCCTGATAGGCCACCGGCGCCAGGCCGGCGGCGGTACATTGGTAGATGATGGCGTCGGGATAGGCCATCAGGATGGGCGAGTGCGTCGCCATGATGAACTGCGAGCCCTCGCCGACCAGTTCGTGGATCCGCGCCAGCACGGCCAGTTGCCGCTGCGGCGACAGCGCCGCCTCGGGCTCGTCCGGCAGGTACAGGCCCTGGCCGCCGAACCTGTCGAGCAACAGCGCCAGGAACGCCTCGCCGTGCGATTGCTCGTGCAGCGAGGTGCCGCCGTAGGACCGGACGATGGGCGGCGCGTTGGCCGGCTCGGCATCGAGCTGGTCGATGGCCGTGGCGACGTTGTAGAAGCTCTCGGCGCGCAGGAAGTAGCCGTCACGCCAACGGCGCGGGCCTTTGGCGATGCGCAGGTACTCGTGCAGGTTGGAGTGCGAGGCGCGCGTGTCGAACCGGAGGTTGCGTCCGCCGCCTTCGGCGTTGAAGCCCAGGGCAATGGCGATGGCCTCGAGCAGCGTCGACTTGCCCGAGCCGTTCTCGCCCACGAAGAACGTCACGCGCGGGTGGATCGTCAAGCCGTCCAGCGCCTGCACCGCGGGCAGGTTGAATGGGTACTGGTCGCGGTGCGACCGCGCCCCCGGCAGGAGGCTGAGGCGGCTGACGTAGGACGATGGCTGCATGGCGGCCGGCGCGCTCCAAGATGGCGGTCGCGAGTGTAGGGTCGGTTGACGCGAGTGTCAACTCGCTGAGAGCGGCGGGTGTGCTTCCGGGCGAGTGGGCCGTGCGGTTCGCCGCTCACCACCTCCTGG
>CAZHGD010000180.1:0-15649 GCA_964531735.1 uncultured Fimbriimonadaceae bacterium | reverse complement strand
CGGCTCGCGCCCGCGGCGCGCCGAACGGAGGTGAGGTTGGTGCCCCGGCGGGCACCTTTCCGCCGCGCGCCGCTGTCTAAGTGTCCAGCGCCAGCAGACGCCGGCCGCGCTATGCGGCCGGCGCTGGCGCAAAGAACGACGTTTGAGAAGGCGAGCGACGCGGTAAAATGAAGGTGGTAGTCGTGGCACAGGCCCCAATCAGTGACCGGACGCCCGCCGGTACCGGGTGCGGACAGCGGCCAGCTCCCCCTCAGGCCGCCGTCGTTGCCTTGTCGTTTCACGCCCAGCGATCTGCGGATGACCGTCAGTTGGCGGTGACGAGTGGAGGTCTGCCATGCGGATAGGGCCATGCGGGCGACATCTGGCACTGGCGTTGCTGGTCTTCGTGGCCGGCGCCGCCCAGGCGCGGCGCGGGCAGCGCGAGCCGCTGCGCTCGGGCTCGCACGTGCTGCAGGGGACGGCCGGGCCAGCCTGGATGCAGCCGGACAAGCCGACCCGGGTGGGGGCGCGCCAGACGTCGCCGAAGACCGCCGACGTCAACATCACCAACAACACCAGCGACGACACCGACCCCTGTTGGTCGGCCGACGGCAACCTGATCGCCTTCGCCTCCAACCGCAACGGCAGCTATGACATCTTCATCTGCCGCACCGACGGGTCCAATCCGGACACCGGCGCCGCCAATAGCCCGAAGCTGATCTCGGGTCTGACCGGCGTCGAGCGCTATCCGGCGTTCAGCCCCGGCGGCACCGAGCTGGCCTACATCCGCGACAGCGGCATCTACGTGCGCAACCTGCGCACCGGCGTCGAGAGCCTGGTCTCCGACCAGGTCGGCCAGCCGAAAGACCTCGTCTTCAGCTATGACGGGCAGCGCCTGGCCTTCACCTCGCGCATCGGCGCCGACCTGGCCAGCAACCTCTACTGGATCTCGCTCGACTCCAACAACCGCAGTCTGACCAAGATCACCGACAGCACCACCGACGCGACCCACCCGTCCTGGTTCCCGCGCAGCGACAAGATCATCTTCGCCTCGAAGCTGGACGCCGGGCGCTCGCACATCTACCAGGTCGACGTGCAGCCGCCGGCCTCCGACGGCACCGTCGGCCCCGGCGTGCCCGACACGGCCTGGACGCTCAAGGTCGGCACGCTCGGCTCGGACGACGAGCAGAAGGACCCGGCCTGGGTCAACCAGGGCGGCGTCACGGGCAACGCGAACTTCCCGATCACCTCGCCGGCCAACTACCACATCCTCTACGCGGAGAAGGTGGCCGGCACCAACCATTACGACCTGAAGCTGATCGACCAGGCCGGCACGCCCGCGGGCGGTCTGTTCATCTATACCGATGCGACCGCCACCGCGCCGGGCAACCAGGCGCTGCCGTTCGGCAACCCGGTGCAGACGGCCAGCAACAACCTGTGCGTCTATCGCGGCGACCAGAGCGGCAACGGCGAACTGTACACCATCACCATCTACGACGTCTCGCCGCCGGTGCTGAGCGATGGCAGCACGGCCAAGCTGCCGTCGGTGACGCCGCAGAAGACCTTCCCCGGCGCCACCGTGAAGATCTCGGCGCCGCTCTTCGACCGCGGCAGCGGCGTGGCCGAGGTCTGGGCCGTCATCCGGCGCGCGGAAGTGCCGGTGTTCCAGCGCAACAGCATCTACACCGGCATCGACGCCGACGAGGGCGTGCTCAACTCCAACGGCACCGACCGCTGGGCCGAGGGCGCCAACAACATCGAGTACGAGCAGATGGTGATCAATGCCAGTACCTATGGCAACGTCAGCCCGCTGCTCGGCGGTGTGACCAGCGCCGGCCTCCAGAACTGGGTGCGCAACGTCGGCCTCAAGCTGACGCTGGAGCCGAACCAGTCGCAGGACGTGCTGGACAGCGGCAACGGCATCTGGTCGGCCAACTGGGTCACCCCGGCCACCGCCCAGGACTTCTACGTCGACATCATTGCCTTCGACAAGCGCGGCAACGTGCCGGTCGACACCGACTTGTCGTTCAACTCGCGGCCGGGCGGCGGCGACAACGAGTTGGCCTGGATCCAGAACGGGTTCAGCACCCCGTACTACGTGATCGGCTACGACCACGTCTGCGGGTTCACCACCCGGCAACTCGACCTGACCCGCAAGATCCTGTTCGTCAGCGACTACGGCTGCGGCCAGAAGTTCCAGGTGGCCGACTTCGCGGGTAACGACCAAGCCTCCTTGAACCGCTTCTGGCCGGCGGCCCTGCCGGTGGAGCACTGGTACTTCTACGGCGACGACAGCAACACCCCGGTGACCGCCGCCCGCGCCGACCAGTGCATCGATCCCAACTACACGGGCGCGCCGATGTTCCTGCCCGTCGGCAACGCACCGACGCTGTCCGGCGTCTACAACCCGTGGCTGGGCAGCAATGGCCCGCGGGTGCCCGGCTGGGAATCGGCCGACATCGCGATGGTCGAGCGCGCACGGGGCAACTGCTGGCCGTACGCCGGGCGCGATCAGGCCGACATCGCGGCGGTCTGGCGCATCCTCTGCCGCGGCCCGGTCGACGCCTCGACGCTCAACGCCTTCACGCCGCTGCCGCTGGAGCAGCCGGCGGGCACGCCCATCCCGGCGCAGGACGCCGACCGCATGGTGCTGTGGGTGGCGCCGTACCTGGGTGACCTGTTCGTCCAGGCGGGCACGCTGCTCGACGCCGACGTGCAGAACGCGCTGACCTCCTTCGTGAGCGCCGGCGGCCGCCTGTTCGTCACCGGCCAGGATGTGGCCTGGGCGTTGACGAAGAACGGCATCCAGTCGAACTCGTTCCTGGCCTCGATCCTGCGCGCCAGCTTCGTCAGTGACGCGGCGGCCGACGTGCAGGGCGCCACGGTGCAGACGGCCGTGCAGCGGCGCATCATGAACCCGAGCGCGCCGATGACCGGGGTCGAGCAGGCGCTGTTCACCGGCCGGCCGGTGAGCAACAACCCGATCACCCGCGACCTCTACGTGGACTTCTTCTACGGCTGGCCGCGCGGCGAGTATCACCCGGCGGACTCGGCCGACGGGCTCATCCGCCTGCTCGGCGGCTGGTACGGCGACTGGGCCGGCGACGGCTGTCCGAACGGCTGGTTCATCGACGACGTCAACCCGATCAACGGCGGGCTCGAGACGCTGCGCTACGCCAATGGCGGGGCCAG
Organism: uncultured Fimbriimonadaceae bacterium; assembly: GCA_964531735.1. Lineage (GTDB taxonomy): Bacteria > Armatimonadota > UBA10988 > UBA10988 > UBA10988 > CAZHGD01. The sequence goes on along the minus strand of CAZHGD010000180.1, from coordinate 12,478 downwards.
CGCGATGGTCCGCTACATCGACACCAGCACCGGCGGCCGGACCGTCTTCTGCGCCTACCCGTTCGAGGCCACGCGGAACAACTTCCGCTACTACCCAGGCTACTGGCCCAACCAGAACTGGATCGTCGGCCACGCGGTGCGCACGCTGCTGTTCAGCGGCGTCTCCGACTACATCCGCACCGGCGGCCTGCTGGGCAAGGTGGTGGGGCCCGACGGCTCGACGCCGATGGGCGGGGTGCGCGTCGTGGCCAAGGTCGGCCCGGCGGCCAACGCCCAGGTCATGGCGACCACCACCTCGCTGGCCGACGGCACCTACCTGTTGCGCGGCATGTCCACCGGCAACTACGCGGTGTACGTGGTCTCCGACGAGTACACCGCGGACCACCGCCCGTACCAGCCGGTGTTCGGCGGGCAGACCAGCACGCACTCGGACCTGACCATCCGCCTGCTGCGCTTCGAGACGGGCACCGTGTTCGGCAAGGTCACGCGGGCCGGCGACGGCACCACGGTGGCCGGCGCCAAGGTGACGGTGACGCTGCAGACGACCGGCTCCAACCCGCTGACCAAGACGATCAACACCGACAACAACGGTCAGTACTCGATTGACGTGCCGGGCGGCACCTACACGGTGACCGCCGAGGCCTCGGGGTTCGGCGCGGCGTCGAAGACCAACGTGGTGATCAAGGCGGGCGACAAGGTCCAGGTCGACCTGGTCCTGCAGCCGTCGCCGGGCACGCTGGCCGGGACCGTCAAGGGCACCAACCAGCCGGTCTCCGGCGCGGGCATCGCCATCCAGAAGGCCGGCGTCACGGTGGCGACCGCGACCACCGGCAACGGCGGTGACTTCAGCACCAAGCTGGCCGCGGGCACCTATGACCTGGTGGTCACCGCCAGCGGCTTCCAGCAGGCGAGCCAGACGGGCGTGGCGATCGTCAGCGACCAGACCACCACGGTGAGCTTCGACCTCACCGCGGTGCCGCCCGGCTCGCTGCTCGGGCTGGTGACGCTGCAAGGCAGCACGGATCCGGTCGGTGGCGTGACGGTGAACCTGGTCAGTGGCGGCGCCATTCTGAAGAGCACCACCACCGCGGCGACCACCAGCACGTCCGGCACCTACACCTACAACTACAAGATCGACGAGGTCCCGGCCGGCACCTACGACGTGCAGATCTCAGCCACCGGCTACAGCTCGACGCCGCGGACCGGCGTGGTGGTGGAGTCGGGCAAGGTGACCAGCGGGATCAACTTCGCGCTGCAGCCGCTGCACACGTTCATCCAGGGCGTGTCGATGACCTCGACGCCGTACGACTACGCGTCGGTGGCGCCGGACGCGATGACGTTGATCAACGATGACCCGACCAACGCCAGCCACAAGCTGAAGCTGGCGGCTTACGACGCCTTGGCGCGCGGCTACGTGTTCTACCCGAACTCGCCGGCGAACACCTTCCGGCTCGGCCTCGGCTACTTCATGAAGCTGGCCAAGAACGTGCCGCTGACGCGGCAAGGGGTCACCGCGCCGACCACGGGCAACGGCTACGACCTGCCGCTGCTGAGCGGCTGGAACCTGATCGGGCACGTGTATGAGTTCCCGGTCGACCTGTACTCGTGCAAGGTGATCTACCAGCAGGCGGAGTACTCGGTCCAGGATGCCTCGGCGCGCGGGCTGATCAGCGCGGTGCTGTACACGCTGAACTTCAACCAGTACCAGCAGGTGTTCCGGCTGGACCCGTATACGGGTTACTGGGCGCGGGCCTACCAGAACGTGACCTTGCGGGTGCCGCCGACGTCGATGCGCACGGCCACCGAGACCGGTCGGCAGGCGCGCACGGCGCCGGAGGGTGGGCGCTGGCTGGTCGACGTGCAGGCCACCTGCACCAGCGGGCTGGCCTCGACGGGCAGCTTCGGCGTGGCGCCGGAGAGCGGTGAGGTCTACGACGCCAACGACCGGGCGCAGCCGCCGCGGCCGCCGGTGGGTGGCTTCATCGAGGTCGCCTTCCCGCACAGCGACTGGGGTCGCTTCTCCGACCGCTACCGCAACGACGTGCGCGCGCGGCGCAGCACCATGCGGTGGCTGATGGAGGTCACCTGCGACCGGGGCGGCGAAGAGGTCCAACTGACCTGGCCGCAGCTCAACGCGTCGCTGCCGGCCGATGTGCGGCTGGTCATCGAAGACCTGGAGACGGGCGCGCGGCGGTCGATGCGGCACGTGGCCACCTACCGCTACAAGAACGCGGCGCCCGGCGGTAGCCGGCAGTTCGCGATTGATCTGCTGCCGGCAGGCAGTCGCCCGCAGGTGACGAATGTCGGCTACAGTCCCGGTCGCGGCGGCGGTGGGATCGTGACCTACACGCTGTCGGCGCCGCTGACCATGACCGTCGACGTCCGTGGCCCGAGCGGCGCGGTCATCCGGCGGCTGGTCCGGAGCGAGAGCCGCGCCAACGGCACGCAGTCGGTGACCTGGGACGGTCGTGACGAGCAAGGCCGGCCGCTGCCCAACGGCGTCTACAGCGTCGTCGTGGTGGGCGTGTCCGACACGGGTGAACAGGTGCGCGAGGTGAGAGCGATCCAATACCGGCGCTAACGGTTCGAGGCGTTCCGCCGGCAACCTCGGCGGCCGCCGGTGGTCCAAATCGAAGGAATCGGTCGGCCTGAGGCCGGCGCCACGCACTCCGAGGGAGGCGCGAGAAGTGACACTGCTAAAGCGGACGATGCGACATCCCGCGACGCGACCCGTCGCCTGGCTCCTGATCGCGGCGCTGGTGGCGCTCGATCTCGGCGTGGCGCCGCGACCGGCGGCGGCGCAAGAGCAGGAAGCGCGCTCGGCGGTCGTGCTGGACTTCGAGAGCACCGCGGCCGGCGCGGCTCTACTGGGCCGCACCGCCTCGGCGGCCATGGCGCTGAAGATGACCGAGCGGCTGTACGTCGTCCGGTCGCGCGCCGAGGTCAACGACGCCGTCGGCCGGCTCGGCCTCCGTCAGCCGTACGAGGCCGACGAGCTGCGCGCGCTGGCCAAGGAGCTCGACGCCAAGCAGATCGTCACCGGCAAGGTGGTCTCCTTGCAGGAGAGCGCCGGGCCGCCGGCCTGGGCCAAGGTGCTGTTGCGCATCGAGGTCTACGATGGTGCGACCGGTGACATGGTCAACGGCGCCCTGGTGGAAGGCTTCGCGCAAGGGGCCGCCGGCGGCCGCGAGGACCGCGACACGCTGCGCAACGGCGCGGTCGAGCGCGCGGTGGCCAAGGGCCTGATCCAGATTGAGTCGCGCACGCTGTTGACGGCGGCCGTCCTGCAGCAGCAGCCGGGGCGCAACCTGGTGCTGATCAACAAGGGCTCGCGGCTCGGCGTAGTGTCCGGGATGCTGTTCGATCTCTACCGCGTGATTGTCGACCCGGCCAACCCGGCGTCGACCAAGCAGGTCAAGGTCGGCCGCGTCAAGGTCAGCGAGGTCTCGGCCGACGACGCCATGGCGCAGGTCCTCGAGGCGCCGCAGGGCATCCAGAGCAATGACCTGCTGCGGCAGGTGTTCACGCTGCCGGAGGTGGCCGCGGGCGGCGACAGCCGGCAGGCGACGCCGGGCCTGTCGGCCCCGCCGGCGTCCGGCAAAGGTGGCAAGGGCGGCTTCAGCGGCATCCTGATGGGCGTGCTCGGCACGGTGGCGGGCGTCGGTCTGCTGGCCCTGCTGCTGTCCATGCAGCGCAACACCAACACCGACTCGCCGAAGGTCTACACCGCCAATGCGTTCCTGCGACAGGCGACGCCGGGGTCCAACCCGTCGGTGATCTTCCAATGGAGTGACAGTGACTTCACGCCGGCGCGCACGGCCATCGGCGGGTACATCATCTACCGCGGCCAGTCCGACAGCTTCGCGGCGGCCACGGCCGACGCCACCGGTGTGGTGGCCGGCGCCTCGCAGCGGTCGTTCAGCGACGACCCGATCTGGCGGCAGATCAACCAGACGCTGAACGTGCGCTACACGACGCAGGGCTCCAGCAGCGGCAGCAGCGGCACCAGCGGCACCTCGACCGCGACGACGGTGGACGAGTCCATCGACATCGTCATCGACCACGAGTCGCCCCAGCCGGGCGTGTCCTACTTCTACAAGGTCCGGCGCGTCGGCCCGGCCGCGGTCACCGCGCCGCCGACGCTGATCACGGCCGGCAACGGCACCAGCGGCACCAGCGGCACCAGCGGCGGCCTGGGTGGCGGCACGAGCACCGGCCTCGGCCGGTCCCGGGCGGCCAACGCTCGGGCTCGCTCGGCCTGGCTGCGAGCGCGCGGCCGCGGGCTGATCCTGACCGAGGGCGGCCATGTCCTCAGCGTGCGGCGGACGCGGACCGTCAACGGCGTGAAGCGGCAGGTGACCAGCATCCCGGCCGACGCCAGCTATCCGACCGGCGCCAGCCCGCAGACGGACAACGACATCCCGGTGACCGGCGATGTCGGCCTGTCGGATGCCAGCGCCGCGGCCGGTCCGGTCACCTACATGGTGCCGCCGGGCCTGCGGTCGCCGGCCAACAACAACCAGGCGCAGTTGGTGGACGACGTCACCTTCGAGTACCAGGGCGTGCTCGGCGCGACCGAGTATGTGCTGCAGTTGTCGACCAACGTGAACTTCTCGCCGGTCATCTTCCAGAGCCAGGCGATCCAGGACACGTCGGCGACCGTGCGGTCGTTCCGGTACAACAGCTCCCAGGCCGGCTTCGTGAAGCTCGCCGCCAACACGTCCTACTTCTGGCGCGTGGGCGCGAAGTCGACCTACCGGAGCCAGCCGGCGCCGCAGCCGGACGGGTACGTGTTCTCTTCGATCTACACCTTCACCACGGCGGATCAGCCGCCCTCGTCCCCGTAACCGTGGCAGGTTTGGCCGAAGGAGGAACCGAGCTCATGTCGAGACACCGGAACCTGGCAGCAGCGTTGTTGCTCGGCGCAGTGCTGTGGGCGGCCGGGCCGGCCGCGGCGCAGACGACCGTCGAGTGGACGGTGCTGGTCTACCTGAACGGGGACACCGCGGCGGGCTACCCGAACCTGACCAATGCCGCGATCACGCACATCAACTGCCTGGAGCAGGTGGGCTCGAACGCGAACGTCAACCTCATCGTGCAGTGGGACCGCACCGCCGGGACCGACAACCTGAAGACGTACTACGGCGGCGATCCGACGCAGAACTGGTCGGAGGCCCGCCGCTACTACATCACCAACGACCAGAACCAGGTCGTCGGCGGCGATCCGTACGCGCTCGAGCCGGGCGCCGCGGCGCCGCCGGCCGGCTACCGGCTCAACAGCCCGCTGCTGCTCAGCCTGGGCGAAGTGGACATGGGGTCCGAGGACACGCTGGTGGAGTTCTGCCGGTGGAGCTTCCAGAAGTTCCCCGCGCGCCACTACCTGCTGATCCTCGATGACACCGGCCGCGGCTGGCAGCCGCGGTCCGGCGGCAAGGCCTCGAAGGGCGTCATCTTCGACCCGAACCCCGGCAACGGCGGCGCCGCCACCTACCTGAGCAACGTGCAGTTGCGGTCGGCCTTGACGCGGATCAAGGCGCTGCAGGGCAAGAACCTCGACGCGCTGATCTTCGACGCCGGCGGTATGGGCAACCTGGAGACGGTCTATCAGTGCCGGGACTTGGCCGACTACGTGGTCGGCACCTGGCTGGAGCGGCCGACCGGCGGCTATCCTTACCACAAGTGGCTCGACCCGCTGGTGAAGCAGCCGCCGACGACTACAGACGGGCTCGAAGCCTGGCTGAAGCAGGCGGCCGCGGACTACAACGGCAACTACCAGGCGACCACGACGGCGCCGGGCGGGGCCCAGAGCACGGCCATTGCGTGCTACCGCATGAACCAGCTCGAGAGCGTCAAGAAGGCGGCCGACAACCTGGCCAAGGCGCTGCTGACCGACCTGCCGGCCTACGCCCCCGGCGTGATGCGCGTCCTGTCGAAGGTGCAGTACGGCAACCCGTACGACTTCTCGGGCCAGTACCTCGACCTGTTGCACTTCGCCACGCTGTGCAGTCAGGAGATCAGCGACGCCAAGGTGACCACGCCGGCCGGCGCGGTGTCCGCAGCGTTGACGGCGGCGCTGGTCAACACGTCGCTGGCCAACACCGTGGCCGGCAGCCTGTCGGTCAGCAACTACAACGGCGCCAGTCTGTACTTCCCGCGGGTGATCGACTACCTGGATGCCAACTACGGCAGCTCCGGCGACTTCGTGACCGACACGCAGTGGGACGAACTGGTCCAGGGCGTTCTGACGCTGAACACCGACACGCACGGTCCGCAGATCAGCATCAGCTCGCCGCTGGCCGGGGCCAGCATCATCGAGAACCCGCCGACCATCGTGGCCAGCCTGGTCGACACCGACCTGGGCGGCAAGGTCAACGCGTCCAGCATCCAGTTGATGGTGGACAGCACGGTGATCGCGAGTTCGGCCTACACGTTCGATGCCACCTCCGGCCTGCTGACCTATGTGCCGCCCTCGCCGCTGTCGGTCACCAGTCACACGGTCACCGTCAGCGCCAAGGACCTGAGCGGCAACAGCAGCACCGCGAGCACCAGTTTCCGGATCGCCGTACCGACCATCCCGATCGGCGTGCAGACCTTCTCGCTGCCGCGGCTGGTGACCAAGACGACCGCCGACCCGGCGCTGGTCTTCGGCGCCAACAACTACACGCTGGTGCGCTGGGTGCCGACGCTGTACGGGACCAGCAAGTACCGGACCTATCCGGACCTGCTGGCCAGCCTCCTGCCGACTGACGCCGGGAGCACGCTGAACAGCCCGACGGTGGCGAATCCGCCGGCCGGCCTGGGCTACTGGGTCCGGGTGCTGGCCTCCCGGCCGCTGGCGAGCCTGCCCGGCTCGGCGGTGACCTCGGCCGAGTACGCCATCCGGCTGTACCACAACCCGGACGGCGGCGCCGGCTGGAACATGGTCGGTGTACCGTACGACGTCGCCGCGGTCGGTCTGGCGTCGACGCAGGTGCTGCGCACGGACGGCCGCCGGATCACTTTCCAGCAGGCCATCGACCAGCAGATCCTGCCCGGCACGATCTACACGTACGTGCAGAACCCGGCCAACCCGAGTGCCAGCGGCTCGTATACGTTCGAGACCGGCGGCATCGGCAGCCTGTTGCGCCTGCAGGGCCACTGGCTGAAGGTCAACCAGGACTGCACGCTGATCATCACGTCGTCGAGCCGGCAGGCGCAGGCGCCGGTCCGGCGCGAGCGCGAGGAAGCTGCGGGCGCCGGCTGGCAGGTGGCGCTGAAGGCTGATGCGGGCCAGGCGGGCAGCGATCAGGTGGTGCTGGGCGTCAGCCGCGCCGCCACGGCCGGCTATGACGCGCGTTCCGATGTGGAAGCGCCGCCGACGCTGCCGGACGGGTGCGAGTTGCGCGTCGTCCACCGGGACTGGGGCGCGGCGAACGGCCGCTACCTGCAGGACTATGTCGGGGTCGGCGACCGCTGGGTGTGGGATGTCGACGTGCGCGCGCCGTCGGGGCCCGTGGTGCTGTCGTGGCCGTCGCTGCGTAGCCTGCCCGGCGAGGCGGACCTGGTGCTGACCGACCTGACGACCGGCCAGACGCGCCGGCTGCGCAACTGCGCCGGCTACCGGTTCCAGCACACGGGCGGGACGCGGGCCTTCCGGGTCACCGGCTCGGCCACCGGCAGCGGCGCGGTGGGGCTCGACGGCGTGACGGTCACCACCGGACGCGGGTCGGGCCTGACGGTCGGCTACACGCTGGCCCGCGCGGCCGACGTGGTGCTGGTGGTGCGCAGCCTGAGCGGACGGACACTGCGGATCACGCCGGCCACGTCGGGCTCGGTGGGGCGCGGTCAGCTATACTGGGACGGTCGGGCGGCCGATGGGTCGCCACTGCCGAACGGGGTCTACCAACTGGAGGTCGTCGCTACCGCTGGCGACGGCGCCACGGCCCGGCAGATCCGTACCGTGCGAGTGGCGCACTAGGCCGAGGTGGGAAGATGAAGCAACGTGGCATTGGCGGTGGCTGGCTCCGGTTGGGACTGCTGGCATGGTTGCTGGCCCCGGTCGGGGCGCGGAACCCCAACCCGCTGTACAACACGGCGCTGGTGTCGCGGCCCAGCACGACGTACGTCGGCGTGCAGAACAACTACCTGCGCCTGCAGATGCGCGTGCCCGAGATCGTGCCGACGCTGAACGTGACCACCAGCGGCACGACGACCACGACCACCAACCTCGGCTACAGCAACTTCCGCGGCGGGCGCGTGTTCATCTCGTCGGTGAACGGCGACCCGTTCACCACGGCGGACGACAACCTGTCGCTGGTCACCGGCGCCTGGCTCACGCACGCTCGCATCCAGCTTGGCCAGACGCTGGGCAGCACCACGGTGCGCAACTACGAGGCCGAGAGCCTGTTCCGGCCGATCAACGCCCCGTCCCAAAACATCGTGGTGACGCCGCCGGTGGCCAACGCCGGCACCGGTGAGGTGAGCTTCGCCTACCAGATCCGCTCGGGGCATCCGACGATCACGCAGATCGAGCGCGGCGACGTGGAACTGGCGGCGCCGGCCGGTCTGGCGGGCTCGACGACCTCCGCGGTCCTGGTGGTCAAGCAGAGCTACCGGCTGATCCGCGACCTGGTGCGCATGGAGGTCGAGGTCAGCAACGTCTCGGGGAGTGAGCAGGTGGTCGGCGTCGAGCAGTTCGTCGACCCTCGGTTTGGTGGCAGTGCCTCCGATGGCCAGCCGTTCTATGTGGGCTCCGTCCGCACGGGCATCACCAAGGAGTTCCTGTTCCCCTCGCTGACCAGCACCGACGAGGCCGGCTTGCGCGAGATCCCGAAGACCTGGCGGACGTTTGACCAGGCGGCGCATCCCGGCGTGGTGTTGGGCGGCCAGTGGACCAACACGGAGATCCGGACCGGCGCGTTGACCGCCGGCGCGCCCGACGCGACGATGTTCGTCAACGCCGACATGGCCGGCGCCACGCCGTTCGGCTACACGCCGGCGTCGCTGAGTCTGCTGAACAGCGACTGGGCGGTCATCTCGCGGTGGACGCAGAAGCGCATCCAGCCCAACTCGGCGCTGCGGTACATCACCTACTTCGGCTTGGCCGGACCCAACACGGACGTCTCGACGCCCTACTCGCTCAGCGTCGAGGCGCCGTTCAGCCTGGCGCTGCAAACCGCCAACGACGGCACCATCACGCGCCAGCCGAACCCGTTCACGCTGCGGGCCTCGCTGACCAATGTGTCGAACCAGCCGCTGTCGAACGTGGCCGTGTCGGTCGCCCTGCCGTCGGGCTTCACCATGGTGGGCACCGGCGACAAGCCGACCAAGACCATCACGAGCGTGCCGGTCGGCACCGAGCAGTCGGTCACCTGGAGCTTGCGCTCCGAGACGACGCAGCAGGCGGGCCTGCAGGTCATCTCGGTCACCTCGTCCGGCAGCGGTCTGACCAGCAAGGCGGTCGAGCGCGAAGTGGGCATCCCGGCGCTGCCGACGCTGGACTTCCCGAACGTCACCAAACGCCTGGACATGATCTCGATCCCGTACGACTTCGCCAACCGGGACATCGAGCACATACTGGCTTCGCTGGGCTCGCTGGGCGTGACCGGTGGCGGTAGCGCGGCGGTGGCGCGCTACAACCCGACCAGCCGGCGCTACGCGTTCTTCCCGGATTCGTTCGTCACGTCGGTGCTCCCGGGGCAGGGGCTGTGGCTGTTCAACGGCTCGCTCGCGCAGGTGAAGCTGCCGTCGGACCGGGTGGAGCTGGCGGCGACGAGCCAGACCGGGGTGGCGCTGAAGCCGGACTGGAACCAGGTGGGCTGCCCGTACACGGTGCCCACGCGCCTGTTCGATACGCAGGTGGTGACGGCCGACAACACCACGCGGTCGTTCAACGACGCGGTCAACGCGGGCATTGTGCGGCCGGTGCTGTACGAGTACGTGCCGGACGCGAACGACCCGGCGAAGACCGGCACCTACACCGCCAGCGGCGACAGCAACACGGTGTTCAACCCGTGGCGCGGCTACTGGCTGCGCGTGCTGCAGAACGTCACGCTGGTCTACAACGCGACCAGCCTGATCGGCCCGTTCCGGGCGGACGGCCTGGACTACCTGCGGCTGCGCAACGGCTACGAGATCACGCTCGAGGTGAGCAGCGAAGGCAGCACGCCGCAGCGGGTCCGGCTGGGGCAGGACGCCTCGGCGCGCGACACCTACGACACGCGCGACGTGGACCTGCCGCCGGCCGCCGGAGGCCGGGCGGGCTTGCGGGTGGGCGTGGCGCACAACGACTGGGGCAGCGACAACGGCTACTACATGCGCGACATCCGGGCCGGGGCGGCCCGCGCGGCGCGCTGGTACGTCGACACGGCGTGCGAGTCGGCCAACCAGGACGTCACGCTGCGCTGGAACTTGCGGGGCGCCCCGAGCGACGTGCAGTTCACGCTGGTGGACCTGCAGAATGGCGTTCGCCGGCAGATGCGGACCACCGCCGGTTACACCTACAACAGCGGCTCGGTGGGTGGCCAGCGCGCGTTCCAAGTGGTTGCCGAACGCCGCAACCCGGGCTCGTTGGCCGTGCCGGTGATGACGGCCACGCCGACCCGCGGTCGCTCGGTGGCGGTGACCTTCACCTTGACCAGCGCCGCCAGCGTGGACGTGCTGGTGGAGTCGCCGACGGGTCGGCGCGTGAGGACACTGGCCACCGGACTGGCCGGTGCCGAGGGGCAGAACACTGTGGGCTGGGACGGGCGCGACGATCAGGGTCGGCCGGTGCCAGCGGGGCAATACCGGTGCAGAGTGCTGGTGCACACCGATGATGGCCAGCAAGCTGTGGCGGAACGAATCGTCGTAGTGAGCAGGTAGCGGAAGGCAGGTCGCATCATGAGGCAATTCCTGGTGAGCCGGGCTGCGCGGCAGACGGCGTGGTTGGCCCTGGTGGCGCTGACGGCGGGCCTGGGCCTGCCCTATGCGCAAGGGCGCGCTGCTGCCCAGAGCCCGGCCCGGACGGCGTATCTGATGCCGTTCACCGCGGCGCAGGGCGTTGACGCCGAGATCCCCACCCGGATGAGCGCCGAGCTGTCGACTGTGCTTCGCAAGTTCCGCGGCGATGCGCGGGTGAAGCAGCCCATCGAGCTGCTGGCCCTGTCCGAGCGGAACCCGGTGGTGGCGCGGGCGCTGGCCGACGGCGCCGTGACCAAAGAGCAGATCGCCAATCCGCCGACCGACAAGGACGCTGCGGTCAAGTTCGCGCGGCAGCTCGGGTTGACCACCGTGCTGGTCGGTACGGTGGACAGCTACAAGGAAGCCGCCGACCGGACCACGGCCTCGATCGATGCGACGGTGCTCGAGTACTACGTGCCGCAGCAGGCCGATGCCGAGGCGACGGTGGTGCGGACGGCGTCCAAGAACACCTCGCTCAAGGCCGCCGATGAGCGCGACAAGGCGCTGCTGCGAACGAACGTGACGCAGCGACTGGCGCTGATGCTGGCTTCGGCGCTGATGGACGCGCCGGAGATTGCGCCGGTGGAGAAGGCGCCGGAAGGCACGCCGGCGGCGAAGAAGGCCGGCGGTGGCGGTGGCAGCCTGGTCTGGGTGCTCCTGGGCACCATCGTGGGCGTGGCGGCGATCTTCCTGGTCTCCACGATGGGCGGCTCGAAGAAGAGCGGTGGGACGCCCTCGGTGACCGGGGTGACCGCGTCGAGCGAGGCGAGCTCGGTCCGGATCACCTGGACGGCGGCCGCCGGCGCCATCGGCTACAACGTCTACCGCAAGCAGTCTGGCACGCAGCCGGTGCGGTCGCACGGCCGCGGCCGCCAGACCACGGGCACCTACACGCTGCTGGTCAATCCCGACACCAACACCACGCCGACGGTAGTCGGGTCGGGCCGGACGTCGTTCATCGACACGACCGCGGTGAACGGCGTCGTCTACGATTACTCGGTGGCGGCGGTAAGCGCCACCGGCGAGATCGGCACGCTGTCGAGCTCGGTGTCGGGGCAGACGCAGGCGGGGGCCAACATCGGTTCCGCCCCGAGCCTGTCGGCCTCCAGCGGGAACGGCTTCGTGAGTCTGCGCTGGACCGCCAGCAGCTCGTTCGTCAACGGCTACATCATCTTCCGGCGGCTGGGCGGCGCTCCGAACACCAGCACCAGCAGCCCCGACGAGCTGGTGCGCGTGGCGAACGTGACCACCTACGACGACAAGACGGTGGCCAACGACGTCACCTACTACTACATCGTGCAGCCGTACACCACGGTCAACGTCAACGGGCTGTTGGCCGGTGCCGATTCGAACTCGGTCTCGGTGACGCCGTCGGCGACGGCACTGCCGCAGGCACCCCGCAACGTGGCGGCGACGGTGGACTCGACGGGCAAGGTGGTCATCTCGTGGAGCGCCAACCCCGAGACCAACATCGACTACTATGAGATCATGCAGCGGCGCGACCGCGGCCGGACCCGGGCGGCGGGCACGGGCCGGGCGCCGTGGCTGCGGAACGGCG
>CAZHGD010000179.1:0-15650 GCA_964531735.1 uncultured Fimbriimonadaceae bacterium | reverse complement strand
GACCAGGCTGCCGCGCGCCGCGACGCCGGGGACCTGTCCGGCGCGTTCGACCTCGCCGGCACGGCCGCCGAGGCCGCCGACAAAGCGTTCCTGCTCGGCGGCGACGCGCGGGGCCACGAACTGCGCGGCGCCTGGATCCACGTCGCCTACGGTCTGACCGACCGCGGCTGGGACCAGACCATCAAGCTCCTGGCCGACCACGGCTTCAACGCCATCTTCCCGAACATGTGCTGGGGCGCCGTGGCCGACTACCCCAGCGACGTGCTGCCGGTCCATCCGGATGTGAAGGCCAAGGGCGACCAGATCGCGCTCTGCCTGGCCGCCTGCCGCAAGTACGGCGTCGAACTGCACGTCTGGCGCGTCAACTGGAACATGGGCCACCGCACGCCCGAGGCCATCCAGGAGCAGATGCGCCGCGCGGGCCGGACGCAGGTGGATATCCACGGCAACCCGAGCCCGTTCCTGGCGCCGCATGTGCAGGCGAACTTCGAACTGGAACGCGACGCCATGCTGGAGATCGTGCGCAAGTACGACGTCGACGGCATCCACTTCGACTACATTCGCTATCCCAACAACGACTGCGACTTCAGCGACGGCGCGCGCACGGCGTTTGAGCAGTGGCTGGGCAAGCCGGTGGCCAACTGGCCCGCCGATTGCCACCGCGGCGATCTGAACGCCAAATGGAACGAGTGGCGCCGCGGCAACATCTCGCGCCTCGTCGGCGCCGTGAGTGAGGGCGCGCACCGGCTGAAGCCGGGCATCAAGGTCTCGGCGGCGGTCTTCCCGAACTGGGACGACTCACCTCACAGCATCGCGCAGGCCACTGAGGAATGGCTCGACCACGGCTGGCTCGACTTCGTCTGCCCGATGGACTACACCGCCTCCGACCAGGAGTTGCGCCGGCTCGTCGAGCGTCAGGCCACCGGCGTGGCCGGCCGCGTGCCGCTCTATCCCGGGCTGGGTTCGTTCATCCACAACTCGGCGGCGGCCACCGCCGAGCAGATCAACATCGCGCGCGAGCTAGGCGGCGACGGGTTCGTCTGCTTCGACCTGTCGGCCCGCTTCGCCGACCGCTGGCTGCCCGGCCTGAAGCTCGGGGTCACCGCCGGAACACCAGGCCGCAGCCCGCACTTCGCGCCGGCCTGGCGGTTCGCACTGCCACCGGGTGAGCCGGGCCTGGATCGCGACCACGTGGTTGGCAAGCCGCTGACACTGCGCCTGCGCGCCGACGGTCCAGTGAAGCTGGCGGCCACTCGCGACGGACGTGACGCGCCGGAGGTGGCGGTCCGCTTCGACACGGGCCGGGAGACGACGGCCACGTTCACGCCGTCCGCGCCCGGTCGCTACCGGTTGGAGGCCGCGGTAGGTGACCAACTGGTCCGTAGCGGCGTGCTCCGCGTGCTATCGGCCGAGGAGGCCAAGGAGCGCGCGGCTCGGAGCGGCCCGCCGCAGTTCGCCGGCAACGGTGGTCTCAAGGTGGCCATCTGGCACGACGCCTACGGCGCCGTGCCACTGCTGGCCGCGCTACGCGCCGAGCCCGGTCTCGACGCCGCGCCGCTGTACAACCTGAAGCCGGCCTCGCTAGCAGCCTGCCGGGTGCTCATCCTGCCGCAGCCGCGCCACAACGCCAACCTGTTCCGCGCGCCGCAGTCGGTGGCGGCAGTGCGGCGCTACCTGCAAGACGGCGGCGGCCTGCTCGTCACCCACGCCCTGGTCGGCATCCGCGGGTTCGCCTCGTTCGCGCCGGAGCTGGCGACCGGCATCGAGGCCCTCGGCGGCAAGGGCTGGCGGGTCAGCGCGGAGCATCCGGTCTCGGCTGGCGTGCCGGCCGGACCGCTCGCCGGCACCTTTGGCGACCGCATTTCGATCAAGCCGGGCGCCGGCGCCACGGCGGTGGCGACCACCGAGCAGGGCGTGCCGATCGTCGTCGTCGGTGAGACCGGCACCGGCCGCTATGTCGCCTGTGGCCTCGGTCTGGCCATCGGCCCGAACGATGCCGACGCGCCGCCCTCGCCGGCCGAGTTGCGGCTGCTGCTCAACGCCGTGAAGTGGCTGGGCCGTCGCTAGGCCACGTCTCGCAAAGGACCCGTCCCATGCGCTGTTCACGATACCTGCCGGCCTTGCTGGCCGCCCTCCTCGCCGGGCCCGCCCGGTTGCCCGCCCAGGAGTGGCAGCCCGGCGTCGCGGTGCAGCTGTACGACCTCGGCACGGGCGTCTCGACCGTGCCGCTGATGGCGCCGGGTCAACGGCCGAACCTCAGCAAGGTTATGCCGACCATCGACCTGCTCGACCGGCGCGGCGACTTCGGCGAGTTGAAGCAGAACTTCGTGACGCAGCTCCGCGCCCGGCTCCAGGTGGCCGCCACCGGCTGGTACACGTTCCGCCTGTCGTCCGATGACGGCTCGCTGTTGTGGCTCGACGACCGGCTCGTGCTGGACCACGACGGCCCGCACGGACCCGACCCGAAGCAGGTCCGTCTGTATCTCGCGGCGGGCTCGTATGCACTGGCCATCGACCACTACCAGGGCGGCGGCGGCGCGATGGTCAAGCTGGAGTGGCAGACGCCCCAGTCGCAAGCCTTCGCTCTGGTGCCGGCCGAGGCCCTCACCTGCGCTAAGGGCGACACCAGCACCACCGCTGGCCGCAAGCGCATCCTCGAGCGCGTGGCCGGGCCGACCCGCGTGGCCGGCGTCCATCCGGGTTGGCAGGTGCAGAACCTGTGCCCCGCCGGCTTCGAGCCGGCCGTGGTCGGCCTGGGCTGGGACGGCGCCGACCGGCTGCTGGTCCTCGACCGGAGCGGTCGCGGCGCGCTCTGGTTGGTCACCGGCGTCGCCAGCGACACACCGGCCCCGAAGGTCGAGCGGCTGGTCGACGGCGTGGCTGAGCCGGTCGGTCTCGCCGTCACGCCAACCGCGGTCCTGGTGCTGACCCGGGCCGGTCTGCTCAGCGCCACGCGCCCGCTGAAGGCCGGCGTGGCGCTGCAACCGGTCAAGCCGAATACCGGTGGCGCCATCTGCGGCCCGGTCAGCCTGCGCGACGGCGTCTTCGCCGTGTTTGCCGGGCCGACGCCGGAGTTCGGCCCGGTGGCCGGTGGCCGGCGCCACGCGCGGGCGACCGAGTGCCAACCGCGCGGCCTGGTGGCGCTGCCCGACGGCTCGGCCGCGCTGCTGTCTGAGCAGATCGGCAACTCCGGGCTGCTGTCCGTGGCCGCGGCGAACCGCGCCGCCTATGCGTTGGCGGTCCTGCCCGAGGACGTGGTGCGGACGCCGACGCAGCCGGCGGTGCTGGCCGCCGGCCCCTTCGCCGGACAAGTGGTCGTCGGCGACATCTTTCTCGGCGGCCTGCGCCGCGTCTACCTCGACGCGGTGAGCGATGCGCCGCAAGGCTGCCTGTTCGAGCTGACGCAAGGGCTGTCCGCCGGGCCGAGCCGGTTGCTGGCCACGCCGGACGGCGGCCTGATCGTCGGCTGTGACGGTGGCGCCGCGAACTGGGGCCAGTTCGGCCGGCCGGGCTACGGGCTCGAACGGTTGCGTCCGACCGGCACAGCGGTGTTCGAGATCCAGGCGGTGCGCGCGCGTCGCAACGGCTTCGTGGTGGAGTTCACCGAGCCGCTGGCGGTGCGCGCCGGCTGGAACCCGGCGGACTACCGCATCCAGGTGCCGTCGTCGGTGGTCAAGAGTGGCGCGGTACCTGCCAGCCGCAGCGACCGTTGGCCGGTCCGCCACGCCACGGTTGCAGCCGACCGCCGCAGCGTCTTCTTGGAGACCGAGGGCGACCCCTTGGTGCCGGACGGCTACGTGACCCTCGACGTGGACGCGGGGCTGCGTTCGGAGGCCGGCCGGACACTGTGGAGCACCCACGCCTGGTACACCGCTCGGCAACGAGCGACCGTGGCTGGCACCACGACGCCCGCGCCCGAGGGCACGCTGCCGAACGTGCTCACCGCGGCTGAGCGGCAAGCGGGCTGGCGTCTGCTGTTCGACGGCGCGACGCCGGCCGGGTGGCGCGGCTTCCGCCAGAAGAGCTTCCCGAAGCGCGGCTGGGAAGTGGTCGACGGCATGTTGCACTCGACCAATCAGGGCGGTGGCGACCTGGCCAGCGAGGAGCAATTCGCCAGCTTCGAGTTCCAGATCGAGTGGAAAGCCTCGCGCCAGGCCAACAGCGGCATTATGTTCCACGTCACCGAGGAGGTGTCGCCGTCCTTTGCCACCGGACCCGAGGTGCAGGTCCTCGACGACGGTCGTCCCGACAGCACCGAGATCCACTCGGCCGGCTCGCTCTATGAGCTGTATGCGCCGCAGGGCAAGCGGCTCAACCCGGCCGGCGAATGGAACCACCTGCGGCTGGTGGTCAATGGCCCGCACTGCGAACACTGGCTCAACGGCACCAAGATCGTCGCGTACGACCTGTGGACCGACGACTGGAACCAGCGCGTGGCCAAGAGCAAGTTCGGCAAGATGCCGCGCTTCGGCAAGGAGAAGCAGGGCCACCTGGTCATTCAGGACCACGGTAGCGTGCTGTGGTTCCGCAACCTGAAGATCAAGGTGTTGCCGGACTGAGGCAGGCCGGGCGGCGGGCCGGTATCAGCTCTCCGGCTCGCCGTCCTTCTTCAGGAGCTTGTTGACGATCTCGATCAGGTGGCGCGGCTCGAACGGCTTGGTCAGGTGGAAGTCGGCGCCCCGGCGAATGGTCTCGCCCACATCGCCGTCTTGGCCGAGCGCGGTCAGCATGATGACCGGAATGTCCTGCAGCTCGGGATCGTCGCGGATGCAGCTCAGCACGTCCCAGCCGTTCAGCTCGGGCATCATGACGTCGAGGATGATCAGGTCGGGGCGCTCCGACTCGATGGTCTTCAGGGCTTCACGGCCGTCGTAGGCTTCGAGCACGTCGTATCCGGCCAGCTTCAGATTGTGCCGAATGGCCAACACAATCAGCTTCTCGTCATCGACGGTGAGGACCCGTTTTTTCGCGCTCATAGCGCGCTCTCCACCTGCTCGCGGTGCCGCCCGAGAGTTGACTGTAGCACATCCTGACTCCGTCGGCAAGCGGGCGCAGGAGCCTGCGGACCGAGGGTGTATCCTGGGGGCATGGAATCCAAGCTGATCGCGGAGCTGGAGGAGGCCGTCTGCACGGTGGCCTTTCCGGCCTCCAAAGAGGAGTTGATCGACCATCTGTCAGCCGTCGGCGCGGCCGAGCTGACCCGCTGGCTGGTGCAGTCGATGCCGGGCACCGAGTTCCACTTCGCGTCCGACGTCGTCAGCACCGCGCGGATCGCCCTGGAGATGGCGATCCACCGGCCCTGGCCCGAACGGGTACGCCCGCCGCTGGGCTATACTAGTGACGATGCCCTGGTGGACACCGTGCGCCAGCGCCTGCGGCTCTGCCGCCGCACGAATGAGCGCTTGGTGCGCATCGAGGCCCGCAACGGGACCATCACGTTGACCGGTCGCGCGTTGGACGTGCCCAGCGGGGTGATGGCGGCGCGGGTCGCGCTGAGCGCCGCCGCCGGCGGTCAGGTGGTCAATCTGCTCCAGGTGGCATCTTGAGGAGGCGTTCCCATGCCGTTCTACGAGTATAAGTGCGCATCGTGCGCCAAGGTCTTCACGCTGCTGCAGAAGCGCGACGCCAAGCGCAGCGGCTACGACTGCCCCGACTGCGGCTCGCAGGAGACCGAGCGCATTCTGTCCACCTTCGCCTCGGCGGTCGCCGGCAGCAAGTCGGAGGGCTGTCCGTTGCCGGCCGCGGCGCGCAGCCATTGCTGCGGCGCCGGCTGTGGGTGCGGCCACTGACCTTGCCGGCCGGCCCGGGAGAACCACTGTGCCCGAGCAGCAACCTCTGCGTGTGGCGTACATCGGTGCCGGCGGCTTCAGCAACGGGTACGTCTACCCGCAGTTGGCGAGCCACGGCGTCCACCTGGCCGCGGTCTGTGACCTGGTCGAGGAGCGCGCCCGCGCCGCCGCGGCCCGGTATGGGTTCGCCCAGGTCTACGCCGACTTCGAGCGCATGCTCGACATCGAGCAGCCCGACGCGGTGATCTGCATCGGCGGGCCGGCGGTCCACCATCCGGTCGGCCTGCGCGTGCTCGCGCGCGGTCTGCCGCTCTACATCCAGAAGTCGCCCGCGCCCACCGCCGCGGCGACCCAGGAGCTGGTGGCCGCGGCGGCCGCGCAGCACACCATCTGCCATGTCGGCTTCAACCTGCGCTACAGCGTCGCCGGTCAGGCCGCGCGGCAAACCATCGCCGATCCGTCGTTCGGCCCGGTGACCTTGGTCATCGTGCGCTACGGGCTGGTCTCCGGGGCCACGCTCCGCGACGCGGTGATGGACCAGCACTGCCACGCCTACGACCTGCTCCGTTGGCTCGGCGGCGAGGTGGCGGAGATCGTCGCCCGGCCCGGCGCCGTGCCCGGTGACCGCGGCTATGCCGCGGTGGTCCGCTTCGCCAACGGCGCCGTCGGCAGCCTCAACTTCACCGCGCAGCAGACACCGGACAAGGAGTTCGTGTACTTCGAAGTCACCGGCACCAACGGTCACTACCTGACCTGCCACGACTTCGACCTGCGGACCATCGCCCCCGGCGAGCCCGACCGCTGGTACACGCAGGGCCACTACGGCGGCGGCCTGGCCTGGCTGCGCTGGCTGGGCTATGTCAGCGACCTGGCCAACTTCTTCGCGGCGGTTCGTGGCGCAGCGGACGATCGGTCGCCGGTGGCCGACAGCGTGGCCACTATGGCGCTCTGTGAGGATGTCTACCAGCAACTGCGCGACCTGGGAGCCCCGGCATGAGAATCGGCAGCAGCCTGCACGCGGTGACCGACTTCGGTCACGATGTGAAGCCGTTCCACGAGGGTCTGGCCGACCTGGCCGCGTGCGGCTTCGAGTCGGTCATGCTCTTGGACCGTCCGGGCCCGGTCAGCTTGCAGCCCGGCGGGCGGCCCGGCTGTTGCCTGATCGATCTGGCCGCGTCCGACCCGGCCGCGGTGCGCGAAGCCGTCACCGCTGCCGGCCTGGCCGTGGCGGCGGTCCACCGGGGCTGCCTGGCCGTGGCCGACGACGACCAGGCCGCGGGCTCGCGTCGCGCGCTCGCCGACGCCATCGCATTGGCCGACCGGTTGGGCACCCACCTGGTCATTCCCAACGCCGGTGTGGCCCCGCAGCCCAAGCTGCCCACCGCCGACAAGGAGCCGTGGCTGCGGCGCGTGGCCGGCGCGGTCGCCGGCGCCCTCGAGGGCGCGGCGGCCAAGACGCGCCTGGCCATCGACATCCACTACGGCGGCGTCATCGAGACCGTGGCCGACTGCCAGCGGCTGTTCGAGCTGGTGGCTGACCCCCGCGCCGGCATCACCCTCAACATCGGCCACATGACCACCTTGCGCCAGGAGGGCTGGCGGCTGATTGCCGAGCACCCCGAACGGGTCCACGTGGTGGCCTGGAAAGACCACTTGCTGAACCCGCCGCCGGAGGCCACGCACCCGGTCTACTCCGTGGAACTGGGCACCGGCGACTCGCCGTTCGAGCGCTACGTAGCCGCGCTGCGTAACACCACGCTCGACGCCGAACACCTCATCACGTTCGAACACGTGCCCGCGGCCGAGAAGCAGGCCGCCCTGGCGCGCAGTCTGCGCCTGTGGCGCAGTTGGTGGACCGTGGCCGTCGGTTGACGTCGCGGTCGGCGTGCGGGTACGATGCAGGCCGCGCGAAACGGAGCAGGGCAATGCTGGTATGTGCGGAGTGCGGAACTCAAGTCGCGGTGGCTGGCCACAAGTGCCCTGCCTGTGGCCATCGCGGCGCGATCGACAGCCGTTTCTACCACGGCGAGCTCAAGCCGACCACCGCAACGGCGGCCAAGCCCGCTGACCTCGCCACGCACGATGCCACGGCGAGCGGCCTGCTGCCCGACGCGCAACGGGCTTGGTCGCCCTGGTTGGCCGGGCTGGTCGCGGTGCCGCTCGGGCCGGCGGCGGGCACGCTCGTCGCCGTGCGCAACCTGAAGCGCCTTGGCCGCCTGTCGGCCGACCCGTGGTCGCTGGTCGGCGCCGCGCTGGCCGGCCAACTGCTGCTCGGCGCAGTGGCCGGTTACCTCGCGCGCAGCCATGCGTCGGCGGCGTGGGCCGTCCTCGGGCTGGTCAATCTTCTCGTGTTGATCGGGTTGGTCTACTGGCAAGCCGAACCGGTCAGCACCCACCGCGCGGCGCATCCGGGCCGGCATGTGCCCGGCGCCGACGCTTTCGGCGCCTTTGTGCTGGCGCTGCTGCTCGGCCTCGCCGGCGGCTACGCCGAATTCCGGCTCGGCGAGCGCACCAGCCAGGGACAGCTCTCGGGGCCGCTTCACGAGGCCTTCCCCAGCAAGCCGGAGAGCGCGCCACCGATGCGCGAGATGCCGATGATGCCGCCGCGCTGAGGCCGGGGCCGCCATCCCACCACTTGTTACAAAGACGTTTAGACTCGGCCCCCAACTCGTAAGCATAACGTCAAGTGGCCAGGAACCCGGCCGATGTACATAGTGTCATAGAGAATCGGACGTAGAGGTCCGGTCTAGCGCAAGTGGGTGTGGGACCGGTGGCAGGTTCCGATCATGTTCAACCGCCAAGTACAGTTGGTGGACCGAGTCCTCGAGGACGAAGGCCTGGTGGCCGGCCTGAGCGACGAAGCGGCGCAGGTCGTCCGCGACTGGTGCCTCGAGCAGGCTCGCCGAGTCGAGGAGCGCAACGGCAGTGATTGCGCGGCCGAATGCCTCGACGATGTGGTGGCCGATGCGCGGCTGATCACCGAAGTCGTCCACGAGATCAGCACCGGTGTCGCCGAGCGCACCGTGCTCGCCCGCCTGGGCCGCGTGGTGCCCAATGGCACCGCGGCGCTCCAGACGCTCGCTTCGCCTCGCCCGCTGCCGGACCGCCTGCGCGAGGTCCTAGCGGCCGTCCGCCAGCCCTGCCTGCACTAATCATCCGCTGCCACTCGCAGCGTGCATTAGCAAACTGGCCGCCCCGCGGGGCGGCCAGTCGTTTTGGGGGGCCTGATCGTCGCGCCGAAGCTCAGTCGGTACACACTTGCGTGTACCTGCCGCGCCCGGTGCCGAACATGGCCGCCCAGGCCAGCCACTTGGCGTGCCCGTCGCAGAACCCGTAGACGCCGCCGTCGGTGTGCCGCTTGGCCACACAGCCGGTGTTGTTGTTCGCCGCGGCCGGCGCCACGGTGCTGTACAGCCACTCCATGTTGGTGTATCCGCGCGCGGCGAAGTCCTCGTTGTCGCCAATCAGAATCGTGTCGGCCGGGCAACCGATGCGGCTGAGCTTCTGGCCCCAGCCGGTCAACGGCGTGGCCCAGTAGTAGCCGAAGTTGATGTAGTTCCAGCCATACGAGTTGATGGTGTCGGTCCGCTGCGAAGAGCAGAGCGTGATCTGCTTGTTCTTCATGTACGGGTAGATGACGTCCACCCAGCGGAAGGTCCGGTCGTTGTAGACCGGACCGACCACGGCCGCGTTGCCGGAGTCGAACGGGCGCCCACCCAGTGGCAGCTTGCCATCGTAGTCTTCGGCATAGCCGCGCGAGGCCAACAGGAGCTGTTTGACGTTGTTCGTGCAGCTCGTGGTGCGGGCCTTCTCACGGGCCTTCGCGAAGACGGGGAACAAGATGGCGGCCAGGATGGCGATGATCGCAATCACCACCAGCAGCTCAATGAGCGTGAAGCCTCGTCGTCGGTTCCTCATGGCGGCCTCCTTGGTCTGCCTAGGGCACCACCGCGCCACCACATCGCTTGCCGGTTGCTTTCCCTTGCCGACCGACGGACAAACCTATCGTGCCACCTGGCGGAAGGGGTTGTCCAGTGAACAGGGAACGCCTCAGCAAGAGGAGAGCAAGAATGCCAGGTGTCTACCGGTTCAGCTTTGGTCCCTGGAACATCCACGAGGGTGCCGACCCGTTCGGTCCGACCGTGCGGCAGTCCATCGAGTTCGGCCGGAAGCTGGAGTGGTTTCGCGAGCTGGGCTACGAAGCGGTCATGCTGCACGACGACGACGCCGTGCCCGACCTGGAGAAGCTGACCACCTCGCAGATTGAGCAACAAGCTGGCGAGCTGAAGCAGCGGCTGGCCGATCACGGCCTGGTCGCCGAGATCGTGGCGCCCCGGCTGTGGGAAGGCTCGCAGTGGATCGACGGTGGCTTCACCGCCAACGACCCGCGCGTGCGCGCGGCGGCCATCGAGCGGTCGAAGCGCACCATCGACATTGCCAACGCGCTCGACTGCAAGCTCATGGTGCTCTGGCTCGCGCGCGAAGGCACCTACATCCGCGAGAGCAAGTCGCCGATCCAGGCCACCGGTTGGCTGCTCGACGCCCTCAATGCCATGCTCGCCTACGATGCCGGCATCCGCATCGCCATCGAGCCGAAGCCGAACGAGCCGACCGACCTGGCCTACATCCCGACCATCGGGCACGCCCTGGCGCTCGGCGCCCGGTCGAGCGACCCGAGCCGCGTCGGCGCACTGGTCGAGTCGGCCCACGCCACCTTGGCCGGACTGGATCCGTCCGACGAGATGGGCTTCGCGCTGGCCGCCGGTAAGCTCTGGAGCGTTCACCTCAACGACCAGAACGGCCTCAAGTACGACCAGGACAAGTCGTTCGGCTCGGCCAACCTGCGCACCGCCTTCGATCAGGTGCGCGTGCTCGAAGAGGCCGACTACGGCACGCGTGGTGAGATGGTGGCCTTCGACGTCAAGGCCCTGCGCACCACCCGGCAGGAGCATCAGCTCAAGCACCTGGCCAACTCGCGCGAGACCTTCCTGACCTTGGTGGACAAGGTCCGCAGCCTCGACCGCGAACTCGAGCGCCAGCTCATCGCCGCGCGCGACTACGAGGAGCTCGACCGCTACCTCCTGCGCCACCTGATGGGCGTCTAGCTGCCTGTCTGCGCCGTCGGCCGCCCACGGGACCGGTGGCCGACGGCGCGGGCGGCCGTACCAGAGCCATCATGCGGATCCTGTTCTGCCAGACCAACACCTACCGTCTGTTGCTGCCGCTGCCCATCGGGCCGGCCATGGTGGCGGACCGCCTGCGCGCGGACGGCCATGAGATCCGGTTCGTCGACCAGATGGGCGAGGCCGACCCCGTCGCGGCGGTGAGCCAGGCCGCGCGCGAGTTCCAACCCGACTTGGCCTGCTTCTCCATTCGCAACCGCGACAACATGTCACCGGCGAACTACCAGGACCCGATGCCGGGCATCCAGGCGCAGGTGGCCGCGCTGCGCAGCGTGTCACCGGTGCCGGTGCTGCTCGGCGGCACGGCGTTCACCACCTATCCACAGCGACTCATGGCGCTCCTGGGCGCCGAATGGGGTCTGGCCGGCGACAACCTCGACAACATCGCCCGGTTCGTCGCCTCGGTGGCCGACGGCCAGCCCGACCTGGCCACGCCGGGGTTGGTCTACGGCGGCGCGGACGGGCAGGTGGTCGAGAATCCCTTCACGATCACCGGCTACCGCGGCGCCGGCACCGGCCACCATGCCTTTGTCGAAGCGGCGCGCTACCGCAAGGGCTACTGGCAGGCGGCGGTCATCACGCGCACGGGCTGTCCCGAGCGCTGCCTCTACTGCGACACGTTCCATACCTTCGGGCGCGAGTTCATCCTGCGCGAGCCGGCGGACATCGCCGAAGAGCTTCTGGCACTGAAGCGCGCCGGCACACGCTCGGTTTTCCTGGTCGACGCCGGCTTCAACCGGCCGCTGGCTCACGCCAAGGAGACGCTGGCCGAGATCATCCGCCGTGGCGCGCAACTCGGGCTCAACGCCATTTTCGATCCGGGCGAGGCTGATGACGAGTTCTGCGACCTGCTGCGGCGCGCGGGCTGCGTCATGGTGACCGTCTTCGCCGAGAGCCTGTCCGATCCGGTGCTGGAGACGCTCGAGAAACCGTTCCGCGCCGCCGAGGTGCTCCGTGACGTCGGGGCGCTGCGCCGCCGCGGCATCGGCACCTTCTTCATGCCGACGTTCGGCAGCCCCGGCGAGACACCGGCCACGGTTGCCGAGACGCTGTCGCGCCTGCCGGCGCTGCGGCCGACGATGATGGACTTCTCCATCGGCTGGCGCATCCAGCCCCGCACACCCCTGCGCGAGCGGGCCGTGCGCGAAGGCCTCATCGGCGCGGATGACGACTGCTGGGACGCCACCTTCTACGTTTCGCCCGACACCCCGCGGACCTGGCTGGAGCCGGAGCTGCGCCGCTGGCGGCGCCGTCATCCGTTCCGCTGGTGGCCGATGGTGCCGTTCATGCTCGGTCTGGCCAGCTTCCGGCCCTGGACCCTCGGGCCCGACTCCGTGGGCTGACCGCGCAGGACCATGCCCTCGGCCGGCGAACGCCACGACGGAAGACCGGATGGCACCATGAACACTGCCCGACCTGTGTTGCTCCTGCTTGCCCTGCTCTGCTGCCGCCCTGGCGCGGCCATGACCGTGCTGTTCGACTTCGAGACCACCAGCGA
Source organism: uncultured Fimbriimonadaceae bacterium (assembly GCA_964531735.1). Taxonomy (GTDB): domain Bacteria; phylum Armatimonadota; class UBA10988; order UBA10988; family UBA10988; genus CAZHGD01. Next base: position 3,180 of record CAZHGD010000179.1, on the reverse strand, counting down.
CTTCGCGGCCTGGCACGACGAAGGCCGCACGACGCTCGGCGAGCAGAAGACCGTTGAGCGCGCGCAGCGCTGGGCCACCTCGGGCGACTGGTCGCTCCGCTTCGCCACGCCGAAGTGGCGGCAGGGACTGCTGCGCTGGCCGGCCTTCGAAGGTCGCCCGACCACCACCGACTGGCGCGGGTTCGACCGGTTGGTCTACGACGTGACCAACGCCACCGCCTTCCCGCAGCGCCTGGGCCTGTTCATCACCGATGGCAAGGTGGCCACACGCAAGGGCTTGCAGCACTCGGCCGTCCTGCCACCGCAGAGCCACGCGCTGGTGGTGGTGCCGCTGGCGGACCTGGCCGGCAAGCAGGTCAATGCCGGCGACATCCAGAAGCTGCACTTCTTCACGTCCGATCCGCCCGGCGACATGGACCTGTACCTGGACCGCCTGGCCTTGCTGCGCAAAGACGAGCCGTTGCCGTCGCTGCCCGCCGCCTACATCAAGCAGGTGGCCGCCTTGCAGGGCCAGCGCCTGCGGGAGTTCGGCGCGAGCGTCGAGACGGCCGCCCAGCGCCTGCGCACGGTGGCCGCGGGGTCGGCGCCGGTGCTGGCCTGGATTGACCGTGAACTGGCCGAGGTGCGCGAGGCCCTGACCGCGCTCGACCAGGTCGTGTCACGCGGCGAACCGGCAGCCCTGGAGACGCCCGCGGCCTTGGTCAACTTGCAGGGCCGGTTGGCCCGCGTCGAAGCGTTGACCACGTTCCGGCTGGCCTTCGAGCCGCTGCGGCCGGCGGTCACCGGGCCGGCGCCGCAGCCCGAGGTGGCTGTGGGCTTCGCCACGTCGATGGAGAAGGTGCTGCCGCGCGCGGTGTCCACCGCGCCGGTGGCCTCGGCGACCGCGTCGCTGGCCCTGGCGCGCAACGAGGTCGAGAGCTTGCAGGTGCTGGTGGTGCCGTTCGAGCGCGCGCTGCAGCAGGTGCGCGTCGAAGTCGGCGACCTGGCCGGTCCGAACGGGGCGGTCTTCCCGGCGTCGGCGATCCAGACCGCGCCCATGGGCTACGTCGAGACCAAGGCCGTGCCACCCTATGGCAGCACGCACGTGGGCTGGTGGCCCGACCCGATCCTGGGCTTCCTGCGGACCGCCGACATTGCCCAGGGCGACGTGCAGTCGTTCTGGGTGCGGGCCAAGGCACCGAAGACGCAGGCGCCCGGTGCGTACCGCGGGCACCTCGTGGTACGCGTCGGTCAAGGCGAGGCCTTCCACTTCGACCTGAACGTGCAGGTGTACCCGTTCACCATGCCCGACCGTTCGCCGCTGCCGCTGGCCATTACCTTCTCACCGGGCAACCATCCGCTCGGTGAGACCAAAGAGCTGATCGCCGCCCGGCGCAAGGACCCGAACTACCCACCGAACGCGTGGCGTCGGCACCGCCTCGAGTGGGGCGACTTCCTGGCCGACTACTACATCACCTACGACAGCCTGTACCACCACGCCCAGCCCGACTTCGAGATCCTCTCACGGCTGAAGCAGCAGGGCCGGCTGGGCCGGTACAACCTGGGCTACTACGGCGCCGTGGGCAGTAAGCCCGGTGAGGTGGACCGCTGGAAACAGGCGACCCTACCCCGCCTGCGCCAGGGCTATGACCAGGCCAAGCAACTCGGGCTGCTCGACCAGGCCTACATCTACGGCTGCGACGAGGCGCCCAAGGGCGAGTTCGACGGTGTCCAGCGCGCCGCCGAACTGCTGCGCGCCGAGTTCCCCGGCGTGACCATCATGACCACCACCTATGACCACAGCTACGGTCAGGAGTCGGTCATCCGCGCCATGGACGCGTTCTGTCCGCTGACCCCGGTGTTCGACGGCGCCAAGGCCGCCGCGGCCCGCGCGGCGGGCAAGCAGGTCTGGTGGTACATCTGCTGCGGCCCGCACCCGCCGCACGCCAACATGTTCATCGAGTGCCCCGCGATCGACGGGCGCCTCCTGATGGGCGCCCTGACCGCGCGCCACCAGCCCGACGGCTTCCTGTACTACCAGATCAGCATCTGGAACTCGGCCAAGCCGATCACCAGCGGACCGTTCACCGACTGGGACCCGCGGAGCTGGACCACCTACCACGGTGACGGCTCCTGGACGTGCGTCGGCCCCGACGGCACGCCGCTGCCCACCATTCGCCTCGAGAACTTCCGCGACGGGCTGGAGGACTACGCCTACTGGCGCATTCTGAAGGCCACCATCGCCAAAGCGGAGGCCAAGGGCGACGCCGCCTGGCTGGCTCGCGCGCGGGCCTTGCTGACCGTGCCGGACGACTTGGCGCGCAGCCGCACCGAGCTGACGCGCGATCCGGCGGTGCTGTACCGTTACCGCCGCCAACTGGCCGAAGCCATCAGCACGGCGCCGGTGCCGGCGGCGGAGCTGTAGCGGCCGGCCTTAAGCACACCGAGCCGCCGGCCGATGCGTCTAACAAGTGGTTGGTGATGGGCCGTTGTGCCAGTTGGAGTACCGCATGTCGTCCGGTCGCGGCGTCTTGGCCGTGGTGATACCGATTCTGCTGGTTCTGCTCGTGGGCAGCCAGTCGCTGTTCGGGTGGATCCCGGCCAAGTCCGGCACCATCCTGCCGTGGCGCATCGTCAGCGTCACGATGGCGGTCTACCTCCTCTACCTGGCCATGGGTGTCGACACCAACCGGCTGTCGCATCGCCTCCGCCGCACCACGGTGTCGTGCCTGCGCTGCGGCCAGGTCACCGGCGTGGCGGCCTGGGAGCAGCGCGGCCGGTGCCCGGCTTGTGGCCACCAGGCTTACGAGTACCAGGGCGCCAAGGGCCTGGAGTACGCGCGGTTCCTGCCCGGCGCCGTTGTGCTCGACCCACCGGCCCCGCCGGCGGCCGAGCCGACCCCGGTGGCTCAACCGCCCTGCCCCGCAGCACTGCTGCCGCGCGGGCCGCGCGGTGAAGCAACCACCCGCCTGGGCGCCGGCGAGCGCCGCCGCGTCAAGGGCCGCCTCAACGAAGTGATGGTCGACCGCCGCAACGTGCCGCGCATCTAGCGGCCGTCGCGGGTCGTGTCGCAGTGGCCCACTGCCTGGCCGCCTACGCAACGCTCTGGAACAGCCAGCGCAGCCGTTCCTCCTGCTGCTCCAGCCGCACCTCGACGATTGTGTTGATGCGCTGGTCCAGGTCCTCGGCGGCCGGTGGCGC
>CAZHGD010000178.1:0-15741 GCA_964531735.1 uncultured Fimbriimonadaceae bacterium | reverse complement strand
GGTCCGCGCCGCCGCCGGCCGCGCCGGCGGCGGGTCCGGCCGTTGCGGTGGCGAACCCGGATCGGGCCGCGTCGGCGGCGCAGTCGGCGGCCCTGCCGGCGGCTCCAGTCCCGCTCGCGGATCGTCGGTCACGCGGAGATCGCTGAACGCCGCGGTCCCGGTCCCTTCGGCCCACAGAATGATGCTGCCCTTGCGCCACCGCGCGTCGCGGCGGCCGACCAACGGTTGCCCGTTGATCAGCACCATCTGGTCATCGCCCCGAAAGGTCACCTGCACCCGGTTGGCGGAGTCGGCCCGAATGCCGTCGATACGACCGGTCAGCAACGGCTCGGACTTGCCGGCGACCACCTCGCCGAGCCAGTAACCGCCGTCGCCGCGAATCATGATGAAGTAGCCGTTGGCCGCATCGGCGGCGCGGAACATCAGACCCAGGCGCAGGTGCTCGCCACTGCCGCTGACCGACCGCACCGTCACCGCCGCCGAGCCGTCGCCCAGTGTCGTCGTGCCCGGCACCGTCAACCGCGCGTGCGTGCTGCGCGTGGCCACCACCAGCGCGCCTTGGTCCACGCGCCAGGGCGGCAGAACCCAGGGCAGGCTGGTCGCGAACCCCTCGCGCACCAGGTCGGTCGCACCGGCCGGACCGGCGCTCGTCAAGCCACTAGAGCAGACCACCGCCGCCAGCAGGCAGGCTCGGACCGCGCGCGCGGCGCGCCGCCCGGATCGTGCGATGCCGCTGTCGGTCATGGCCCTCGACTTCATGGACCTACCTGGCTCAGGTACTCCGCGATGGCTCGGTCATAGGCGGCAGTGTGCGCGTACACCTCGACCGCCAGTTGCCGGCGCGTCGCCGCCTGCGTGGCGCCATCGTTCGCCCGCAACTCGGCCAGCACCTCGGCGTAGCGCGCCGGGTTACAGACGACCGTGACCGCAGCGTGGTTCTTGGCCGCCGAACGCAGCATCGCCGGACCGCCGATGTCGATCTGCTCGATCGCCTCCTCGACGGTCACGCCGGCGCGGGCCACGGTCTGCTCGAACGGGTACAGGTTGACCACCACCAGGTCGATCAGCTCGATGCCGTGCTCCCGGCACGCCGCCAGGTGCTCGGGCCGGTCGCGGCGGGCCAGCAGCGCCCCGTGGATGCGGGGGTGGAGCGTCTTCACGCGGCCGTCCATCATCTCGGGGAAGCCGGTCACCTGGCTGACCTCGGTCACCTCCAGGTGGGCCTCGCGCAGGGCCTTGGCCGTGCCGCCGGTGCTGACCAGCGCCACGCCCATCTCGCGCAGGCCGGCGGCGAACTCGACCAGGCCGGTCTTGTCCGAGACACTCAGCAGGGCCCGCTCAATCCGCTTCATCACGCCTCCTCGCGGCCGTCCACGACCACACGCCGGCCGTCGACCCGCGCCCGGCCGGCCGCCAGCCAGCCGATCACCCGCACCAGGGCCGCGTGCTCGTGCGGCAGAATCCGCGCTTGCAGGCTCTCCGCGGTGTCGTCCTGCAGCACCGGCACCGCGACCTGCTCGATCAGCGGGCCGCCGTCCACGGTGTCGTCCACGAAGTGTACCGAGCAGCCCGAGACGCGGCAGCCGTAGTCGAGCACCGCCTGATGCACCGCCAGCCCGTACATGCCCGGTCCGCCGAACGAGGGCAGCAACGCCGGATGCGTGTTGACCATGCGGCCGCGGTACCGCTCAGTCATCGGCGCCGTGAGGATCTTCACATAGCCCGCGAAGATCACCAACTCGACGCCGTGCGCGGTCAGCGTGTCGACCACCGCCTGGCTCAGCGCGTCACGGTCGGCAAAGTCGGCCTGGCGCAGCACTGCGGTCGGCACGCCGGCCCGAGCGGCCCGCTCCAGCCCGAACGCGCCCGGCCGGTCGGAGATGACCACCGCCACCTCGGCCGCCAAACGCCCGTCGCCGCAAGCGTCCAGGATCGCCTGCAGGTTCGTTCCGCCGCCCGAAATCAGCACGCCCAGTCGCATCGTCGGCCCCGCCACCTCGTTCACACGCCGACCATTATAGCGGACTTCGCACCGCCGCCCGCGACGGATCCGCCACGACCGATCCGCCGCCCTGGCACCCCGCCGGCCAGTCCTGAGGGGCGGCCGTAGCGAGCGGCTCGCAAGGCGGCGCCGAGCCGGATCGGTGCCCACCGTCCTTCGAGACGGGCGCTGCGCTCCCTCCTCAGGACTGGCCGGTCCAAGTGGTGTCAACAACCTCGACCTGGCCCTCCGGAACCGCAGCCCAGTTCAGCGGCGGCGCCGGGCTACCGCCGCCGCCGCTCGACCGCGCGCGACCCGAGGTGCTCTAGTCCGCCACCTCCACGCCGACCCTCACCCGGACCGGTCCGAGCAGGCCGCTTTCGAGCAGCGGCGAGTCCTTCGTCCAGTGCCGCCAGGTGGTCCAGGTATAGCGCCCGTCGGCCGGCTTCGGCTGGCCGTCGAGGTACCACTGCGGCCAGGCCAGCAGCCGCCCGTCGGGCGACCAGCGGCGGTCGTCGGGCAGTTGCTCGTCGCCGATCAGGCGGTTGACCCAGAGATTGGTCACCTTCACCTGCAGGCGGTTCCGGCCGCGCTTGGCGGCCCGGGTGATGTCGACCCGGAACGGCTGCTTCCACAGCACGCCGAGCGACTGCCCGTTCAGCACCACCTCAGCCAGGTTCTTGACGCGGCCCAGGTCGAGTTGCAGCACCTGGTCGGGTCCGAAGCAGGTGGCCGGCAGATCGACGTCGCCGGTGTACTCCGCCGTGCCGGAGAAGTAGCGCACACCGGCCTCGCTGTGCTCGGTCCAGGAGATCAGCTTCGGCAACTGGATGCTCTGCGGCGCGCCCCAGTTCGGCGGGAAGCTGACCGTCCACGGGCCCGCCACCTCCACCTGGCGCGGGTCGGTCGGCGGCTTGACCTGCCGCTGCCGGCCACCGGCGGTGCGCACGGTGTAGACGCCCGGCGACCAGCAGGTCAGCACGGCGCGGCCGTCGGCGCCGACGCGCCGCTGCCAGGCCGGCGGTGTGGCCAGCCCGTCGGCATCGGCCGGCGGCAGGCGCAGCTCCTGTCCCTCACCCACGGTGATGGTCCGCCGCACGCCGTTCAGGCGGTAGTCGACGCGGAGCTGCTTGACCACCATGTTCGCCGGGTCGCCGGCGATCTCGTTGCCGGCGCGCACGCGCAGCCGGCCGTCCTTGACCAGCGCCTGCAACTGCCGGGTCACCTCGACCTGGCCCTTCGGCGCGTCTTCCTCGTCGGTGACCAGACCGTACCGGGCCCGCACCACCACGGCGCCCTCGGGCAGCCGCAGCCGCTCGTTCTCGCTGACCGTCAACGAGCGGCGCTCGCCGTTGACCGTGAACTCGACGCGCAGCTCCTTCACCACGTTCGGCGCCGGGTCGCCACCGGCGAAGTCGTTGGTCGCCGGGATCTCCTTGGCGCCGTCGCGCAGCGCCGTCTTGACCCGCTCGGTGATGTCGGCGCAGCCCGGCGTCTCGTGCACCAGCACGCCATAGACCGCGGACTCGATCACCAGCTCATCGGGCTGCACCGGCGCGGGCGCCGGACCGTCGCGCTCGATGGCCACCACTGGATCCGCCGCGGCGGCCGGCCGCCGAAAGACGACCCAGACCGAGCCCTTCGGTTCGAGCCGGAGATGCACGCGCAGGCCGTCGGCCACCGGCTGCCAGACCGGTGCCAGCTCCATCTGGCCGCTGTCGGCCCACCACAGCTCCGGCTGGCGACCGGGCTGCCGGAAGGTGACGTCGGCCTCCAGGACCTGTGTCTGCTGGTTGCACACGAAGTACGCGTCGGTGCCATCAATGCGCCGGTGGATCCACGGTAGCGAGGCCCGGTCCTCATCGGTGGCGAAGCTGACGTCCGGCGCGACCTGCAGCTCCTTCAGCAGAGCGGCCAACGGCCGACCCCAGACGATGCGGCCCGCGCCCAGCCGGTGCTCGGTCACCTTCTGGCCGTCGCAGTCGGCCCACAGCTCAGCAGCCAGCGCCTGCACCTCGCGGTCCGACTCCGGCCAACCGCTGAGCGACGGCGAGCCGTGCGGCTTCGGTCCGACCACCGTCGCGCCGGCCCGGACCAGTTCGCGGACCTGCTTCAGCAACTCGACGGTGACCAGCGCCCGCTCGGGCAGCACCAGCACCCGGTAGCTCATGCCGTGCGGCAGGACCAGCTTGCCGTCCTGCACCTTGAACCGATTGAGGATGGTGCGGTCACAGTTGTCGAACTCGTAGCCCACCGGCAACGCCGGACGCAGGTGGCCGCGGCCGGGCGAATGGACCGGCGAGTCCTCACCAGCGAAGTAGGCCACGTCGGCCACGTAGAGCCCCGCCTGCAACAGTGCCTGCGACCGCGTCAGGTACTCGTGCCAGGCCGGGCTCTGGTTCCACCAGGTGCTGGTGCGCCCGAAGTGGAAGCCCCACGGCCCCATGGTCATGCCCGGCACCTTGTCGAGCCAGGGCTGATGCGCGTAGCAGTGGAAGATGAACCGGTTGACGCCGCCGGTCCACATCAGGTCGCCCAGCGCCTTCAGGTCCCAGGGGTCGTTCTGCCAACGGCCGTTGACGTCGGTAGCGGTGAACGACTCGGCGCCGACGTACTGTCGGCCGTAGGTGTGGGCCACCGACGACGCCAGCTTCGAGTTGGTCAGATCGCCACCGGAGCGCGCCCAGAACTCGCACATCGGCACGTCGGCCATGCCGCCGCTGCTCAGCTCGTCGAACGGGCCGTTGCCGTAGGGCTCGTTGCCCGATTGCAGACCGCTCTGGTGGCACAGCTCCGCAAACCGCCCGTAGTAGTTCTCGTTGAACATCGCGGCCACGGTACGGCGGAAGTCCCATAGGAACCGCTCCGACTGCTCCAGGTCGCCAACCACGCGGCCCGACAGCGTCGGCAGCCAGGTCAGCAGCGCGTAGCCCCGGCGCTGCTGGAACTCCGCCGGCAGCTTGCCGGTCCAGTTCTGCATGCCGACTTCGTAGCTGTCGATCAGGATCTGGGTCAGCGTCTTGCCGGCCAGCGGGCCGATGTCCTTGAGCAGCGGCGCCACACCGCTGGCCCAGAAGGCATCGGCCGCCGCGGCGTCGAGTTTGTCGCACTCCAGGCCGCGGCCCTCGGCCGGCGCCGGGGCGCACTGCGCGCCGGTCGGCGTGAAGCCGAAGCGCATGATGGTCCAGTGGCCCGCGGGCACGTCCCACTCGATCCGACCGTCGGCGCCGAGGCGCGCGGTCAGGTCGACGATCTGGTCGCGCGCGATCGCCAGGTCGGCGGCCTCGATGCGGGTGCGGTCCGGCTGCATGCCACCGGTCGGCGTGTAGAGCGCCTTGCGCATCCAGCCGTCGATGCGGTGGCCGCTCTCCAACTCGATCTCGCCGACGGTAATGCGGCCGGCCTTGGTGTCGCCATCGGTAAAGGCCACGCGCCAGTAGCGCGCCTTGGTCAGCGGGAAGTTGATCATCACCACCGGCCGGCTGTCGCCCCAGCCGCGCGGCAGCGCGAAGGTGCGCAAGGTGCGGAAGGTGGTGCCGTCGTCGGACGCCTGCAACTCGCCATGGTGACCGTTGCGACCAGGACCCATCGGCATGCGCAACGCCCGCGCCGCATACGGCTCGGCAAAACTGAGCAGCACCCAGGTGGGCGCGCCCTTGCGCGGCAGCGAGAGCGTGGTGAACGTGTCGGGGTTGCCGTCGGTCACGCGCGCCGCGTCGAAGCGGGCCTCACTCGCCGTCAGCTTCGGCGCGGCATCGGCCATGCGCACCTGTTCGGCCGGCGGCGTCGGGAACGCGATCACGGCGATATCGCGGTAGGTCTTCAGCCGGTTCGGCGGCGTCGCCAGCGTCGTGGCCAGCTTCTGCGGGCCGCGCAGGCGCAGCTCGTTGAAGGTCACCTGCTGCATGGCCTGGTCCGGCTTGACCCACGGGCCGCCGCTCGACGACCAGCCGGCGCAGTTGTGCAGGCAGAGCTCGAGGCCCTGCCGATTGGCCTCTTCCACGGCGAACTTGAACAGCGCCCGCCATTCCGGACTCAGGAACTTCACCGGCCCGGCGGGAATGCCCGGGTCGACGTTGAAGATCTCGGCCCCGCCGACTCCGACGCGCTTCATCTCGGCCAGATCGGCGGCCAGCCCGGCCTTGGTGATGTTGCCGTTGCACCAGTGCCACCATGTGTAGGGCCGGGCCGTCATCGGCGGCCGGGTGAACTCGCGCTCCGCGTCCGCGGCCCAAGTCGCGCCGGCGGCCAGCAGAGCCAGCAGTACCGAGATCAGTCGCCTCATCGCCTTCGCTCCTCCCAGCTCAGCCAACCACCGCCACCTGTCCCGACGCGGCCGAGGCGTAGATGGCATCGCTGATCTGCTGCACCCGGTGCGCGTACTCCAACGGCGTGAGCGGGTCGGTGCCGCCCCGAATCGCGGCCGCCAGGTCCTGGAGCGGCCCGCGGCTGGTCACCTTGCCATCGTCCGAGCCCTCGTGGATGACCTCGCTGACCACGCCTTCACCGCCGACGCCCTGGTCGAACGTGAGCGTGTTGCGCCCCGGCGTCATGTGCAGGTGCAGCGTGCCCTTGGTGCCGGTGATGGACCAGGCCGAGTGCGACGCCTGCGAGAGGAACTCGCCGCGCTCGTAGTTCAGCACGGCGCCGCCGGCGAAGCGCACCAGCGCGGTCAGGTGCGTCTCGGCCTCCGAGTCCGGCGCGGCGTAGGCCGCGAACTGCTCGGTGATGGACCAGGTCTGCGCGAACACGCTGACCGGCTGCAACTGCCACCCGGTCAAGCCGAGCAGGTAGTCGAGATCGTAGCAGCCCCAGTTCATCAGGATGCCGCCACCGTTGAGGTGCTTCTTCAGCCGCCATTCCGGCGGCGCGCCGCTCGGCGGCTTGCCCGCGCCGATCAGCCCCTGGCTGCGCAGGACACGCAACTCGCCCAGGTGGCCGTTGGCGATGAACGCGGTGGCGCTGTGCGCCGAATCGGTGAAGCGGAAGCGCGAGGAGCAGCACGCGGCTTTGAGCGAGCCGCGCGCGGCGATCATCGCGTCCACGTCGGCCGTGCTCATCGCCACCGGCTTCTCGGTCAGCACGTGCCGGCCCTTGGCGAAGGCGTGCAGCGCCAGCGGCAAGCGCCCGCAGCAAGGCAGCGCCAGCACCACGATGTCGACGTCGGCCTGCTCGATCAGGTCGTCGCCCTGGACGTACACCTGCGGCACGCCGAACTCGGCGGCATACGCTTGCGCGCGCTCGGGAATCAGGTCGGCGACGGCCACCAGGTCGAGGCCGTCACCGGCCCTGGCCGCTTCCGCATGGGTGCGGCCGATGACGCCACAACCGATCAGTCCGACACGTATCCGATCCATGGCACTCGTCCTCGTCAGCCCGCCGTTTCGCCGCCGGTGCGCCGATGCCTCCTGGCGCGCCGACGGTTGCGGGCACCTTACCGCGCGCAAACCAGGCCCGGGAACCGCGCGGGTGCCCTCACGTCCAACCGTGTGGCAGTCGACGCGACGGGCGGACCCACTGCCGCCAGAGGAGATCCGAGATGATGAGGACGGCGCGGACCGTCGGCGCGGTCGTGCTGGGGCTGGGGGCGCTGACCGTGGCCGCGGTGGCCGCGGACAACCCGCCGCCGGGCCGGGTGGTCAAAGTGCTGTCCTGGGCCGCTGCCGAGGGCAAGCCGACCTTCGAGCCGGGCCAGGCCGTCGGCGCCTGGCTCTGGCACGAGGGCGACCAGGTCCAGCTCCAACTCACCGCCGAGAAGGACAAAGAGGTGGAGATCACCGGCTCCATCATCCTGCGCGCCGGCACCATCGAGGACCTGGCCCGGCTCAACGGCGAGCTCGGCGAGACCGTCAAGCGGACCAACGCCTCGCGCCTGTCCTTCAAGTTGACGGTTCGCGGCGGCAGCGACGGGTTCAAGTTCAAGGTCAAGGACGAAGAGGGCCAGGCCGGCCGGCACATCATCGCCTTCGAGGTCAAGCAGGCCGGCGAGCCGGTCAAGGTCCGCTACGGCGCCAAGGCGACCGAGGCCGCCTCGCAGCCGGTGGTATTCGACCGCCTGGCCGGCAACTGACCGGAACTGGACGGGCGGGTCAGGCCTGCCTAAGCAGCCGCTCCGCATTGCCGCCCAGCAGCAGCGCCTCGCGCTCGGCGCCCAGTCCGAGTGAGCGCAGCCGCGCCACATCGGCCGCCGGCGTGCCCCAGGGCGAGTCGCTACCGAACAGCAGGTACTCGGGCGGGTGCGCCTCGATCAGCCGGGTGATCAGGGCCGGATCGCCCCACTCGAAGGTCATCGAGGTCTCCAGGTAGACCGGCTGCCCGATCAGCCAGCGTTCGGCCTCGTCCCACAAGCGCCAGCCGCCCAGGTGCGTGGCCACCAGACGCAGACCGGGATAGGCCGCCACCACGCGCGCGATCCGCTCGGGTGCGCAGCGGTCGTCGGGCGGGAAGGCGATGTCCCAGCCGCAGTGCGGCACCACCAGCAGACCGAGGTCGGCGGCGGTGGTCCACAGCGGCGTCAGGCGCTCTTCGTCCAGTACGAAGTCCTGGTAGTACGGGTGCAGCTTGATGCCCTGCAGACCCGCCTCGTGCACCTGCTGCAGATGCGCCACCAGGTCCAGATCGTCGGGATGCACCGATGCCAGCGGCACCGTGCGTTCCGAGACGATCTCCCGCGACCAGGCGAGGATGGCGTCGAACTGGCTCGGCTTGGTGGCAATGGAACAGAGCACCGAGCGGTCGACGCCGGCCTGGTCCATGCGCGCCAGCAGGCCGCAGAGGGTGCCGTCGTGACAGCCCTTGATGTCGCCTTCGGCCTCCAGGTGCGCCATGGCGCGCGTGGCCAGCGCGTCGGGGAAAGCGTGGGTGTGGATGTCGGTAATGCGGGGCGTGTCCATGGTCGTCTCGCACTCAGCTTAGCACAGGCGGCGCACGAGACGGCCGCGCACGGCGAACCGGCCGGTGCTCGAGCCGGCCGTTACGTTGGCGTTCCCTCGCCCGACGTACAATAGGCGGCAGGTCGCAAGGACGGTGCGAGTCGTCCATGTTCGGCACCGCTGACAACCTCGTCGTTGGCCCGACGCCCGCCAGGCGCCAGCGCTCCTGGTGCCGCTGGTGCCTATGGCTCGCGGTCTGCGCGGCCGGTGCGCTGGTGGCCCGACCCGCCGCCGCGGCGGGCGCGGCCGTACACCTGACCGCCGAGGAGCACTCCTGGCTGGCCGAGCACCGCGACCGGCTGACGTTGTACTTCAACACCGAGTTCCCGCCCATCGAGTTCGTGTCCCAGGCGGGCACCTTCGTCGGCCTCGGCGCCGATGTCATCGCGCAGGTCGAGCACCTGTTGGGCGTGACGTTCCAGAAGACGCCGTGCGCCGACTGGAACCGGCATCTGGCGGCGCTGCGCAGCGGTGAATGCGCCATCGCGCCGACGATCGTGCGCACGCAGGAGCGGGAGGCCTTCGCCTTCTTCACCGCGCCCTATGCCACGGTGCCGGTGGTCATCATCGCCACGCGGGCACTGCCCGACCGGCTGACGCTCAGCGACCTGGCCGGCCGTAGAGTGGGCGTCGTGTCCGGCTTCGCGACCGAGACGCACCTGCGCGATCAGGCGCTGCTGACCCGCTTCGAGGTGGTCCCGGCGGACAACGTGCCCGCCGGGCTGCAGGCGGTCTCGTTCGGCCAGACCGATGCCTTCGCCGAGAACCTGGCCGTAGCCGCCTGGTACATCGACCGCAACGGCATCCCCAACCTGCGGGTGGCCGGCACCACCGACTACTCGTTTGCCTGGAGCATCGGCGTCAGTCGCCGCTACCCCTTGCTCTACAGTGCCGTCGTGAAGGCGCTCGAGGCGCTACCGGAGCGCGACCTGGTGGTCCTGAGAAAGCGGTGGATCTCGCTACAGCCCGCGCCGGGGCTGAGCGCGGAGATGGCCCGGGCCTTGGGGCTGGCGGGCGTGTTCGCCGGCCTGTTGCTGGCCGGTCTGACGGCCATCGCGCTGCTCCTGAAGCATCGCCTGGCCCGCAACACCGACGACCTGCGGCGTAGCGAGGCCCGCTATCGTGAACTGGTCGAGTGCGCCAACAGCATCATCCTGCGGATGGACCACGACGGGCAGATCACCTACGTCAACGATTACGCCCAGAGCTTCTTCGGGTACCGCGCGGACGACGTGATCGGCCGGAACGTGGTCGGCACCATCGTGCCCGAGACCGATTCGGCGGGCAGTGACCTGCGCGCGATGATCGCCGACATCGGCCGGCAGCCGGAGCGCTACGCCACCAACGAGAACGAGAACATGCGCCGCGACGGGACCCGCGTGTGGGTCGCCTGGACCAACCGGCCACTCTACGATCCGGCCGGCACGGTCACCGAGATCCTCTGCGTCGGCAACGATGTCACCGCGCGGCGCCACGCTGAGGAGGCCCTGCGGCAGGAGGCTACTCGCCGGCAGCGTCAGGCGGAAGTCATCGCCGCCGTGGCCGCCAGCCACAGCCTGGCCGAAGGTGCCGTGTGGGAGTTGGCCGCGGAGCTGACCGCCGCGGCCTCGTACGCGCTACAGGTCGAACGCGTCGGCGTGTGGTTGTTCGACGAGCACCAGACGCGGCTGACCAGCCTCGACAACTACTGCGCCTCGACCGGCACGCACAGTTCGGGCTCGGCCCTGACGCAGGAGGCGTTCGGCGATGAACTGGCCGTGCTCCGCCACGCGCACTACGTCGACGCCCACGATGCGTTGACCGACCCACGCACGGCCGGCTACGTCGAGACCTACCTCATACCGAACCGCATCACCTCGATGCTCGATGCGGCCATCCGGGCCGAGGGCCGGAACCTGGGCACGCTCTGCTTCGAGCATGTCGACCAGCCACACCACTGGCAGGACGACGAGATCTCGTTCGCCTGCCGCCTGGCCGACCAGGTCGCGCTCGCCATCCTCCACAGCGAGCGCCGCCGGGCCGAGGAGGCCCAACGCGAAGGCGAGAACCGCTTCCGGCTGCTCGTGCACAACTCCAGTGACATCGTGCAGGTCATGGACGAGCACGGGATACCGTCGTACATCAGCGACCCGATCCGCCGCATCCTCGGCTACCGCCCGGAGGAGCGCGTGGGCATCTCGTGCCTCGACGACGTCCACCCCGATGACCTGCCCACGGTCCTGGCGGTGCTCGGCGCCGCCCGGGCTCATCCCGGCACCGTGCTGAGTGTCGAGTACCGCTACCGCCACCGCGACGGTCACTGGGTCCACCTGGAGGCGATTGGGTGCAGCCTGCTCGATGACCCGTCGGTGCGCGGCATCATCCTGAACATCCGCGACACCACCGAGCGGAAGCAGAGCGAGGAGGCCTTGCGCGAGAAGACCGCGCTCCTCGAAGCGCAGGTCGATGCCACCCTCGACGGCATCCTGGTCGTCGACCCGCAGCACCGGCGGGTCCTGACCAATCAGCGCATTGTCGAGCTGCTGCAGGTGCCGCCCGACATCCAGCAGGACGATGACGACACGCGCCTGCTCTCGCACGTGGTCTCACTGGTCAAAGAGCCAGAGCAGTTCCTGGCGCGGATCCACTACCTCTACGAACACACCAACGAGTGCTCACGAGACGAGGTCGAGCTGCTCAACGGGATGGTCCTCGACCGCTACTCCGCCCCGGTGTTCGCACCGGATGGCCGCTACTATGGCCGCATCTGGACCTTCCGCGACATCACCGAGCGCCGCCGCGCCGAACAGGAGCGCGAACGGCTGCGCGAGCAACTGACCCAGGCGCAGAAGATGGAGTCCATCGGGCGCCTGGCCGGCGGCGTCGCCCACGACTTCAACAACATGCTGGGCGTCATCCTCGGACGGACCGAGATGGCGATGGAACAGGTCGATCCGGCCGAGCCGCTGGCCGATGACCTACAGGAGATCATCAAGGCCGCCGAACGCTCGGCCGACCTGACGCGTCAACTGCTGGCCTTCGCGCGACGCCAGACCGTCGCACCGCGCGTGCTCGACCTGAACGAGACCATCGAGGGCATGTTGAAGATGCTCCGCCGGCTGATCGGCGAGAACATCGACCTGGCCTGGCTGCCGGGCAAGGGCCTCGGCTCGGTGCGCATGGACCCGTCGCAGGTGGACCAGATCCTGGCCAACCTCTGCGTCAACGCGCGCGACGCCATCGGCGACACCGGCCAGGTGACCATCGAGACCGCCGCGGTGGTGATCGACGACACCAACCTGGTCGACTACGCGGCGCACCGGCCCGGCGACTACCTGGTGCTGGCGGTGACCGACAACGGCTGCGGCATGGCGCCCGAGACGCTGGCCTATGTGTTCGAGCCTTTCTACACGACCAAGGAGACCGGCCGCGGCACCGGGCTGGGCCTCGCCACGGTGTACGGTATCGTCACCCAGAACGACGGGTTCATCGACGTGTCCAGCGAGCCGGGCCGCGGTACCACCTTCCGCCTCTACTTGCCGCGGCACACCGCGCCGGCGGCGCCACCACGGCCGGAGGAGACCGACCGGCCGGCACCGCGCGGCCACGAGACCATCTTGCTGGTCGAGGACGAACCCTCGATACTCAACATGACCACCCTCATGCTCCGGCGTCAGGGCTACACGGTGCTGCCGGCGGCCACGCCCGGCGCGGCCAGCGCTCTGGCGGCCGAGCACAACGGGGCCATCGACCTGCTGATGACCGACGTGGTCATGCCGGAGATGAACGGCAGCGACCTGGCCAGCAGCCTGGCCGAGCGCTACCCCGGCCTGAAGTGCCTGTTCATGTCCGGCTACACCTCCAGCATGATCGCGCGGCACGGCGTCCTCGACGAGGGCGTCCACTTCATCCAGAAGCCGTTCACCATGCACAGTCTCGGCACCAAGGTGCGCGAGGCCCTGCAAGGCACCGCCGAGCCGTAGGCGGCGCGGCCAGGGGGTTGCCCGCGGCCACGCCTTCGGCGATACTGCACCGGGCGGAGGCGAGCGATGATCACGCAACTGGTCGCGGCGATGGTGCTGGGCGGCTCAGCCACGGCGGCGGAGCCGGAGCCGCTGTGCATCAGCGGGGTCTACCCGCATCTGGCGGTGTTCAGCAAGGAAGGCGAAGTCGGCATCGGAGCCGTGGTGCCCTGGGCCGGCCGCCTCTGGATGATCACCTACCCGCCGCACATGCCGAAGGGTGGACCGGACAAGCTCTACACCATCGACCCGGACATGACCCGGCGCGTTCGCCCCGAAAGCGTCGGCGGCACGCATGCCAACCGCCTGATCCACCGCGAATCCGGCCAACTGATCATCGGCCCCTACTTCGTCGACGCCGCCGGCCACGTGCGCGCCTGTGACCTGAACAAGCTGACCGGCCGCATGACCGCCACCGCCCGCCACCTCACCGATCCCGCCCACAAGGTCTACTTCTTCGACATGGAGGGCCCGATCTACGAGGTCGACGTACGCACGCTCGATGTCCGCAAGCTGTTCGGCAAGCCCGTGCCCGGCTGGCACGGCAAGGGCGGCTACACCGGCGGCGGCCGGTTCGTCATCTCCAACAACGGCGAGTGGGTCGCGGGCCAGGAGCCGGCCCGTTACGACTGCGAGCTGCCGCCGAAGTCGCCCGAAGACGCCGGTGCGCTGGCCGAATGGGACGGTCACACCTGGCGCGTCGTCGAGCGCCGGCAGTTCACCGAGGTCACCGGACCGGGCGGTCTGCTCGGGGCGCCCGACGACCACGCGCCACTCTGGGCCGTCGGCTGGGACCGGCGCTCGGTGCTGCTCAAGCTGCTCGACGGTGGGCAGTGGAGCCGCTTCCGGCTGCCCAAGGCCAGCCACGCCATGGACCCGATCCACGGCTGGTACACCGAGTGGCCGCGCATCCGCGAAGTCGGCGACGGCCGCTACCTGATGACCATGCATCACATGCTGTTCGAGTTCCCCGGCGGCTTCCGCAACGGGGCGACCGGCGGCATCAAGCCCATCGCCAGCCATCTGCGCTACATCCCCGACTTCTGCGAGTGGAACGGCCGCCTGGTGCTGGCCTCCGACGATGCCTCGCTGATGCAGAACCCGATGTGCGGCACCAGTCAGTCGAACCTGTGGTTCGGCACCTGGGAGCAACTCCGCGGGTTCGGCCCGCGGTCCGGTTGGGGCGGCCCGTGGCTCGACGATACCGTGACGGCCGACGTGCCCTCCGACCCGTTCCTGGTCAACGGGTACGATCGCGCGGTGCTGCACCTGCGCCACCAGGCCGCCACCACCGTGCAGTTCCGGGTCGAGGTGGACCAACACGGTCACGGGCAATGGTCGCCGCTGACCACCATCGCGGTGCCCGCCGGCAGCTACCGCTATCAGGTGTTCGCCGACGGCATCGCGGCCAACTGGGTGCGCCTGGTCGCCGACCAGGCGTGCGTGGCCACGGCCTACTTCCACCTGACCGGCAACCGCACCACCAGCCAGGACCGCCCGAAGCTGTTCGCCGGGCTGGCCAAGCCGGACGATCCAGCCATCTGCGGGCTGATCCGCCCGGCGGCCCACAACCACAACCTGCAAGTTGCCGTCGATGGGCTGGGCTACCGCGAAGTGGACGAGCATCTGGCGTTCACCTGGCCGGTCACCGATCGCGGCCAGGAAGTGGCCCAGGTGGCCGCCATCAAGCCGCAGTTCACCGTCGAGCCCCGAGCGGCGGTGATGCAGCTCAAGCAGCAGCGCTACCTGCTGCCCAAAGGCCACCGCGGCCTCGACAACACCACCGACCGGTGCATCCGCGAAGTGGAATCGGAGCGCTTCCTGGTCAATGTCTGCGGCACGCTCTACGAGATGCCGCGGGACGATGGCCTGCCGCTGATCCGCCCGATCTGCACGCACAACCGCCGCCTGCACGACTTCTGCACCTGGCGCGGACTGCTGACCATCAGCGGCGTGCGGGTCGGCGCCCAGCCCGATGGGCACGTCTTCTGCAGCAGCGACGGCCAGGCGGCCCTGTGGTTCGGCGGCGTCGACGACCTGTGGCAGTTGGGCAAGCCGGTGGGTCACGGCGGACCGTGGTTGCAGACCGCCGTCCAGGCCGGTGCCGCCAGCGACCCCTACCTGATGACCGGCTTCGACCACAAGCGACTGGAACTGTCGCACGACAGCGACCAGCCGGTCACCGTCACCGTCGAGGTCGATACCGACCACCGGTCGTGGTGTGTCTACCAGCGCCTCACGGTGGCGCCGCGCCAGCTCCTGACGCACGACTTCGCCGCGGGCTACAGTGCCCACTGGGTGCGCTTCCGCGCCGACCGCGCCTGCACCGCCACGGCGCAGTTGAGCTACCGGTAGGCGAGCGCACGGCGATCAGTCCGCCTGCCGCAATACGGCGAACGCCTTCGGCAGTTGCTCGGGCGACCACTTGCCCTCGATGCTCATGCGGCCCCGGTAGCCGGCGGCGCGCAGGACGCGGAGGAATGGCCGGAAGTCGTCGCCGGCCACGCCGGGCGCGGTGCGGTTGGCCTTCTCGGCGACGTGCGTGTGGGCCAGCAACGGCACCACCGCCTGCAAATCGTCCGGCGTCTCGCCGTTCTGCAGCATATGGTAGAGGTCGGCCAGCAGCCGGATGTTGGGGTGGTCCACCGCCTGGACCACGGCCGCCCCGTCGCGCACCGTGTTGACGAAGTTGCACTCGTGGCGGCGCAACGGCTCGACGACCACCGTCACCTCATGCGCGCCGGCCAGCGGCCCGAGCTGCTTGAGCAAAGCCACGAACTGCTCCGTGGCGGCGGCCGGCGCGAAGCCGTCGGGCACCTGGCGGGCA
>CAZHGD010000177.1:6345-15783 GCA_964531735.1 uncultured Fimbriimonadaceae bacterium | reverse complement strand
CAGCTACGTGCTGACGAACATCGGCAACGTGGCGCTGCGGCCGCCGTACGCGCTCGACGCCGACGAGCTGCGTTTGGAGGTGCGCGCCGCGGTCTGGACCGCTTACTGGCGCCTGGCCGCCGCGCAGCGGCAGGTGGCCGCGCGCCAACTCGACGTGGCGCTGGTGCAACACCTGCGCGCCGCCGCGGCCAAGGCGGTCGAGGTGGGCGAGCGGCCCGGTGTGGACCTGCTGCGTACCGAACTCGAGCTGAGCCAGGCCGAGCAGGAACTCGCCGCGGCCGAAGCCGCCGTGGCCACCGCGCAGCCCGCGCTCAACAGCCTGCTGGGCCGCGACCTGGCCAGTGAGACCCGGGTCGCCGCCGAGCGCTCGCTGGCCGTACCCGACGCGGCCACCAAGGTGCCCGATGTCAGCGCGACGGCACGGCCGAGGGTTCGCGCCGCCGAGTTCCGCGTCATGCAGCGGCGGGGCCAGCTCGACCTGGCTCGGGCGCAGCGTCTGCCGTCGGTGGAGGCGGCCGGCTTCCGCGAGGACCGCGAGCACGGCCTGCGCCTGACCTTCAGCCTGCCGTTGTGGGACACGGGTCGCCTGGGTGGCGAGCGGGCCGCCGCGGCCGGCGAGGCCGCACAGGCCAGCGCCGAACTGGCCACGGTCCGCCGCGAGGTCGCTCTGGAAGTGGCCCAGGCCAGCGTGGCGATCACGCAGGCTGTCCGGCGCCGGGCCGCCTACCTGGGGCAGGTGGTCCAACGGGCGCAGCGGCTGGCAGAGCTGGCGCAGGTGGGCTACCGGGCCGGTGAGCTGAACCTGCTGGACGTGCTCGACGCGCGACGCCGGCTGGCCGAGATCCGGCGGACGGTGATCGACCTGGACCTGGCGGTGGACGAAGCGGTGGTGGCCTACCACCGTGCCGTCGGCACCGCCGAGGTGACCACCGTCGAGCGCACCGACGCGCTGGCCGCGGCAGGTTCGCGCCGGACCGCGCGCGCGACCGGCGCGGCGCCGCTCGGACCGCCGGTGCCCTCGCTGGCGGCACTCCCCTTGACAGTCGCGCCGGTTGGCCTCGTGGCCAATGGAGGTGGGCGATGACGATCACCATCACGACCAAGCAACTTGGCGCCGCCGCAGCCGTGGGGCTGCTCTTGCTGGCCGGCGCCGGACTGAACCGCATCCGCGGTCGCTGGGCCAAGCCCGAGGCGGCCGGGAAGCACGCCCACGCCGAAGGTGAGAAGGGCGAGCACGGCGAGCACGGCGAGCACGGCGAAGAGAGCCCGATGCTCGAGGTGGATAAGGCGGCGGCCAAGGCCATCGACCTGCGCACCGAAACGCTGATGCCGGCGGTCAGCCGCAGCACGCACGAGGCCACCGGCCGCGTGGTGGCGGTGGAGGCGCGCCAGGCGCATCTGGGCTCGCGGCTCAACGGCCGGCTGCGCCGCATGGCGGTGCGGGCGGGCCAACGGGTCACGGCCGGACAGGTGGTGGCGACGCTCGACAGCGTGGACGCCACGCAGGCGGCCGCGGCGCACCGCGAAGCGTCGGCCCGGTTGGCGGCGTCGCAGCGCAACCTGGCCAACCGGCGGCAGTTGGCGGCCAGCGGGCTGTACAGCGCCGGGCCGCTGGGCGAGGCCCGGCGGCAACTGGCCGAGGCCCGGCTGGAGCAGGCGCGCATCCAGACCGAGCTGGGCCAGGCGCGGCACGAGGCCGACGCGGCCAAGGCCGAGCTGCAGCGCGTCCAGCGGCTGGCCGAGCGCGGATCGTACACCAGCGCCGCGGCGGAAGAGGCGGGCGGCAAGCTGGCCGAGGCCGAGCGCGGCCTGGCCGAGGCCGGGCGCGCCGTGGCGGACGCCCAGGCTGAGCGGAGCGAAGCCCACAGCGCGGTGCAGTCGGCGCGGACCAAGCTGCACAACGCGCAAGGACTGCTCGAGCGCACGCGGCGGCTGGCCGCGGTGGGCGACCTCGACCACGGGCCGCTGGAGGCGGCGCAGAACACGCTGGCCGATGCGCGCAGCCGCCTACAGCAGGCCGAAGCGGCCTTGGAACAGGCGCGGCGACACGCCAAGCGCGGCGAGGAGCTGCACCGGTCCGAGTTGGTCTCGCAGAACGACCTGGAAGCGCGGCGAACCGCCGTCAGGGAGCGCGAGGCGCAGGTGGCCGAGGCGCAGAGCGCGGTGCGCAACGCCACCGCCGCGGTGCGGCGTCAGGAGCAGATCAGCGGGGCGCGGATGACCAGCGGGCGAGCGTTGCAGGAGGCCGAGAACCAGGTGGCCGAACTGCGGAGCGAACTGGCGGCGGCCGAGGCCCGGCTGGCCCGTGCCGAAGCCAAGGTGAAGGCCGCGGGTGCCGTGGTCACGCCGGCCGAAGCCGCGGTGGCGTCGGCGAAGTCGGGCCATGCGCGCGAAGTGGCCACCGCGGGCGACCAGACGCGGGCCGCGAGCGCCATCGACGCGGTGCGCCTGCGTCTGGCCCAGGCGACGCGAGCAGCTCAGGGCAAGCAAGGCGAGGCCGGCGAGGCGGCGCGCAAGGTGCGCGTGGCCGAAGCGGCCCTGGTCCGCGAGGATCGCTTGAGCGCCGGCAGCGTCCGCGTGCGCGAGCAACTCCTGGAGTCCGAGCGCGAAGTGACCCAGGCGCAGGTCGCCCGCGACAACGCGGCCGAGGTGCTACGCCTGCTCGGCGCGTCGCGCGGCCAGGGCGGCCAGGTCGAAGTGCCGATCCGCTCGCCGCTCACCGGACTGGTGACCAAGGTCGAGGCCAGCGTCGGCGAGGCCGTCAATCCGGATAAGGACCTGGTCACGGTGGTCGATCTCGGCGAAGTGTACGTCGAGGCCGATGTCTACGAGAAGGACCTGCCGAAGGTGCGCAACGGCCAGGCGGCGCGGATTGCCGTGCGGGCGGTGCCCGGTCGCGCCTTCGCCGGCTCGGTGGTCAGCATCGGCGGCGCGCTCGATCCGCAGACCCGCGCCGCGCACGTACGCGTGCTGCTGTCCAACCCCGGTTGGCACCTGAAGCCCGAGATGTTCGCCAATGTCGCCTTCGTCACCGACGAGCAGGCCGGCGTGCTGTCGGTGGCGAGCGAGGCGGTGCAGGAGGTGGAGGGCCGCCAGGTGGTCTTCGTCCAGCGCTCACCGGAGCAGTACGAGCTGCGGCCGGTCGAAGTGGGCGAGGCGGCCGACGGGCGCCGTCGCGTGCTGAGCGGCCTGAAGGCCGGCGAGGTGGTGGTCACCAAGGGCAGCTACCTGCTCAAGTCGCAGCGGCTGAAGAACGAAATGGGCCACGGCTGCTCATAGGGGAGGACCGCGATGATCGAACGCTTGGTGCGGTGCTCCCTGGCCAACCGGGGGCTCGTGCTGATGGCGACGCTGTTGCTGCTCGGCGCGGGCCTGTATGCGGCCGCCAGGCTGCCACTCGACGTGGTACCCGACGTCACCAACGTGCAGGTGCAGGTCAACACCGAGGTGCGAGGCACCGGTGCGGTGGAAGTAGAGAAGTTCGTCACGGTGCCCATCGAGACGGCGATGTCCGGCCTGCCCGACGTCGAGCAGGTGCGGTCGCTGTCGAAGTACGGCCTGTCGCAGGTGACCGTCGTGTTCAAGGAGCACGTCGGCATCTACTTCGCCCGTCAGTTGATCAGTGAGCGGCTGCAGTCGGTGCGCGACGAGCTACCGGCCCAGCTCGGGCTGAATCCCGAGATGGGCCCAGTGTCCACCGGCCTGGGCGAAGTCTTCCAGTACACGCTGCGGCGCAACAAGAGCGTGCCGCCCGCGCAGATGATCCGTGAGGTGCAGCGCCATGTGCCGGGGTTCGACCCGGGCCGCCTGGATGATCCACGGACGCTCGATCGCGCGGAGCTGATGGCCTTGCGCTCGGTCCAGGACTGGATCGTGCGGCGCCAGTTGCTCAGTGTGCCCGGTGTGGCCGAGGTCAATGCGTTCGGCGGCGAGGTGCGCCAGTACCAGGTCTGGATGGACCCGAACCGCCTGCTGGCCTACGGCCTGACCGTCGCCGACGTGGTGTCGGCGCTGGAGCGCAACAACGCCAATGCCGGTGGCGCGCACATCGAGAAGGGCAGCGAGGCGGCGGTGGTGCGCGGTGTGGGTCTGGTGCGTTCGGTCGACGACCTCGGCAACATCGTGCTCAAGGCGGCCCATGGCACGCCGATCCGCATCCGCGAGGTGGCCACCGTCGTGTTCGCGGGCGAGGCGCGCATGGGCGCCACCACGCGCGACGGCGAGGGCGAGCAGGTGGCGGGCATCATTCTGATGCTCCTCGACGCGAACGCGCGGAACGTCGTCACGGCCGTCAAGAAGCGGCTCGTGGAAGTGCGCAAGTCGCTGCCCGAGGGCGTCGAGTTGGTGCCCTACTACGACCGCCAGGATCTGGTTGACCGCACGGTCCGCACCGCGCTACGCAACCTGCTCGAGGGCGGCGTCCTGGTGGTGGTGATCCTCTATCTGGTGCTGGGCAGCGTGCGCGGCAGCCTGATCGTCGCCGCGGTGATTCCGCTGGCGATGCTGCTGGCGGCCATGCTCATGCTCCAGGCGCGGATCAGCGGCAACCTGATGAGCCTCGGGGCCATCGACTTCGGGATCCTGGTCGACGGCGCCGTCGTGGTGGTTGAAAACGCCCTGCGCCTGCTTCAGCGGCGCGGCGCTCGCGACCGGTTGCAGACGGTGCTGGACGCGACCCTGGAGGTGACCCGGCCGGTGGCCTTCGGTATCACCATCATCCTGCTGGTGTACGTGCCGATTCTGACGCTGCAAGGCGTCGAGGGCCGGCTGTTCAAGCCGCTGGCAGTGACGGTGATGTTCGCGCTGCTGGGCGCGCTGATCGTCTCGCTGACGACGGTGCCAGTGCTCTGCTCGTTCCTGCTGCGGCCGTCGGCCGCAGCGGAGAGCCATCCAGGCGGCGGCGGGTCGGAAGACCCGGGCGCCGAGGACACCTGGCTGGTAGCCCGGATCCGGCGGCTGTACGGCCCGGCGCTATCCGGGGCACTGGCCTCGCCAGTGCCGGTGGTGGGTGGCGCACTGGCCGTGTTCGTGGCCAGTATGCTGTTGTTCCCGACGCTGGGCAGCGTGTTCACGCCGAAGCTGGACGAAGGCGCCCTGGCCATCCAGATCATCCGTCTGCCGGCCACCTCGCTGACGCAATCGGTCGCCATCGACCTGGTCGCCGAGCAGATGGTCAAGCAGATCCCGGAGGTCGAGACGATCGTGGCGCGGACCGGTCGGGCGGAGATCGCCACCGACCCGATGGGGCCGGAGGTGTCCGACATCTACGTCATGCTCAAGCCGCTGAGCCGGCGCCGGCCGGGCTGGGACAAGGAACGCATCCGGCAGGAGGTCGAGCACACGCTGGAGACGCTGCCGGGCATCCGGGTGACCTTCAGCCAGCCGATCGAGCTGCGCGTCAACGAGCTGATCTCGGGCGTCCGCAGCGACGTGGCGGTGAAGGTCTTCGGCCCCGACTTTGCGGAGCTGAACCGGTTGGCTGACGAGATCGCCAAGGTCGTGCGCGAGGTGCGCGGGGCGCAGGACGTCGAGATCGAGCAGACGCGCGGCCTGCCGGGCCTGGATATCGAGGTCGACCGCGTGGCGCTGTCGCGGCACGGCCTGAATGTCGATGACGTGCGGCAGCTCATCGAAGTCGGCATCGGCGGCGGCCAGGCCGGCGAGGTGCTGGAGGGCGATGCGCGCTACGCCATCGTGGCCCGTTTCCGACCACAGGACCGGCAGGATCCGGAGGCGATCGGCAAGTTGCTGTTGTCCTCGCCGACCGGCGAGCGGGTGCCGCTCAAGGACGTGGCGCGGATCGAGCGTGTTCAGGGACCGGCGCAGATCAGCCGCGAGGCGGCCAGTCGGCGCAAGGTCGTCGAGATGAACGTGCGTGGGCGCGACATCGGCTCGTTTGTAGCCGATGCGCAAGCCGGCATCGAGCGCGCGGTCAAGCTGCCGCCGGGCTACAGCCTGGACTGGGGCGGCCAGTTCGAGAACCTGGAACGGGCGCGCCAGCGGCTCGCCTTGGCGGTGCCGATGGCCCTGGCCCTGATCTTCGCGCTGCTCTACCTGACCTTCGGCTCGGCCCGCAACGCCGTGCTGATCTTCACCAACGTGCCGTTCGCGGTCTCGGGCGGGATCTTCGCTCTATGGCTGCGCGGACTGCCGTTCAGCATCTCGGCGGGCGTCGGGTTCATCGCCCTGGCCGGTATCGCGGTGCTCAACGGCGTGGTCATGGTCTCCTACTTCAACGTTCTGCGTGGCGAGGGCCTGCCGTTGGGTGAGGCGGTCCGCCATGGCGCCCATGTGCGCCTGCGGCCGATTCTGATGACGGCCCTGACGGCCATGCTCGGGTTCATCCCGATGGCGGTCTCACGCTCGCAGGGCGCGGAGGTCCAGCGACCGCTGGCCACCGTCGTCATCGGTGGCCTGGTCACCGCGACGCTGCTGACTCTCTTCGTCCTGCCCGTCCTCTACCGCGCCTTCGAGCGCGCCGGAGGCGGTGCGGCCGACGAGGACGCCGTCGACTGATGCGCCGGCGTGACCGCTCGGGTGCGCCACGCGCCCGAGCGGTCACGCTTGCAGTCTGCAACAGTTGCGCTTCGCTGAACCATCTGCGCGCGATTTCGTCCTGGTCCTCAATTCGCCGTCCCGTTGGCCGATGTACGGTCCAATGGCGTGGCCGACGGGTACCGGTTGGCCGGGAGGCAGCAGCGTGCAGAGGCACCGCGACGGCCGAGATAGGGGGTGGTGGCTCGCGGCCTGTGGTCTGCTGGCGGCGGTCTGCACGGCCCCTGCCGAGCCGGCGAGTCAGGAGCACGACGTCCCGAACCGACGGGAGCAACTGGCGCAACTCGCCCGCGACCACCTGCTCGGTGAGTTCGGCGCGTGCGACTGGATGCACGGCCGGCTGCTGCCCGGGCTGACCGTCGATCTGACCTACACCAACGAGGTGTTCGGCAACCTGTCCGGTGGCTTGCGCACTCGCCGGGCCACGGTCTGCCGCGGTGACGCGAGCGCGTTCCTACACCTCGATACCGCGGCCGCGGGCTGGTGGTCGGGTGGCCATCTGCACGTGCAGTACCAGCACCTGCACGGACACGGCCTGGGACCGTGGTTCGTCGGCGACAACCAACTGACGTCGAACCTGGACGCCCGCCCGCTGTCCCACTTCGCCGAGCTCTGGTACCGGCATCAGACCAAGGATGGGCGGCTGTGGATCCGGGGCGGACTGCTCGAGGCCAACAACGACTTCGCGGTGGTCGAGCAAGGTCTGGAGTTCATCAACTCGTCGGCCGGCGTCAGCCCGACCGTCCCATTGGTGACGTTCCCGGATACCAACTGGGGGGTGGTCCTCGGCACGGCGCCGACCGATCGCGTCTCCGTCAACCTGGGCGTCTACGACAGCCGGCCGCAGGGCGGGCCGATGGTCCTGTTGGAGCCGGCGTGGCACTTTGGCGGCGCACGGTGTCCGGGGCATCTGCGTCTGGGTGGCTGGTGGAACGGCAACCACTTCGCCGCGGTGGACCCGAACAGCGCGCGCCGCTACCACGGGGCGCAGGGCCTCTATGCGAGTTGGGACCAACGCGTCTGGGCACCGCATGGGGCGGCGGCCGATAGCCCGCGAGGGCTTGGCGCCTTCGTGCAGTACGGCTACACGCCGGGCGACCGCAGCCTGGTCGAGCACTACGGTGGTGCCGGAGTGGCCTGGACCGGCTGGCTGCCCGAGCGGCCGAGCGACGTCGTCGGGCTGGGTGTCTTCCAGGCCCGGTTCAGCCGTGAGGCCGGTCTGCGGTTCAGGGCCGAGACCGAGGTGGAGTGGTTCTACAAGCTGGCCGTGGCGCCATGGCTGTCGGCCAAGTTCGATCTGCAGTACGTGGGCCAGCCGGGTGGCTTGGCTCGTGACGCGGTGGTTGCTGGGGTGCGGGTGACCACTTCGTTCTAGGCCAACGGTCCGGCCGCGGCCACCTCAACAGCGGCGCGAAGGAGCAGCAACGATGCGGAATGCCAGCCTGGGAGCGAGGCTGATCACCGGCTTCGCCGTGGTCGTCGGCTTGTCGGCCATCGGCGGCGGGCTGTCGGTTTGGGGCGTCGGTCGTATGACGGCCGAAAGCCAGGCCACCTATGACCGCGCGACCGGCATGGCGCGGGCCCACGAGGCCGCCGAGGCCATGGGGGCACAAGGACGAGCGACGGCCGACCTGGTCATCAACCACGACCTGAAGGCGATGGACGAGTTCGAGCAGGAATCGCAGCGGTTCGGCGAGTTGCAGAAGAAGCTGGCCGCGCTTGCCGACACCTCGACGGAAAAGGACCTGCTGGCGCAGGTCAAGCAGTCGGACGACGCCTACGACAGCATCGTCAAGACCAAGCTGCTGCCGGAGGTCAAGGCGATCCTGGCCAGCACCGACCCGGCCGCCGAACAAGCGCGTCTCAAGGCCATCCAAGCACTGGATGCCGAGGCCGACAAGCCGTTCCGCCAGGCCACCGAGGCCCTCGACCGGCTCGCCGACTCGCTGGCCAAAGACGCCGAGGAGGCTGAGCGCCGCCTGTCGGCGACCGCCCGGCAGGTGCGGATGGTGGCGCTCCTGGCGGTGCTCATTGCGGGCGGCGCCGGCATCTTGCTGGGCGTCCTGCTGACCCGCGCCATTGCCGGGCCGATCCAGGTGGCCATCACGGGCCTACGCGGCGGCTCGGCTCAGATCCACGGCGCTTCGATGCAGGTGGCTGAGACCAGCCAGCAGATGGCGCAGGCGGCGACCGAACAGGCGTCGAGTCTCCAAGAGACCTCGGCGGCCTTGGAGCAGTTGTCGTCGATGACCGCTCAGAATGCCGACAACTCGCGGCAGGCCAGCGCGATTGCCAACGCCGCGGTGGAATCGGCGGCGCGTGGTGACGATGCGATGAACCGCATGGGCGAGACGATGCAGCGGATCAAGTCGTCATCGGACCAGACCGCCAAGATCCTCAAGACCATCGACGAGATCGCCTTCCAGACGAATCTGCTGGCGCTGAACGCGGCTGTGGAGGCGGCCCGCGCGGGCGAGGCGGGCAAGGGCTTTGCCGTTGTGGCGGAAGAGGTGCGCAGCCTCGCTCAGCGGAGCGCCGGAGCGGCGCGCTCCACCGCCGACCTGATCGATCAGGCCCGCCGCGAGGCTGACGCCGGCGTGGCGGTGTCAACCGAAGTGGGCACCACGCTGACGGAGCTGAGCCGCAGCTCGCGCGACGTGGCCGTGCTGCTGGCCGAGGTGGCCACGGCCAGCGGCGAGCAAGCCAAGGGCATCCATCAGATCAACGACGCGGTCGGCCAGATCGACCGCGCCACGCAGTCGAATGCCGCGAGCGCCGAGGAGTCATCGGCGGCGAGCGAGGAGATGGCCGGGCAGGCACGGGAGTTGAACGCCCTGGTGGCCTCGCTCAACCAACTGGTGACCGGGCAGTCCGGAGGCGCCG
>CAZHGD010000177.1:0-6245 GCA_964531735.1 uncultured Fimbriimonadaceae bacterium | reverse complement strand
GCGCCGGCGCCACGGACCAGCGTCGCCAAGTCGGCCGCCCAGGCGGTCATTCCGCTGGACGACATGCACGACTTCTGACCAGGGCCGACCGGACGTGGGCCGCGGCGCTACGGGCGCGGGCCCACGCCGGCCACGTCGAGCGGCGTCACGCCGCGATCGGTGCCGGCCGAGCCGGGCCGCAGGCGGTAGTCGCCGGCGGCCTCGTCGGCAAACACCGCGGCCGGTCCGACCTGGTCGGCCGGGGCGCCGTCGACCTTGCCGGTGGCACTGTGGAGCAGGTTGCCGGTCCACTTGGTGACGCCGGCCGGGTTCTGGAAGACGATCTTGCCGCCGGCCCGCAGCACGTTGTGCTCGAACGCGTACTCGGTCGACTTCGGGAAGGTGAGCAGCAGGTCACCGTCGTTGACGAAGACGTTGTGGCGCACCGTGTTGCGCTTGGCCATGTGGTTGTGCGAGCAGCGCACCACCCGGTAGGACAGGTTGCCCTCGACGAGGCAGTCCTCGGCCTGCTCGTCGAGGTAGTAGGCCGAGGCCCCGTAGCCGCCGGTGTCGACGATGTCGCGGATCACGTTGCCGCGGACCACCAGTCGCTTGCAGAAGGTGATGTAGATGCCCGCGCCGTCGTGCAGCACCTCCATGGCGTGGTGGATCAGGTTGGCCTCGATGCGCGTGTCCTGTCCGCCCGCGGCGATGCCGGTGTAGGGGCAGTGGTGGACCTCATTGTGCTCGACGAGGTGGCCTTGCCCGCCGGCCCAGAGCGCGATGGCCGAGGGGTAGGCGAGGCCGATGTGGTGGACGCGGTTGTCCGACACCACCGCGTCGCGACCGTCGAACTTGAGACCGCAGGCACCGGCCGACGCGATCTCGCAGCGCGACACGCGTAGGCCGGTGGTCTGCCAGGTCTTGATGCCCTGCCCGGCGACATTGCTGATCCGCAGCGCTTCCAGCCGGCAGTCGGCGGCATAGGTCACGGTGACGGCGCCCTCATAGGCGCCCGCCCCGAAGCCGCCCGCCTTCAGCGGCGTGCTGGTGACGCCGAACTGCAAGCCCACCAGCGCCACGTCGCGGACGAACCGCTCCTTGGTGCCGGCCAGGCGGATGATCACCTGCGTGGTGGGTGCCACGGCGTCGATGGCGCCGGGGTGCTCATCCGGCAGGGGCCAGTAGACCAGCTTCTGGCGCGAGCGGTCCAGGTACCAACGACCTGGCTCGGTCATCCCCTCACGCGTGTTCTGCACCACGTAGTCGTGCTGTCCGAAAGCGCCCGGCGGGTGTCCGGCCTTGTTGCGGAAGCGCAGTGTCTGCGTGGCCGGATCGTGGCTGGCCAGGCCCACCAGCGATTCGTCCCACATGTGGTAGACGGTCAGCTCGGCGTTCCGCAGATCGAGGTCGGCCGGCAGGTCGCCGGCCCGGTAGCGCAGCGTGGTGAGTTCCTCGTCGGTCGGCTTGCGCTGCCAGCCGCCGCCGGTGGTGCTCATCCAGGGCACCTTGAAGTCGGTCAGGTGCGTCAGCCGGCCGGTCTTCGGGTACCGCGCGCGGTGCCGCCAGCCACCGTTCACTTGCAGCAAACGAAAGTCCCACGGCTGGCCGTCGAGTGGCGGCAGGTCGACCGCCAGGAAGCGGTCGCCATCGGGCTGCCAGCCGCTCAACGCGCGGCCGCCGAGCAGCACCGGGGTCTCGCCGGTGGCGGCGGCGACGGTCAGGCCGGAGTCGTCGGGTCCGAGCACGATCGCCTGCTCGACATAGTAGCGGCCGGTGTGCAGGACGATGCGCCGCGGTGTGCCGGCCGCGAGCTGGCGCGCCGCGGTCACGGCCGCCGCGGGACTGGCCAGCGGGCCGTCGGTGCGGTCGGCGTTCGGGGCGGCCAAGCGGCCGGACCAGGTGTCGCGCCCGTTGGCGGCGACGTGGATCTCGACTGTCGGGGCGAGCAGCGGCAGACACAGCAGCGAGGTAACCGGCCACATGGCAGGACTCCGTTGCCGCTGCTGTTGGCCACGCTCAGGCCGGTTCCTGTCGCTCGTCGGCGTCCACTGGCTGCGCGCGCCAGCGGGTCACGCGCCAGCGCTGATACATCGACGCGCCCCGCGTCATCATGGCCAGCGACATGCCGATCCAGACGCCCCACGGACCCAGGCCGGCGCCCGGGATGGTCAGCGGTCCGAGCGAGGTCTGCTTCAGCGCCAGCAGGAAGCACAGCGGGACGCCGACCACCAGGAAGCTGAGCGCGTTGTTGAGCATCGCCGCCATGGCGTCGCCGGCGCCGCGCAGGGCGCCTTCGATGGTCATGCCGACCCCGAGGCACGGCAGCGCCACCACCTGGGTCAGCATGAACTGCATGGCGATGGTGACCACCAACTGCTTGCGCGCCGGGTCGTCCTCGCGGAGCACCAGCGGGAACACCCATGGCCCGACCAGCGCCATGAGCGTGCCGGCCACGGCGAGGAACGCGAACGCGACGCGCGCCGCGGCAAACCCGGCCGCGCGCGCCCGGCGCCGTTGGCGCGCGCCGATGTTCTGGCCGACCATGGCCATGGTGGCGTCGGACAGGCCCCAGGTGATCCAGGTGCCCAGATTGCGCAGGTTGCTGCTCAGGCCGAACGCCGCCAGCGCGACACTGCCGGCCTCGGTGCGCGCCAGCACCGACAAGACCGCGACGCCGTTCAGGTTGAGGATGATGCTGGAGAGCGAAGCCGGCAGGCCGATGCGGCCCATCGACCACATCACGCGTGGGTCGAACCGCCACCGGCTCGGCGGCAGCAGGCGCAGCACCAGACCGCCGCGATAGAGCCACCAGAACAGCAACAGGTTGGTCCATGACCGCGCGGCCATGGTGCCCCAGGCCGCGCCGACCACGCCCAGACCGGGCAGCCCGAGCGACGGCAGCCCGAAGATGAACAGGTAGTTGGCGGGCACGTGCAGGACGTTGGCAACCAGCGCCACGCGCAGCGGCGTCTGCGTGTCGCCCGCGCCACGTAGGCCGGCCGCGGCGCCGAACCCGAGCAGCGTGAAGATGCTGCCGACGATGATCACGCGCATGTAGGGCACGCCCAGCCGGACCACCTCGGCGTCGCCGTTGGTCAGCCAGCGCATCGCCGGCGGTGTCAGCCACCAGCCAGCCGGGATGAGGACGGCCACCAGCAGCACGCAGAAGCTCAGCAGCGCCTGCGTCAGGACGTGGTTGGCCTCGTCACGGTCGCCGCGGCCGATGGCCTGGGCCACCAGCGCGCCGCCGCCGATGGCGAAGGCGTTGCCGGCGACCATCTGGATCATCACGGCCTGGCGCGCCGCGGTCACCGCGGCCACCGCGTTGCCGCCGAGCCGGCCGACCATGATCACGTCGACGGCGGCCAGGACGCCCTGCAACGCCGAAGCCGCCGCGGTGGGCCAGGCCAGGCGCAGCAAGGCGCGCACCAGCGGGCCGCTGAGGATGTCCTCTCGGCGCGCCGCGTTCAGTCGTTCGGTGTCTTCGCTGGAGGGCATGGCGGTGACTGCGCCCACAGCATATCATGAGTCTGTAACACAGGAATCGCCGGCGGGCGGTGAACCACCTGCCATCGACTGGAGGCCGACATGAACGTCGCGGGGTCTGCCGCTGCGCTGAATCAGCTCGTGGCCGACGGGGCCATCATCGGGGTGTACGAGGATGCCGGCCTGCTCGGCGGCGCAACGCAGGCCGATCAGGCGCTCGAGGGCTACCTCTCGCGCCTGTTTGGCGAACAAGCGCTCAGCGGCAAGCGCAACCACGTCACGGTGGTGCACACCCTGGGCAACCTGGGCGTGCGCCGGCTGGCGCTGGTCGGGCTGGGCAAGCTCGATGAGTTGACGCTCGAGACGGTCCGTCAGGCGACGGCCGAGGGCTGGCGCCGGCTGCGGGCCGAAGGCGCGACCGACATCGCCGCGGTGCCACCGGGCGGCGGGCTGCTCGAGCCGGTGCAGGCGGCCGAGACCGTGGTCGAGGGTGCGGTCCTGGCCAACTACCGCTGCGAGCGCTACCGGCGTGCCGGCGACAGCCAGCCGGCGCCGTCGCTGGCCGTGCTGGCCGCCGAGCCGGCGCACGCCGACGCGGTGCGGCGCGGCGTCGAGGTCGGCTTGGCCAAGGCCGAAGCCACCTGCCTCGCGCGCGACTTGGTGAACACCAGCGCCAGCGACTTGACGCCGGAGGACCTGGCCAACCAGGCGCGTCAGGTGGCGGCGAAGCACGGCTTGACCTGCACGGTCTTGGAGGCTGACGAGTTGGCCGCGCGCGGCTTCGGCCTGCTCCTGGCGGTCAACCGGGGCAGCCCCCACCCGGCGGCACTGATCGTCCTGTCGCACCAGGTCGGCGACGGGCCGGCGCTGGGCCTCGTGGGCAAGGGCGTCTGCTTCGATGCCGGCGGGCTGAGCATCAAGAGCGCCGACGGCATGACGACCATGAAGGGCGACATGAGCGGGGCGGCGGCGGTCCTGGGTGCGATGTCGGCCATCGCGCGGCTGCAGGTGCCGCTCAACGTCACGGCGGTCATCCCGGCGGTGATGAACCTGGTCGACGGCACTTCGCTCCGGCCCGGCGACGTGGTCACCGGCTTTGGCGGCAAGAGCGTCGAGATCCTGAACACCGACGCCGAGGGCCGGCTGATCCTGGCCGATGCGCTGGCCTACGCGACCAGCGAGCTGTCGCTGGCCCCGGTGGTGGACATCGCTACGTTGACCGGCGCGTGCAGCCGGGCGCTGGGTCCGGTCAACGCGGGTGTGTTCGGCACCTCACCGCGTCTCGTCGAGCGCGTTCGACAGGTCGGCGCCCAAAGTGGCGAGAAGTTCTGGGAGCTGCCGCTCGATGCGGACTACGCCGAGCTGCTGAGCAGTCCCATCGCCGACTTGCGGAACGTGGCCAAGGAGCCCGGCGGCGGCGCCAGCGTGGCGGCCGAGTTCCTCAAGGCGTTCGTGGGCGAGACGCCGTGGGCGCACCTCGACATCGCCGGACGCGGCATGGCCGACGCCGACAAGCACTACCTGACGCAGGGCGCGGTCGGCTTCGGCGTGCGCACGCTGATCAACTTGTGCCTGAGCCTGGCCAAGCGCGACCTGGACGATTGAGCCGATGCGTCGTGACCGTCTGACCGAACTGGGCGACGATCTGCTGCGAGCATTGGCGGACCACGGCGGCCGGCGTCTGATGCTGGGCCTGGCCGGCTGTGGCGGCAGCGGCAAGAGCACGCTCGCGGAGCGGCTGCGCCGCCGGGCGGCCGGCGCCGTCGGCGCTGCCGCGGTGGCCGTAGTGCCGATGGACGGCTTCCACCTGTCCAACGCCCGGCTGGCGGAACTGGGCCTGACGCGCCGCAAGGGCTCACCGCCCAGCTTCGACGCCGCCGGCTTCGTGGCGCTGCTGCAGCAGTTGCGCGCCGACGGGCCGGAGCCGGTCGGTGTGCCGGTCTACAGCCGCCAACTCCACGAGCCGGTGCCCGACGGCGTGCAGGTGGCGCCGGCGGTGCGCCTGATCATCGTCGAGGGCAACTACCTGCTGCTGGATGAGCCGCCGTGGCACGAGGTGGCGCCGCTGCTGGACGAGGTGTGGTTCCTGGCGGTGCCGGTCGCCCTGGCGATGCGGCGCATCCGCCAGCGGCACATCGCCGTGGGCCGCACCGAGGCCGAGGCCGACGAGCGCATCGCGGTCAACGACCGGCCGAACGCCGAGCTGATCTGGGCGACGCGTCACCGCGCATCGCGGTTGGTGCGGTTGACCTGAGTCAGACCGTCGTCTCCGCCTCGCGCTGCTCGCCGTCGCTCGGCGGCTCATCCATGGTGCCGAAGCTGAACCGCGGCGTATCCGCCGGCGCCTCCGGGTCGATCTGCACCTCGATGGTGTCGCCGGCGTGGAAGCGGTTGGCGAGAATCTCCTCGCTGAGCGGGTCCTCGATCATCCGCTGAATGGCGCGCCGCAGCGGCCGGGCGCCGAAGTTCGGGTCGAAGCCTTCCTTGGCCAGCAGGTCCATCGCCGGGTCGCTGACGTGCAGCGCCAGTTCCTTGGCCTTGATGTGCTGACCCAGCACGTCCAGCATGAGCTGGACGATCTGCCGGATCTCCACGTCGGTCAGCGAGCGGAACACGATGACCTCGTCGACGCGGTTGAGGAACTCGGGCCGGAAGGTCCGGTTCAGCTCCTCGAGGACGCGCGACTTCATGCTGGTGTAGTCCGATTCGCCGGCCTTGGCCCGGGAGTCGTCGGCGCGGAAGCCGACGCTCTTGCCGCGCTGAATCTCGCGGGCGCC
>CAZHGD010000176.1:0-15875 GCA_964531735.1 uncultured Fimbriimonadaceae bacterium | reverse complement strand
GATGGCTCGCGGCCGGTGCTTAGGTCGCGCAGGGGGGTTGGGTTGTGCTTTGGACTATAGCGACGTCCGTTGAAGCGAAGTTGAACTGGAGGTGCCGCAAAGATTGACTTCGCGGCGAATTGCGGAAGGGCCCGTCGGCGGGCAGGAGAGCCTCGCCGCGCACCGGATTGGAGTAGTCCGGAGCGGTGTGATGAGGCGATGGCAGTGGCTGTGTGGCGTGGCCGTCTTGGCCGGCGGTGTGGCGTGGGGGGCGCCGGTGGACCTCTATGTGGCGCCGACCGGCGACGACGCGCGCGACGGCCGGACCGTGGCCACCGCCGTGGCCACGCCGGCCCGGGCGCTCAAGATCGCCGGTGAGCTGCGGGCAGCCGGCTGGCCGGCCGACGGCGTGGTGGTCCATGTGGCGTCGGGCACCTACCGGTTGCGCGAGGCGCTGGCGCTGGGTCCCGGCGAGTCGGGCCGCAGCGGCGGCCCGCTGGTCGTCCGCGGCGAAGGGGCCGTTGCGCCGACGTTCAGCGGCGGCACCGCACTGCGCGGGTTCAGGCCCTACCGGGGCCCAGTCCGGCAACTCGACCTGAAGGCGGCCGGGTGGTCGGGCCCGCGGTTCGAGCAGTTGTTCTGCGGCGGGCAGCGCATGGTCCTGGCGCGGGTGCCGAACCTCGACCCTGCCGATATCCACGGCGGCCAGTGGGCGCATGTGGCCGAAACGGTGCCCGACGACCTGCGCGCGTCGTTCCGCTGCGCGCCGAAAGAGGTCGATCCGCGACGCTGGGCGCGCCCGGGCGACGGGCGGGTGAACATCTTCCCGTACTTCGACTGGGCGTTCAACCGCCTGCCGATCCGCTCGGTCGAGCCCGATGGCCGCCTGGCGCTCAAGGGCAAGGTGTCGTACGACCTCCACGTGGGCGACCGGTACTTCGTG
Source organism: uncultured Fimbriimonadaceae bacterium (assembly GCA_964531735.1). Lineage (GTDB taxonomy): Bacteria > Armatimonadota > UBA10988 > UBA10988 > UBA10988 > CAZHGD01. Next base: position 14,953 of record CAZHGD010000176.1, on the reverse strand, counting down.
GAGGGCCTGCTGGAAGAACTGGACCGCCATGGTGAGTGGTACCTGGACGCCGCGGCCGCGGTGCTGTACTTCGCGCCGCCGGAGGGCGTCACCGACCCCGAGGTCGTGCTGCCGCAGGCGAAGCAGATACTCTCGTGCCGCGGCGCCAGCCACGTGCGCTTCGAGCGCCTGACGCTCCAGGAATGCGAGTCGGAGGCGCTGCTCTGCCAGGACAGCGAGTCCGTGATGCTGGTTGGTTGCACCGTACGCAACACCGGCGGCTGGGGCGTGCGGCTGACCGGCGGGCGGGCGTGTCGGGTGGAGAGCTGCGAGCTGACGGCCACCGGCGCCGGTGGCATCGAGGTCAACGGCGGCGACCGACGCACGCTCACCCCGGCCGGCCACGAGGTGGTGAACTGCACCATCCACCACATTGCCGCCTTCGCCCGCACCTACAACTGCGCGGTGAACCTCCAGGGCGTGGGCAACCGCGTGGCCAACTGCCTGTTGCACGACACCCCGCACGCCGGCGTGGCGCTGGCCGGCAACGACAACCTGTTCGAGTACAACGTCGTCCACCACACCAACCTGCAGTCGACCGACACCGGCGGACTCTACTCGTGTCCGCGCGACTGGACCCAGCGTGGCAATGTGCTCCGCTACAACGTCTGGCACCACATCGGCGGCTTCGGCAAGGCCAGCTCCTGGCAGCCCGTGTCCGACGGCCGGGTCAAGTTCGAGTACCCGCACTTCACCTGGGGCATCTACATGGACGACCCCACCAGCGGCAACCTGATCTACGGCAACGTGCTCTATGAGGTGCCGGTCTGCGGGCTGCACAACCACGGTGGGCGCGACAACGTGTGGGAGAACAACATCGTGGTCGACTGCCCGGCGTTCCAGGCCGGCATGTTGACGCCCGACTGGGAGGAGTGGCCGTCGATCATCCGGAAGCTGCGCGAGGTGACGACGCCCGGCTCAGCCTTCCTGACGCGTTATCCTGTGCTCGGGACCTACACCGACCAGCACCCGGAGGAGATGTCCGGCCTGAAGGTCGTGCGCAACATCTTCTACTACACCGCCGCCGGCACCACCTGGAACCGCGAGCACCGTGTCTGGGGCTGTGAAGGCGACACCATGCGGCTGTACACCATGCACGTGCGTGGCGCCGACTTTGCCAAGAACGAGTTCAGCCGTAACCTCGTCTACGCCGAGCCGTCGCTGAAGCTGTCGATCGAGTTGGGCCGGTCGCCCGAGCCGACTCGCAAGCTGACCTGGCAGCAGTGGCAGGAACTGGGCCAGGACCGCGACTCGCAGTTGGCCGACCCGCTGTTCGAGGATCCGGCCCGCCACGACTACCGCCTGCGTCCGGACTCGCCGGCGCTCAAGCTGGGGTTCAAGCCGATCCCGCTGGACCGCATTGGCCCGTACCAGGATCGCTGGCGCGCCACTTGGCCGCTGGTCGAGGCGCCCGGGGCCACCGGGCGCGCCAAGCCGACGGCCCGCTACTTCGCGGTGCCGGGCTTCGAGCCGCTGCCGGCGCGGCTGGTGGTGCCGCGTGGCGGCCTCGGCAACACCATCGCCAAACTGCAGGCCGGCCGCACGGTCCGCATTGCCTACTACGGTGGCGGCATCCACGCGGCCGACGGCTGGCGCCAGGCGATGCTGCGGTGGTTCCAGCAGACCTGGCCGCAGGCGCGCATCGAGGCCATCGACGGCAGCATCACCGACGCCGTGCGCGGCTCGGGCTTCAGCGTCTACCGCTTCGCGCACGACGTCCTGGCCCAGCGCCCGGACCTGGTCGTAGTGGACTATGCCTCGGACGACCACCAGACGCCCGCCTACGACATCCAGCGCGCCGTCGAGGGCGTCGTCCGCCAGGCCATCCGGCGTGACCCCAGCCTGGACCTGGTCTTCCTCTACGCCTTCCGCGCCGGCTTCGAGGCGGCCTATGCCGACGGCGTCACGCCACCGACCGTGACCGCCTACGAGCGCCTGGCCGAGCACTACAGTCTGCCGTCCATCAACCTCGGCCCGGCCGCCGCGAAAGTCTGGACGGCCAAGGCCTGGCCCGGCGGCGTGGTGCCGAACCAGGCCGCCAACGAGGCCTATGCCACCGCGCTGCTGGAGGGGCTACGCGCCCTGGCGGCCGGTCCGGCGCCGGCTCTCCACACGCTGCCGCGACCGCTGCGCCCGGACCACCTGGAGGCGGCCGCGCAAGTGCCCATCACGGCGTCGATGCTGACCGGTAGCTGGCGGGAACTGCCGGCGGACGACGCCAACCGCCGGGCCCAGGCGCGGCACTTCGACACCATCTGGTATACCAACACGCCTGGCGCGAAGCTGACCTTCAGCTTCACCGGCACCGAGGCCAGCCTGTTCGACCTGATGGGCCCCGACACCGGCCGCGTGCTCGTCACCGTCGACGGCCAGCCGGCCGGCATCCGCCAGCAGGTCGATCCGTGGTCGTACTTCCAGCGGCTGGCCGCAGTGCCGCTCGCCGCGGGCCTCAAGCCGGGCGCGCACACCATCACCATCGAGCTGCTGCCCGAGCCGCCGGACCGCAGTGTGCCCATCGCCGAGGCCAGAAAGCGACCGGGCTTCGACGCCAAGGCGTTCGAGGGTGTGGCCTTGCGCATCGGCTGGCTCCGGATCGTCGGCGCCATGCCCTAAGCAGCCTCCCGGTGACGTTGTCCCGTAGGGGCGACCCTTGGGTCGCCCGGTTGCGGGCCACCAAGCGCTTACCGGCCTACGACAGGGCGGGCACAAGGCCCGCCCCTACCGGACAGGCTCTCCGAACGGCTGCTTAGCGCGGGCCATACGTCACAATTCCTTCATGTAACTGACGCCACCTGCCTGTGGCGGGCAGGCCGTCGGTCGATGTATACTCGCGCGCAGGGCCGGGTTGCGAAGTCGGACCAGCGGGGTGTACCCAATGATGGCTTCGTGGTCGCTGAAACGGCGTCTGCTCGTGACCGGCTTCGCGGTGGTGCTGGTGCCGCTGGCGCTGTGTGCCGGCCTCACTTGGTACCAGGGCCAGCGCATGAGCCAGACGGCACTGACTCAAGCGGAGCGGCTCGCGGACAAGGACCTGGAGCACATTGTCCAGGGCGTGCGGGCCATGTGCGAGACCCAGCAGGAGATGCTGAAGCGCTCGCTGGCACCGGCCGTGACGGCGGCTCGGGCAGTCCTGGAGGAGGCGGGCCCGGTCAGCTTTGCCACCGAGTCCGAAACGTGGACCGCGGTCAACCAGTTCGACCAGGCCAAGGTCTCGGTGGTATTACCCAAGATGACGGTGGGTGGCGTATGGTTGGGCCACATCGTGGAGCCGAAGACGCGTGCGCCGCTGGTTGACAAGGTGACCGTGCTGAACGGTGCGGCGTGCACCGTGTTCCAGCGCCTGAATGAAGCGGGCGACCTGTTGCGGGTGTGCACCAGCGTCCTCAACAAAGAGGGCCAGCGGGCGATCGGCACCTACATCCCGGCGGTGCAGCCGGATGGCAAGCAGAACCCGGTGGTCGCCAAGATGCTGGCGGGCGAGCGTTACGAAGGCAAGGCGTTCGTGGTCAGTGAGTGGTACCTGACCGCCTACGAGCCGCTGAAGGACGCCTCGGGCCGGCTGATCGGCGCGCTGTTTGTCGGTGTACCGCAGCGTAGCGCGGCCGCGCTGCGCCAAGCGCTGCTGGACACCAAGGTCGGCTCCACCGGCTACGTGTTCGTGGTTCAAGGGTCCGGTGCCGCGCGGGGCACCTACCTGGTGTCGGATGGCGGCAAGCAGGATGGCGAGTGCGTCTGGGACGCCACCGACAGTCTGGGTGGCAAGCCGGTGCAGACCATCATCGGCCAGGCGCTGGCGCTCAAGGACCGGCAGACCGCGCGGCACCGCTATCTCTGGCGCGGCTCACGTCAGGCCGAGCAGTGGCGCGTGACCCGCGTGGCTTACTTCGAGCCGTGGGACTGGGTCATCGGGGCTGCCGTGCCCGAGGACGAGCTGCTGGCGGCGAACGTCGAGATCCGCGGCACGGCGCGCACGGTCACCGGGCTGGCCGGAGTGGTGCTGGTCGGCTCGGTGCTGTTGGCCGGAGCGATCTGGGTGGCCGTGGCCAGCCGGCTCTCCGGACAGATCGGCGAGTTCGCTGAGGTGCTCGATGACGCCTCGCGCGAGGTGGCTGCGGGCTCCGCGCAGGTGGCCGGGGCGAGCACCGACATGGCGCAGGGCGCCAGCCGGCAGGCCAGTGCCATTCAGGACGCCAACGCGCACATCCGCGCGGTGGGCGAGACGGCCGACGCCAACGCCGGACATGCCGCCGAGGCCAACCAGGTGACCCAGGCGGCGGCGGCCACCACGGCTCGGGCGCAGACGGTCATGGCCACGCTCGACGAGGTCATGGCGCGCATCAAGGCTTCGTCCGACGAGACGCAGAAGATCAACAGCACGGTCAACGCGATCAGCTTCCAGACCAACCTGCTGGCCCTCAACGCGGCGGTCGAGGCGGCGCGCGCCGGTGCCGCCGGCGCCGGCTTCGCGGTGGTGGCCGGCGAGGTGCGCGAGCTCTCGCTCCGCAGTGCCGAGGCGGCCCACCAGACCAGCGACCTGCTCTCAGAGGTGCAGCACAACGCCGCCGAAGGCGTGGCCACGGCGCAGCAGGCGGCCGACCTGCTGGCGGCCATTGCGCAGGCGGTCAGCACCTCGTCGGAGCGGATCGCGGCGGTGAGTGCCGCGAGTGCCGAACAGACCGCGGGCATTGCCGCGGTCCTGCAAGCGATGGCCCAGGCCGACCAGGCCACCCAGTCGACGGCCGCGGCGGCGGAGGAGTCGGCCGCGGCCAGCGAGGAGCTGTCGGGGCAGGCGCAGGCCCTGGCGGCGCTGGTCCGCGACCTCATGCGCCTGGCCGGCAGCGCCACCGACGGCGCCGCCGAAGAGCGGCCGGTGGTGTCCGAGCCCCCCGTCGCCGAACCATCGCTGGTGGCCGTCGGACGCTAAGCAGCCGTTCGGAGAGCCTGTCCGGTAGGGGCGGGCCTTGTGCCCGCCCTGTCGTAGGCCGGTAAGCGCTTGGTGGCCCGCAACCGGGCGACCCAAGGGTCGCCCCTACGGGACAACGTCACCGGGAGGCTGCTTAGTCCGGCGCGCCGTTCACCGCCCGTGTCGCGCATATCTCGACCTTACCGCTCAAGCCTCCGGTTTTTTGTTACTCTCGCGGGATGCAGTTGCGCCGCATGCACCCGATGAGTCCATGGGGGCGCTGGGCGGGTACGGTTTGTGGAAGGGTTAGGTGTATGGGGACGTGGTCTCTTCGCCAGCGTCTGCTGGCGACCGGTATAGCTTTGGTTCTGGTGCCACTGGCGGTCAGTGCCGGCCTGACTTGGCACCAGGGCCGGACGATGAGCCGCACCGCGTTGGCCGAGGCCGACCGGCTGGCCGACCAGGACGTGGAGCACATCGTGCAGTCGGCCTGGGCGATGTGCCAGACGCAGCACGAGATGCTCAAGCAGAGCCTGGAACGCGCGCTGGCCGTGGCCAACACGGTGCTGCAGGAGAGCGGCGCGGTCGGCTTCGAGGAGCGCCTCGAAAGCTGGAAGGCGGTCAACCAGTTCGACAAGGCGGCCGCTGAAGTCAGTCTGCCGCGGATGACGGTGGGTGGTCGATGGCTCGGCAAGGTGGCCGACGCCGGCACCCCGGCCGCGATCGTCGACCGCGTGACGTTGCTGCATGGGGCGGCATGCACCGTATTCCAGCGCATGAACGAAGCGGGCGACCTGTTGCGCGTCTGCACCAACGTGAAGACCAAGGACGGCAAGCGCGCCATCGGCACGTTCATTCCGGCCAAGCAGCCCGACGGCGCGGCCAACCCGGTGGTGACGAAGCTGCTGGCCGGCGAGCGCTACGAAGGCAAGGCGATGGTGGTCGGCGAGTGGTACCTGTCGGCCTACGAGCCGCTCAAGGACGCCGCCGGCAAAGTGGTTGGCGCGCTGTTCGTGGGCGTGCCGCAGCGGAGTGCCACGGCGCTGCGCAAGGCGCTGGCGGACACCAAAGTCGGCGAGAGCGGCTACGTGTTCGTGGTGCAGGGCAAGGGCGACCAGCGCGGCAACTACGTCCTGTCGCAGGGCGGGCAGCGCGATGGCGAGAACGTCTGGGAGGCGGCCGACAGCCAAGGCGGCAAGCCCATCCAAACGCTGGTGACCAAGGCCGTCGAGCTCACGCCGGGCGCCACGGTGCGCCACCGCTACCTGTGGAAGGGCGCCGATCAGCGCGAGCGCTGGCAGGTGACCCGCGTGTCCTACTTCGAGCCGTGGGACTGGGTCATCGGCGCGGCGGCTTACGAGGACGAGATGCAAGCCTCGAGCCGGCGCATTGCCGCCACCGGTAGCCGGGTGACCGGCCTGACCATCGGCGTGCTGGCCTTCGCGGTCGTGGTGGCGGTGCTCGTCTGGCTGGTGGTGGCCGGCCGTCTCTCGACCCACATCGGCGACGTGGCGGCGGTCCTCGACCGCGCCTCGCGCCAGGTGGCCTCGGGTTCGACGCAAGTGGCCGCGGCCAGCACCGAGATGGCCGATGGCGCGGGTCGCCAGTCAGTGGCCTTGCAGGACACCAACGCGCACGTCAGTCGCGTGGGCGGCTCGGCCACCGCGAATGCGGACAGTGCCGCCGAGGCGAAGCGCATCACCGCCGGCGCCGAGGGCACCATGGCGAGTGCACGCACCGCCATGCAGGAGCTGGGTGAGGTGATGGGCCGGATCAAGGTCTCGTCGGACGAGACCCAGAAAATCAACGGCACCATCAACGCCATCAGCTTCCAAACCAACCTGCTGGCGTTGAACGCCGCGGTGGAGGCCGCCCGCGCCGGCGAGGCCGGCCAGGGCTTCGCCGTGGTGGCTGCCGAAGTGCGTGAACTGGCCAAGCGCAGTGCCGAGGCGGCCCGCCAGACCAGCGACCTGCTGGCCGAGGTGCAGCGCAACGCCGATGAGGGCGTCGGGACGTCGCAGCAGGTGGCCGAGCTGCTGGCCACCATCGGCGACGCCGTGCGCGAGGCCAGCGCGCGCATCGCGGCGGTGAGTGCGGCCAGCGCCGAGCAGACCAGCGACCTGAGCGCCGTGCTACGGGCCGTGGGCGAGGCCGACCAAGCCACCCAGGCGACGGCCGCGGCGGCCGAGGAGAGCGCGGCGGCCAGCGAGGAGCTGTCGAGCCAGGCCGCCGAACTGGAGGCGATGGTCAGTGACCTCATGAACCTCGTCCACGGCGCGACGGCGGCGCCCGCCGCCGTCGCCGCGACCGCGGTGGCGCTGCCGTCGGTCACCGACCACCGGCAGCCGATGGCGACGTTCTAGACCAGCGACGCCGGCCATGGCCACACCTGGCGAAGGAGTTGTAGCCCCTTGGGCAGGACATCGCCGTCGTTGGCGGAATGGTCCCTCTGAGGTTGTGGTCATGGCCGGTCGTCTTGGATTGTTGGGTCTGCTACTGGCATCAACGGCAGCGGTGTGGGCGGCGGATCCGGCCTACTACCAGCGCCGCGGCTCGTGGCAGGAGAGCTTGCGGGCGTCGCGCGACGCCTTGGCGGACTATGAGCGGACCGAGGCCGAGCGCCCGTTGCCGCCGGGCGTGCCGCGGCTGGGGCCGTGGTACGTCGCCGGTCCGTTTGTCGCGCCGACGGGACAAACGTCGTATGGCGCGGTCTTTCCGCCGGAGGCCGGCGTCGACCTGAAGGCCACCTACCAGCCGGGCAAGCTGGCCTGGACAGCGCAGCCAGGCTGGCTCGACGGCGTGGTGATTCCGCTCAAGGCACCCTCGCAGGCGGCCACCTTCGTCTACCGCACCGTGACCGTCACCGCCGAGACCAAGCTGCGGGTCTACCTCGGCAGCGACGACGGTCTGGCCGTCTTCCTCAACGGGCGGAAGGTCCATGGCAACGACGTGCCCCGCGGGTGCGGACCGAACCAGGACCAGGTGGAGTTGGCGCTGCGCGCCGGCGAGAACGCGCTACTGCTCAAGATCTGCAATATCGGCGGAGACCATGCGTTCTACTTCTCCTGCTCGCCGACGCCGGGTAGCCGCGGTGAGAACGCGCGCGAGGTGCTCTGGCGCCTGGCGCAGCGCGACTTCGGCGCGGCGCGGCGCGAGATGGAGTGGGAGCGCGAGGACCGCATTTGGGAAGCCGACTGGAAGCCCGGTGACCTGACCGCCCTGGCGCAGCGCTATGCCGCGGCGGTGCGGGTGCCCGACCTGCGCCAGCAAGCCGGCGGCTTGGCTGGCGGCGTCCGCGACGAGGCGGGCCTGACCGCGGTGCGCGCGCTGTACCATCGCGGGCGCGCGGTCGACGCCGGACTGCTCGCACTCAAGGACTTCGACCTCGAGGCCGTGCGCCTGGCGGTGCAGGACCTGATCCAGACCCACGGCGCACGGTACCCCGGCGGGCCGGGCTACCTGGAGCGTCTCACCGGCCTGAGCCGGCAGCGCGAGGAGGTGCTGGCCCGTCTGGCGAAGGCCGATGCCGGCGTCGCGGAGCCGGCGGTGGCGCTGGGCCACCAGTTGGTGGCGCTGCGGCGCGAAGCGCTGCTGGCCAATCCGGCGCTCGATTTCCAGCGTGTGCTGGCCATTCGTCGCCGCGGCAACCTCGGCTTGCCAGCCAACTGGCAAGGCAACTCGAGCATCGGTCCGCGCGGCTACGACAACGAGCTGATCTCGTTCGGCCTACAGTCGGCCGAGGCGCCGGCGGAGCGCGTCTACCGCCCCGACGACGCCCGGTTCGTGGGTGACCTCGACCTGCACTGGAACGCCGACCGGCTGCTGTTCTCGATGCCCGACACCCGCAACCACTGGCAGGTCTGGGAGCTGCCGCTCGGCGGCGCTGGCAAGCCGGTGCAGGTGACCTCGTCGGAGCCGGGCGACATCTACAACTTCGATGGTTGCTACCTGCCCGACGGGCGCGTGGTCTACTGCTCCACCGCCTGCTACCAGGGCGTGCCGTGCGTGGCCGGCAGTGACAAGGTGTCGCTGCTCTACCTGCTGGACCGGACCACAGGCAAGGTGCGGCAACTGACCTTCGACCAGGACCATTCCTGGGACCCGTCGGTCACACCCGATGGCCGCGTGCTCTACCAGCGCTGGGAGTACAGCGACACACCGCACTACTTCACGCGCCTGTTGTTCACCATGAACCCGGACGGCACCAACCAGACGGCGTTCTACGGGAGCAACTCGTACTGGCCGAACTCGGTCTTCTACGCTCGCTCGCTGCCGGGCGAGGCCCGCCGGCTGGTGGGTGTGGTGACCGGCCACCACGGCGAGCGCCGCGAGGGCGAACTGGTGGTGTTCGACAGCGGCCGCGGGCGCGCGGAGAACCGTGGCGCGGTGCAGCGCATTCCGGGCCGCGGCAAGCCGGTGGCCGCGCCGATTGTCGACCAGCTCGTGGCGCAGTCGTGGCCGCGCTTCCTGCACCCGTGTCCGGTGGATGACAAGCACTTCCTGGTGGCCTGCCGGCTGAACCCGCAGGCGCGCTGGGGCATCTACCTGGTCGATACCTTCGACAACTTCGTGCTCTTGCGCGAAGAGGCCGACGCCGATCTGGTCGAGCCGGTGGCGCTGCGCCGCCGCGTGACGCCGCCGGTGGTGGTGGACAAGGTCAAGCCGGACAGCAAGGAGGGTCTGGTCTACCTGGCCGACATCTATAGTGGCGACGGCCTGGCCGGGGTGCCGCGCGGGGCCGTGCAGTCGCTGCGCGTCTACTCGCCCTACTACGCTTATCCGAACATGGGCGGTCACATCCACATCGGCGTCGACGGTCCGTGGGACGGCCGCCGCATCCTGGGCACGGTGCCGGTGCAGCCCGATGGGTCGGCGCTGTTCAAGGTGCCGGCGAACACGCCGATCGCCGTGCAGCCGCTCGACGCCGGCGGCCGCGCGCTCCAGGTCATGCGGAGCTGGATGACCGCGATGCCCGGCGAGACGCTGTCGTGCGTGGGCTGCCACGAGCCGGTGAACGACGGCGCGCCGAACCGGCGCACGGTGGCCGCGCGCGGCAAGCCCACGGAGATCACCCCGTGGTACGGCGGCACGCGCGGCTTCAGCTTCAAGCGGGAGGTGCAGCCGGTACTCGACCGCTACTGCGTCGGCTGCCACGACGGCTCCGCCGGGCGACCGGACTTCCGGCTGCACCCGGATAGTGCCGGCTGGCGCCGGTTCACGCCGTCCTACCTGGCGCTGCACCCGTTCGTGCGGCGGCCCGGTCCGGAGAGCGACTATCACCTGCCGGTGCCGACCGAATTCGGCGCCGACACCAGCGAGTTGGTGCAGATGCTGACCAAAGGCCATCACGGCGTGCAACTCGATCGCGAGTCCTGGGACCGTCTGACCACCTGGATCGACCTGAACGTGCCGTGCCACGGCACCTGGCACGAGCAGGCCCCGATCCCGAACCGAGGCAACGAGCGGCGGCGCGAGCTGCGCGCCCTGTTCTGTGGCCTCGAAGACGATCCCGAGGTGGAAGCGCCGGTGGCCAAGCTCGCCGCGGCGCCCTTGCCGCGACTGCCCGAGCCGGCCGCGGCGCCGACCCCCACCGTGACGGGCTGGCCGTGCGAGGCGGCGGCCGCCAAGCAGCGCCAAGAGGCCGGCGGCGAAGCCCGGCGGCGCATGGACCTGGGCGGCGGACAGACGCTGGAACTGGTCCGCGTGCCGGCGGGGGCGTTCGTGTTGGGCGACGCGAACGGTCCGCCGGACGAGCGACCGGCCCACGCGGCGACCGTGGAGCGGTCGTACTGGATGGCGGTGACCGAGACGACCAACGCGCAGTACGCGCAGTTCGACCCGGACCACGACAGCGGCTACATCAGCGAGACGAACAAGGACCAGACGCGTCGCGGGCAGCCGGTGAACGAGCCGCAGCAGCCGGTGGTGCGCGTCTCGGCCGAGCGCGCCGAGGCATTCTGCCGGTGGCTGTCGGCGCGGTGCGGTCAGACGGTGTCGCTGCCAACGGAGCCGCAATGGGAGTACGCCTGCCGCGCCGGCACGGCCACGCCGCACTGGTGGGGCGGCGGCGAGGTCGGCTTCGCGCCGTTCGGCAACCTGGCCGACCGCAGCCTGGCCGGCCTGTGCCGCGCGGACTCGCCGAAGTGGACGCCGCGCGATGACCGCCAGGACGACCACGCGACGGTGACCTGCGCGGTCGGGCGCTACGCGGCCAACGCCTGGGGCCTGCGGGACATGCTGGGCAACGCGGCGGAGTGGACGCGGTCGGCCTATCGGCCGTATCCTTACCAGGCCGCCGACGGTCGCGAGCGACCGGGCGCGACGGAGCGAGTGGTGGTACGAGGTGGCAGCTTCTACAGTCGGGCCAGCCGGGCCAGGTCGGCCAGTCGCTGGGGCTACGAGCGCTGGCGGCGCGTCTTTGACGTCGGCTTCCGCGTCGTGATCGAGGACCAGGGGGTGGCGCGGTGACAACCTGTCAGCCTGGGGCCGGTGCCCGCTGGGCCGTCATCGGCCTGTTCTGCGCGCTGTCGTGGGGTGCGGGTGCCGCCGAACTGCGCCCGTCGGCCTTGGCGGTCTCGCTGGACGGTAGTGAAGTCTATGTCGCCGAAACCGGCGCGCAGCGCCTGGACGTCGTCAGCACCGTGACCAACAAGGTGGTGCGCAGCATCACCGTGGCGGGGGCGCCGAACGCGCTGCTGCTCAGCCGCGACGGCAAGCAGCTCTACGTGGCGCGGGGCGAGCACGACGCGGCGGTGGACGTGATCGACCGGGCCACGGGCAAACTGGTCGGCAGCACGCCCGTGGGCCACACGCCGACGGCGCTGGTCCTGGCGCCCGATGGGCAGATGCTGTACGTCTGCGCGCGGTTCGCCAACCGCATCGACGTGCTGAGCCCGGGCGCACGGCGGCTGACGGCGCAGATCGCCGTGCCGCGCGAGCCGATCGCGGCGGCCATCTCGGCTGACGGCAAGCGCCTCTTCGTGGCCAACCACCTGCCGGCCGGGCGGTCCGATGCCGAGCAGGTGGCCGCTGAGCTCAGCGTCATCGACACCGACACGCGGAAGGTGGTGCAGAAGGTCGACCTGCCGAGCGGTTCGAGCAGCCTGCGCGGCATGACCATCACGCCCGACGGCCGGTGGGTCCTGATCACGCACCTGCTGTCGCGCTTCGAGCTGCCGACGACGCAGGTCGACCGCGGCTGGATGAACACCAACGCGCTGACGGTCGTCGATGCCAAGGCAGCGACGCGCTATCGGACGGTGTTGCTCGACGACGTGGATCTGGGGGCGGCCAATCCGTGGGGCCTCGGCTGCACCGCGGACGGCAAGCGGCTGGTGATCGCCCACGCGGGTACGCACGAACTGAGCGTGATGGACTGGCCGGCGATGCTCAAGAAGATGGACGCCAAGGCCGATGTCAGCACGGACCTCGCCTTCCTGGTGGGCTTGCGCGAGCGCATCCCGACGGCGGGCAAGGGGCCGCGCGCGCTGGTGGTGAGTGGTGACCAGGTCTACGCCGCCGACTACTACGCCGACGCGCTGAGCCGGGTCGACCTGTCTGCCGCCCGCCTGCGCGCCAACGCCGTGCCGTTGGGCGAGCCGGTGCAACTGGGCGGCGAGCGGCTCGGTGAGGCGTTGTTCAACGACGCCGAGCTGTGCTTCCAGAAGTGGCAGAGCTGCGCCAGTTGCCACCCCGATGGGCGCGCCGACGGGTTCAACTGGGACCTGATGAACGACGGCCAGGGCAATCCGCGGAACACCAAGAGCATGTTGCGCTCGCACGCCACGCCGCCGTCGATGATCACCGGTATTCGGAAGACGGCCGAGGAGGCCGTGCGTTCGGGGCTGCGGTTCATCCTGTTCACGGTGCGGCCGGAGGCCGACGCGACGAGCATCGATACTTACCTGAAGAGCCTCAAGCCGGTGGTCAGTCCGTACCGCGTCGGCGGGCGGCTCAGCCGCTCGGCCACGCGCGGTGAGGCGCTGTTCCGCGACGCGCAGGTGGGTTGCGCCGGTTGTCACAGCGGGCCGAACTACACGGACCAGGCGGCGCACGACGTCGGCACGGGCCAGATCGCCAACGAGCGCCTCGACACGCCGGCGCTGGTCGAGGCCTGGCGCACGGCGCCCTACCTGAATGACGGCCGCGCGGTGACGATGGAAGAAGTGTTGACGCGCGACAACCCGAAGGATCGCCACGGGAAGACGTCGCACCTGTCGAAGGCGCAACTGCTCGACCTCGTCGAGTACATTCTGTCGCTATAGGAAAAGCCGGATGGACTGGACCGCGAATCTGCTGGACCCTCTCTTTGACCTGGAGTGCTGCGGGAAGCCGACGATCGGCGGCATGGTGGAGCTGACCGTCATTCCCGAGCGGACGCAGAGCGTGCGCGACGTGCTGGACCGCGTCGCTGCCCGCGCGGCCGCCGACGACTTGGCCATCGTGCGTGTCGATGCGCTCGGGCCGATGGCGGCCCGCGTGGCCGAGGTGCCCAGCGGCTGTGGCTGGTCCGTGCCGGTGCTCTGGTACGATGGTGAGGCGTGCTGTGACCGCGCGATGGCCGGTGTGCAAGCCTATGCTGTGCCGCGCGACGGCGTGGCTCCGGTGGAGTACCAGGGCCGGCCGGTCGGCTGCCAGTGGGAAACCGCGGCGGCGCGGTTCGTGCAACTGAACGACTTCCGGGCCACCGACGCGTCGGCCACGCCGGCGGAGCAGACGCGGCAGGTGCTCGATCGCTACGGTGAGGTGCTGGCCTCGCTGGGGCTGTCGTTCCGCGACGTCGTGCGGACCTGGTACTACCTCGATGGTCTGCTGGACTGGTACGACGAGTTCAACCGGGTGCGCACGGGGTTCTACCGCGAGCAGGGCATGGGCGACGGCGTCATGCCGGCCAGCACCGGCATCGGGGCCGCGGTGGGTGACGGGTCGGCGCTGAGCGTCTCGTCGTTCGTCATGGTGCCCAAGCACGACGGCGTGACGGCGCAACGCGTCGTGTCGCCGCTGCAGTGCTCGGCGACCGACTACGGCAGCTCGTTCAGCCGCGCCATCGAGGTCTCCGATGGCATGGCCACCTGGCTGTCGGTCTCGGGCACCGCCAGCATCGCGCCCGAAGGCGAGAGCCTTTATGAGGGCGATGCGCTGGCCCAGGTGCGGCAGACCATGGCGGTTGTCGAGGCCATTCTGATGTCGCGTTGCGCCAACTGGTCGCACGTGACGCGGGCCACGGCCTACTTCAAGCACGTCGCCGACGCGCCGACGCTGGCCACCTGGTGCAACGAGGTCGGTGCCCCGGAGATGCCGATCATCGTCTGCCACGCCGACGTCTGCCGCGACGAGCTGCTCTACGAGATAGAACTCGACGCTCAGTGGTAAGGGCGGTGGCCCGGTCGCGGCCGACCTCTGACCACGCTGTCCGGACCCGGGCGCGGCGCTGACCGGCCGCCATGGCGCCCGCGGTCGCGGTCACGCACAGCTTGACACCGGTCCGCACACATGGCAGACTGCGGCCGACGACGGTGTGCAACCGGCGGCGGAATCGGCTTGTCAAACGGACCGTGTTGTCCGGTCCCGGTGAACGAAGGAGTCGCGGATGAGGCGACATCGGCGGATGGTGGCCCTCACGATCGGAATGCTGGCGGCCAGCGGCGTCTGGGCGCAGCGTGGCGAGAACCTGCCGATGTATGAGGACCAGATGGCCGGCGTGAAGCTGGGCTGGCAGGTCCGCACCATCACCGGTCTGTGGAACTTCGACCAGATTCGCGAGTTCACCACCTGCCGGAACGAGGCCGGGCAGGAGGTGCAGGTCGAGCAGATCCCGCCGAGCACGCTCGTGCGACTGCGCCAGCGCTACAACATGCCCGACCATATCATCATGCGCATGGGCACGCGCGTCCCGCTGTTCGAGGGGAGCGGGGCCGGCGCGAACGGCGTGTATGCCTTCTTCATGTATCCCTATGGCCGCGGCAACGCGGTCGGCGCGCCGGGCGGCGGCGGCCCCGGCGGTCCGGGCGG
>CAZHGD010000175.1:0-15921 GCA_964531735.1 uncultured Fimbriimonadaceae bacterium | reverse complement strand
GGCGTCGCCAGCACCGCCGCGTGCGTCAGCGAGGCCACCGGCCAGCGGCCCTGTTGCGCCAACCGCTCGCCGAGGGCCACCGCCAGGCCGCCGAAGCGGGCCGCCAGCGGCGGCTGCCAGGGGCGCGTGTCGGGCACCAGCTCCACGTATCCTTGCGGCGAGACGGTCAGCACCGCCGACAACTGCGCGGCGGTGTCGAACGCGCCGCCCACCAGCCACAGGTTGTTGGCCCGCGCCAGCGACCAGAGCTGCGTCAGCAGCACGGCCCGCTCGTCCGGACTCAGACTGACGCTGTCGCGGGGCCAGACGACCAGCGCCGGCGATTCCGCCGACGCCTGCTCGGTCAGCTCGTACAGGCGCCGCGGCGTGCCCTGGGCCGACCAGACCGCCGCCACCCGCACCGTGCTGGTGCCCTGACGGGTCACCCGCGCCAGCCCGACCGCCTCGACCAGCACCAGCAGCGTCATCGCCAGCGCCACGCAGCGCAGCCGCCCGTCGCGGCTGCTGTCGAACGCCACGATGCCCGCCGCGGTGGCCGCAAAGACGATCAGAAACGACAGCCCGGTGACCCCGCCGACATGGGCGAACTGGCTGAACGCCGTCCAGTCCAACTGATGACTGCCCCACAGGAAGCCTTCGCCCAGACCGCACCAGCGCTCGAGCTGCTCCAGCACCGTCCGGCTGCAGGCCGCGCCGAGGACCAGCGTCAGCGCGCCGGGGCGGCGTGACAGCCGCGCCATCAGCAGCAGCATGAGCGCCAGATCGGCCGCCCGGAGGGCAGCCGGACGGAGCACCTCGGCGGCCGGTTGACGCGCCCACAAGGGCAGCACCGCGCCGCAGACCAGCAGCAGCCAGACGAGGGGCAGGTGACGACGGCGCCCTCGACAGACCACCGCGGTCATGGCCGCGGGCACCAGCCAGATGGGCGTACCGGCGGTGCCGAGCCAGCCGGCCACGGCCATGCCCGCGCCGCCGAGCAACCCGCACAGCACGGTCTCGGTCAGCGACCAGTCTGCTTGTGCCGCCGGCTCGTCCATGACGCCAGCCTAGTTCCGCAAGCTGTGCAACGGCGCCGGAATGCGCCCGCCGCAGGCGATGAACGACGCCGCGGCGTTGCCGCCCGGCACCGCGATGATCGCGGTCTCGCCAAACAAGCCGCCGAACCGCGCAATCTCGCCCGGCCCCTTGCCCGGCACCGGCACCAGGCGCGTGGCCGTGGTCTTGTTGTTGATCATGCCGATGGCCATCTCGTCGGCCATGATCGCCGCAATCGCCTCCACCGGCGTATCGCCCGGAATGGCCACCATGTCGAGGCCGACACTGCACACGCTGGTCATCGCCTCCAGCTTGGCGAGCGTCAGGTCACCCTCGGCCACCGCTGCCGCCAGCACCTGGTCTTCGGCCACCGGAATGAACGCGCCGCTGAGGCCGCCGACGCTGGAACTGGCGAACGCGCCGCCTTTCTTCACGGCATCGTTGAGCATCGCCACCGCGGCCGTGCTGCCCGGTGCGCCGATGCGGGCGATGCCCATGGCCTGGAGAATCTCACCGACGCTGTCACCCACCTCCGGTGTCGGCGCCAGCGACAAATCGACAATGCCGAACGGCACGCCCAGCCGCTGCGCCACCTCGCGGCCGATCAGCTCGCCGACCCGCGTGATGCGGAAGGCCGTGGTCTTGATCTCCTCGGCCAGGTCCAGCAGACTGTAGCGCTCGCCGGTGTCCCGCAGCCGCTCGATAGCGCGCTTGACCACGCCCGGCCCGCTGACCCCGATGTTGACCACGCAGTCCGGCTCGCCGTGCCCGAGGTAGGCACCGGCCATGAACGGGTTGTCTTCGGGGATGTTGGCGAAGACCACCAGCTTGGCGCAGCCGAACCCATCGGCGGCGGCGGTGCGGTCGGCCAGTTCCTTGATGCGCTGCGCGATGCGCGCCACCGCGTCGATGTTGATGCCGGCGCGGCTGGTGGCCACGTTGACGCTGGCACACACGCGCCGCGTCTCGCTGAGCACCACCGGCAGCGAGTCGATCAGCGCCTCGTCGGCCTTGGTCATGCCTTTCTGCACCAGCGCGCTGTAGCCGCCGAGGAAGTCGATGCCGACCTCTTCGGCCGCCTGATCGAGCGCCTGGGCAATCGCGCTCAACCCGGCGATGCCGTGCCGCCCGGCGATGCCCGCCACCGGCGAGACGGCGATGCGCTTGTTGACGATGGGAATGCCGTACTTGTCGCCGACGCGCCGGCAGGTATCGACCAGGTCGGCGGCCACCTCACGGATCTTCTGCCGCACGCGCTCGGCCACCAGGTCGTGCCGCGGCCCGGCACAGTCGGCCAGGTTGATGCCCAGCGTGACGGCGCGCACGTCGAGATGCTCCTCCTGGAACATCCGGATCGTGCTCAGGATCTCTTCGGTACGCAGCATGGCCCGGCCCTCGCGCTGCCTAGCATAGCCCGGCCGGCGCAGCCGCGCAAGCCGGCCACCACCGGGACGCCGCCCTGGTGTGCGCCAGGACGCCCTGGCGCGGCTCACTGGCACCCGCTACAATCGGCGCCACCGGCGGTGGCGAGCACCGCGCAGCCGGAGTGGGGACCATGACTGTCGATTTCGACGTGTTCGTGTCGTACTCCACCAAGGATGACCGCGATGGCTGGGTCACCGCCTTCGTCGAGGCGTTGCAGGCCGAGCATCGCCGTGCGGCGTTGCAGCCGCTGGCGGTCTTCCTCGACCACGAGGCCATCCCCGCGCTGGCCGACTGGGAGCATCGGATTGTGACCGGCCTACGCCATTCGAAGGTGCTCCTGGCCGTCTTGTCACCGGCTTACTTCGCCAGCGAGTGGTGCCGGCGCGAGTGGGAGCAGTTCTGCGCCCAGGAGCTGGACCGCGCCGGCGTCGGCGAGTCACTGGCGCCGATCTACGCCGTCAGCGTGCCCGGCTTCGAGGACCGCGGGGCGCCGCTGCTCGATGCCTGGCAAGCCGACCTGCGGCGGCGGCAACACCTCGACGTGCGCCCCTGGCGGCCCGAGGGCCCGGCCGCCCTGCAACGTGACGAGGTCCGTCAGCTCATCCAGCGGCTCGACCAGGACCTCGACTTGCAGCTTCGCCGCGCGGCTCGACGCGCCGCCGGACCAAGCACCATTCCGCCGCACAACCCGCAGTTCGTCGGCCGGCTCGAAGAGCTGCGCCGGCTGCACCGCGCGCTCAGCGAGGGCCGCGTCGGCGCCATCACCGCGGTCCACGGTCTCGGCGGCATCGGCAAGTCGGCGCTCGCCTTCGAGTATGCCCACGCCTTCGCCGACCACTACCCCGGCGGCCGGTTCCTGGTGCCTTGCGCCGGGACCAGCGACCTACGCCTGCCGCTGGTCAACCTGGCCGAGCTGAAGGGCGTCGTGCTGACCGAAGCCGAGCGCAAAGACCTCGCCGCTGCTTCCGCGCGCGTGCGCGCCGCGTTCGAACAGGGCGAGCGCAGCCTGCTGGTGCTGGACAACGTCGACGCCGCGGCGCTGCTCAGCCCGGCGCAGCGCGCCGAGTGCCTGCCGTCGAGCGATCAGGTGCATGTGCTGGTGACCACGCGGCTGGAGCCGGCGAAGCTGCCAGGGCTGGACTGCCTGGCGCTGGAGGCACTGACCGACGACGAAGCGGTGGCGCTGCTGGACCGCTGGCGACCGGTCGCCGACGACGCGGAGCGTGCGGCCGCCCGTGGGATCGCCCAGTGGCTCGACGGGTACACGCTGGCGGTCGAGGTGGTGGCGGTGTACCTGGCCCAGCACGCCGAGATCAGCGCGGCCGGTTACCTCCACCGCCTGGAACGCGAGGGCGAGCCGGCACTGGAAGGCATCGCCGCCGATGACACGGTGCAGCTCAGCCGGCACCAGCAGAAGCTGATCGGCGAGCTGCTCGCGCCGACGCTGGCCGGCTTGAGCGGCCCGGAGCGGCTGGCGCTGGAGTACGCGGCGTTCGTGGCGCCGGACTGGGTGCCCTGGCCGTGGCTGCGCGAGTTGGTGGGCCGTGACGATCCCGAAGTGCTCCGCGAGCCGGAGCCAGGCTATCCCGATCCGTGGCGGCAGGTAGAGCGCCGCTTGGCGGGCCTGCGCCTGCTGGTGCCGCGCGAGGACGAGCGCTTGGCGCGGGTGCATCGCTTGGTGCAGGCGGTGGTGGCGGGCCGGGTGGGCGCGGCGGCCGAGGCGCGGCGGGCAGCGGTCCTCGACCACGCCCAGGCGCGGGCCGACTGGCTGAACCGCGACGGCTGGGTGGCACCCGAAGCGCGCTGGGAGATCGAGCCGTGCGTGGAACTGGCGCTGGCGTTGCTGGTGGCCGGCGATACCGCGCGGGGCGGCGTGATCGCCAACGCTGCATCGTGGCCGCTATGCCTACTCGGCCGTCTGGACGAGGCGGTGGCGCACCTTCGCACAGCGCTGGCGCATGAGGAGGCGGCGCCTGGGCTGGCCCAGACGCAAGTCGCCGAGACCTGCAACCACTTGGCGACGGTGGAGCAGGACCTGGGCCACCTGGCCGAGGCCCGCGGCCTCCTCCGCCGCGCCATCGCCATCGGCGAGCAGGCCTTCGCGCCCGACCACCCAACGCTAGCCACGCGCTACTCCAACCTGGCGCTGGTGGAACAGGACTTGGGCCACTTGGCCGAGGCCCGCGAGCTCCTGCACCGGGCCATCGCCATCGACGAGCTGGCCTTCGCGCCTGATCGCCCGAAGCTGGCGATCCGCTACTCCAACCTGGCCACAGTTGAGCAGGATCTGGGTCACCTGACCGAGGCCCGCGATCTGCTATGCCGCACCATCGCCATCAAAGGGCAGGCATACGCGCCCGAGCACCCGACGATGGCCGCGAGCTACTCCAACCTGGCGAAGGTTGAGCGGGACCTGGGCCACTTGGCCGAGGCCCGTGAGCTGATGGACCGATGCATCGCGATCGAGCGGGCGGCCTTTGGCGGCGACCACTACAACTTGGCCATCGACGACGCCGTGGTCGCCAGCATCGACCATGCCGAAGGCCACCTCGACGAGGCCGAGCAGCTCCTCCGCCGCACCATCGCCACCTTCGAACTGCACTTCGCCGAGGACAACCGGCGCCTGCTCGACGCCCGCTTCGCCCTGGC
This sequence comes from uncultured Fimbriimonadaceae bacterium, assembly GCA_964531735.1. GTDB lineage: Bacteria > Armatimonadota > UBA10988 > UBA10988 > UBA10988 > CAZHGD01. The sequence goes on along the minus strand of CAZHGD010000175.1, from coordinate 10,812 downwards.
GAAGGTCCTCTTCGACCAGGGCCGCGCCGCTGAAGCACTGCCCCTCGTCCGCCGCGTGTTCACGCTGCGCCGTGAGCACTTCGGCCTGGAGCATTTCGAGACCCAGAAGATCGTCACCTGGCTGCGCGAGCACGACGCGGCGTGGCTGGACGAGGAGCTGGGCGCAAGCTGAGCGCCGGCCCGCGTCGCGCGGGCGGCTCAGCGAGCCGGCCCGACCCGTGCCGCTGCCGGTGCCGCCACGCTCCGGCCCCGCCTACTTCTTCGCCGCCCGCTCGGCCAGAATCTGGTCCCGCATGGCGTGGACGCGGCGCCAGTACTCCTGGATGTCCAGCAGACCGAACTCCTCGACCACCTCGCCGATGGGCTTGTTCTCGCTGGTGATCACGTAGCGGCCCTCCTGCGTGTAGTAGTCGAAGTGCAGGTCGGTGCCGTAGCGCTCCAGCATGGCGTCCATCTTGTCCCAGTTGTAGTCCATGTGGAGCTGGATGGAGTTGAGGTTCACCGGTGCGACGGCCAGCTTTTCATAGGTGGCCATCTGCAGGATACGCCCGCAGCGGTCGACGATGCGGCCGAGTTCGACGCCGTAGCTGCTGACCATGCAGCAGCCCAGGTTGACCGACCAGAACTGAACCTCCAGGCCGCCGCGGTACATCGACGAGAAGAAGACCACGTCCGGTCGCATCGGCCGGTAGCTCTCGCGGAGCGCGTGGTAGTTGAGGTCGAAGCAGATGGCCAGGCCGACGCGGCCGTACTCGGTCTCCACGCAGACGCCGCCGTCGCCCGGGATGACGCCCTTCTCCATCTCGCCGATGGTCGGGAACATCTTGTAGTAGCGGCCGAGCACCTCGCCGTGCCGGTCGATGTAGATGCTGGCGTTGCGCAGGCCGTCCGGGCCGGTCTCGAAGCGCGGCCAGACGAGGTCGACGTCGTACCGCTTGGCCAGGTCGATCGCGCGCAGGAGCGAGCCACCGTCGGCCGGCTCGATGTTCTGGTACATCGCATCGCCGGCGTGCGGGAGTTGCGGGTAGACCTCGGTGAAGCAGATCACGCGCGCACCCATACGGGTCGCCCGGCGCACCCAGAACTCGGTGTCGGCGGTCAGGCGGTCCAGGTTCTCGGGCGTGTCCACGCCGCCGGCAGGCACGTGGCAAACGGTGGCAAGGACGGTCTTGGTGGCCATGCGCGCACTCCTCGCCGCGCGAGTTGGCTGCGCTGGGGCGCCTTCCTGCCCGGGTTAGGCCGCGGCCTCGCTGGCGAACTCGCGGAGCGCCGGCTCGAGCCGGTCGACCTCGGCCATCAGCGCGGCGATGGCGTCGGGCGCCGAGTCCATCTCGCCGTTGCGGCCGATCTGCTCGAGCGTGAAGGCCAGATCGAAGGCCGGCTTGGCCGCGAAGTTGCCTACCGCGCCCTTGAGCGTGTGGGCCGCACGCTCCAGGCGCTTCACATCACCAGCGCTGAACGACTCGGTCACCTCCGAGCGCATGTGCGGCAGCTCGTCGAGGAACAGCGCCACCAGTTCCTGCACCAACTCGACATCACCTTCGAAGCGGTCCAGCGCCGCGACCTTGTCCAGCGGCGGCAGCGCTTCGGCGGGCTCGGGCTCCTCGCCGGGCTCGGGCACGGCGACCGGCGCCTCGGCCGGCGGCGGGCCGGCCTTGGCCTTGCCGCCGCGCTTGCGCGTGCCGTTCACCGACGGCGCGGGCGCGGGCGCGGGCTCCTCAACGACAGCGGGTTCCTCGACGGCGACGAGCGCCGCCGGCGGCGCCTCGGCTGACGCGGGCTCGGGCTCGGCGAGCGGCTCGACCTCAGGCGGTGCCGCGTCGGCCGTGAGCTTCTCGACCATGGCCAGCAGCAGATCGGCCTGGATCGGCTTCGAGACGTAGTCGTCCATGCCGGCCTCGAGGCACCGCTCGCGGTCGCCCTTCATCGCGTGTGCGGTCATGGCCACGATCGGCACGCGCGGGCCGCCTTGCTGCTGCAGCTCGCGGATGGCGGCGGTGGCTTCGTAGCCGTTCATCTCCGGCATCTGCACGTCCATCAGGACCACGTCGAAGGTGCCTTGTTGGTAGGCTTCCACGGCTTCGCGGCCGTTGTTGGCCACCTGGAGCTGGTGACCGGCCTTCTCGAGGATGCGGATGGCCAGCTTCTGGTTGACCGGGTTGTCCTCGACCAGCAGCAGGTGCCGGCCGGCCGTGGTCTTGGTGGCAGCCTGGGCTGCCGCCTGCCGCGTGCCCTCGGTCTCGCCGACGACCGCCGCCAGCAAGGCGGCCGACAGCTCGGCGCGCGTGATCGGCTTGCTCACATAGCCGGCGTCGATCTCGCGACAGCGAGCCGCGTCGCCGCGCGTGCCGGCCGGGCGCAGCATCATCACGATCTTGGTTGCGGGCATCGCCGTCCGCACCGCGGCGGCCAGGTCGAACCCGTCCACGTCGCCCAGCGTCGGGTCGATCAGCGCTACCGCGTAGCCGCCATCGGGCGCCTCGGCCAGCAGCGTGTGCGCCTGCTCCGCGGTCTCGGCGAGGAACGGCCGCAGATCGCATTCGAAACAGATGCTCTCGACGATCTGGCGGTAACTGGCGCAGTCCTCGACCACCAGCACCGGCAGGCCGGCGAGGCGCGCCGGCGGGCGCCAGGCGTCGGCCTTCGGCGGCGCAGCCTTGAACCGTGCCGTGAAGTGGAACGCGCTGCCTTGGCCCTCTTCGCTCTCGACCCAGATCTCGCCGCCCATCATGCCGACCAACTGCGAACAGATGGCCAGGCCCAGACCCGTGCCACCGAACTTCCGGGTGGTCGAGCCGTCGGCCTGGGCAAAGGCCTCGAAGATCAGCCGCTGCTTGGCCTTCGGGATGCCGATGCCGGTGTCGCGAACCGCGAAGTGCAGGCAGACCTCTTCGTCGCTCTCCAGCTCGGTCTCGACGGTGACGCTGATGCCGCCAGCCGCGGTGAACTTGATGGCGTTGCCGACCAGATTGATCACGATCTGGCGCAGGCGGTGCGGGTCGCCCACCAGATGGTCGGTCACGTCGGCCGGCACATGGCACGACAGCTCCAGGCCTTTCTCGTAGCTCTTGATCGAGAGCGTGGCCAGCGTGTCGCCCAACAGTTGCCGCAGGTCGAACTCGGTGTGGTCGAGCTCCAGACGGCCGGCCTCGATCTTCGAGAAGTCCAGGATGTCGTTGATCAGCGAGAGCAACGCGTCGGCCGAGTTGCGCACCAGGGTCAGGTACTCGCGCTGCTCCTGGGTCAGCTCGGTGTCGAGGGCCAGATCGGTCATGCCGATGATGCCGTTCATCGGCGTGCGGATCTCGTGGCTCATGTTGGCCAGGAACTCGCTCTTCGAGGCGTTCGCCATCTCGGCGGCCAGCGCCATCTGGTTGGCGTACTCCAGCGCCTGCTGGTACTGGGCCGCCATGGTCTCCATCTCGCGCTGGAGGCCCTCGGCCTCGGCCGAGCGCTCGGCCAGACTGGCCTCGGCCCGGCGGACCTCGCTCGCGTCGCGGACCAGTTCCAGCGCACAGGCCCGGCCCGCCACATGGAACGGCACCACCCGCCAGTCGAAGTGCCATTGGCGGCCCAGCCGCTGCGCCGTCGAGGTGCCGCTGATGGCCTGCCCGGCACTCAGCCGGCGGCGGTACTCGGCGCTCGGATCGCCCTCCGTATGCCACAGCAGATGGCTGCCCGAGGTGCTCAGCGTCAGCTCCTCGCAACTCCGGCCGCGCCAGGCGGCGAAGCGGTCGTTGCACTGTAGCAGGCGCTCGGACTGGCCGTCGGCCGGCAGCTCATAGACGGCCAGGCCGTCGTAACTGTGCTCCAGGGCCAACCGCCAGCACGCCGAGCGTTCGTACAGCGTCGCCATCTGGCGTCGCAGGTCGCGCAGCTCGGCGATCAGGTCGTCTTTCGACCGGTCGCGGTCGTCGACGGTCTCGCCGCTGCGCCCGTCACCGCCGGCAGCCAACAGCAACAGCCCGGCAGCGGCGAAGGCGAGCACCAACCAGCCGACGGACGGCGCGGTGACCGTCGTCGGCCGACCGTCCGCCGCGTAGGCGGACGCCGCTGTCAACAGCAAGATGACCCAGCTCGACATGATGGTTCTGCACACCCGTTTGAGCATTGCCGGCCGCCTCCCGCACGGCGAGACCTACGGAGTCATCGCCAAGCGGCGCCCGAGGTTTAGGACTGTGGCGGCACAAACCGGCCACCGGAGCCGATTCAGTGCCTACGGACCGGCCCCCACCGCCGTCACCGGACCCAAAGGCAGGTACCGGTCCTCACTGATGGACTCTCGAATCACCAATTGGTCGCAACGGTAGGCCAAGCGCTCGACGCGCACCCGCACGCCCGGCCGGCCCGAGCGCACGCGCGGTGTCTGGTCACCGGGCAGATGGCGCTCGAACCGCACCAGCGGAGCCCGCTGATCGGCCTCCAGTACCGTCGTAGCCACCTGGTAGCGCCGGTCGGGCCGCCAGGTTGACAGCACCCGCACAGTCAGCCGCCCGTCCGCCGCCGTGGCACGTAGGCGCAGCGGGGCCGGGTACGGGTTGAGCAGCCGCAGATCGGCCGCGCCCTGGGCCACGGCGGCATCACGGCCGGCCTCGACGTAGCCGGGCACCCAGACATGGTGGTCCCGTTCGACCACCGTCAGGCCCGCCAGCAGCGCGGCGTTGTAGAGCGTCGTGCTGGTCTGGCAGACACCGCCGCCATAGGCCAGCACCATCTCGCCGCCGTAGCTGACCATCGCCTTGCGGTACCCGCGGTCGCGGGTCCACGGTCCGACCGTGCGGTTGAAGCTGAACTCGGCGCCCGGCGCGATGACCTGCCCGTCGATGGCACGCGCCGCCAACCGGGCGTTGTGCGCCTGGTTCGGCGTCCGGTCGGCCAACGACGTGCCGTAGTTGGCCAACTCCTGCTCACGCGTGGCCGCGGTCGCCGCCAGGACCAACGCGGCGGCGGCCAACCATGCCCAGCCGATCAGGTATGCCCGCGTCGTGGTCATCGTCGGCTCATCGGATCGCCAACTCCGCCTCCTGCCCGTGCGACGAGCGGCGGGGCTGGAACATCGGCTCCAGCTTCGGCGGCAGCGCATGGTATTCGCCGGCGAACACCGCGCGCAGCAGGTAGGAGACCTTCGCCGACCGGCCCGGACCGAGGCGGTCGAAGAAGAAGGCGACGTGGTCGTCCTTGACGTCACGCGCGGCGTAGTGGCCGCCGTCGCCGAACCACTCGTCCGGCCCTTCGCCCTGCTCGGCCACCTCGAAGCCGGCCGGCAGCGGATCGACCAGCAGCAGGTGGTCCAACGCCTGGTTGGTGCGCGCCTCCACGGTCACCCGCACCAGTTCCTGACCGGCCAGCGGTCCGCTGAACTCCAGGTAGTTCCAGCGGCCCCGGTCGCCGCGCACCGCCCGAGTGAACTTCCGGGTCACCACGGCGACTTCGCCCGACTTGGACAACTTCGCGCCGCCCACCGCGGTGGTGATGCTGCACCGGAACTGCGGCCGGCCGCTGCCTTGCCAGCGGAGCGTGACCTGGTTGGCGCCCGCCGCCAGATCACCCGCCTCGAAGCGTTGCAGGCAGCCGCGCCCGCGCGCCGTGGTCTGGTCGAAGACGAACTCGCGCGGCGCCTTGCCGTTCACCGCCAGCGTCAGCCGCCCCTTGACCGCCTCGGCGCCACTGGCCTTTAGGTAGTCGGTGAGCGCCTCGACCGCCAGTCGCGTGTCGCGCGTGCAGCCGAACAGCCGGCCTGCGAAGCGCGCCTGCAGCAACTCGACCAGTTCGGCGGCGCGCGCGCCGGCACCGTGTTGCGCCACCTCGACGCGCAGTGCCCAGGCCACGTCGCCGATGCTGGCCGCCTTCCAGTCGGCCTGCTTCAGGCGCATGGCCCATAGTTCCTCAGCGGACTTGATCAGACCGGCGTCGCGCAAGGCCCAGGCGGCCCGCAGCATGCGCGCCGCCGCTTCAAGCGACGGCTTCGAGCGCCCCTCGCAGTAGCTGGCCACCATCGCGCGCGCCCCGCCCTGCCTGGCCCGCGTCAGCACCTCGGCGGCCAGGGCGTAGTCGTTCCAGTCGGACGTCTCGCCAGGCGGGTGCTTGACCGCCTCGGCGATCTGCTTCAGCCCGGCCTCGATATGGTCGCCCGGCAGCACGAACCCGGCCTCGCGCGCGGTCAGCATGGCGTCGAGCGCGTACGCCGACATGTACAGGTCGACCGTGCCGCCCTCGAACCAGGACCAGCCGCCGTCCTCTTGCTGGAGTTTGCGCAACCGCATCAGGCCGTCGCGGACACGCCGCTCGGCGCTGCGGCGGCTCACCGGCTCCTCCAGCCGCCAGCCCAGCGCCTCGTAGGCTCGCAGCAGGGCCAGCGTACCCAGGAAGCGACTGGCGGTCTGCTCCACGCAACCATACGGGTACTCGGCCAGGCCCTCCACCGCGGTGGCCACCAGGCCGGCGACACTCGTGGCCACCGAGACCTCCACTTGCGACGCGGACAGTACCACCTCACGCGGCAACTGGAACGCGACGGTCTCCTCGCGCCCGTCGCTCAGTGCGCCACGGCGGGTCTCGGTGCGCACGAACGCGTAGGGCTTGATCGGCATCACCTTCAGCACGCTGTCCTGGTAGTCGCCGGCCTGGGCCGAGGCGGTCAGCTTCGCTTCGGCGGCATCGCCCGCGGTCAATGACCAGGTGGCACTGCGGCGTCCGCCGTCCGGCACCTGCAACCTCGTCGCCGCCGCGCCGCGCAGGGCCAAGGTGCCCGGCTGCAGGTTGAGATCGACCACCTGTGGCCGGCCGGTCTCGTTGTTGACCTCGGCCACCACCACGGTACGGTCGCCTTGCGTCAGGAACCGCGGCGTCTCCAGGCGAACCATCAGCGGCTTGCTGACCCGCACCTTGGTCGTGGCGAAGCCGACCTCGGTCGCCGCGCTGTAGGCCCGGGCCGTGGCCCGCCAGGTGGTGACGCTGTCCGGCAAGGTCAACGGCACGGTCACCTGCCCGCTGGGCCCGGTGCGCAGGCGCGGCTGCCAGAGCGCGGTGTCGGGGAAGTAGCGCCGTGTCGCGCCGCCGCTGTCCTTGCTCGCCTCGAAACGGAAGTCGGGTGAACTGAAGAAGGTCTGCACGCTGTTGGCGTGCCAGCCGTAGAACGCCAGCACGGTCTCTTCCGGGCGCTCCGGGCGGATGGCGAACAGGCTCTCGTCCACCACCGCCAGACTGACCTCGGCGTCCACCGGCTGTCCATCGCGGCGGCAGGTCACTGTGTAGTTGACCGTCTGCCGCGGCTGCGCCTGCTTGGCGTCGCAGGTCACGGCGACCTCGAGGCGTTTGGGCTTCAGGTCGATACGCAGGTCGGTGTGCTCGTCGAACAACTGCTTGTCACGCACGGCCACCGCACCGATGGTGGCGTTGGGCAGGTCGGTCAGGTCGAGGCCGACTTGTGCGACCGCCGTGCCGTCGGTCAGGCGCAGTACCTGCGGTTCGCGCAGCGACGCGCCCTCGTGGGTGACCCAGACGGCCTGGTCGGGCACGCTCGCCTGCACCCGCACCTCGGCGCTCTCGCTCAGTTGGTAGCGCGGCCGGCCCGCCTTCAACTTCAGCTCCAAGGCCACGTCGGTCCGCGTCGAGTGCCAGTTCGAACCGACCCAGAAGGTGTGGCTGGCCACCGCCCGGCGGCCGGTCTCGTCGGCGGCGAGCACCACCAGTTGGTAACCGCCGGTGCCCGCCACCTTGACCGGCACCACCGCCCGGCCATGCTCATCGGCACGCACCGCTCGGGACCAGACCGTCTCGCTGAGGGCCCGCCAGCCGTGGGCGTAGGGACAGCCCCCGCCGGTCGGACAGCCCGCGTACTCGCCTGGCGGCACCAGCCGGCGGATCCAGGGCTGCCGCGGATCGTCACGGTACCGCGCGCGGCAGTCTTCCACACTGCGCTGGCGGATGAGCTGCACGGTCAGCTCCTGCCGCGGCACGGGCCGGCCGCGGGGCGTCACCGCCCGCACGGTGGTCGTCACCTGGCTGCCCGGCTGCACATCGTAATCGGGCGAGGTGGCGTCCAGCGCCACCGACGCGGGCAGCACCGTCGCCGAGGCGCCGCCGCCCTCGCTCCGACCGGTGCCGTCCAGCACGTGCACCTCCAGGTAGAGCGCCTGCGCGGCACTGTCGCGCGGCACCACCGGCCGGCCGGCTTCGTCGCTGCGGATCGTGGCCTCGACCGCCTCGACGAGCTGGTCGGTGGGGAGCGACAACGACAGGCGCCCGGCCGCGTCCAGCCGGCCGACACCGGTCAACACCTGACGGCCCTCGCCGCTGTCCTCCTCGTCCAGATCGCCTTCGGCGCCGCGGTAGAGCCGTTCAGCCCAGCTCTCGTCGGCGCCGGCCTGCTGGAGCCACGGGCGCTGCCAGGTCTCGCGGCGCCGCACCACATAGCGCACCTCGGCGCCGCCAACCGCCGCGCCGAAGTAGTACTCGGCCGAGATATCGAACTTCGCCGCCGATCCGCGCACCAACGGCTCCGCCGGACCGTGGACCTTCACCTGGTAGACCGGCTTGACGTAGGACTTCACCGGCAGCGACAGACTGCCGCGGCCCTCGCCGACCTTGGCCTCGATGTCCCACTCACCGGTGAAGGCCTCGGCCGGTAGCTCGATCGTGCAGTCGAAGGTGCCCTGGTCGCTGGTGCGGCACTTGAGCTGCTGCACCTTCTGGCCGCGCCCGTCGGCCACGGTCACCTCCACCGCTTCGGGCGTCGGCGTGACATAGCCGGTCAAGGTGCGATCGCGCACCACGCCCTTCAGGTAGGCCGTCTGGCCGGGGCGGTATACCGGCCGGTCGGTGTAGAGATGCACCACCCGGCGCTCCTCACCGGTGTGCTTGTCGACAGTGATCTGGGCCAGCGCGGCATGCTCACCGCTCCGGGCCAGCGCCGCCAGGGCGCGCCGGCCGGCCGGCAGCGGCAGGCGCGACAGGCCGGTGCCGCCGGGCCGCACCGTGGCCACCGGCCGGCCGCGACCGGTCAGCAGCTCCAGTCTGGCCTGCGGCCAGGGCGCGCCGTCACGCAGGCGGCAGGTGTAGAACACGACTTGCTGATGGTCGGCCTTGGCGACCAACGCCAGGTCGGTGATCTGGAAGGCCGCGCGAGCGGCCAGGCCACCGGAGATCACCGTCGCCAGGTAGCAGCCCGGCCGATGCAGGTCGAGCTCGGCGTACTGCTGCGAACTGCCGTCGCGCTTCCGCGCCGTGGTCTGCACGGGGACGGCGGCCACCCGCGTCAGGTAGGGCGCCAGGCGCCTGAGTGCGGTGTCGTCCAGCGGTCCCGACCAGGCTTTGAACCATGCTTCGGCGCGCCCGGCCGCCAGCAGGCCATCGAGATCGAGCCGGTCGACCAGGACTTGCGCATGCTCGCCCTTGAGCAGCACGCCGACCAGCCCCAGCGTCGGCTTCTCGTCGGTGCAGAAGACGCGCTCCGGCATCAGGAAGTGCATCGAGGCGTCGCTGCAGCGGCTCGGGTCGAACACGATCGGGCAGGTCGCCGATTCGCCTTCGCGCAGCCGCACCACGCGCGGCTCGGTACACAGCCAGTTGCCCGACACGCGGACCTCGGCGTTCACCTCGAGGGTGCCGGGCAGGACACCGCTGGACCATCGGCCGCGTTCATCCACGCGCCGCCGCCAGACCAGGCCACGCGCCGGGCCCTCCAGGCCGCGCACCGTCACGAAGCCCTGCCGCAGCGGCTTGCCATCGGTGCGGGCCACCGTGCCCGACAGCCAGGCCCGCGGCGGCTGTAGCCAGAGCGCCACCAACAGCAGCACCAGCAACCCGCCACCGGCGCCCACCGCGTAAGGCACACGCAGCGCACCGCGCTGCCGGCACCTGGTTCTCATTGCGAGTCTCCGACCGCCTCGGGCACCACCGGCGACCGCCGCTGCAGCGCCAGATAGGCCACCAAGACCACCGCCAGCACCACGAACACTGCCGTCTTGTGCGGCCTCGACCAGAGCGCCAGCTTGGTGGTCGAGGGCACCACCGCCGCCGTCACCGTGGCCGCCGTCGCGTAGATCAGCGGCAACGCCGCCAGCCAGTGCTGCACCGGCTCAGCCAGTTGAGCGGTCAGCGGGCGCCAGGCCAGGAGCAGCACCATCGCCAGGGCGGCCGCGGCGATCTGCGCCAAGGCGCTCGCCGGACCCCACAGCAAGCCCACCACCACCGGCCCGAGCAACAGCACCAGCAGACCCGCTATGGCCAACTCCCCTCGCCGCCACGGACGGCCAACGGCCTCCTCAGGCAGGGCTTGGTAGCGCGCCGCCGCCGCCGCGACCACCAGCGGGGCCAGCAGCCCGATCAGCAGACCGACCAGCACGGTCTGCACGTAGAGGTCGATGCGCCCGGCGTCGGCGTAACGCTCACCAGCCAGCCGCAGCAGCGCCAACGCTACCAGCGCGCTCTGGGCGTAGGTCAGCGGCCGGCCGAGACCGGCCGCCACCGGCCGCGCCACCGCCAGGGCCGCCAGCGCCAGTCCGAAACCGCGTTGCAGACCGAACGCCACGCCGGCGGCGACGCTGACCAGCAACGCGCCGAGCAGCCCATCACCGAGCGCGGCGGCCCAGGCCGCCGGCGCCGCCGCGTCGGCCTCTGGCTGCAGGTGCTCGAGCAGCAGCGCCACCATCAGGCCCAGCACCAGCACCACCCATAGGGGCGGCGTGGCCCCGCACAACGCGCACGCCGCCGCCCCGAGTAGCGCCGCCAGGACCAGCTCGCCCGCACGCGCAACGCGGCCCAGCGGCAGAGCGGCCAGGCGCGCCACGCCGAGCGCCACCAGGTAGCCCG
>CAZHGD010000174.1:0-15938 GCA_964531735.1 uncultured Fimbriimonadaceae bacterium | reverse complement strand
CCCGCAACGCGCGCCAGCCACGCCGCCGCTCCTGCGCTCGCTGGTCCGGGCGCTGCCGCTGGCCATGGCGGTGCTGCTGGCCGCCGTCCTCAGCGGTCAGCGCCTGGCCGGCGCCGAACAGAGCGCGGCGCGGCGCGCCGACCAGCTCGCCGCCGAGCAGCGGCAGCTCAGCAGCCGCCTGGCCGACCTCGAGACAGCGGTGCGGGCGGTGGCCGGCGACGTGGCCACCAGTGGTGCGCAGCACCGCGAGGCCGCCGCGCACCTGCAGTCGGCGCTGAACACGCAGCGCGACCAGTTGGTGCAGATGCGCGAGGTCGGGGCCAAGCAACAGCGCACCCTCCAGGAGATCCGCGGCGGTCTCCGGTCGACGCGCGCCGAACTCAGCCGCCTGGCCGAGGGCAGCCGGCCGCCGGAGTAGCCGGCCGGCACCGAGGCCCCGCGGCAGACGCCGTGTTCATCCGGATCGACTGTGCCTTGGCCCGCGCGCCTCCAGCGCCGGTCACCGGACCACCGTCGGTTCGGCGGTGCCCCGCGATCCGGCCTGCGGCCTGCTCAGCCTGAACGGGCCGTAGTGCCCGGCGTCACGGCGCGCCCGCACCGGCCTGACCAAATGCGTGTTGACACGCACCATGCCGTGTGGTACACAACGCCACCTGCCGGTTGAGCGTGGTCTACTGTGGCGTTGGCGAGGTGTTGGGTTGCACACTGCCAGCTTATGGTTGCTGCTCAGTCTAGCTGCGTTGCTGGAAGCGGCGTCCGCGACTACCCTTGTGTGGCGTGTTGATACCCAGGGTGGTTATGTGACCGCGCTCTGCGCGGGCGTCGGCGGTCAGGTCTGGGTGGGCACCGAGGACCGGGGCGTCTGGCGCTATGACCCCGGCGCGGCCGCTGGTGCGCAGTGGCGGCAGTTCACCACGCGGGACGGGCTGGGCGATGATCATGCCTACGCGTTGGCGGGTGACGCGCAAGGGCGCCTCTGGGTGGGGCACCAACGGCACGGTGTGTCGGTGTACAACGGGCGCGAGTGGCGGTGCTACGGTCCGGCTGCGGGGCCACTGAGCGAGCGGTGCTACCAGATCCTGCCGCGCCCGGACGGCCGGGTGTGGCTTGCAGGCAACCTCGGGGTGTCGTGCTACCAGGCGGCGATCGGGCGCTGGGCGCACTGGACGCGCGCCGAGGGTCTGCGCAGCGACGAGGTGACCGCCCTCGCCGAGTGGAGCGACGGCCGCCTGCTACTGGGCACCGGCTGCCACGGCGTGCAGGTCGGGCTCACCGGCGGCGTGGTTGGTGCGGGTGAGGACAGCGGCCGGCTGCCGCAAGGCACGGGCCTGCCGAGCGCGCAGATCAACGGGCTACTCGTCGGCCGCAACGGCGCCTGTTACGTGGCCACACCGAACGGGCTGGGGTACAGCGCCGACCAGGGCCGCACCTGGCGGTTCCGGCGCGGGCCGGACTGGGCGGCCAAGCTGCCGCGGCCGGCCGCGGGCCAAACGCGTCCGGCGCCGGTGGTCGACGGCGACCTGCTGCTGGAAGACTACGTCACCTGCTTGGCCGAGGATGCCGACGGCCTGCTCTGGCTGGGCCATCGGCAGTGGGCCTACGAGGTGCTCGATCCGGCGACCTGGCGCCGCGTTCACAGCTTCGATGCGGAGCCGGGCCGCAAGCCGGTCAAGGCCGATGCCACCTATGGGCGGCTGCCGGGCGACTATGTCACCGCGATCCTGCCGCGTCCGGCCGCGCCGCCGCTGATTGGCTGGTACGGTGCGCCGGGCCTGACCGCGGCCGGCGGGCCGGTGCCACGCCACCGGGACGCCGCAACGCCGTTGCCAGGCACGCCGGCGGGACTGCCGACACCTGCGGCCGCGCCGTTGGCCGCCGACCTGGCGGCAATGGCGGCGCGAGTGCGCTCGCCCGGGCGGCAGTGGTCGGCGGGGCAAGCGGCCTACCTGCGCGACGACTGGGCCACCCAGGGCGACTGGGTCGGCCGCTACGGCCGGCAGTTGGCGGTCCTGTGCGCGGTCCAGGCGCCGCTCGACCAGCACATCGGCCTCGGCGGCGAGTTCCAGGTTCGCCCGCGTCTGGGCCTTGAAGCGCGGGCTGGTGACAGCGTCCGCTACTGGCTGCACTGGCTGCGCACCGACGACCCGCGGACCTTGTACAGCCCGGTTCTCGGTTACCGGCGGCCGGCCGACTGGGACGACCACGGCGAGACCTATCCGGCGGCCGTGACGGGCCCCGACCTGTGGGTCAAGCTCCAGGCGCCCGCCGGCGTCTACCGGGTCAGCCTCTACTTCTTCAACAAGGACGGTCATGACGGCCTGAACCGCAACCGCGACTACCTGGTCGACCTGCTGCCCTACAGCACCGACCTGGCGGGTGTGGCGCAATCCGCGCCGCTGGCGCGCACGCGGGTGCGCGACTTCTGGGGCGGCGTGTACAAGCAGTTCGTGGTGGCCGGGCCCGGCCGCTGGTGGCTGCGCGTGCAGCGCCAGCACAGCCTCAACGCCATCCTGCAGGGCGTCTTCTTCGACCGGCTGGCCGGGCCGGAGGCCCGCACCGACGAGCTGCCGCTGGCCTGGATGGGCAACACGACCTATGCGCCACCGGCGGCGGCGGCGCCGGCCGGCCTCCGGACGCCGGCCACGGCCCTGTGGGCTACGCTGGACAGCGGCTGGGGCCGCCCCGAGGCGTTGCCGGCGCAGGTGCCCGGCCGCCTACTGGCTTACCGCGCGGCGCTGGCCGACGGTGCGCCGCCCGACGTGTTGGCCGGCTGGCGCTGGCGACTGCCGCTCTGGACCAGCGCCGACCGGGCCGGTTTCAACGCCGCCATGGCCCAAGCCTGGGCGGCGGTCGCTCGCCAGAATCCCGACTGGGCTCAACGTGCCGGTGCGGCCTCAGCGCCCGCCGGCGGACGCGCTGGGAAGAAGCCATGATCCACTCCGCTCGTCTTCGCTGCGGCCGCGCTGCCGCCGGTCTGCTGGTGCTGTTCGGCCTGCTGGCCGGCTCGCCGGCGACGGCGGTGACGCTCAGCGGCCTGATCACCAGCGGACCGGCGCCGGTGCCGGCGGTGGTTGGGCAGGACATCATCACCGGCCTGACCGCGGTGGTGCTGGACCCGCCGCGGGCCAATGAAGAGCTCCAGGTGCAGGGGCCGCTGTGGTACTGGGAGATCGTCAAGGTCGAGAGCGCGCCGAGCGCTGCCGGGCCGTGGACGCAGCAGACAAGCGGCTACACGGCCACCTTGAGCACGCAGCCCGATTCGCCGAACGCGGTGCTGACGACGCGGTTCCAGTCGGCGGCGAACTGGCGGGTCACGCTGCGCGTGACGGCGGCCTACACGGTCGACGGCGTGGCGGAGAACGCCGCGGCGACACTGATCGTGAATGGTCTGAACGTCAGCAGTGATGCGCCGGCGACCATCGACGGCACGGTCAAAGACCCGAATGGTGTCCTACTGAGCGGCCAGATCGTGCGGCTGAAGCGTGCCGGTCAGGTGCTGGGGCGGGTGGACACCGGTGCCGACGGCGCCTTCGCGTTCACGCCGTTGGCCCCGGGCAGCTACGAGGTGGCCGTGGAGGCGCAGCCGGCCGACCAGCGCGACGATCCGGACGCTCAGACGGCGACGGTGGCGGCGGGGGAGCGCAAGACGCTGGACTTCGCGACCAAGGCGGAGGGTGGGGGTGGCGGCGGCGGGGTGCATGTCGCGGTCTGGTGGTGGCAAGACCGGACGAAGGCGTACTCGGACAAGAGCGGCTGGCGTCTGGCTGGCGATGGTGGTGATAGCACAGTGGCAGGCGACACCTGCGAGGTGCTGGTCTGGGGTCCGCCTGGCAGCATCAGCGGCATCGCCGGCATCACGGTCAGCGAGGCGGCCCATCATAGGCTGGACGAGTCGTACTATCCCGAGGCGTTCCAGCAGCTGGTGGCCACGCCAGACACCTACCCGTTCCTCGCGCCGGGCACGTCGCTGTACAGCCTTCAGTGGGCCAGCCGTGCACCCGGTTGGCACAACGGTGTCCACACGATCTCGGTCAGCTACTACACCGGTGGGATGCCGGCCTCAACCGCCCGCAAGGTCGTCTCGGTCGACATCAAGAACTTCGTGCTGTCACCGGCCTGTGATGAGCAGCATCTGCTTGTCCTGCAGTGGGACCCCACCGATTCCGATGGTGCGGCCGGGCGCACGAAGTGCAAGTACCGCTTCAGAATCTGGAGCGCCATCAAGCTAACCAGCGCGGTCGAGTTCGCGGTCTTCAACCTCCAACGGACGGGCCCGTCTGAACCGGAGGCCGACAAGTTCTCGTTCCCGGTCAGCCTCTCGGGCGACTGGAGCGATCCGCTGGTCTGCGACGGCATCTGGGACCCAACGGCACCGCCTAGTGGACAGATGGGACCGATGTTCCGGCCCGCCGGGCTGTACACCTGGCGGGCGCTGATGTGGGGCCAGGGCGCCTACACGCTGCGCTACCTGACGACTGCCAGTGCGTATGTCCCGCTCTGGCCGGCCAGCGAGAACGGACAGAGCAAGCCCGAGGCCGAGTTCGAGGGCCGCGGCGCCGACGGTACCTGGAACGTAGCCGTGAGCTACGGCATGCAGTGCGCGCAGATCGACAACAACGGCAACCGCAGCACCGACGACGACCAGCCCGAGAACGGCCTGGGCATGGGCTTCATCACGGTCTACGACCCTGACTTCCAGACCATGCTGTTCAACATGGACGACCTCGCGTGCCAATTGCACGAAGGCGCCTGCGATGGGCGATTCGGGCGACAGACGAACCACAAGCTGGTCGTGCCCGTGCCCGATAGCTTCATGCAGAAGGATGGCAAGTACCACTTCGCCGTGACGCCGACGCTGGACGTCCACGCCGATGGGTACCCGGACCACGCCTGCCGGCCGGCGTTGGCGGTGGGGCAGACGATCGACTGGGTGCGGACAGAGGCCCAGATTGTGCGGGTGGGCGATCCGGGAGCAGTCAAGCTCGGCAACACGCAGCCGGTCGTGGCCAAGGTGACCATCGGCACCGGCTGCCGGCTGGATGGGATGGCTGTCACGGTCGAGGAACTGGACGACTGTCACGCACCTCACGCGAAGGCCGAGCTGTCGGGCTCATGGTACGCGGACAAGGACTGCACGCAGGCGGCTGGTGCGCCTGGCGAGAAAGGCACTCGCTGGTGGAAGGCCGACTGGGACACCTGCACGGTCCCGCTCGGTCACAACGGCCAGCATCGCGTCCGGATGCAGGTTGACTGGTCGATGTGCGGGGTATCGCAGCCGCCGATGGTGGAGGAACGCGCCAAGGAGGTGGCCAACCTGGTGGTCCACGGAGCCGCTGGCTCGCCAGGTACTGCGGACTTGGTCCTCTTCGACCCGGGGGCGAGCAGTGGGTCGCCCCTGCGACGGCCATCGGTCTCCTTCGAGATCCAGGATGAGGGCAAGCGCGGTGCGTACTACCGCTGGGTCGTGTATCTACGCGACACGCGCGAGACAACCTGGACCGACTACTGCCGCATCGAGGGCCGGGCTGACGGCCCAGGCGCCGTCACCGCCTTCATCAACGACGCTGCGGCGCATGGCCAGCAACAGGACCGCACGCTGACCGAATGGGGGAGCTATGCGTTCGAGATCCAGGTTGACGAGTACATGACCGGCGACGGCGGCGGAGTGCACCAGGCGGACACGTACTGGCTGCGGTACCCCTATCTCCTAACCGTGCCCGCGGCGGCACCGGGCACAACGCTGTCGGGCCATGACGTCCAGTGGCGGTACCAGCAAGGGGATGTCATTTTCACCGCCAGCTACTACCTGAGTGACGCTCGATTCGAGGCGCCCAAACGGGTCTGGATGGATGTGTACGGCCCTGACCTGACCTGCGTGGCCCAGGTCGACCTGCCGGCGCAGATTGGCCGCCTGGTTACCGATGTCGAGGTGCTGCGAGCGAAGTCCAGCAGCGCCAAGGACGGTACCTACATCTTCGTACTTCAGGCCGAGGACAGCCATGGTGACGACCCGCCGTCGGATCCGTCGCTAACGCGCTACTACCGTGAGCACGAGAACAAGCACATGGTGGCCGTCAATCGGCGGGTGACCTTCGGCCATCCGTATGTGGAACTCAAGGAGCCCGATCCGCAGGGCGACCCAGCCGATCCGGTGGCGCCCAGGAACGAGTTCGTCTTCGCGAACCGCGCCTTCCATTCGGCGATTGGCGGCGTGTCGTACAACACCGATGTCGGCGTGCTTGAGATACCGGTACTGGCCAAGATGACGGCGATCTCGGCGGCGCCGGAGTGGAACGACTTGGTCCGCCGGACGGCCAGCATCGTGTTTGCGAGGGAGGTCGGCGCACAGAACGCGTTGGTGACCAGGTTGGCGAACACCTACGATTCCTCCGGCGAGATCCTCGGTTTTGGGTACGCATTCGCGGATGAGCCGAGCAGCGCAAGACACGGCGGTGTTGCCCAGGCAGGCCTGCCGGCCGACCCAGCGGCGTTCGGCCCGAACGAGCTCATCCTAAGGGCAGACGACACCCTGGTGCATCCACCTGGGCGAGCCAAGATTGAGGTGTTCTGGCGGGGCGAGGAAACCAACCACCCAGACGATCCGAGCAACCAGGCACTCAACGAGGGCCGTGTCTGCCACACTTACTGGTCCACGGCCATTCGAACACCAAACTGGTTCTACTACTACTACAAGGCGTGCCAGTCACTCGGCATATACGTTGGTGACGTCCTGTACTCGATTCGGGCGTCGGGCGACGGGACACACCCATCGCACTACATTGAAGGCGAGTCTGTGATCGGCATCAGTGATGACGTGTGGGCCGGGAGCCGAGACCACCCAGGCTTCTGGACCACGTTCATCCCTGTCCCAGACCCAACAGGTTGGCACAACGATGACGAGCTCACCTGTGGGCTGAACGCCTTCATCCGGTCGGCGGCGCACGAGCACGGTCACCGCGACTGCTATGACTACATTCACAGTGGGCTGGATCGTGACTCCGACGGCGACGGTGTCCCTGATTGGATGGAAGAGGGGACCGGAATCCTGGATCCGACGCGCCAGGACACCTGCGGGTTCATGGCCGGCAGTTCCGCCTTCGACGACCAGGAGGTCTACTGCTGGCTCCAGGAGCGTGGCAAGTTCGGCCCTCCCGAGCTGGACTGGGGCGCGGGCAACGGCCTGAGCTTCGGCCTGAAGCCACCACCAGACGATGCCTACGTACGGGTCCACTGGGCGCGCGCAACAGGGCGGTGATGAGCCATGGAAGCAGATCATAGCAGCGACGGGCCAGCCCGTGTGGTTGGGCAGGACGGGCGCACCCGTGTACGGACTCCGGGCACCTTGCGAGCCAATCGACCTCGGTGGTGTGGCGTCGTGCCGTACCTGCTCCTGCTCGCAGGCGTGGTCGTGCCGAACTGGACCGCATGTGCTGATGAGGCCGGGGCGGCGGCCAATGGTCGCTTCACCCGCCTGCGCCTGTGGGGCGTTACGCGCAACGAAGGCCACCTCGACAACCTGCTCCAGGCCCTCGGTGCCGATGAGGTGTTCGTGGTCCGCGGGGCGGCCTATGCCTTCCTCCACTACCCGGCCGGTGACCGTGCCATCGTGGCCCTGCGGAAGGCAGCGGCGCGCTGGGCCGGGTACGACAGCAGGTCTGTCTGGCCGGTGCCGGTGGTGCTGCAGACGGCTGTGGCCTGGCAGGTCGCGGTCCGCGACACGGCCAACACCAAGGCCCGGCCGTCAGACATCGTTGCCGGTTTCCTCAAGAGCGTCGGTGTCAGCCAGGGCGACCTGCGCCCAGCAGCCGTGAAGCAGCAGTCGCACCAGGTAGCGGCCATCCGAACCATGTGCCATCGGGCGTTGGCGCTGCTGTGGGTCGAAATGCGCAGCCAACGCGGCGCCAGTCAGGAACTGGACGCGCTCCGCTCGAGCCTGTGGTTCGCCGAAGAGCCGGGCTGTCGTCTGCGGTTGGTACTCGCCGACATGCCGAGCCGCGACAAGCGCGTGGCGATGCTCGTAGAACGGGTGGCGAACGCTGAGATGGGCACGGCGCAACACCTGTGCGAGGCCCAAGCACTGGCCGACGAGGGCGGAAAAGACGTTGCCGACCAACTGATCCGTTGGCTCAAGTGGTACCGCGCGCAGCCCGCGCCGGTCAAGGAGTACTGGCGCATCGGCCTCCTGATCTCCGCCTTGGGCGGCACTGGCGATGCGCGCGGGCTGCCGGTCCTGCAGAGCTACAAGGACTACCCGGTGGTCCACATCCAGCGCTACGCCGCGACAGCGGTGGCAGTGCTCAAGACGGGGAACCCGGCGATCGTCTACCTGCCCTACTTGTAGCCAGGCGGCTCGGAACCGTGCCCGCGCACGTTCGCAGGGCCATGCTCGGGCCCGGGCACACCAACGGACATGATATTGGATTCGCGGGCGCCAGGTGCCGGCCGGGCGCGGTCCCTGCCGCATAGCCTGAGTCAGGTCGCCGACGGTGGCCTCTTCTCGACGGTCAGGCGCCAAGGACTCGACCAGCGGTGGATCGGCTTAAGGGGACAGGTCTGGCCGGCTGGCGCTGTCACTGCTGCTGCGCCGGCGCGTGGTGGCGCGGCGCGGCTCAGCCGCGGCGCCACCACCCCTCGACACCTCCGCGCGCAGGGCGTATCCTGCCGGGCAGCCTGGTTGTGAGGAGCCCGAGCCATGTCGTCCCTGCCCCGTGCCGAGTACCCGCGTCCGCAGTTTGAGCGTGCCGACTGGCTGTGTCTGAACGGTCCCTGGCAGTTCGAAGTGGACCCGGGCAACAGCGGTCTCGAGCGCGGACTGAAGGATCGCGAACTGGCCGGCTCCATCACGGTCCCGTTCTGTCCCGAAGCCGAGCTGTCCGGCATCGGGCAGGTCGACTTCCTCAACGCCGTGTGGTACCGCCGCGAGGTGGCGATCCCGGCGGAGTGGTCCGGGCGACAGGTGTTGCTGTGGTTCCAGGCGGTCGACTATGACGCCACCGTCTGGGTCAACGGGCAGGAGGTCGGCCGGCATCGCGGTGGCGCCAGTCCGTTCTGCTGCCCGTTGCGCGGCGTGGCCGGGCCGGGCGAGACCGTTGCCATCGTGGTCCGCGCGCGCGATGACCATCGCGCGGCCGGCACGCACGGCAAGCAGAGCGGGCTCTACGCCAACCACGGTTGCCACTACACGCGCACCACAGGCATCTGGCAGACGGTGTGGCTCGAGCCCGTCGGCGCCAGCTACCTCGACCGCGCCCAGATCGTGCCCGACCTGGCCAACGGCCGCTTCCGGGTGACCCAGCCGGTGAACGGCACGCGCGCGGGCCTGCAGGTGCGCGCCACGCTGACCGCCGACGGCGCTGCGGTGGCCGCCGCGCAGGTGGCGGTGGGCGATCTGCTGCCCAGCCTGGACCTGGTGGTGCCCGCGGCGCAGCGGCGGCTCTGGTCCGTGGCCGATCCGTTCCTCTACGACCTGACCATCGAACTGCTGGATGCCGACGGCACCGTGCTCGACACGGTGCGCAGCTACGCCGGGTTGCGCAGCGTGGCCATCGACGGCAAGGCCGTGCTGCTGAACGGCCAGCCGGTGTTCCAGCGCCTGGTGCTCGATCAGGGCTACTACCCCGACGGCCTGCTGACCGCGCCGAGCGACGAGGCGCTGAAGAACGACATCGTGCTGTCGCAGGCGGCCGGCTTCAACGGTGCGCGGCTGCACCAGAAGGTGTTCGAGGAGCGCTTCCTCTACTGGGCCGACCGGCTGGGCTATCTGGTCTGGGGTGAGTTCCCCGACTGGGGCATCGACCGGCACGCGCCGGCGGCGGCCTATGTGACCGAGTGGATCGAGGTGCTGCAGCGCGACCGGTCGCACCCGAGCATCGTCGGCTGGTGCGGGCTGAACGAGACCGCGCAGCCCATCACCGATGCGCATCAGGGCCTGGACGACCTGACGCGCGGCCTGTGGCTGGCCGCCAAGACCATCGACGGCACGCGGCCGGTGCTGGACGCCTCGGGCTACTCGCACCGCGTGCGCGAGACGGACATCTACGACTGCCATGACTACGAACAGGTGCCCGAGAAGCTGCGGGCCAACCAGGCGCCGCTGGCCGAAGGCCGGCCGTTCCAGAACGGGCCGGCGGATCACCCGTGGTCGCTGCCGTACGAGGGCCAGCCGTTCTTCGTCAGCGAGTTCGGCGGTATCTGGTGGAACCCCGACGCGAAGCCGGGCGAAGCGTCCTGGGGCTACGGCCAGCGGCCGCAGAGCCTGGACGAGTTCTACACACGGTTCGAGGGGCTGGTGGCGGCCTTGCTGGACGACCCGCTGATGTTCGGCTACTGCTACACGCAGCTCACCGATGTGTTCCAGGAGCAGAACGGCATCTTCCGGTTCGACCGGCGCGAGAAGTACGATCTGGCGCGCGTTCGCGCCGCACAGCAGCGGCCGGCGGCGATTGAGCCGTAGCCGCGGGAGCAAGCGATGACGACCCTGGCCCATCCTCTGCCCGAGCCGTTGCGTCTGGCCGACGGCACGTTGGTCAGCACGCCGGAGGCGTGGTTGACGCGGCGCCGGCCGGAGCTGCAGGCGTTGTTCGCCGAGCACATGTACGGCACCATGCCACCGCCGCCGGGCAACACCACCGCCGAAGTGGTGGGCGAGGACCGGGCCTGGCTCAACGGCCAGGCGACGCTCCGCGAGCTGCGGCTGCGCTTCGGCCCGGCGGGCACGCCGCCGATCCACCTGCTGTTGGCCACGCCCAACCAGGCCAAGGGGCCGGTGCCGGTGTTCGTCGGGCTCAACTTCAACGGCAACCATGCCATCGTGACGGCGCCCTGGGTGCGGCAACCGGAGCCGGCGCGCGGCGAGCCGGTGGGCCGTGGGGCCAACGCCGACACCTACCCCATCGAGCTGATCGTGCCGCGGGGCTACGCCGTGGCGACGATGTACAACGGCGATGTGCGGATGGACCGGCCCGAGGTGGCCGACAGCGTGCAGGCGCACTACCCGCAGTACAACTTCGCGGCGATTGCCGCCTGGGCCTGGGGGCTGCACCGCGCGGTCGACTACCTGGTGATGGACCCGCGTCTCGACGCCAAGCGGATTGCCGTGGTGGGCCACAGCCGCAACGGGAAGGCCGCCCTGGTGGCCGCGGCGTACGATGACCGCATCGCCGTGGCCATGCCCTGCCAGGCCGGCTGCGGCGGCACCGCGCCGAGTCGGGGCATGGTCGGCGAGTCGGTCGAGCGCATCAACACGGTCTTCCCGCACTGGTTCTGCGACAGGTTCAAGTCGTACAACCGCTGTCCGGAGGGGCTGCCGTTCGACCAACACGAACTGGTGGCCATCTGCGCGCCGCGGCCGGTGTTGTTCACCAACGCCACCGACGACACCTGGGCCAACCCGCGCGGGCAGTTCGAGGTGCTGATGGCGGCCGACGAGGTCTACCGTCTGCTGGGTGTCGACGGCCTGGGCGCCGCCGAAATGCCCTTGGAGGGGCAGGTGCTGGACAGCCGTCTCGGCTACTGGATCCGGCCGGGCAAACACGCCATGGGGCGCGAGGAATGGCCGATCTTCCTCGCCTACGCCGACCGGTGGCTGGCCGCGCCGCGCTGAGCCGAGCTGCCACGAAGGGAACCGGCCGCCGCCGGCCAACGCCACCGTCGGGTGTGCGCCGGGGGTGGAGGCGTGCCATGCGACCGACCCGGGGCGAGCTCTACGAGCACCTGCGCGAGCGTCCGCGCGACTCGCGCAGCACGGAGTTCGACGCCGCCTTCTGGGCGCAGGCCGGCGCCGAGGTGGCGGTGCTGGTCATCGACATGTCGGGGTTCACCCGGCTCACGCGGCAGCGCGGGGTGCTGCACTTCCTGTCGTTGCACGCCGAGCTGATCCAGATGGTCTCGGGCCTGGCGGCGGCCACCGGTGGCTGGCTGGTCAAGGGCGAGGCGGATAACGCCATCGTGGCATTCGACAGCCCCGAGCAGGCGGTCACCATGGCGCTCGCCTTGGTGAAGCGCGCCGGCGCGGTCAACGGCGCCCGGGCGGAGACCGACCGGATCCTGCCCTGCGTCGGCATCGCCTACGGCCCGATTCTGTTGCTGGCCGATGATGTCTATGGCGACGCGGTCAACGTGGCCTACAAACTGGGTGAGGACGTCGCCGAGCCGCTGGAGATCCTCGTGGAGGGCACCGTGGCGGCGGAGCTGGCGGACGCAGGCTACCGGTTCGGCCCGCGGGCGGCCGCGGTCTGTGGGCGGGTTGAACTGCACTATCGTCCGTTGTTGGCGCCGGAAGCCTGACTCGCGCGGTTGACGCCACCGGTGCCCTCTGCTACAACCTGCCGTCAGCGAGAGCACCCATGCCCGGTGAAAACCTCTTTCCTCATCTCTGGCGGCACGTCTGCGAGCTGGAACAGCGGCGCGTGGCGGCGTGGCAGCAGTTGACCACACCCGAGGCCGTGCGCCAGCGACAGCAGTGGGTGCGGGCCACGGTCCAGCGAATGATCGGCCCGTTCCCCGCACGCTGCGACCTCGACGCGCGCGTCACCCGAACGTTCGAGCGCGACGACTACACGGTCGAGTCGATCGTCTTCGACAGCCGCCCGAACTGGCCGGTGACCGCGACGCTCTATCTGCCGAAGACCGGTACGGCGCCGTTCCCGGCGGTGGTCAGTCCGTGCGGGCACAGCGCCAATGGGCGCCTGGTCGAGGTCTACCAGCGGGCCCACATCGGGTTCGTCAAGCAAGGCTTCGCCGTGCTCAGCTACGACCCGGTCAGTCAGGGCGAGCGACTGCAATACCTCGACGCCGCCGGTCACCCACAACTCAATGGTTGCTGCCACGAACACTGCATGGCGGGCAACCAGGTGAACCTGGTCGGTGCGGGCTTCGCCAACATCCGCATCTGGGACGGCATTCGCGCGCTCGACTACTTGCTGACTCGGCCCGAAGTGGACGGCACGCGCGTGGCGGTGGCCGGCAACAGCGGTGGCGGCACACTCAGCGCCTACCTGCTCTGCATGGACGACCGCTACGCCGCCGGCTCGCCCAACTGCTATGTCACCACGCTGGTGGAGCGCATCGCCACGCGCATGGCCGCTGATGCCGAGCAGCAGTTCGTGCCGATGCTCCGCGAAGGCATCGACCATGCGGATCTGCTGCTGCCGATGGCGCCGAAGCCAGTGCAGATCGGCGCGGCCATCAAGGACTTCTTCCCCATCGACGGTGCCCGCCGCACGCGCGACGACCTGCGGCGCATCTACGAAGTCTTGGGCGCGGCCGACTGCATCGACATCTGCGAGACCAACGACGTCCACGGCTGGAACAAGGACTTGCGCGAGGGCGCGGTGCGCTGGTTCAACAAGCACCTGCGCGGCATCGACGAGCCCTATGCGGAGCCCGACTTCGCCGTCGAGCCCGACGAGGTGCTCTACGCCACCGCGACCGGGCAGGTGCTGA
Source organism: uncultured Fimbriimonadaceae bacterium (assembly GCA_964531735.1). Classification (GTDB taxonomy): domain Bacteria; phylum Armatimonadota; class UBA10988; order UBA10988; family UBA10988; genus CAZHGD01. The sequence continues at coordinate 2,495 of CAZHGD010000174.1, read as the reverse complement.
CCAGCATACCCAGCGCGATTGGCGTTCACGCGTTGGTGCAGCGCGACTTCCCGGTGCGCCGCGTGGGCGACGCGCTCGAGGCCGCTGGAACCAAGCTGGCCGCAGTGCTGGGGATCGACACCGCATCGCTGGCCCGGCCCTGGCCGCGGCCGCACTGGCAGGTGCCGAAGCGGGCGCTGCCGCCGGCGCGGCGCGGCGTGCGGGTCGAGCCGGTCCGCTTCCTGAGCGATTACGATGTGGACCTCAGCGGACTGCTGTTCCGGCCGGCGACGCCCAACGGCCAGGCCACGGTGTTCGTGCCGGACACGGTCGGCATGGCGCCGCAGTTGGCCTGGGACAGCCCGGCCAGCACGCTGGCCGCCGCCGGGACGACGGTCCTGACTCTCGACGTCCGCGGCACCGGCAGCGATCTGGGTGAAGTGCCGCAATGGTGTGGCGCCGACCATTACCACAACTTCTACGGGGTCGAGGTCGACCTGGTCTACACCTCGTGGATGATCGGCCGGCCGCTGCTGGGCCAGCGCGTCTACGACGTTTTGGCCGCCATCGCCTGGCTGCGCCGGCAAGGCCGGCCGGTGAGCGTGGCCGGCCAGGGCCAGGGCGGCTTGCTGGCGCTTCTGGCGGCGGCGCTCGATCCGGCGGTGGCATCGGTCAGTGTCGACGGCATGTTGGTCAGTTGGCAGTCGCTGTACGACACCGAGGTCTACGAGTACCTGCCCGACGTGTTCGTGCCCGACGTGCTCAACCACTTCGATCTGCCGCAGGTGGCGGCCACGCTGGCCCCACGCCCATTGCGACTGGCCAATCTGGTCGACGCGCGGCGCCAACCGTTGACCGCAGCGCAGGTCGCCGACGTCTATGAACCGTGCCGCGCGGCCTACCAGGCGGCCGGTGCCGCCGAGAAGCTCATGATCTCGGCGGACGGAGAGCCACCGCGTTGATACCGACACTGCTGCTGGCGCTGCTCCTGGCCGGTCCGTTGCCCGAATGGCGCGGTCTTGCCACGCCGATGGCCACACCGGCCACCGTGACCAAGGTCGAGTCGCTGTTCAAGGCCGACTTTGCGCCGCCCAAAGGGACCGCCGGTCTGGTCCTGCCGCGCCGCGGCGTGACCGTGACCAACGAAGGCAGCGAGGTCGTGCTGCGGCTGCTGCCGGCGCAGTACGAGGCCACGCTGTTCTGGCTGCCGGTGCCCGAGGGCGCGCGCGGTCGCTACGTGCGGCTGACCTTCAAGGCGCGGGCCGAGGCCTCGGCGGGTTCATTGCAGGTTGGCGCGGTGTGGGGCACGCAGCCCACCTCGCGCGCGCCGGAGTTCGCGCGCTGGCAGGTCGCCCTGACCACCGCCTGGGCGCCGGTGTCGCGGGCCTTCCGCATCCCGTCGGAGGCCGACACCATCGGCTTTCGCGCCGCGCCGGGCGGACCGGCCATCCGCCTGGACGACCTGGAGTTGGCGCTGGAGGAGCGCTTGCGCGACCGCGCCGTCGCCGACCTGGCGCAGCGGACCGGCAACTTGCTGCCGAACGGCAACTTCGAGCAGAGCCTCGGCGGGTTCCGCGCCGTGTCACTGCATCCGGCCATCGCGGCGACCGATCCACCCGCGTCGGCCGTCGTGCGCCTGTCCGATAGCGGCGCCATCGAAGGCGAGCGGTCGGCCCAGGTGTTCGTGATGGACGGCGACGTGCTGGTCTCGGCCGAGCCGGTGGTGCTCAAGCCCGACAGCGACTACACGTTCAGCCTCTCGGCTCGCGCGCGAGCGCGCGACGCCGCGCGCCTCACGCTGATGCTCCTGCGCGCCGACGGCCAGGTGGCGGCCCGCAAGGAGGTGGCCCTGGGGCGCGACGCCAAGCGGATCAGCACCGTGCTGGAGACACCGCGAACCGGTGCCGCGCTGTGGGTGCCGCAGGTCTGCATCCACGCCGCCGACACGCCTTACCTGGCCGAGATCGACAGCGTCTGCCTGATCGAGGGCGAGAACGCCGACTACCGGCCGGCGGGCTACCCGGTGCTGACGCTCGACGACGGGCTCGATCGCGCGCCCGGTGCGCACATCGTCAACTCGACCGAGCCCCTGACGGTGACCGCCCGCGTGCGCGCCGGCGCGTCGGCCATCGACGGACTGATGAAGACGCGGCTGGAGAGCCACCTGGGCCAGGTCAGCACCGCGCTGCCGCCGGTCAAGGTGGTGGCCGGGCCACAGGTGCTGGCCGAGGCCGAGGTGTTCAAGGGGCCGCTGCCGCCCGGCTGGTACCGCTTCGTGTGTGAGGTCACCAGCGGCGACAAGAGCCTCACGCGGGCCGAGCAGGTGGTCATGGTGGCCGACCCGGCGAGCGACGGCGACTGGCGTCTGGCGGTGGACTGGACCACGCCGGACAGCACGCCGCGCGGTCGGATGGGCAGCGGCCGGCCGAGCGGTGGCCGACCGAATGGTGGCCGGCGTGACAGCGGCGGCGCACCGCCGGGCGGGACGCGACCGGAGGGCGGTGCCGCGCCTGGTG
>CAZHGD010000173.1:0-15948 GCA_964531735.1 uncultured Fimbriimonadaceae bacterium | reverse complement strand
GCCCTCGAGCACCACATCAGCACCCACGCGGCGCACGTTGACCTGCGCGGCGACTGCGGTCGGCAGCCCGCTTGGCGCGCGGCAGATCCGCACGGTGGCCGCCATCGTGCCGGCCTGGACATCGCGCCCCTCGGCCCGCACCTGGCAGTTCACCTCGCCAGGTGCCGCCGCGGCCGGCACCGGCACGCTGATGGTCGCCGTCTCGCCCGGGTTCAGCCGCGGCACCTGGCGGGCGGCGGACACCGGGCCGTTGAGGCTGAGGCGCAAGCCGTCGGCCGGCAGCACCGGCGCGCGGCCGCGGTTCTCCACCGCCGCACGCAGCTCGTAGGCGCGCCCGGCGAACACGACGCCGGCCGACGCGCCCAGCGACCTGATCGCCACCAGCGCGCTGTGCGGACAGACGCGCAGTTGCTTCGCCGCCGCGCCGGTCACAGCCACGGCCACCGCATCGGCACCGCCGGCACTGAAGTCGAACTCGCAGGCGAGTAGCGTGCCTGACGGCCGCAGCTTCTGGACCGCCGCCGCCAGCGGCTGCCCGTCCTTCAACGGCGTCAGTGTGATGGTCGTCGCCGGAGTGACGTCGGCCAGTTCGGCCAGCAGTCCGCCCGCCGGTACCGGCGCGCGGCCGTCGGCCGCCAGGGCGTTGCCGCGGAAACGCAGGATCGCCGGCGCGCCGATCATCGCCCAGTCGTAGCTGACGTTGCCCTTGCCCGCACCGTCGTCGGTCGCCAGGACCAACTTGACCGCCCGGCCCGCCGACGCGCTCAGATCGGCGCAGACCGGCAGCCAGCCCGGCGTGTTGGTGGTCACCCGGAAGAGCTGCCGGCCGTCGAGGCTGGCGGAGACACCGATGCCGTCGTGCGCGTGCTCCTTGTCGTCAGCCGGGATGCCGTCGGACAGCGCCGGCCAGGCCACCAGCACGAGGCGCTCGTCGGCCGCGACCGCCGGCAGGTCCACCGCGTAGGTGATGGTGGCGGGGCGCTCGTTCTGCGGGTGCAGAAAGATGGCGCGCATCATGACGCCGCCCGACTTGCCCGGGTCGCGCACGGCGCTGGACATGGTGTTGTCGACGGTGGCGCCCTTCAGCGCGGCGATCCCGTCCCACAGCAAGTCCAAGCGTGCCTGCGCGCCGGCAGTGCCGACCGTGACCAACAGCGCCAGCCCGGCGATCCTCGACATGGCGGCTCTCCTGGCCAGCGGGTTCCGCCCTCGGGCGCGGGCACCTTCCGCCTTCGCCCGCCGGCAGTGGCGAGCACCCGTTGCGGTTGAGTACAATGGCACTGCGGGTCACCGACCGGCCCGAGACGGAGCAAGACCATGAGCGGCACGGCAACCATCACCATCTCCCGCCAGCTCGGAAGTGGCGGTTCGTACCTGGGCCAGAAGCTGGCCAGTGCGCTGGGCTTCCGCTACGTGGACCGCGAGGTGCTGGCCCGCGCCGCTGCCGAGCTCAATCTGGCCGAGGACCAACTCGCCTCGCGCGAGGAACGCCTGCGCTCGTTCTGGGAACGCATGCTCGACGCGTTCGGCTCCGGCTCGCCCGACGTCGCCTACATCCCCCCGCCGCTGCCGGTCCTCACCGACCACCGCATCTTCACCACCGAAGCGCGGATCCTGGGCGAGATCGCCGCCGAAACCGACTGCGTGATCATCGGGCGCGCCGGCTTCTGCTCGCTGCCGCCCAGTCCGCGCCGGCTCGACCTGTTCGTCCATGCCCCGCTCGATTTCCGCGTCGCTCGGGTCATGGAGCTCTATGGCGCCGCCAACGAAGGCGCCGCGCGGCAACTGATTGAGGATTCCGACCGCGCCCGCCGCCGTTACGTGTCCGAGATGACCGGCGCCGACTGGCGCGACGCGGCCAACTACGACCTCTGCGTCGATTCCAGCCGCTTGCCGCTCGACGACCTGGCCGACCTGATGCTCAGCTTCGTGCGCCAGGCCCTGGCCCAGAAAGTCGCCGTGTAGGCGCTCCGGCGCGTACGAAACGCGGCCCTAATTGCGGCTGGAGTAGGACGACATCGGTCGCGGCGGCGGCGCTACCATGGAGCGGCGGTTGGGGTTTCACGGCCTTGACCGGAGACCGTCCATGCGCTCGCTGTCACCGTGTCGAGGTGTCCTGCTCTCGCTCCTACTCCTGCTCGCAGCCCGTTCGCCGGCCGACGACCATCGGGAGGCCTACAAGCAGTCGCTGATCGCGAAGTACCCGTACTACCAGACCGCTACCAAGCGCTTCGGCCCGGTGTTCCCCGCCTTGGCCAGGCAGATCCTGATGGACTATGGTGTCCGCGAAGGCGTCTGCGTCGATCTCGGCGGTGGCTCGGGGCAACTGGCCATGGAGCTGGTCAAGGCCAGCCGGCTGACCGCCTACGTGGTGGACATCGACCCGGTGGCCGTGCGCCTGTGCAATCTGCTCGCCGACGAAGCCGGCTTGACCGGGCGGCTGCGGGCGGTCGAGGGCGACGCCCAGAACCTGCCGCTCCGCGACGGCTTCGCCGACCTGGTGGTCAGCCGCAACTCCATCTTCTTCTGGCCCGACAAGCTGGCCGGCCTCAAGGAAGCCGACCGCATCCTCAAGCCGGGCGGCGTGGGCTATCTCGGCGGTGGCTTCTCCCGCTTGCTGAGCCCCGAGCAACTGGCCGAACTCAACGCCTGGGCTGCCACCAAGCGCGCGCAGAACCCGCAGGCGCACGTGACCATGCCGGAGTCGCTGGTCACCGACGCCCAAGCCGCGGGTATCCGCTGCCGCCTGCTGCCGGCGCTGACACCGTCGGACTGGTGGGTCGAGATCCGCAAGTAGCCGCGGGGCGGCGGGCATCCCAGCACGCGCTACGCCCAACAGTGTCTTGTCGGGGCGGCCCTCTGGGGCCGCCCCGCCCTGGCCGCACAGCCGGTTGGGTGCACGGGCGCAGCGCTCAGAGGACCCGCGAACTCCGGATCTGCGGCACGGTCGACGAGCGCAACCGACGATGGATCACGCTTGCGTCGACAGGTCTCAGCGATTGGCAGTAGCTACCGCAAGCACCCGGTGGCTGGGGAGAGGCGGCTTACCCGCCGCCTCTATGCCTTCGGCGCCGCCGTCGATCCAGTCGTTCAGCGCTCGTGCTTGCCCCTACCCACCGGACTACCCACGGGCGCGCGACGTTCGGCCGGACCGCGCGGCGACTCGCGGCGGGCCGCCGCATCATGTTCGAAGCGTGGATCGGTCTACTTCCAGAACCGCCACCAGTGCCGCCGGGCTCCTGTCTCGGGCTGTTGGTCGACACACACACACCTCCAGATTGACTGGGCTGTAGCCTGCAGCGATGCCGCCGACGCCTGATCGATCATGACGAGAGCCGGAAACGCCTGCGCAACGTGTACGCAGGCTCTGTCAATGTCGGTGTTGTACTGCGCTACGTTGCTGCGACAGCCCCGCAGTTGCTTTGCCACAGACTCAGGGAGCGCGGAGTCTGACAATGCGCGAGAAATCAACCCCGAACACTCCTCGCAACGGCCCATGCCACGCAGCACGTTGGCATGCCAGGGCATCGCATAGGTGGACTGTTTGGCTTCAACCAGGTGGCGCAGTAGTTCCTCGACGTGCTCTACCGTCTCGCAGATGCGCTCCGAGAGAGCACATGCGCACCGAGGTGACGCCTGCCGCAACCGAAACAGGCACCCAACGAGTAGCTCTCGCGCGTATGCCGAGTCCATCATTCCGGTTTCTGCACAAATGTGTAGCTGCCCCGCCCTGTCACAGTACCGCTGTACGCCCATCCAGATCGCAACGCAGGCGTGGGTAAGGTGCCGATCACTGTCTTCTTCTTCGCACTGATACAGTTGATGGAACATGATTGCAGCATCTTCGTAGCGCTGTCCATTCAGTGCATCAAGAGCCTGTTTCTGGGCGTTGCCCTCGTGATGATCCGCCACTTGTCTTTCCTCCGTGTGTGTCAGCCAGCCGAATCATGGCGCCGCGCTGCCGCCTCTTTGTCGGGCGACGGGACGCCGACTCAGTAGACTCGGCACAGGCGTCCATCCGCCGCTACCGCCTGGAGCCTGGGTAATTCTACAGGAGGCGGAGTAGTGCGCGCAATGGGTTCTTGAGGGTGCTGACCGATCCGCTTGGCCCGGTGATCGCGCCGTAATGCCAGGATACTTGCCACCTGCACCGGATGGGGGCTGCGCGGCACAGACGCCTCGGCGCCAAGCAACCGACTCCACCGCCTACCGCCGGTCGGCCGGTGGCAGGAACTCGCGGAAGCCGGGCTCCTTGAGCCAGCGTTCGTACCGCGCGTCGCCCTGCCAGTGCCGGAGTGTGTAGTCGACCCCGCGGGGCAGCTCCCAGCGCCGGTCGCCGAGGCGGACCTCGCCGCCGGGCTGGCCCGTCGGTCTGAACAAGACCTCGACCGGCCGGCCGCGCTCCATCAGGCGGGCACCGACCAGCCCGTCGCGCTCGATCAGTTCGGCGGCCACCGGCTGTGGAGCACCCGTGCCCAGGCGCATGACCACCAGATAGCGCGGCGCGGTGACCGGTTGCGCGGTGGCGATGGACAGCAGCTTCTGGTCCAGCTTGATCGGCCCGCCGTCGTAGCCCAGCGTGCGGAAACGGTTGCTGGTCAGTACCGGCGCCGCCGGCTGGAGCACGCGGGCCGCCAGCCAGGCCTCCTTGTTGACCACCGTGAAGCCGTCACGCGCCAACTCCAACCGTGGCCCGACCGAGGCCACCCACCGGTTCGGCACGTTCGGCGCCAGTTGCCCGCGGTCGAACACCACCAGCAGGTCGGGCCGCAGGTAGACCACCTGCCGGTACAGCTCCTCGACCTGCTCCACCGGCTGCGCGTTGGTGCTGTCGCCGCAGGCGTAGTCGAACTCCGGCCGCGTCTGCCAGGCCCGAATCGCGCCTTGCTCCACAAACGGGTGCCGCGTGTGCGAGTGCAGCACCAGGTCGAACACGCCCGGCCCTGCGTGCCCGCCGACGAACCAGGAGCCGACGGTCTGCGGCGTGATGCCGCTGCGGCGTTGCTCACGCGCGATCTGCGGCAGGACGTAGGGGTCGGAGCGCGCGATGACGCGGCGTTCGCGCCCGCGAGCATAGCCGGTGCCGGCCAGCCATTCGGCCGGGATCTGGTCGCCCACGATGACGCTGTTCGCCCAGGACGGCGTCGGCGTGCCATGGTCATAGGCCATGGCCGCGGTGCCCAGCAGCATCCGGCCGGCCTTGAACACCTGCAGGTGATTCGGCTGCGTGCGGTAAGACACGTCCCGCACACCACTGACGAAGTACACCTCGGTCAGGTCGGGCCCATGCTCCGAGCGCATGGCCACGGCGCCTTCACCGTCGAAGTAGAGCCCGCGCGGGATCTCGGGCCAACTCACGGCAGGCGCGGCCGGGTCGTACCAGCCCAGCGCCAGCGCCAGCGGCACCAGACCGTTGGCGCCTTGGCCCAGCAAGGCATCCACCGCGGCCGTCTCGTCGGGCAGCGGCCCGTCCAGCTTGGCCAGGACCTCATTGAAGCCGTTCTTGTGCTGCTCCAGCGGATGCCGGATCAGACTGGTGATGACCATGTCCATCACCGGGTTCGGCCCGTGCGCGCCGCCCGGCGTGATGACCTTGTCCTTGTCCTCGATGGGCAAGGTGTAGTTGAGGTGGGTGAAGAAGCCCGGCCAGTGCCCCTGGTCCACCAGGCGGCGGTCGGCCAGGGCGTTGCTCAACAAGACCTGGTTGCGCGCCACCGAGTGGATGGAGCAGGCGCACCAGCTCCGCTGGCCTTGCCACAACATGCCGCCCAGGCTGCCCTGGTGGGCGCGCCAGTAGCGCAGGTAGTTGTCCTGGCCCACCGCGTGCCAGGCCAGCGCCGCGCGGGCCGCCGGCGTCAGCGGCGTCTGCACCGCCGCCAGCGTCTCGGGCAACAGCCGCTCGTCGAGCAGCGCCGCGCCGAGGGCCGTCTGCAACTCGGGTTCGCTCTGCGGCTCCAACACCGCCACCAGCTCCCACAGCATGGCCAGCGCGCTGCCGAACTGGTAGTCGCCTTGGAACGGTGTCCAGCCGCCGCTGGCATGGCCCTTGATGGCCGGCTTGAGCCGCGCCAGCAGCGGGCGCTCCGGCGCGGGCTGGAACACCTCGCAGAACAGCGCGGCCAGAGCCCGCCAGCGTTGCAGCGCCAGCTTGGTCTCCTGGCCGGAGCCGGTCAGGTTGGTCGGCAGGAAGCCTTCGTCGGCCGCATGGCGTTCCAGCCAGGCGCGGTAGCGGCGGAACAGCACGGCATGTTGCCGCACACGCTGCGCGATGGCCTCGCGGTCGGCCGCCCGGTAGAGCAAGCGTGGCCGGCTCAACTCGGGCAGGCGCAGGAAGACGCGCCGCAGATCCAGACGGCCGGCCGACGAGGTCAAGGTCACACGCAACTCGTAGACGCCAGTGCCTCTGAGTCTAGGTGCCAGTTCGCATTGCGCGCGTCCGCTGCTCGGGCGCAGTTCGGCAGTGCCCTGGTCGCGCTCGCCGTCCATCGGGTGGCGCGCTGCCCAGGACACCCGCAACGGTTGGTCACCGGCGCCGGTCACGTCGAGGCGGAAGCGCGGCGGCTCGCCGGCGGCGAACACGCCGCCGTAGCCGCTGAGTTTGACCGCCGCGTGCTGTGCCTCCGGCAACGGCCGCAGCTCGGCGGCCACGGCAGCCGGCAGGCGCCGCTCCAGGTCGAGGCCAGCCAGTTGCGCGTAGGCGTTGTACGCGGTGACCTCCAGCACGTGCCGGCCGGCCGGCAGGTCGAACACGGGAGCGTTCTGCCGCCGGTGGTCCTCGCTGCCGCGCACGGTGAACTGCCGCGTCGTGGGCTCCAGCCACACCTCGCGGCTCCAGTCGTGAGCCGGTCCGCCATCCACGCGGAGCGTGATGGTGCCAGGCGTATCACCCGGCCGCAGCCGGGCCGGCTCGGGCAGGTAGCGCGGGTCGGTCACGGCACTCAGGTCCAGGTGGCGCTCGGTGCCGAACCGAAGCGTGTGCAGGTTGTCCGCCAAGACGCGCACCGGCTGAGAGCCGAGCACGGTGACCTCACTCCGCCGCCGGTAGAGCACGCACTCGGCCAGTTCGAGCGGCCGGGCCGCGACCGGCTTGAGGTCGGCCAGGTCGAACGCGAGCGGCTGGTAGTGCAGCAGCAGGCGCAGCGGCGATTCGTCGCGCTCGGCCGGTGGCGGGAACTCCGAGGCGTTGTACTCCGGCTGGAGCTTGGCTACGTCGACCCACGCCGGTTCGGCCGGCAACGGCAGGCGCCGGACCACCTGGTCGGTGGTGATGTCGATGACCGCCACCTCGCGTCCGCCGCGACAGGCCACGAACAGGTCGAGGCCGTAGAGGCTGAGCTTGACCGGCTCGCGGCCGACCGCAATCTCGCGCACGACCCGGTCCGCGGCCGGGTCGATGACCAGCACGCGGTGGCCGGTGGTGTCGGCCACGTACACCTTCGGCGCCGGCGGCTTACGGCCCTGGCTGGCCAACGCGCCCGCGCCCAGGCTTTCGAGGTAGGACAACTGGCAATCGAGGTACTTGCCCAGCACGAGCCCGCTGAACGAGACCACATCGGCCAGGTAACCACCCGGCGCCAGAGCGTCAAGACGACCGGCCGAACTCAGCGGCAAGACCCCGAGTCTGCCCGCCGCGGGCACGGCGAAGTAGAGCTTGCCGGCCACGCCGGCGTAAGGCCCGGGGAAGTTGGTCGCGGGCAGGCCGGCCGGGACGCGGGCCAGCGCCTCAGGTGGCGCCAGCAGCGCGCCAAAGTCGATGGTCACCGGCGCGGCGGCGGGCTCGGTGGCCGGGAAGGCGGCGGTCCAAGTGTTCGGACGCGGCCCCTTGCCCAGCCGGACTTGCGGCGTCTGCACGTGCATGGTGTCCGGGTGGTTCATCCGGGCCACGATGCTCAGCGTGCCGGTGGCGGTCCGCGCCAGCGACTCGAACCGCGTCGGTGCCGTCTCGAAGCCGGCGGGGAAACGGTGCGCCGGCCAGTAGGCCAGCCGGTCGGCGGGATGCTCGGTCAGACTGACCGGGTCGAACGTGCCGGGCAGCGGCCAGACGCGCAACACGCCGTCGATGACGGCCAAGTGCTGCGGCACGAACGGCAGTGGCAGGCATTGCTGCACCGACAGGTCGGCGGCGTTCAGCACTACCACCTGACGGCCGGTCATGGCCGCCACGTAGAGCCGGCCGCCATGGAGCGCCAACGACCGTGGCAGCGCCGGCACCGGGCACTGCGCGGTGAGCGCACCGGTCGCGGCGTCGTACACCAGCACGCGGTCACGGGCGGCATCGGCCACATAGACCCGGCCTGAGGCCGCGTCGGCCACCAGATCCGCCGGGTAGCCATCCACCTCGATGACCTGGACGACGGTCTCGCGCGAGAGCTGCACGACGCCGATCCGCCCCGTGTCCGGCGCGGTGAAGAACAGCCGGTCACCGACGACGTCCAGGACGTCCGGGCCGTAGCGGCGCTGCACGGCATGGGGAAAGGTCACCAGCGAGCGCGGGAACGGCGTGGCCATCGGCCAAGACTGCTCGATGGTGAACCACGGCACCTGGGCCGGGAAGCGCGTGGCCGGCAACTGCTGCCCATGCTCCGCCCAGCGAGGGCTGACTGCCAGGCGGGTTGGCCGGGGCAGTTCGAGTGTGAAGCGCAACGTCGCCCCGGCGCGCTCGGAGCGCAGATGCGTCGGCGGCTGGCCCGGGTCCGGCGCCACCGCGTGCCAGCCCTGCGCTTCGGCCGCGGTGGCCGGCTGGTAGGGCGTCTCGGCCTCGGGCGCGGTGAGCAGGGCGGGCAACAGCGCGGCAGGCAACCACATCGACATCGCGAGCACTCCGACAGCCCGGCTTCCACCGAACTCCAGCGTGGGTTCGTCGCGCGGGCAGCCAAGTCCTGCGCCAATCGCGCCTGGCCCAGGAGGATGCTCGGCGGCGCCGGTGAAACCCGGATCGGTAGCCAACGGAGGGCGTCATGCGTCGTAGCGGGTTCACGTTGATCGAGTTGCTGGTGGTGATTGCGATCATCGCCATTCTGGCGGCGATTCTGTTCCCGGTGTTCGCGAAGGCGCGCGAGAAGGCGCGGCAATCCAGTTGCTCGGCCAACCTCAAGCAACTCGGGCTGGCGATGTTGCAGTACACCAACGATTACGACGAGCGCTTCCCCTTCAACACCGAGTACACCCAGTGGCACTGCTATGTGGCCGAAGGCGGCAGCGGCCGGCGGCCGGGCGTGTCGATCAGTTGGACCAAGACCGTGCAGCCCTACGTGAAGAACACGCAGATCGCCAACTGCCCCAGCATCACCATCTGGTTCGGCGCGCCGTACAGCACCAACAGTGATGAAGGCGACTATATGTGGAACTGCGGCGACGGCAACAACCGCCTGGGCAACTGCGCGCTGGCGCAACTGACCGAGCCGTCGCGCACCCCGATGGGCTGGGACGGCTGGGGCGGCGCTTACCACAACGACGGCTTCAACCTGGTCGCCTGCGACGGGCACCAGAAGTGGTACAAGAACAACGCCAACGCCCCGCAGGGCTGGAACTTCTACAACGGCGAGGCCGGCTCCACCGGCTTGCTGAACCCGAAGTCCAACTCGCAGATGTAGCCACCACACCCGCAGAGAGACAGCACCATGGATGATCTTCGCATCGCCGTCGTCGGTCTCGGCATGGGCATGAACCGCGCCCAGATCACGCACGAGACGCCCGGCGCCCAGCTCGTGGCCGTGGCCGACCTGATTCCCGAACGGCGCGAGCGCGCCGTCGCGAAGTTCGGCTGTCGCGCCTATGCCAGCTTCGACGACCTCCTGGCCGCCGCGGACGACATCGAGGTCATCTACGTCATGACCGAGAGCGGCCGGCACGCCGATATGGGCATGGCCGCCGCGCGGGCCGGCAAACACGTCATCTCCACCAAGCCCATCGACATCACCGTGGCCAAGGCCATCGAGTTCTGCCAGACCGCCGACGAGTGCGGCGTCAGGCTATTGGTGGACTTCCAGATGCGCTACACCGAGGCCGTGCAGAAGATGCGCGCCGCGGTGCAGCAGGGCGCGCTCGGCCAGCCGCTGTTCGGCGAGGTCCGGATGAAGTGGTGGCGCGGCGAGGACTACTACGAAGGCTGGCACGGCACCTGGGATCTCGACGGCGGCGGCTCGGTGATGAACCAGGCCATCCACTTCATCGACATTCTGCAGTACTGCCTCGGCGACGTGACCGAGGTGTTCGCCTACAGCGGCGTGCATTCGCATGTGAACTGCGAGACCGAGGACATGACCAACGCCTTGGTCAAGTTCGCCAACGGCGCCGAGGGCATGATCCACACCCAGACCAACTTCCGCGGCACCAACTACGACGTCGTGGAGATCAACGGCACCCAAGGCGCCGTGGCCGTGACGCTCGACAAGCTGACCCGCTGGGAGTTCGTGCGTCCGGCCGCAGCGGAGTCGACCTGGGACGCCCAGACCGGCACCGTCCAGGCCGCGGCCGACGACGGGCCGTACGAGCCCGAACTGGTGCTGCCCGACACGCCGCAGAGCGCGGTGGAGGACGCCATTCGCACCATCCGCCACGGCGCCGAGCCGTTCTGCCCTGGATGGGATGGCATTCGCCCGATCAGCATCGGCCTGGCGCTCTATGAGTCGGCTCGCACCGGGCAGCCGGTCCGGCCACGCATGACCTTCCGCTAGCGCCGACCACGGGGAGCCTGCGGTGCCCGACGAGGTCTTCCACGGCCATGGCGCCGACGACGCGCTGCACCCGACCGATGAACCGTATGTGCTGAACAGCCGGCTGCACACCGGCGGCATCGGCGGCGAACCGCGGCTATGGTACAGCGACACGGTCCTGACCTGTGGCAACGGCCAGGTCAACGCCGATCTGGCCGTCTCGGGTCTCGCCGACGGCGTACTGTGCGCGGTGCCCTTCGTGTCATGGTTCTCACCGCGTCACCGCCAAGCCCTCAAGTTCGGCTGGTTCGAAGTCAGCGTGCTCGTCAACGGCGCGCCACAGACCATCCGGCGGTACCGCAGTTGGTACGAGGCCGGCGCGGTAGCCACGGCGCAGTTCACTGGCGGCGCGCTGGGGCACCAGCTCGACCTGCGCGCGCAACTGGGCGCCCCACCCGACCAGCCCCAGGTGGCGCTGGTCTTCGCGCTCCACAACCGTACCGACCAGACGATGAGTGTGCGCTTCGTCATCCGCGGCGAGGCGCGCCTGGGCGAAGAGGCCGGCAGCTTCTACGATGCGGTCAACGGCACCGTCGGCCGGCGCCGGCCGAACCCGGTGGACTGCACGACCAACCTCGACGACCACGGGCTGCAGATCGACAACGCCGCCGCGCGCGTGTACGCCCGGCTGACGGCCGACAGCCGGCTCGCCCGCGGCACCGTGCAGCCCGAGCCCCGACCGCTGCACCAGGGACCGCAGCCTCAGGAGCGGCCCACGACCTGCTTCCAGTTGGAGTTTTGCCGTGGCGTCCGGTCCGGCGAGAGGGCCGAGTTGCGGCTCGGGCTGGAGTTCTCGAACCGGCCCATCGTCTCGTCCCGCCGGTTGCCGTCGGCGCGGCAGGCCACCGGCGCCTGGGCGCGCCGGCTGGCGCACGTCGGCGCTCTGCAGACGCCCGATGCGCTACTCACCGCCGCGCTCCGCCGGGCGGCGGCCTACGCGCTGTCGCTGACCTACCGCATCGGCCGCACCGACCGGCTGGTCTGCCACTGCGACCACCTCGAATGGCCGGTCGACTGCGCGCGCGACACGTTCCACATCGTCAACGCGCTGCTACTCCTGGAACCCGAGCGCGTGCAGCAGCACCTGCGGTTCCACCTGCTGGAGGCCATCCCACGCGCCGGCGCGGGCCGGTCGTACATCGGGCGTGGCATCAGTTGCGGGCAGCGCGACGCCCGCTTGCTGGACCTGGCGTCGTATCCGCTGTGGGAGCTGTACCGCTACTGGCGCGCCACCGGTGATGACGAGTTCGTGGCCGACCCGCGCCTGCGCGCGACCACCGACCGCATGGTCCAGCAGGTGGTCGGCTGGCGCTCCGCCGACTGTGGGCTGTTCGCCTCCACCGAGCGCTCCAGCGACGAGCGCTGCGTCCTGCCGTACTTCGTGCCCGGCAACCTGCTGTTCTTGGCCACCATCGAGAAACTGGCCGAGCTGTACGAGGAGGCCCACCGCGATCCGGCCGCGGCGGCCGACCTGCGCGCGCTGGCCACCGACGGTCGCCGTGCGGTGGCGGAGCACGCCATCGTCGACGACCCCGAGTTCGGCCGGATGTACGCGTTCGAAGTCGGTGCCGGTGGGCAGACGCTCTTGTATGACCACGCCGACATCCCCAACCTGCTGTCGGCGACCCGCTTCGGCTACTGCTCACCGGACGACCCGGTCTACCAGAACACGGTCCGCTTCGCCTACTCGGCGCGCAACCAGGGCTACCGTGGGACGCGCGCGGGCAAGTATGCCGAGCTCTGCGACGGCTCCAAGACCATGCCCTACTCGCCCTGGCCGCTGGGGGCGTTGGGGCACCTGATGAGCGGCCTGGTCGACGCCGCCGAGGCGCGCCGGCTGGTGGACTGGCTGCGCGACTGCCTGACGCCCGCGCTGCAACTGCCTGAGATCGTCGATCGTCACACCGGCCGACCGGTGCAACGCTACTGGTTCGGCTGGCCGACGGCGATGCTGCTCATGGTCTACATCGAGACGCTCTGCGGCGTGACCATCGGCCGTGACATCGAGCTGTCGCCGCTGGTGCCGGCCGGCTGGGACGAGTACCGCAGTCCAGTGCTCCAGATCCGCGGCGAAGCCTGCCAGGTCATCGTCAGGGACGGGCAGGCCGAGAAGGTGCCGGTGGCGCGATGAGGCCGGACCAGACCACCGCCGCGAAGCACCATCCCGGTTCGTGGCGCGCCGTGCTGCTGGCGTTGGCGGCGGTCGCCTGCTTCGCCTGGATCACACCCTACAACGACTACGACCTGCAGAACACCTACGTCGCCGGCAACCTGTTCCCGATGGGTGCCATGGTGGCCGTGCTGGCCCTGGTGCTGCTGGTCAACCCGGTCCTGCGTCGCGTGGCGCCACGGTGGGTCTTCCGGCCGCACGAGATCGGCCTGGTCTGGGGCGTCATCGCCATTGCCAGCGGCATCCCCGCCGCCGGTCTGCTGCGCTACCTGCTGCCGGCCCAGACCAGCCTGTGGTACTACGCCACACCCGAGAACCACTGGGCCGACCAGATGCTGCCGCACCTGAAGCCCTGGCTGGCCCCGCGCGCCGAGGCGGTAGCGGTGACGTTCTACAAGGGCTCGCCCGGCGCGGTGGTACCGTGGTCCGCCTGGCGACCGTCACTGACCATGTGGTTCATCGCCGCGGCGCAGGTGTTCTTCGCCTGCGGCTGCCTGACCGTCCTGCTGCGGCGGCAGTGGGTCGAGCGCGAGCGGTTCTCGTTCCCCCTGGTGCAGTTGCCGATGAGCCTGGCGGCGCCGCCCGATGGCGAGCAGGCGTTCAACGCCTTCCTGCGCAACCGCCTGGTCTGGTGCGGCGCCGCCGTGCCGATTCTGGTGCACGGCGTCAATGGGCTGCACCTCTACTTCCCCGGCGTGCCGCAAATCGACCTGCACTACAACCTGGCGCAGCACATTCCGAACGTGTGGCCCTGGAACGCGGCCGGCTGGACCGGCCTCAACGCGCACGTCTTCCCGGCGACCATCGGCTTCGCCTACCTGCTGGCGCAGGAGATCGCCTTCAGCATGTGGTTCTTCCGCGTGTTCGAGGTACTGCAGCGCGTCTTCCTGGTGTGGTCGAACCTGCTAGTCAGCGGCAACGACATCCGGAACTTCACCGCGCACCAGGCCTACGGCGCGGTGCTCGCGCTGGCGGTGATGGTCTTCCTGCTGGCCCGGCCGCACTTCGGCGAGGTCTGGGCTCGCGTCCGGGGCCGGTCGGGCGGCGCCGACGACCGCGACGAGGCGCTCAGTTACCGCCTGGCGCTGTGGGGGCTGGTCGCCGCGGTGCTCGGCCTGGCCGCCACCTTCGTGCAGTTCGGTGTGGCGCCGCTGCTGACCATCACCGTGGTCCTGGTCGGCCTGGCCATGTATGTGGCGGCGTCCTGGGGCGCGGCCAACGCCGGCCTGATGATGGTCCAGACGGCCTTCCGGCCCGGTGATCTGGTGATCTCGGCGCTCGGCAGCCGTCACTTCACGCCAGCCAGCCTGGTCAATCTGGGTCTGGTCGAAAACGTGTTCTGGTTCGACATCCGCGAGGCGCTGATGCCGTCGCTGCTCAATGCCGTGCGGCTGGCGCAGGACACCGGTCTGCGCCAGCGGTCGGTGTTCCGCGTCGGCGCGGTGGCCATCGTGCTGGCCACCGGCGTGGCCACGGTCGCCTGGCTGAACCTGTGCTACGACCGCGGCGGCACGCAGTTGGCGCCGGGCACGTTCCTGTGGCACGCCGGGCGCGTCTGGCGCGAGGTGATGGCGCGGCTGGACCCGGGCGAGCCGGCGCGCACCGTTCATGTGGCCGGCGCCGGCCTGGGCGCGGCGCTGTTCTTCGCGCTGATCACGCTGCGCTTGCGCTTCGTCGGCTGGCCGCTGCACCCGATTGGCCTGGTCACCATCTACAGTTGGACCAGCAACCAGTTCTGGCTCTCGTTCCTCATCGGCTGGCTGCTCAAGGGGCTGGTCATCCGGATCGGCGGGCTGCGGCTGTATGCGCAGTGGCGGCCCTTCTTCCTCGGCGTTATCCTGGGTGATGTAACCATCGCGGCGGTGATGACCGTCATTGGGTTCATCTACGGACAGGGCTACTTCGTCACGCCGAGCTAGGCGGCCGGCCGCCGGCAGGCGGGTGGAGGCAGGAATGAAGCGCACACAATGCTGGGTGGTGGGTCTCGTACTGGCTGGTCTGGTGGCCGGCGCCCGCGCGGACTTGCCCAGCCTGATCGACCCCGCGGTCACCATTCAGGCCGCCGACAAACCGCTGCTCGACGTGCTGAAGGAGATGTCGCAGCAGACCGGCGTCACGATCGAGTCACCGATGGCCGCGATGCTGCAGAACCGCGGCGGCCCCCAGATGCCGGCCGAGATGCTGCAGCGCCTGAACCCGAAGATCAGCCTCGCCGTCAAGGGCGAGCCGCTGCTCAAGGTGCTCCTGCGCCTCACCGCGACCACCGGTCTGCGGTTCCAGTCTCGCGGTATGGCCGGTGGCTACTACGCCTTCCCCGGGCCGCCCGCAGCCAAGGACCCGCGGCCCAAGATGGACAACGAGGGCTTCACCTTCAAGCTCAGCGGCATCCGTCTGGAGCGGGTCCGCGAGAAGTGGTTCTACCCGCAGGAACGCACCGACAGCCACGACACGGCCATGATCAGCCTGAGCGTGGAGCCGCCATCCAACCTGGCCCTGCTGGCCACCACGGGCATTGACGGCGCCGTCCAGGCCAAACTCGACGACAAAGCGCTGACGCCACGCGGCATGGGCGACGATCCGGTGACGTTGTTCCCGCCGATGGGCCAGGGCGCGGTTGGCGAGCAGAGCTACTACCTGGCCTTCCGATTGCCGGAGGAGGAGACCGCGGCCCTGACCTCGTTGAGGGGCGATCTGCTGGTTACCGATCCGGCCAAGGAGGTCGTCTTCAGCTACGACGTCCTGGACGTGCCCGACCAGCAACAATCCGAGGGCAACCTGGACGTGCGCCTGGTGCAGTTCCAGAAGGCCAAGGCCGCCGCAGCGGCCACTGCCGAGATGCCCGACGACGCACCGCCACCGCCGCCTCCGGTTGATCCTCCGGTTAAGCCGCTGCCTGTGGAATTAGTGGTTCCGCTTGTGCCGCCCGACAAGCTGCTTCCGGCCGCAGTTGTTCCTTGCACGTTTGCCGCTACAGTTATAACCGTAGATGGCGTATTTATAACATTATTGTTGCCGTTTACTGCAACTGCTGCAACGGCGCCTGTGCCCTCGATAGTATGTCCG
>CAZHGD010000172.1:0-15963 GCA_964531735.1 uncultured Fimbriimonadaceae bacterium | reverse complement strand
GTGCCTCACAGGCGATTCTTGCCTGGGCGACATTTTCTCGGGATCGCTGCTTAGCTGGGCCGGTCACCGACGGCGTTGGGTGGGTGCGCGCGACACGGACGAGTCCCACGGGCAGGCTGTCTTACGTCGGCGAAGGCACGCTGCAGTTGGAGGTCCGCGCAGCGGACGGGCGTCTGTTGGTGCCGGCCATGGCCGAAGCCGGCGCAGCGTGTTGGCTCGCCGACGGCGCACTGGCAGTCCAGTCGGTCATGCACGACCGCGTGGCGGTTCGCGACCTACGCGGAGAGCAGACCACGAGGACGCTCACTGGCTGCACGCGACAGGTAACCGAGTTGGCCCAGTCGCCGGACCGGCGCTACCTGGCCGGCAGCACCGCTGGCGCACTGGTGCACATCTGGCCCCTTACCACCGACGCCAAGGAGGTCCCACCTCTCCTTTCCATCTTCCCCGCCAAGGACGGCAACTGGATCGCCTGGACCGAGGAAGGCTACTACGCCTGCACCCCCGCCGCCGAGAAGTGGATCGGCTGGCAGATCAACCGGGGCGAGGACGAAGAGCCCGACTACTATCCGGCCGCGCAGTTCCGCGAGCAGTTCTATCGGCCGGATGTGATCATGCGGCTGCTGGATGCGGGCACTGTGGCCGAAGCCGTCAAGCAGGCCGACGCCGCACGCAAGCAGCAGACCGACGGCACCAAGGTCGCCGCGCGCATCGCCGAGTTCGCGCCGCCGAAGGTGGAGATCCTCGAACCGGCCGACGGCGCGACCGTGGCCACCAGCGAGATCACGGTTCGCCTGCGCGTGAAGGACCCGAACAACCGCAAGGTCGTGGCGATCATCCCGCTCGTGAACGGCCGCCCGCTGACTGGTGGGCGGTTCATCCTGGTGCCCAGCCGCGACCCCAGCGAGCAGCAGGTCACGGTGCCGCTGAACCCCGGCGAGAACACCATCAGCGCCATCGCCACCAACGATGCGGGCTCGCACAGCGTGCCGGTATCGGTCACGGTGCGCTACGGCGCCGAGGAGCAGAAGCCGGCGATGTACGTCCTCGCCGTCGGCGTTTCGGACTACGCCATCAAGGAGTACACACTGCGGTACGCCGCCAAGGACGCCACCGACCTGGCCAACGTGCTGAAGCAGCAGGCCGGCAAGCTGTTCCGCAAAGTGGACGTCAAGCTCCTCACCGACAAGGAGGCCAGCCAGGGCGGCGTGCTCGACGCGCTCGACTGGCTGACCAAGCAGGTCACGCAGCGAGACTACGCCGTGGTGTTCCTGGCCGGCCACGGCCTGGCCGACAGCGCCGGCGAGTACTACTTCCTGCCCGCGGACGGCGACACCGAACGGCTTCGCCGCACCGGTCTGCACTGGTCGCAGTTCCGCACCGCGCTGCGCGCGCTGCCGGGCAAGGTGCTGCTGGCGCTGGACACCTGCCACTCGGCCGGCGCCACCGGCGCGCGAAAGGCCGGTGCCCGCCTCGACTATACCAACGTGCTGCGCGATGCGCTGTCCGATGAGGTCGGCCTGATCACGCTGTCGAGCTGCATGCCCTCCGAGGTCAGCTACGAGCAGGACGAATGGCACAACGGCGCGTTCACGAAGGCGCTGGTCGAGGCGTTGAGCGGCCAGGCCGACCACAACGGCGACGGCGTGGTGACGCTGGCGGAGTTGGACGCCTACATCAGCGAGCGGGTCAAAGCGCTGACGAAGGGGCGGCAACACGCCACCTGCGAGCGCCCGGCGACGGTGCGCAGCGTGTTGCCGGTGGCGATGGTGAAGTAGCGGGGCAGCTGACCTCGGGCTAACTCAGGGCCACCGAACCGGGTCCGCACGGTCGCCGCCCTCGAGACGGGCGCTCTGCGCCCCCCTCAGGACTGGCGGGTTCGTCCTGGCAGGTCGGCTCGCGGCTTGGGTCAGCGCGGCCACCCGACCTCGGGCGGGCGGGATGCCCGCGGTCCACGCTGGCGGCGAGCAGCCGCTCCGTAGGCCAACTGGGCCTATCCACCAGTCCTGAGGAGCGAGCGTAGCGAGCGTCTCGAAGGGCGACGCCGAACCGGGTCCGCACGGTCGCCGCCCTCGAGACGGGCGCTCTGCGCCCCCCTCAGGGCTGGCGGGGTATGGCTGGACGCGGCGACCAGTACTCTGACCCCCGCCCTGGCCTATCGCGCCGGGGCCTCAACGGTCGGCACGATCAGCAGCAGGATGATCGGCCCGGGCTCGCCCGTCTTTGGCCGGCTGACCAGCATGGCGCCCTCTTCGGGCGGCAGCGGGCCACCGTTGATGATCGCCTCGATCGGCGTGGCCTTGGCGTCACCGGCGGGCCGGTAGGTGAGCTTGGCCCAGAGTCGCAGGCCCAGGCTGGCCTCGATGCGACCGGCCACGCGCAGTTCCTGGAAGGCGCCGGGGGTCGCCTCAAGGCTGATCACCCCAGTGTCCATGGCCGCGACCACCAGCGCCGGCCGGCCGATCACCCGCACGCCCTCGGCGCCGTCGCGGAGCATGGCCTCGGCCTTGCCGAAATCGCCCGCGCTGTAGAGCGCCTCACGGCCGGGGCTGTCGCCGAAGTGCATTTGGCCCTTGGCCCAGTAGACCGGCAGGTTGTCGAGCACCTTCTGGTCGACCTCGGCCAGGAGCGCGCGATAGCGGAGCAGGGCTCGGCCCTCTTCCAGTTGCTGGACGAGGAAGCGGAAGTCGGCCACGGCCGCGCGGGTGCCACTGACCTCCAGGCCGTCGGGCAGCGGCTTCGGTGGTGCGCTGAGACCCGGCGGCAGCAGCGAACGCAGATCGAGGCTGGCGCCGTGCTCGTTGAGCGATTGCAGGTCGAGATGCCCGAACGCCCGCGCCAGGGCCCGCGGTGCGAAGACGCGCAGGACCACCTTCTCGGTGACTTGTTTGGCGTCATCGGGCGCCGCGCTGAACCGGCCGACGTGGTAGACGCCGTTGACCAGGCGCCAACTGAGCCCCTGGGCGCCGCAGACCACCGACAGCGCCTTCTCGAACGGCGTCTTGGTGATGGTCGTGGTAATGGTGCCGCGCACTTCCGGGCGCAGCTTGACCTCGACCTTGGCCTGCTTGGCCAGCGCCGCGATCACCTCGCGCAACCCGCGGTCGCGGGCCTCGATCGAGACGGGCGTGTGACCGTCCGCCAGCAGAGCGCCGGTCGGAGCCAAGCTCAGACCGGCGCAGAGAAGCACGTGCCAGAAGCCACGCATGGACACTCCTCGTCAGTCCATGACGCGGCTGGCTCCCACGTAGCGCGAAGCGTAATAGTCCTCGCCGAGGCTACTCACCACCACGCCGCGGCCCGAGTTGGCCGAGTGCACGAACTGGTTGCTCCCCACATAGATGCCGACGTGCGAGATGCCGGCCTTGTAGGTGTTCTTGAAGAAGACTAGATCACCCGGGCGGAGGTTCCCGCGGCCGACGCTACTGCCGACGCCATACATCGACGCCGAGTCGCGCGGCAGGCCGATGCCGTGCTCGCGGTAGACCGCGTAGACCAGACCGGAGCAGTCGACGCCATCACGCGAGGTGCCACCGAAGACGTACGGTGCGCCGAGATAGCTCATCGCCGTCTCGACCACGCCGGTGGAGCCGCCACCGGTCGCCGGGGCCGGCTGTTCTTCTTCCGGAATGCGCACGCGGCCGCGGCCGACCCAGCCGGTGGTGCCGTTGGAGAACCGCACCTGCAGCCAGTGGCCGTGCTGCGCCAGGATGTCCATGCGGGTGCCGCTCGGGGCCACCGCGATGCGCTCGGCGCTCTTGCTGGCTCCGGCGCGGATGTCGAGTTGCGCCGCCGCTGCATAGCAGATGCCGATCGGTGCCCCGGTGCCGGTGGCTGCGGCGACCACGACCGGCGGATCCGGCGCCACCGGCTCGCGGCTGGACAGCCAACCAGCCACATAGGCCGTCTGACCCGAGGTCGGGTCCTCGACCCGCCACCACAGGCCGGCCTTGCCCGTGACCTTCAGCTTGCAGCCCTTGAGTACCAGCCCGAGACTGGACGAATCGGCGCTCGGGGCACCGCGCAAGTGGATCCGGGTTTCGTTGACCCAGACGTGCGCCGGCACCGCGGCGTCGCTGGACACCTGCTTGGCGGACGCCGCCGGCTTGGCGGTATCCTGCGGCGCGGGCAACGCGGCCAAAGCCGAGGTGGCCACCGGGGCCGGCGCCGCTTTGGCCAGCGCCAACGGGCGCGGACCACTCACGGCGGCCAGCGGCGGCGTGGTCACGCCGGCCGGAATGCGGATGGTCTGACCGATCTGCAAAATCGTCTTCGGCGTCAGGCCGTTCAGCGCGCACAGCTCCTCGACGGGAATGGCATAGCGCGAGGCGATCCGGTAGAGGTTGTCACCGGCCTGAACCTGATAGCTGCCCGGCACGGGCAGACTGCCACCGGCCTCGCCAG
The DNA here is from genome assembly GCA_964531735.1 of uncultured Fimbriimonadaceae bacterium. Lineage (GTDB taxonomy): Bacteria > Armatimonadota > UBA10988 > UBA10988 > UBA10988 > CAZHGD01. The sequence continues at coordinate 11,559 of CAZHGD010000172.1, read as the reverse complement.
CAGGGGCGACGGTGGGGGCCTCGGTGTCGGGAATGAGGATGGTTTGACCCACCTGCAGCGTCGCATCACCCGGCATGTGGTTCGCGGCCAGGATGCGATCGACGGTGAGTTGATGGCGACGGGCGATGGCGAAGAGCGTATCGCCCGGCTGTACCTTATACGGGCGCTCACCCGCCGTGAGCGCGGGTACCAGCGCGACCAGGAAGACGACCAGACCTACCAGCAAGGTGCGGCGCGTTCCACTGTCGGACGCACGCGGCATGGAGCAACCTCCTTTCGCGCGCCGGCAATGTGCCAACCGGCCGGGCCTATCGGCCACAGACCGGGGTAGTATAGCGGAGATTTGATCGCGCTGTCAAATTGCTGTCATATCCCGTTTGGGCAGCGGCGCAGCGCTGTTCGGTCAGACACCGGACTCGGCGGCAAGTTGCGCCGGCCGGCTCAGACGGGCACCACCACCGCGAGGTAGTCGCCGGCGTCCACCGGCGGCGCGATCCGCAGCATCGCCACCCGGCCGGCCCGGCTGGCCGTCACCACCTCGCGCTCGCCGCCGCCGGGCGACGCGACCCAGCCCAGCGGCTGTCCCGCCGTGACTTCGTCCCACAGGCTGACCGCCGGCGTGAACAGGCCGCGGCGCGGCGCCGGATGGTCCACCTGCAGGTGGCCTTCGCTCTCCTCGCGCGATTCGCGCCACCAGCGCGGCGGGTCGGTCGGCAGGTCGCCGTCCAACTGGCCCAGCGCGATGGCCAGGCCCTTCAGGCCGGCCACATTGCGCGCCACGTCGGCGGGTCGGCACTGCCCGGCCCCGCGCTGCTCCACGTAGACGGCCGGCACGCCCAGGGCCGCGGCGGCGGCCAGCGAGCGGCCCGGACCCATCGGCGTGCCCCAGACGAAGTCGAGCCCGAAGGCGGTGGCCAGGCGCCGCTGCTGGGCGAGGACCGCCTCGTCGGTGACCATGGCGTAGCCGGCCCAGGCGTGCAACTCGTAGTAGGTGCCGGCGGCGTGCAGGTCGCAGAACGCGTCGCAGCGCGCCATCAACATCGTCACCGCGTGGGCGATCTGCTCGGTGGGCGTGCCGTTCGGCCGGCCGGGGAAGACCCGGGCCAGGTTCTGGCCGTCGGCTGGATTGCCGCGCGTGGCGTTGAAGAAAGCCGGCTCATTGACCACCGGCAGGCCGATGACCGTGCCGCGGAACTGCGCCGGATCGAGGTCGGCGATGAAGCGCGGAATGGCCGTCGGCCCCTCGTACTCGTCGCCATGTATGGCGCCGACCACCAGCAGCACGGGTCCGGGCGTGTGGCCGCGCACGCTCACGAGGTCACAACCGAGCGCCTCGGTGCCGTCCTCGCTGATGACGGCGCGCTGGTGGCTCAGCCCGAGCGGCAGGTGCTCGGGCTCCAGGTCGCTGAGCGCCGGACTGGCAGGTGGCATCGCCGAACAGTGCCTCCTGGCACGGACAACGGCTCAGGTGAAGTCGATGCGGAAGTCCAGGTCGTCGCCCGCCAGCGGCAACGCGACCGGCTGATGCTGCCGCTGGTCGGACAGGTGTACGGCCAACACGGCCTCGATGGCCTTGTAGCCGTCCTCGCCCGAGCAGCAGACGGGCTCATCGGACACCAAGTTGCGGTAGCCGGCGGACTGCACCTCGTCCCACCGCCCGAGGTTCGGGCAGTCGGCCACGGTGAAGTCCTGCGGCACCAGCGGGCTGCCATAGGAGGCCAGCGACTTGTCGCGGTCCTCGGGCCGCCGCGCGATGACCGACCAGGAACCGGACAGCTCCTCGATCAGCACGCGGCCGATGCTGCCGACGATGCTCAGCAGCGGCGGCACGCCGAGATCCTCCATCTGGTCGAGGTAGACGCGCGCGCCGTCGGCTAAGTGCATGACCGTGTGCGCGCCGGGGTCGTAGAACTCCGGTCCGCGCGGGTCGGGCGTGCCGGTGGTGTCGAGCCAGCCGGTCACCGCGACCACGTCCTGGCCGCTGAGCAGGCGCACCGCGTCCACCACGTGCGAGCCGTTGCAGCCGAGCCGGCCGGCGCCCAGCGAGTAGTCGAACACGCGCGGGCGGCCGACCAGGCCGCCCGCCAGCGCGTCGCGCAGCCGGTGGTGGGCCGGCGACCAGCGCCGGGTGTGGTTGATGGCCAGCCGCGTGCCGCGCCGCGCGCAGGTGTCGATCATCGCCTGGGCGTCGCGGCACGAGCAGGCCATCGGCTTCTCGCAGTAGATGTACCGCACGCCGGCTTCGGCGGCGGTGATGGTCAACGGCGCGTGCGAGGGCCCGTTGGTGACGATGGCCACCAGATCGGGCCGCTCCGCGGAGAACAGCGCGTTGGCGTCGAGGTAGCCATGCGCGACGCCGAACTCGTCGCGCATGGCCTGCACTGCTTCGGCCCGCCGGTCAGCCACCGCCACCAGCTCGATGCCGTCGGTCAGTCGCATCGCGCGGGCGTGCGAGCGACCCATGCCGCCGCAGCCGATGATTGCCGCTCGGACCGTCGCCACATTACACCTCCTGCGCCTGGCAGCGGTTCTCAATCGCGCCCAGGCCCTCGATTTCGACGCGCACCAGGTCGCCCGGCACGAGCTTGATGCCCTTGCCGTGCCCGACGCCCGCCGGCGTGCCGGTGGCGATCACGTCGCCCGGCTCCAGGGTCACAATGGTCGAGATGTACTCGATGATGTCGCCCAGGTGGAAGATCATCTGCCCGGTGTTGCCCTGCTGCTCCACCTTGCCGTTGACGGTCAGGCGGACGTCCAGGCTGTGCGGGTCGGCGATCTCGTCCTTGGTGACCATCCAGGGGCCCATCGGCGCGAAGCCGTCGAGCCACTTGCCGTTCAGCCAGTCGAAGAAGCCGTCCCACTCGCGCGTCTCGGGCCGCGGCTTGATCAGCAACTCGCGCTCGGAGACGTCGTCGATGATGGTGTAGCCCGCCACCACGTCCATGGCGTCGGCGGCCTTGACGCCCTTGCAGCGCCGGCCGATGACCACGCCGAGTTCGGCCTCCCAGTCGACGAACCGCGCCACCGGCGGGATCGGAATCGGGTCGAACGGGCCGACCACGGTGGTGCTCGGCGGCTTCATGAACACGCGCGGCGTGGCCTTGTCGGCCTCGACGAGGCGCTGCCCGCCTTCGATGATGTGCTCAGCGTAGTTGCCGGCCAGCAGCAGCAGCTTGCGCGGCTGCGGAATCGGGGCGCCGAGGGTGACGCTGTCGAGCGGTACCGGAGCCACTTGCGCGGCCAGCGCCGCGGCCTCGGCGAGACCCGCCGGACCCTGGTCCAGCAGCGTCACCGGGTTGGTCCAGCAGCAGGCCGGCAGCTTGGACTGCTCCTTGGCGACCGCCACCAGATCGTGAACGCCCTGCTCGGTCACCACCGCCACGTGGTGGGCGTCGCCTACTCGTACCGTCGCCAGTCGCATCTTGCGCTCCTTAGTCTTGAGACTGGTGCCAGACCACAGTGACTCCAGGCCATCCGGCCCGTTTACCCTGAGTAGGCCGCAGGCCGTATCGAAGGGCACCGCCGTACCGGCGGTGGCCCGATGGCCGGCTCCTGAAGCGGATCCGCAGCGGCCGGGTCCTTCGATACGCCGCTGCGCGGCTACTCAGGATGAACGTGCTGTCTGCCGACGAACCTCTGTGATGGCGCACTAGTGCGGCTTATAGCGGCGTTTGGCGGCGGTGTCAACGGGCACGGAGGAAGCTGCCCGGCCATCGCCAACGGCTCTCGCCGGAGCGGCGCGATGATCGACGTCTTCCTGTCGTTCGACACCGAGGACCCCATCCACCCCGAGGCCGACGATGCCACCTTGCGGCTGTGCCGCCTGTTGAGCGACCACGGCCTGCGCGGGTGCTTCTTTCTGGTGGGCGAGAAGGCGCGCGTCCTGCGCGAGCGCGGCCGGCGCGACGTGCTCGCCGCATTGGGCGAGCACGAGATCGACTACCACGGCAACTGGTGGTTCGAGTTCCCCGAGTGTGCGTTGGCCTATGGCGAGCGCTTGCCGTGGGACGAGGCCGTCGCCTACGGCACGGCCATCGAGCTGCCCGGCCTGATGGACGTGGCCGAGATCTGTGGGCAGTGGCCCGCGGCCTGGGTGCAGCACCAGAACAACGTCAACGCGATGATGCCGCACATCATGCGGCGTTGTGGCGTGGACGCGTGGAACGGCGGCTTCGCCGGGGGCTCGCTCAACGGCTGGCTGATGGACCAGGTGGTGGTGTCGCGCAGCGGCCACGCGATGTCGTTGCAGGGCTCGTGGGGTGGCCACACGCAGGACCCATTGGTGGCGCGCACGCCGGCGGGGGTCATGGACCCGGAGGCCGAGTTCGGGGCCTTCTGCGAGCAGTTCGACCGCGTGGCCGAGGCGCACGGCCGAGTGGTGCCGGTGGGGCATCCCACCTGCTGGGCCATGGCGGAATGGTGGGGCTGGTACGAGTGGAACGAGCTCTGCCACTACCGTGCGCCGCAACCTTACGCGCGCGGCCGGCAGTTCCGGCGCGTCGCACAACGCAACCAGGCCGACATCGAGGCGCACTTCGCCTGGACCGCGCGCGTCTGTGCCTGGCTGGCCGGTCGCTCCGACGTGAACGTGACCACGTTCGGCGAGTACACCGCGCGGCGGCGCGGCGCGGGACAGCCCTGGCTGACGCTGGCCGAGGTGGACGAGTTGGCCGCGGCGGTGGCCGCTGGCCCGACCGATCTGGCGCTGTCGGGCACCACGCTGTCGGCCGCCGATGCCCTGGGTGTGCTGGTCCACCTGTTCGCGCACCTCCAGCGCCAGGGCCGCGTGCCCGCAGCGGTGCCGGTGCAGCGGCTGCTGGGACCGGTGGAGCGGCCCTGGCCGGCCCAGCGGGTGGAACTGCCGGGCTACGCCTGGTTCCAACTGGCCGGCCCGCTGTACGACTACCTCGTCGAGCAGCGGCGCCTGCCCGGCGTGATGCGGTGCGGGCCCGACTTGGGCCCGGCGGCGGCCACGATGATGTTCGCGGTGGCCTGGCGCACCTGGCGCGAGACCGGTGCCTGGCCCGAGCGGCTGACCATCGAGCCGCCCGGTGACTTGCCGCCGGCGGCCGAGCTGCCGTTCTTCGGTGAGCCGCGCGCGTCGAGCAGCCACGCGCAGCCGGGCTACCAGTCGGCGGTCATCGCCGACCTCGCGCGTTGGCAGAGCTGGTCGTACCGGCCGTTCGGCGAGTAGGGCCGGCGGCGACTCGCCGTCGGCGGCAGGTCACCGGCCGGTGGCGGCGAAAGCGTCCTCCGCCAATGAGGAGGACTCGATGCCGCGCCCATTGTCCAAGATCGCACCGGGCTGGTGGGACTACACCACCCTCGACGCCGAACTGCTCCGCGATGCCGCGAAGCTCACCGCCACGGACCTCGAGCAGCTCAGCCGCCCGGGCTTCCAGGTGGTGCTCTACGACTCGTTGGAGGAGCTGTACCTGGCCGAGGCGCTGGAGTACATCTCGGCCTTCAAGCAAGCGACGGCCGACAATCCCGTGGGCTTGTGCGGGCCCATCGGGCCGACCGAGCAACTGCCGCTGGTGGCCCTGATCGTCAACGCGCTCGACCTGAGCCTGAAGCATGCGCACTTCTGGGGCATGGACGAGTGGTTCATGGACGGCAAGGAAGTGGGCGAAGACCATCCGCTCTCGTTTGCCAAGGCTGACCGCGACCTCTGCTTCAACCGCATTCGGCCCGAGCTGGCCATGCCGGCCGAGAACCTGCACTTCCCCAAGGCCGATGTCAGCGGGTATGAGGCGAGTTGGAACGGCGTGCGCTGCGTCACCATGCAAGGCGGCCAGGGCGAGATCAAGCACTGGGCGTTCAACGACCCGGTGCGCCGCGAGGGCGCCTACCAGGATGCGCCGCCCAGCCCTGAGGAGTTCCGCAAGCTGGGTACCCGCGTGGTCGAGCTGCACCCGCTCACGCTGGTGCAGAACGCCCGCACCTCGGGCGCCGGCAACATCCCGATCGTGCCCACGCACGCGCTGACCGTCGGGCCCAAACAGACGTGGCAGGCCGAGCAGGTCTCGATCTACCACCCGGGCCACCACGACAACCCGTTCGGCCTACGGCTGACCGCGCTGATGATCAGCAAGCGCGTGCCCGACTCGAGCTGTCCCATGTCGCTGCTGGCCGACCACCCGAACGTCAAGTTCAGCTACTACCGTGGCGGTATCAGCACCTGCGACACGGAGATGCACTAGTCATGACCACCGCCCGGCTCCTGCTCGGCCTGCTCTGTCTCGGCACGCTGAGCGCCGAGCCGGCGCGGACCTTCACCGTCTCACCGGCGGGCAACGACGGGGCGGCCGGCACTGCGGCCGCCCCGTTTGCCACGCTCACCCGCGCGCGCGACGCCATCCGCGCGCTGAAGGCCGCCGGTCCGCTGCCGGCCGGTGGCGTCGCGGTGCAGGTGCGGGCCGGTACCTATGAGCTGACCCAGACGCTCAAGCTTACGGCGCAGGACGCCGGCACCGCCGAGGCGCCGGTGGTCTACCGCGCCAGGCCGGGCGAGCGCGTGGTGCTGACCGGTACGCGGCGGGTGACCGGCTTCCAGCCCCACCAGGGCCGGATCCTGAAGGCCGATCTGGCGGCGCAGGGCCTCAAGGGCGTCCGGTTCAAGCAAGTGCTGCTAGACGGGCAGCGGCAGATCCTGGCGCGCTATCCGAACTTCGACCCGGACAACCCACACGGTGGCGGCTTCGCCTACGTCGACGGCGAGCCGCTCAACATGTACCAGGATCTGCCGACCGAGGAACTGCGCGTCATCCACCTGCGCGCGCGCGACCGCGGCCGGCGCTGGCAGCAGCCCGAGCGCGGCGAGGTGATCATCTACCCGCGCTACAACTGGCTGAACATCGCCGTCGGCATCGCCGCGGCCGACCCGCAAGCGGGCACCATCGCGCTGGCCAAGGACATTTCGTGGGGTCCGTTCAAGGGGATCCGGCCGCTGGACCGGTTCTACGTGCGCAACCTGCTCGAAGAACTGGACGCGCCGGGCGAATGGTACCTCGACGCCGATCACGCAGTGCTCTACTACCAGCCGCCGAAGCCGCTGGCAGGCGCCGAGGTGCGCGTGCCGGTGGTCGAGACGCTGCTCGACTTCGGGCGCGGGGCCGACTGGATCACCGTGCGCGGGTTCACCCTTGAAGGGTGCGACGGACCGGCGGTCAACCTGCGCGAAGCCTCGCACTGCCGGATCGCCGGCAACACCATCCACGACACGGGCAGCAGCATCGGCTGGTATGCGGGTGTCCAGGTCTGGGGTGGGCGCGACTGCGGCGTGGTCGGCAACGACCTGTACGAAGTGGCCAACTACGGCATCCGGCTGGAGAGCGCCCCGGCTGACCTTCAGAACCTGCAGGCGAGTGGGCACTTCGCCGACAACAACTACGTCCACCACATCGGACACCTGAACGGCCACGGCTGCGGCATTGCCATCAGCGGCGTCGGGCAGCGGGTGTCGCACAACCTGATCCACGACACGACGCGCTGCGGTGTGTTCGGTGGCGGACCCGACTGTGTGGTGGAGTACAACCGTATCCGCCATGTGAACCTGGAGACCGAGGACACCGGCGCCACCTACATGGGCGGCGCGTGGCATATCCGCGGCATGGTCTACCGCCACAACTTCATCACCGATGTGCTGGGCTACGGCCGGACGAAGGACCGCTGGACCAGTCCGCACTTCGCCTGGGGCATCTACCTGGACGACGACCTCAGTGGCGTGCACGTCTACGGCAACATCGTGGCGCGCACCACGCTCGGCGGTTGCGACATCCACGCCGGGCGCGACAACCTGGTTGAGAACAACATTCTGGTGGACGGGCGCCACCAGCAGATGATGTACCAGGGCCACGAGCGCAGCAGTTGGGTGGTGGCGGCGCACTGGAAGGAGTACCAGGCGGCGATGGCGCGCCCGGCCTGGCAGGCGCGCTACCCGGAGCTGGTCAAGGGCAACCTGGAGGAGCTGTGGCAGATGGCGGGCAACCGCTTCCTGCGCAATGTCATCAGCTACCGCGCCGACAGTGCCCGCCTGTACTCCTACTGGCCCGCCGATGCGCCCACGCGCAACCAGACCGACTACAACCTGATCTGGCATCACGGCCGGCCGGTGAACCTCGGCCTGCCCGGCACCGCCGAGCAGCAGTGGGCGGCCTGGCAGGCCAAGGGCTACGACGCGCACTCGGTCATTGCCGATCCGCGGTTTGTCGACGCCGACCGCGACGACTACCGCCTGCGCCCGGATTCGCCGGCCTGGCAGTTGGGCTTCAAGGCCATTCCGGTGGAGCGCATCGGGCCGTACGCGGACGAGCTGCGCGCCACCTGGCCGATTGTCGAGGCGCGCGGCGTGCGCGAAGTGCCGTTGCGCGAGACGGTGGTCGAACTGCCGCCGACGCGGACGGTCCAGCCACCGCAGGCGCGCGTGCCCAGAGGCGGCGAAGTGACCTTGTCGGTGGCCCGACGGCCCGACGGCAGTGCGGTCGCCGGCGCGCCGGCCACCGCGCGCCTGACGCACGACGGCACGCGCCTGATCGTCACGGTCACGGTGCCGCTGCGTGATGCGAGCAAGCTCCAGCGCGGCCGCGCCTGGGGCAGCGACGACGCGGCCGAGCTCTGCTTCCGCGACCTGTCCGGCGCCGCCCCTGGGCCGACCTTCGTCAGCCACGGCTTCGCCGGCGGGCACCAGGAGTGCGTGAGCGAGGCCGGCGCGCCCGAGGCGGCCAGCCAGCGGCTGGCCGCGGCCATTGGCTACGAAGCCAAGGTCGCGGCCGGGCAGTGGACCGCGCGCTGGACCGTGCCGCTGGCCGCGGCCGGCATCAACCTCAAGCCCGGCCTGAAGCTCGGCTGCAACGTCGGCGTCCGCCGCAGCGAGAGCGGTGAGTGGCTGCAGTGGCACGGTACCGGGGCCACCTGGCACCTCGACCAGGCGGGCGGCCTGGTGCTGGAGTAGGCCGCGCCGTCAGGGCGCTTCGACCAACTCCAGCTTGAGGTCGTCCAGTCGCAGGTCGATGGTCACCGCACCTTCGAACTGGCCGCGTTCGACGGCCAGATGGCCACCGGCGGTCTCGGGTGTGGTCTCGACCTGCGTCTCCAGGTACTGCCAGGTGCCGAGTTTGCTCAGGTCGTAGGCACCCGTGTTGGCGTTGGTGATCCACTTGCCGTCGGCGCGAGCCAGGCCGATCTTCAGGTACGGCGCGTGCTTGCTGGTGCACCGGTCCACGCGCAGCCAGCACGACAGCCGGTAGAGGCTGAGCGGTTGCAGTCGCTGCGGCAAAGTGATGGAGGCGTAGTTCCAGGCCGGTCCGGGCGAGGTGCCGCCGATGGATAGGCAGGCCTGGCCGCTGTGACCCTCGCCGGCTGGCTTCAGCGTCACACCGCCGGTGCCCGTCCAGCCGGCCACGCCGGTCTCGAAGCCTTCCTGGTAGACCAGGCCCTGCGCGCTGACCGACGGACGCAGCGGCACGGCGCCGAGGTCGTAGGCGCCGCCGGCCGTGCGACCGGCCAGGGCCAGTTGGATGCGCAGGTCCGGCTGCTCGGGCTTGACCATGGCCACCGACAGACGGTAGTCGCCCGGGGCGGTGCCCGGCGGAATGGCCAGCACGTCCTGGAGGGTCACTTCGTCGCCCGGCCACCACTGCGTGGTGGCGCGCCGCGGGAAGCTGACGCGCTCGGCGACCACCTGGCCGCCGGCGTCGGTCAGTTGCCAGCGGAGCGCGTAGGAGTCATAGCACGGCGCCACGCCCAGATTGCGCCAGGTCTGCTCGAGCAGCAGTCGCCCGCGTCGCTGCGGGTCGACGCCGACGGTCGCGTTCAGGCGCAGCTTGGTCAGCGCGAAGCGGAAGCCGAGCCGGCGGCCGAGGTCGGTCACGACTTCTTTCACCTCGGCGGGCGCGTCGAGGAGCTGCCGGTAGCCCATCAGGTTGATGTGGAAGTAGCTGATCGGGTCCTCGAGGCCCTTGGTGAAGGTCTCGCGCAGGCCCCAGCCCTTCTGCTTCATCTCGGCGTAGCCGCTGTGCAACTCGTAGTTGCAGCTCACGCCGCGCCGCGCATAGGGCACGTAGAACCGCTTGCCGACGTTGGCGCTGGGACCGGCGGGATGGAGGCCGTCCTGCCGGAAGTGGACGCCACGAATGGCGGCGTAGTCGTTGATCTGATCCCAGTCGCCGACGTTGAGGAAGACGCGCGTGCGCGGGAAGGCGCGGGCATAGGCGTCGATCATCCGGCGGTAGGCGCCGACGTACTTGGTGTCGCTGTAGCCGCTCTCGGCCAACTGCTGCGGCGTCCAGCGCGCCAGGTGCATCTCGCCCCACTCACCGATGCCGCCGATGTCGATGAACTCGACACCGGGCTTGCCGTCCAGGTACTGGCCCAACTGGGCGATGAACTTCTCCTGGATGGCCAGGTAGCGGTCGTCCCAGAAGACCGGGTTGACCTGCTCGCCGTTGTAGAGGTTGGTGTGCTTCACCGACGGCACGCCCTGATCGAAGACCCACTTCGGCGTGACGTACTGCCGTTTGGAGTGCATGTTCTGCGACATGAAGCGGAAGGACAGCCGCTTGCCCCATTGCTTCACCCACAGATCGAAGATGGGTTGGAAGTAGGCGTCGAACGCCGCGGTGGTCGGCCCGTCGGGCTGGAGCATGGCCCAGTCGTCGCGGAAGTAGCCGATGGTGACGATGGGGGAGAACCACGCGTTCGCGGGCATGTCGGCCGGGTTGCGGGTGCCGAACAGGTAGACGCCCATGCCCGGGTTGAGCAACGGCGCGTCGCTGCCGGCCGGCGTCAGTTCGCGCAACTTCAGGGCCGGTATGGTCGGTGCGTCAGGCGGGGCCAGGAGGCACAACAAGGCAAGCGGCACAACCACGGCAGTTCTCCAGCGACGGCAGTCCGGTTCGCCGGACGCGCGGCAACCCCTGCCGTTCACCGCCGCCGCGTCTGCTCCAGGTCGTCGTGGTCCTTGAGCAGCACGCCGAGCGTCTCGTCCAGCAGGTCCTGGTCAATCGCTTCGGCGTTGAGCACCACCAGGCTGTAGGCCCAGTCGAGCGTCTCGCTGATGCTGGGCGGCTTGCGCAGGTTGCGGCGGCGCAACTGCTGCACATAGCGCACCGCCTCAGCCGCCAGCGCTTCGGCCAGTCCCGGCGTCTTGCGGCGCACGATGGCCAGTTCCAACTCGTGGTCGGGATAGTCGAGGTAGAGGTAGAGGCACCGCCGCCGCAGCGCGTCGGCCAGTGTGCGGGTGCCGTTGCTGGTCAGGATGACCCACGGCCGGTGCTTCGCCGTGATGGTGCCCAGTTCCGGAATGGTCACCTGGAAGTCGGCCAACAGCTCCAGCAGAAAGGCCTCGAACGCCTCGTCGGCGCGGTCGATCTCATCGATCAGCAAGACTGCCGGCTGGTGGCTGGTCAACGCTTGCAGCAGCGGCCGCGGCAGGAGGAAGCGCTCGGAGAAGAACGCGGAGTCCTGTCGCGACAGCCGCTCGGTCGCCTCGGCCAGCGAGCCGGCGCCGGCGAGCAATTCGGCCACGGAGTCGCGCAGCAGTTGCGTGTAGAGCATCTG
>CAZHGD010000171.1:14631-15987 GCA_964531735.1 uncultured Fimbriimonadaceae bacterium | reverse complement strand
CTATGTAGGGCGGCTCTACAGATAAGCAATATCATCTTTACTGAATACTAATCAAGGGTAATAACTGCGCTTCAAATAAACCAATGCTAGTATATATTATAGAGTGATATTTAGTAAAAACGCGTATCGATACCCCAAATCCGCTGATACACAGGCACGATCACCATTACACCGCTATTAATACACGAAAGACGGGCAGCCCTTTGTTTGGATTGTATGGCAAACCACCATACTCAACATGACAAAGAGCCCCCGCCTCATCACTCACTGCTGAGTTGACATATACCCGTTACGGCTTCAGATTTCCCCAAAGATGACAGGCCATGTCGTGGATGCTGAACGCAATGGTATCCGGCTCCAGATGATCTGTGCTGTATATAACGTCATATGCGTTGACATCATGGATATCCCGATGGTATATGTTCTTGATGAACCCTTCGCGCAGACGATCTCGTTCAGATATCTGTCGACTCGCCTGGTGTTCCGATACCGATGTCATGGTGACACAGCGCCGCACTCGGCTTTCAAATCGGCTTACGATTCTCACATTCAGTGAATTGGGCAGCACAAAGTTCGCACCGCGTCCCACAATCACCGAATAGCCATCATTTGCGATGACCCTAATAGTGCGCATCAGGTATTTCCGGTATTTCAGCGGATCCATATCGCCGATGCCCATCAAGTGACGCATCGTTGAAGATATCTGCGAAGAAGATGTTTCGTCCACACGAAACACGTCATCCACGCGTTCGCCCGCTTGTGTGGCAATCGTGTTCAGAATTTCTTTATCCCATGCCTTCCAGTTATCAGGCAACAAATGCATGAGCGCCTCAAGAACCTCGTCTCCCAGTGCCCAGCTTTCACGAGAGAATGTGATGATTGGGCGTTCGCCCTGCGGTTCATTGCTTAACGCCTCCGCCTCTTCAATGCGGCTGCGTAATACAGCTTCCATAATACGTTTATCTACAAGATGCGAATATTGCGAACTGCGCATATCTGGCCGCCTTTCTGGATTGGTCTTACCCACATCGCGATGTATACGCAACTACTACCTTAATGTACCTCAGCGATGCAGCCTTTTGTTCACTGTCACACACCAAGAGTTGATTCCACGCTTCGAATGCCGTTCAACCATCACTATTCACCCACAGCACTTGACATTTTTAACAACCCTGCGTATACTATTTCATGCTGTTCGGCTTCGGGCGAGTGGTGAAATTGGTATACACGCTAGACTTAGGATCTAGTGCCGCAAGGCGTAGGAGTTCAAGTCTCCTCTCGCCCACCAAAATGTCCGTCGAGCGGGAGTAGCTCAGTTGGTAGAGCATCTGCTTGCCATGCAGAAGGTCGCGGGTT
>CAZHGD010000171.1:0-14531 GCA_964531735.1 uncultured Fimbriimonadaceae bacterium | reverse complement strand
GAGTAGCTCAGTTGGTAGAGCATCTGCTTGCCATGCAGAAGGTCGCGGGTTCGAGTCCCGTCTCCCGCTTGCGGTGGCATAGCCAAGTGGTAAGGCAGAGGCCTGCAAAGCCTTTATTCCCCGGTTCGAATCCGGGTGCCACCTTACTGATGCATCCAGACGGCACACGCTGAGTGTGCCGTCTGTGTTTGTCGACCCGAGCCGGGGTGGCGGAATTGGTAGACGCACGGGACTTAAAATCCTGCGAGCTCTGCTCGTACCGGTTCGAGCCCGGTCCCCGGTACTGTCGGCTCCTCACCGGCGAGTCGGAAGGCCCACTGTGCGATGGATGAAGCGCGCCTGCGCAGCATGTTGACCGAGGTGGCGGCGGGTCGTCTGGCCGTGGCGGACGCCGCGGCGCAGTTGCGCGACTTCCCGATGCAGCAGGTGGGCGGCTTCGCGCATCTCGACACCCACCGCGACCTGCGCCGCGGGTTCCCCGAGGTCATCTTCTGCGCCGGCAAGACCGACGACCAGATCGTCGCCATCATCGGCGCGCTGGCGCCGCGGCAGCGGTGCCTGCTGGCCACGCGGATGCGCGCCGAGACCGCTACGGCGGTGCGCGCCGCCGGCCTGCCCGGGGTGTGGCACGAGGCCGCCCGCTGCTGGGTGATTGAGGCGGCCGAGCCACCGGAGCCGGTCGGCCTGGTGGTGGTGGCCTGCGCCGGCACCAGCGACTTGCCCGTGGCCGAGGAGGCGGCGGTCACCGCGTCCGTCATGGGCAGCCGGGTCGAACGCATCTACGATGTCGGCGTCGCCGGCATCCACCGTCTGCTGGGCTACGCCGACGTGCTGCGCGAGGCGAACGCGCTGGTGGTGGTGGCTGGCATGGAAGGCGCCTTACCGAGTGTGGTGGCGGGTCTGGTGGCGGCCCCGGTGATTGCCGTGCCGACCAGTATCGGCTATGGTGCCAACTTCGGTGGCCTGGCGCCGTTGCTCGGCATGTTGAACTCGTGCTCGGGCGGCGTCTCGGTGGTCAACATCGACAACGGCTTCGGCGGCGGGCAGTGCGCGCACCTGATCAACAGCCGAGCGGCCCGCGGCGGGGAGGGTGCCTGATGCGCGTGGCCTACTTCGACGCCGCGGCCGGTGCCAGCGGCGACATGATCCTCGGCAGCCTGGTCGACGCCGGTCTGGCGCTGGATGACCTGCGCGTGGCTTTGGCGCCATTGGCGGTCCACGGCTACGAACTGTCGGCCGAAGCGGTGACGGTGCGCGGTATCGGCGCGACGCGCGTCAAGGTCGCGTTGGCCGAGCATCAGCACGCGCACCGGCACCTGCACCACATCACCGAGATCATCGACCGCAGCACGCTGCCGCCGGCGGTGGCCGAGCGGGCCAAGGCGGCCTTCAGCCGGCTGGCCGAGGCCGAAGCCCTGGTCCACCGCACCACGGTGGAGAAGATCCACTTCCATGAGGTCGGCGCGGTCGACGCCATCGTCGATATCGTCGGCACCATGGTCGGGCTCGACCTGCTGGGCGTCGAGGCGGTCTACTGCTCGCCGCTGCCCATCTCGCACGGCTGGGTGGACTGCGAGCACGGCCGCCTGCCGGTGCCGGCGCCGGCGACGCTGGAACTGCTGCGCGGTGTGCCGACGCGGCCGCTGGACGTGGCCGGCGAGACACTGACGCCGACGGGCGCGGCCTTGCTGACGACGCTGGCGCAGGGCTGGACGCTACCGGCGATGACCAGTGAGCGCGTCGGCTACGGGGCGGGCACCAAGGACTATGGCATTCCGAACGTGCTGCGGCTGCTGATCGGCGAGAGCGCGGGGCAACCGGCCGCGGTGGTGATCATCGAGGCCAATCTGGATGACATGAACCCGGAGTGGTACGACCGCGCCGTGTCGCGACTGTTCGAGGCCGGGGCACTCGATGTCACGCTCTCGCCGCTGCAGATGAAGAAGGGCCGGCCGGGTGTGTTGCTGCGCGCGTTGGGCGAGCCGGCGGCGCGCGAGCGGCTGACCGACGTGCTGCTCCGCGAGACGACCACGCTGGGCGTGCGCTGGTATGTCGCGCAGCGCGACTGTCTGGCACGCGAATGGGTTGAGGTGGCCACCGATTTTGGTCCCGTTCGTGTTAAGATAGGGCGGCGGGCTGGCGAGGTGCTGAACCTGGCCCCCGAGTATGAGTCGTGCCGAGCCGCGGCGGACGCGGCCGGGGCAGGCTTGCCGGCGGTCTATGCCGCAGCGCGCGAGGCCGCCCGGCAGGCGCTCGCGGCACGGGCGACCGGCGAACCGAGTTGAGTTTATGTCCCGTCAGATCCTAATCAGCAGTGGTATCTTCGAGACGCGCATGGCCATCATCGAGGATGGCTCGCTGCAGGACTTCTACGCAGAGCGCGGCTCGAAGATCATCGGCAACGTCTACAAGGGCCGCGTGGAGAACGTGCTGCCCGGCATGGACGCCGCTTTCGTCGACATCGGGCTGCCGAAGAACGCCTTCCTGTATGTCGACAACGTAGTGGTGCCCGGTGAGACGCGCTCGGCCCGCGGCGGTCAGCGCGCCATCGGCGACCTGCTGCGGCGCGGCCAGGAAGTGATCGTGCAGGTGGAGCGCGCGGCGGTGGGCACCAAAGGCCCGCGCGCCACGAGCAAGCTCAGCCTGCCGGGCCGCTTCGTGGTCATGATCGGCCCGGAGAGCCGCCACATCGGTGTCTCGCGGCGGATCCCCGACAGCCAGGAGCGGAACCGGCTGCGGCGGCTCGGCGAGAAGTACCAGCCGAAAGACCGCGCGCTGATCATGCGGACCGAGGCCGAGGGCGCCACCGAGGACGAGATTCGGGCCGACATCGAGTACCTGATTGAGCTGTACGACAGCATTCAGGAGAAGTCGAAGCACGTCTCGGCACCGGCGCTGCTGCACCAGGACTTCTCGATGGTCTATCGCGTCTGCCGCGACTTCTTCACCGCCGAGGTGGAGAAGCTGGTGGTCGACAGCAAGGAAGACTACCAGTACATCACCGAGGTGATGGGCCGGCTCGATCCGGGCATGCGCCAGCGCGTCGAGTTGCACACCACGCCTGAGCCGCTGTTCATGCGCTATGGCATCGAACGCGAGATCGGCACGGCGCTGCAGCGCAACGTGATGCTGCGTAGCGGCGGCAACCTGACCATCGACGAGACCGAAGCGCTGACGGTGGTGGACGTCAACACCGGCCGGTTCGTCGGCA
Organism: uncultured Fimbriimonadaceae bacterium; assembly: GCA_964531735.1. Lineage (GTDB taxonomy): Bacteria > Armatimonadota > UBA10988 > UBA10988 > UBA10988 > CAZHGD01. Next base: position 11,320 of record CAZHGD010000171.1, on the reverse strand, counting down.
CGCGCGGTCTGGCCGACACGATTCTGACCACCAACGTCGAAGCGGCCGAAGAGATTGCGCGCCAGATGCGCCTGCGCGACATCGGCGGCATCATCATCGTCGACTTCATCGACATGGACCGCACGCGCGACCGCATCACCGTCTATTCGGCGCTGGAAAAGGCGCTGGAGCGCGACCGGGCGCGGACCAAGATCGTCCATATCTCGCCGCTGGCGCTGGTCGAGATCACGCGCAAGCGCACCGGCGAAAGCCTGGCGCACGAGATCTCCGAGGTCTGCCCGTCGTGCCGTGGGCGCGGCTACATCCTGTCGCCCATCACCTTGGCGATCCAGGCCGAGAACCAGATCCGCGAGCTGGCCTTCCAGAAGCGGCACGAAGGCTATCTGCTGGAGTGCCATGCCGAGGTGGCCGATCTGCTGGTGGGTCCGGGCGGCGAGACCGCGCAGTCGTTGGAAGAGAAGCTGGGCGCGCCGGTCTACATTCGGGTACACGACGGCGGGCGCGAGCAGATCTACGTCTCGGGCAGCTCAATCCAGGAGATTGAGGAGCGCATCGGCTGGGTGCAGCCCGACGAGGTCATCAAGATCCTGCCGCGTGACTGCTTCGAGTCCGAGACCAACCACCTGGTGGCGATCATCGACGGCATGATCATTGGTCTGCCGGACGGCGCGCGCGTGCAGCAGCGCGGCGCCCAGATCCGCATCGCGGGCAGCGAGCGCTGGTTGGCCTTCGCGGAGTTCGTGCAGTCGGGCAGGCGCTCGGGATGAAGCCGGGCAGCCGGCAGACGTTCCGGGTGCCGAGCCGTCTGGACGCCCTGGGGAGCGTCCGAGCGCAGGTGCTCGAACTGGCGTTGGCCGGCGGCCTCAGCCCCGAGGCGGCCGAGGACCTGGTCCTCTGCGTCCATGAAGCCGCGTCCAACGCGATTGTCCATGGCCACCGCGAGGACGAGTCGTTACTGGTCGAGATCGCCGTCGAGGCGGTCCCGGGCGGCCTGCAGGTCGAGGTCAGCAACCAGGGGCCCGGCTTCGACGTGGCGGCCACCCTCGACAGCCTCGCGGCGGCCGACGACCAGCCGCGCGGCCGCGGACTGCGCATCATCGAGACGCTGGCCGACGAGCATCGCTGGAGCAATCACGGTCGCCAGGTGACGTTGCTCAAGCGGGCCTGAGCGGCTCCGGCGCGGCTTGGTGCGCCTGGTCGAGCACCTCGCGCACCTTCAGCAGCAGCGCCTTCGACGTGAAGGGCTTGTGCAGGAACTCCAGGCCGCTCGGCAGGACGCCCTCGCGCGCCATGACGCTCTCGGCATAGCCCGACATGAACAGGACCGCCAGGTCCGGCTGCTCGGCGCGCATCTGGTCTGCCAGTTCGCGTCCGTTCATGCCCGGCATGACCACGTCGGTGAGCAGCAGATCGATGGGCGTGTTGCCGTTGTCCCAGCAGGCCAGCGCCGAGGCGGGCTCGTCGGCCACCAGCACGCGGTAGCCCTGGCGGCGGAGCGCCCGCTCGGCGATCTGCCGCACCGCGGGTTCGTCCTCGACGACCAGCACGGTCTCCCGCCCGCCCGTGGCGCGAACTGGCGGCTCGTCGCCGGCCGTCGCCGCGGCCTCCACCGGCGCTGCCTCCGGCAGGTAGACGCACATCGCCGTGCCCTCGCCCAGCACGCTCTGACAGGTGACATGCCCACCGTTCTGGTGCGCGATGCCATAGACCGTGGCCAAGCCGAGGCCGGTGCCCTGGCCGACGCCTTTGGTGGTGAAGAACGGCTCGAACGCCCGCGCGCGCGTCTCGTTGTCCATGCCGCAGCCGGTGTCAGCGACGGTGATGGTGCTGTAGGTGCCCGGGGCCAGCATCTCGAGGCCCGGCAGGCCGGTGACGACTTCGACGGCGCCGGTGCGTATCGTCAGCGAGCCACCGTTGGGCATGGCCTGGTTGCTGTTGACGACGAGGTTGACCACCGCTTGCTCCAACTGCCCCGCATCGGCCAGCACGTAGCCGGCGTCCGGGTCGAGCTCGATCCGCAAGTCGATGCTCTCCTTGATGAGCCGGCCCAGCATCTTGTGCAGCCCTTCCACAATGCGGTTGGGCTGGATGATCCGCGGCTCGATGGCCTGGCGGCGGCTGAAGGCCAGCAGTTGCCGCGTCAGGTCGGCGGCGCGCTCGGCCGCCTGGCAGATGGCCTCGATGTCCTCGGCCTCCGGACTGCCCTCGGGCAGCGTTTCGGCGAGCATGGTGCCGAGGCCGAGGATGGTGGTCAGCAGGTTGTTGAAGTCGTGCGCCACGCCACCGGCGAGTTGGCCGATGGCCTCCAGCTTGCTGGCCTGCTGCAAGTCGGCGGTCAGGCGCTGGCGCTCGCGATCTGCCTCTCGGAGGGCGGTGATATCGCGAGCGGAGGCCAGCACGGTGGCGACCTGGCCGGCCCGGTCGCACTCGGGGTAGAAGCGGACGTCGAAGGTCCGCGGGCCGGCCGGACCGTGGGTCTCATACTCCATGGCCACCGGCTGGGCGCTCCGGAAGACCGTGGCCAGGCAGTCCTCGAACTGGTCGCAGATCGCCGGCGACAGGCCCAGGTCGCGCTCGCGGTGCCCCAGGCGCTCCTCCGGTGGATGAGCGGTGAGCTCGGCGAAAGCCGGGCTGGCGTAGAGGTAGCGACCTTCGCGGTCGAACCGCCCGATCAGGTCGCCGGTGTGCTCGACGAGCGCCCGGTACTTGCTCTCGCTCTCGCGCAGCGCCTCCTCGGCCTGCTTGAGCTCAGTCACGTCCTGCACGTAGACCGTGTACTCCACCGGCCGGCCGGCGGCGTCGCGCACGGCGGTCAGGTCCACCAGCGTCGGGAAGCGGCGACCGTCGCGGGTCACGTGGATGCTCTCGAAGACGCGGTGGCCGCGGCGGTCCGCTTCGTTGAGCTGTTGGTTCAGCGCGGTCCAGCGGTCGGGCGCGCAGACGTCCTCGATGGGCAGGCCGGGCATCTCTTCGGCCGTGTAGCCGTGCATCGCCGCAAAGGCCGGGTTGACCAGCGTCAGGCGGTCTTCCTTGGCACTGAGCACGGCCACACCGACCTGGGCATGGCGCGCGATGTCGGCGTAGCGGCGTAGCTCGGCTTCGGCGGCCCGGCGCGTGGTGATGTCGCGGATGGTGGCGACGATGACCGCGCGGCCGGCCAACTCCATCCGCGAGAGGAAGACCTCGGCCGGGAACGAGCGTTGGTCGCCCGGGCGGCATGCCACCCATTCGAACGTGGCGGGTTCGCCTTCGACGACCCGTTGCCAGATCGCGGGCACGGCCTCGAGCGGGTTGCTGGGCGCCGACAGGTCCCGGATGATCGACAGGCTGCCAAGCTCGGACCGGGCGATGCCGTAGAGGCTCAACATGCCTTCGTTGGCGTCGATGACCTGGCCGTCGAGGTCATGCACCAAGATCGCCTCGGGCACGTGGTCGAACACGCGGCGCAGGTTGTCCTGGGCTGTCTGGTGGACCAGCGCCACTTCGCGGCTGCGCTGCTGCATGGCCAGCAGCGAGCCGAGGAACGCCAGCCCCAGCAGGACGGCGAGGCTGGCGCGGAAACGGGTGCGGGCCAGGACCAACTGCCACTCCGCGGCCGCGATGTCGAGTCCGAGCAGGACAGCCGGCCGGTCGGGTGCGGCCGGCAGCACGGGCACCAAGCTGCTGACCCAGACCCCCCAACGGTCGGCGATCGGGCCTTCGGTCAGCGGCGTGCCGGCCCGCAACGCCTGGAGCAGAGGACCGCTGGCCTCCTCGAATACCTGGCCAGGGGGCGAGTAGTCGGTCGAGCCCGGTGGCTCCGAGTCCACCAGGAACACCGCTTGGCCCGCCCGCAGTGTCATCAGGTAGGCGAACCGGCAGTCCTTGTTACCGGAGTCGATGCGCGCCAACGCGGCCTTGAGGTGCTCGTAGCCGGTGGCGCCGACCAGATCGTGATCATAGAGGTCGTGCACCAGCGGCTGATCGATGGCGGCAGCGGCCGTGGTGGCGCGCCGCTGCAGATCGGCTCGCAGGTGTCGCTCCGTTTCCACGCCGGTGAGGTGGCAGATGGCCCATCCGGCGGCCAGGCCGCCATACAGCAGGAGCATGCTGGTCCCGGGCCGCGCGGCGCGGCTGAGCTGCGGGCGAGCAACGTGGTGCCACAGGGCCAGGCCGGCGGCTGCGACGAGCGTGGCGCGGGCCAGTTCGGCCAGGGCGCCGGTCGTGCCGCTCGGTTGGACCACGCTGGCCACCCCGTGCAGCCAGGCACTGCCGGCCAGGGCGGCGCCGAACCAGGGGCCCGCCTCGCTGCGCCGCCCGCAGTGACCGGCCACCAGCACCCCCGCGGCCAGCGCCAGCGCGGCGATGGTCACCGCCAGCCCTGCCGGACGAGCCCAGACGGCCAGGCAGGCGGCCACCAGCAGGACGGCCAGACGGGCCGCCGCCAGCGGGCCGCGGCGGTCGGACGAGGGCGACGGCGCCGGTGCCAGCAAGACACCGTAGGCCAGGACCATCAGGCCGCCGGCCAGCGGCCGGAGGGCCGGCTCACCCAGGCCGATCGTCACGAATCCGATGCCGGACGCCACCGCCGCGAGCAAGGCGAACTGCCCGAGCCGAGCCACGCCGGCGCCGAAGACCGGCCGGCCGCTGGCCGTCACCAGCTGTGCCAGCACCGCGTAAGCCACGGTCTGCAGCAGCAGTATGTAGTCTGGTTGGCCCGCTAACCACGTGCTGCCCATGCAGCCCGACACTCCACTATCAGGCAGACGACTACCGACAGGACCCTATCGCACTCTTCGGCCGCCGGATAGCGTCCGATGGGGGGAACTGCGTAACATTGCCGTGTCGTTTCCAGAATATGACCGCGCCGCGGGCGGGCAGCTTGACTTCTAGCCAATGGCGTCTATACTCGCCGTGTACCCAACTGGTCGTGAAAGGAACTCCCTCCATGTGTGGAATCGTGGGCTACATTGGTTCGCGCTCCGCCGTGCCGATCATCATCGACAGCCTCCGCCGTCTGGAATACCGTGGCTACGATTCCTCCGGTGTGGCCGTGCTCGAAGACGGTCAGTGCAAGGTGGTCAAGTCGGTCGGCAAGATCAACGAGCTGGCCAAGCTGATTGAAGAGGACCCGATCGAGGTCACCATGGGCATCGGCCACACGCGCTGGGCCACCCACGGCCGGCCGTCGACCCGCAACGCCCACCCGCACACCGGCAACAGCGGCACGCTGGCCGTGGTCCACAACGGGATCATCGAGAACTACGTCGAGCTGAAAGAGCGCCTGACCGCTGCCGGCGCCGAGTTCAAGTCCGACACCGACACCGAGGTCATCGCCCACCTGCTCGAAGAGAAGATGGCCAACGGCGCCAAGGGCGACCTGCTGGAGGCCCTGCGGTTGGCGGCCAAGGACATGCACGGCGCTTACGCGGTGGCCGTCGTCTCCGAGAGCTGCCCCGACCGCCTGCACGTCGTCCGCAAGGAGTCGCCGCTGGTGCTGGGCGTCGGCGAGGGCGAAGTGTATATCGCTTCCGACATCACCGCCGTGCTGCCCTACACCAAGAAGGTCATGGTTCTGGAGGATGGCGACGTCGGTGTCCTGACCACCGCCGGGGTGGCCATCAGCGACCTGCAGGGCAACCCGATCGACCGCAAGATCATGGAAGTCGAGTGGGACGTCGGCGCGGCCGAAAAGGGCGGCTACGACCACTACATGATCAAGGAGATCCACGAGATCCCCGACGCCATTCGCCACACCTTCCGCGGCCGCATTGCCGACGGCAAGCTGAACGTCACCGAGTTGGCGCTGTCGGAAGACGAGATCAAGGCGCTCAAGCGCGTCTACATCGTCGCCTGCGGCACCAGCTACTACGCCGGTGTGGTCGGCAAGTACCTGTTCGAGAAGCTGCTACGCGTGCCGGTCGAGCTGGACATCGCCTCGGAGTTCCGCTATCGCGATCCGGTCTTCGAACCGGACTCCCTGATGATCGTCATCAGCCAGTCGGGCGAGACCGCCGACACGCTGGCGGCCCTGCGCGAAGCTCAGCGCAACAACGTCAAGGTGCTGGCCATCGTCAACGTCATCGGCTCGAGCATGTACCGTGACGCCGACGCCGTCTTCCCGACCTGGGCCGGCCCCGAAATCTGCGTCGCCTCGACCAAGGCGTACGTCACGCAGCTCGTCTGCGAGTACCTGCTGGCCTTCCACTTTGCCCGCATCCGCGGTCAGATGAGCGAGGCCGAGGTCCAGCGCCTGGTCACCGAGCTCCTCGAAGTGCCGGCCAAGGAGCAGCTCATCCTCGATGACGAGGAGTTCTACAAGAAGCTCAGCGCCGACTTCCTCGAGAGCCGCGACTTCTTCTTCCTCGGCCGTGGCCTCGACGCCGCCGTGTCGCTGGAGGGCGCGCTCAAGCTCAAGGAAATCAGCTACATCCACGCCGAGTCGTATGCGGCGGGCGAGCTGAAGCACGGCCCGCTGGCGCTCATGTGGGACGACGTGCCGGTGCTGGTCACCGCCACGCAGACCGACCTCTACGAGAAGACGGTCAGCAACATCAAGGAAGTGAAGGCCCGCCGCGCCGACGTACTGGCGCTGGTCCGGAAGTCCAACACCGACATTGACGAGCATGTCGACTGGGTCATCCGCGTCCCGGACGCCGACAACCTGCTGATGCCGTTCCTGACCATCATCCCGCCGTACCTGCTGACCTACTGGCTCAGCTTCGCGCTCGAGCGGGAAATCGACCAGCCGCGCAACTTGGCCAAGAGCGTGACGGTCGAATAGGGCAGGTACCTCCTCGTTCGTACCGCTGAACAGGGAAGCCGCCGACGGATCTCGTCGGTGGCTTCCCTGTTCTGGTCACCGCCAGCCATCATGATCGCTGTCACTCCTTCGGGCACCGGCCACCTTGGTCGCCTCCTGGCACGGCCCAACCGCTACCTGGCCTGGGCCGACCTGGCCGGCCGCGAGGTGGCGGCGCATGTGCCCAACCCGGGCCGCATGGTCGAGCTGATGGCGCCCGGCCGGCCGGTCCACCTGGTCTCGGCGGCCGGCGAGCACCGCCGCACCGCCTACGACCTGGTGGCCGTCGAGCACACCTGTGGCTGGGTCTGCATCGACAACCGCCTGGGCGGCCGACTGGCACGCGCGGCGCTTGCCGCCCACGCGCTGCCCGAGCTGGAGCCGTACCAGTGTGTTGAGCCCGAGGTGACCGTCGGCGACAGCCGCCTCGACTTCCGGCTGAGCGGTCCGGGCGTGCACTGGGTGGAGCTGAAGTCCTGCACGCTGGTCGTCGACGGCTGGGGCCGGTTCCCCGACGCGCCGACGAAGCGTGGCACCCGGCACGTGGGCGAGTTGGCGGCCCGCGTCGGGTTGGGTGAGCGCGCCAGTGTGCTGTTCCTCATCCAACGGCCCGACGCGGCGGCCATCGCGCCGAACGACGACACCGACCCGGCTTTCGGGCAGGCCCTGCGCGCGGCGGCGGCCGCGGGCGTCAGGCTGGTCGCCTACACTTCGGTCTGGTCGCCTGACGGCGGCCTGCAACTTCACGACGCGGTTCCGGTCGAACTTCCTTGATGCGTGTACAATCTGCGGCCCGGGTGCTGCTGGTGGCGTTTGCCGCCGTCCTGGTGGGCCGAATCACCCACAGTCTCGCTTTGGCGCCGGTGGCCGTCACGCTGGCGCTGGTCGGGTGGTCGCTCGAAGCGGCCTGGCTCGCGCGCTTCCGGCGGGCCTGCCAACCGGTGTCCTTCGCCGACCAACCGGACACCACCGACCTGGCCAGTGCCGTGTCGGCCCGTAGCCTGCCCTGGCTGGTGGCCTCGCTGGTGGTGCTCACCGGCGCCGTCACCATCGTGCGACCGGCCTGGCTGGCGCCCGAAGTGCCGTTCGTCCTGCTGGTCCTGTGTCACGGTACCGCCTTCCGTGTGGTGCAACACCTGACCTGGCCGTTGGCCGCCGGCGAGGTGACCCAGGCGTGGCGGCGGGCCATCTCGCCGCGCGACCTGGGGGCGCTGCACGGCGTCCGGCAGGTGGTCCTGCTCAAGCGCGGCGTGCTGACCGCCGGGCCGGTGGCCGTCGACCATGTGGCCTCCTTCAGCGATGACCTCAAGCCCGAGGACGTGCTGCGCCTGTGCGCCGCCCTGCTGCGGAACGAGGACTCAGACGTCTCGGACGCCGTCACCGCCGCCGCGCGGCGCGCGCGGTTGGCCTTGCCCAACGTCTCGGAATCCGGCACCGTGGCGCACCTGGCCCGGAGCGGCCGCATCAACGGCGCGATGCACTACTTGGGTGGCGGCCGGCTGGCCGAACACCTGGGCAGCCCGCTGCCGGAGCTGGCCGAGGAGGCCGCGCAGCGGCACGCGCAGGGGGGCACCGTGCTGGTCCTGTGTACCGACGAGGCGCCGCTCGGCATGGTCGGTCTGCGCGACCCGTGGCGGGCCCGCGTCGACTTGCTGGCCGAAGGCCTGCGGCAGGCCGGCGCGCGCCGCGTCGGGCTGCTGTCGGACGACGATCCCGACGCCGCCGCGGCGAACCAGGTCCAGCTCGGCGTCAACACGGTGGTCTCGCAGTTGGCGCGGTCCGACGTGGACGAGACGCTGTCCTCCTGGGTCGTTCGCGGCCCGGTGGCCATGGTGGTGCCGGCTGGCCACGGCGGCTCGGTCCAGGCGCAAGCCGTGGTCGTACTCGGCCGCGCCGCCGGCGGCCTGAGCCTGCCGGTCGGGCGGCTCGAGCATCTGCCCGCGGCCTGGCGGGCGGTGCGTGGCACGGGTCTGCGCGAGCGACAGCTCAACCGGCGCCTGCTCCTCGGCTACCTGCTGGCGTTGCTGGCCACGCTGGTTGCGGCGCCGCTGTGGCTGGTCCTGCTGGCCGATGAGCTGATGGTGCTGGGCACACTGCGCTGGCTGATCGCGCGGCTGCCTTACGCGGCCGGCGAACTGGACGACCTGCTCAGCGACGAGCCTGACGAGGCGCCGGTCGACGAGCCGACCGAGGCGGACGACCGGCCCGCACCGCCGCCGCCGGAGGTGGCATCAGGGGCGGCCGAAGCCGACGCTGAGCCCGATGCTGAGGCCGCCGAGCCCACGGAGGTGGACGACGGATCTGACGTCGCCGTGCCCGCCGACCGGCAGGCCGACCCCGAGCCACCTGCCGAGCCCGATCTGGCAGGTTAGCGCGGAGGTACCGGCCGCGGCGTGGCCAAACGGGCGACAGGGACGGAGGACGAGTATGGTGGCAGGTGTTCGGAACGCCCTCGGCCGCGAGCGGCGATGGGTGGGTGTGGCGTTGGTGCTGGTCACGGCCAGCCTGGCGCCAGCTCAGGGCCTGAAGGACGGCGATCGCGTGGCCGTCTGCGGTGACTCGATCACCGAGCAGAAGCTCTATTCGCTGATGATCGAGTCGTATCTGCTGATGTGTCAGCCGGCGGCGAATCTGACCGCGATGCAGTTCGGCTGGGGCGGCGAGACGGCGCACGGCTTCTACAACCGCATGGCGAACGACACGCTGCCGTTCAAGCCGACGGTGGCCACCACCTGCTACGGCATGAACGACGGCGGCTACAGCCCGATGACGCCGGACCGGGCCAAGTGGTACACCGACTACCAGCGGCGCATCGTGAAGTCGTTCAAGCAGGCCGGCGTCCGCCTGATCGTGGTCGGCTCGCCCGGCGTGGTCGACTCGGACACCTACCGCAACAGTCCCGAAGCGGCGACCATGTACAACAAGACTTTGGCCGCTGAGCGGGACCTCGCCAAGCAGGTGGCCGCCGAAGAGCAGGTCGTCTTCGCCAACGTCTACGACCCGATGATGGACGTGATGGTCAAGGCCAAGGCCAAGTACGGCAAGGGCTACCACGTGGCCGGCGGTGACGGCGTTCATCCGTCGAACAACGGCCATCTGGTGATGGCTTACGCCTTCCTGAAGGCCATGGGCTGCAACGGCGACCTGGGCACCATCAAGGTGGACCTGGCGGCCGGCAAGGCCGAGGGCGGCAACGGGCACAAGGTGCTGGCGTGCCAGAACGGCTCCGTGGAGCTGGAGAGCACGCGCTACCCGTTCTGCTTCCAGGGCGCGCCGAACTCGCCGAACGCCACCACCGGCGTGCTGGAGTTCTTCGGCTTCAACGACGAACTGAACCGCCTCAAGCTGCAGGTCTCCGGCGCGACCACCGACAAGGTCAAGGTCACGTGGGGCAACGCCAGCAAGGAGTTCGCCGCCGCCGACCTGGCCAAGGGCATCAACCTGGCGGCCGAGTTCCTCGACAACCCGTTCGGCCAGGCCTTCCGCTCGGTCGAGGGCCGCATTCGCGCCAAGCAGAATGCCGAGACGCCGGGCATCAAGGAGGGTCTGCACGGGCTGATCAACCTGGGCCGCCTGGTGCCCGACGAGCAGGAGAGCATCGAGCGCATCCGCGGCAAGCTGGTCGGCAAGCTGTCGGACGCGGCCAACAAGCTGCCGGCCGCGGTGCAGCCGGTCAAGCACACGCTGCGCATCGAAGCCGTGAAGTAGTCTTCCGCGGCCGGACTTGCTATACTGCCGCGGGTTGGGCTGCCCCCGGATTGTGCCCACCGGGCCGGCGATGTCGCCGGCCCGGTGGTGTTGTCAATGGCGCTGGCCATCGTCGCGGATCGCCCAGCCCCCCGCTGGAGATCGATATGAACCGCAGACGTGCCTTTACTCTGATCGAGCTGCTGGTGGTGATCGCGATCATTGCCATTCTGGCGGCGATCCTGTTCCCGGTCTTCGCCAAGGCGCGCGAGAAGGCGCGCCAGTCCAGTTGCTCGTCGAACAACAAGCAGTTGGCTTTGGCCGTCACCCAGTACACGCAGGACTATGACGAGTGCTTGCCCCGGACCATCACCTATCCGCCCAGCCTGAACGTGACCTGGGCGGTGGCGATTGCGCCGTACTGCAAGAGCTACCAGATGTTCGACTGCCCGTCGGAGGCGTCCATCACCAAGTTCGCCGGCGCCTACGTCGAGGGCATGGCCTACGGGTACTCGGTCTACCTTGAGAACACCTCGGTGGCCTTGGCCAGCATCGCCAAGCCGTCCGAGACCATTATCCTCGGCGACGGCACCAACTTCCGCCTCAAGCCCGACGGGCATTCGATGGAGGGTGGGGCCATGACGCGGCTCCTGGCCACGCGGCACAACGAGATGGCCAACCTGGCCTTCATCGACGGCCACACCAAGGCCTGGAAGCGCGAGGTGGCAATCACGAAGCAGGCCACTGAAGACGGCACGGCCCTGACCGGCGACAACCAGTTCATCTACTGGAACATGTACTAAGCAGCATGCCGGAGTTGTTGTCCACAGGGCGGGCGAATCCTGTCCGCGG
>CAZHGD010000170.1:0-16060 GCA_964531735.1 uncultured Fimbriimonadaceae bacterium | reverse complement strand
GCTCGTCCGACCAGAGCGGGCTCACCGAAAGGCGCGGACCGGGCAGCGCTCCCGCGGCGCGCGCTTGCGCCGCGGCGGCTGTCGCCGCGTGCCCCGCCGCCCGCAGGCGCGGGTCCTGGGCCAGCGCTTCACGCGTTGCGGCGTCGAGCGTCAGGGGTGTGGGCGCCGCCGCCCCGCCAGCCAGGGTCGTCGCGCAGCACACCAACAGGATGCAGACCAAGGGCCTGGCCGCACCGCGGCAGACCGGAAGCAACAGGCGGCGGCTCCAGCCGCCGTCGATGGATGGCATGAGTACTCACCTCGCACCAGTCACAGACAGACAACAGTCCGTGGCTAAGCGGCGGGTGGTCCTCGGCTAGGGGTGGCGGCGAGCGCCGGATCTGGCGGGCGCTCGGGGCTGGGACATGGCACCAGCCGCACCGGCACCGCCCGCGGTGGTGCGCAGGGAGGAGCCGGGCACGTCCAGCAGGCGCCGACGCGCGCCACTGGTTGCAGCGGCACGGCGCGGCATTCGCCCTGTCCGTGATGCGAGTGACAGGGGTGTCCCGGCGCCTGGTGCGAGCCCGCTGACGCCTTGCCAAGCGGTTCGCAGTGAGAGGTGCGTGAGGCACAGAGGCAGTCGGCGTGCCAGCCGACCACGGCCAGCACGGCCAGCGCCGCGCTGAGCCAACGGCCGATCGGTCCTCGCACGGGCCTGCTCATCGCTTGCGATGGTAGCGGCCAGCCGGCAGGCCGTCAACCGCGCGGCCGACGCAACCGCCCGGAACCACTTGCGAGTCTCGGTTTCTGGGGTACCATGCGGGTATTGGAGCCCACCATGCGCAGCGACACGGTCAAACTCGGCTTTGAGCGCGCCCCCCACCGGAGCTTGCTCAAGGCCACCGGCAACTTCACCGATGCCGACCGCAACAAGCCATTCATCGCCATCGTCAACAGCCACGTCGACATCATCCCGGGGCACGCGCACCTCGCCGAGGTGGGACAGTTCCTCAAGCAGGCCGTTCGCGCCGCCGGCGGCGTGCCGTTCGTGTTCCATACCATCGGCGTGGACGACGGCATCGCGATGGGCCACACGGGCATGAAGTTCTCGCTGCCCTCGCGCGAGGTGATCGCCGATTCGGTCGAGACCATGATCGAGGCCCACTGCTTCGACGGCATGATCTGCGTGCCGAACTGCGACAAGATCGTCCCGGGCATGATCATGGCCGCGGTGCGCACCAACATCCCGTCGCTGTTCGTCTCGGGCGGCCCGATGGCCGCGGGCGCCAACGGCTCCGACCTGATCAGCGTGTTCTACGGCGTTGCCCAGCACAACATCGGCAAGATGACCGAGGAGGAGCTGACCGAGCTGGAAGAGGCCGCCTGCCCCACCTGCGGCTCGTGCAGCGGCATGTTCACCGCCAACAGCATGAACTGCCTCTGTGAGGCCCTCGGCCTGGCGCTGCCCGGCAACGGCACCATCCTGGCCACCTCGCCGGCGCGCCGCAAGCTCTACGAGTGGGCCGCGCGCCAGATTCTGGCGCTCGTCGAGCAGGACCTCAAGCCGCGCGATATCGTCACCGTCGAGTCGATCGACAACGCGCTGCGCCTCGACGTCGCCATGGGCGGCAGCACCAACACGGTGCTGCACACGCTGGCCATCGCGCATGAGGCCGACATCGCCTACGACATCGACCGCATCAACCGCATTTCGCAGACGACGCCGAACATCTGCAAGGTGTCGCCGTCGTCCGCCTACCATGTGCAGGACGTCCACGTCAGCGGCGGCATCCACACCATCCTCGGCGAGTTGGTCCGCCACGACGCCGGCCTGCTGAACCTGGCTTGCCCGACGGTCACCGGTCGCAGCCTCGGCGACAACATCGACGCGTTCGACCTCCGGCGGCCGACGGCGACGGCGGCGGCGCTCGAATCGGCCATTGTCGGTGCCGAAGCACCGCTCGGGCGCCAGAGCTCGGTGGTCGAGATGCTCGCTGGTCCGGCACCCGCGGTGTCCGACGCCATGGCCGTGGCGCAGGCCGCCAGCGCGGCGTGGAACGCGCGCAACATGGCCGCCCTCGGTGCCCTGCTGAGCGACGACGCGACGCTGACTGAGGATGGTGAGCCCGAGGGCGTGCAGGGCCGCGCCGCGGTGCTGAAGTGGCTTGGCGGCGCCGCTGAGACGGCGCAGTCCAGCGGCAAGCTGGTGCTGGCCACGCCGGCCGAACTGGGCGACCAGGCCGCGCTGCTCATCTGGCTGACCGAAGCGGCCGGCACGCCGACCCGGTTCGCCGTGGCCGTCATCGAACGGACCGCCGCCGGACAGGCCGCGATGCTGCGGGTCTACACCGATGGCCAGGTCGCCGCCGCCCGTCCGACGGCCGGCGCCCTGTGGCTCCAGTTCGACCCGTTCGAGTGCATCCGTACGGGCAGCAGCCCGTACAGCGCCACCGGCGGCCTGTCCATTCTGTTCGGCAACCTGGCGCCCGACGGCGCGGTGGTCAAGACCGCCGGCGTGTTGCCCGAGATGCTGGTCCATGAAGGCCCGGCCGTCGTCTTCGACTCGCAGGAAGACGCCTGCAGCGGCATCCTCGGCGGCAAGGTCAAGGCCGGCGACGTGGTGGTCATCCGCTACGAGGGCCCGCGCGGCGGTCCGGGCATGCAGGAGATGCTGGCGCCGACCAGCTACATCAAGGGCATGGGCCTCGACAGCAGCGTGGCGCTGATCACCGACGGCCGCTTCAGCGGCGGCACGGCCGGCGCCTGCATCGGCCACATCAGCCCCGAGGCCGCTTCGGGCGGCCTCATCGGTCTGGTCGAGGCGGGCGACCGCATCCGCGTCGACATTCCGAACGGCAAGGTCGAACTGCTGGTGGACGAAGCCGTGCTCGCCCAACGCCGTGAGCAGTGGACGCCGCCGGCGCCGCGGTTCACGCGCGGCATTCTCGCCAAGTACACGCGCATGGCCACCAGCGCCTCGTCCGGTGGCGTGCTGAGCTGGGAGTAGTCTCGCGATGGCGCTGGCCGTAGTCGTGATGAGTGGCGGGCTGGATAGCTGCGTCGCCGCCGCCCTGGCACTCGCCGGGGGCGCCGACGTGGCGGCCCTGCACGTCCGCTACGGCCAGCGGACCCAGCACCGCGAGGAACGGGCCTTCCGTGAGGTCTGCGCGGCGCTGGGCATCAGCCGGCTCGAGGTGGTCGAGATCGGCCACCTCAAGCGGTTCGGCGGCTCCGCACTGACCGACGAACACCTGGCCCTGCCCGAGGGACAGGATATCGACCGCGCCGAGATCCCCGTCTCCTACGTGCCCCAGCGCAACGGCAACCTCTTGATGATCGCCGCCGCCTGGGCCGAGGTGCTGCAGGCAGAGAGCATCTGGACCGGCATGGTCCAGGCCGATTCCAGCGGCTATCCCGATTGCCGCCGGAGCTTCTGCGACGCCCTCCAGCTCGCGCTGGCCGAGGGCAACCACGACGCCTCGCCCGACCCGGCCATCGTCACGCCCCTGATCGACCTGAGCAAGGCCGACATCGTGCGCGAGGGCGTGCGCCTGGGCGCGCCGCTGGAGCGCACCTGGAGCTGCTACCAGGACGAGGATGCGGCCTGCGGTGTCTGCGACAGTTGCCAACTCCGGCTGCGCGGCTTCCGCCAGGCCGGGGTGGTCGACCCCATCGCCTACCGGCCGGGAGTGGCGCGTTGAGCCGCCCGACCCCCGGCCTCGACCGACCCACCCAGACGCTCAGCTCGACCGAGTTGGTCGTCGCCGAGACCTTCGCTAGCCTGCAGGGCGAAGGCAGTCGGGCTGGCCGCCCGTGTTGGTTCATCCGGCTGGCCGGCTGCAACTTGACCTGCGCCTGGTGCGATACGGCCTATAGCTGGCGCCCGGACGAGGCCACGCCGGCTGACCGGCGCCGCTGGACGCTGGCCGACCTGGTGGCCGCGGCCGACGCCACCGCGCTCCCGCTGATCGAGGTCACCGGCGGCGAGCCGCTCCTGCAGCCCGGCACGCGGCCCCTGCTGAGCGCCCTGGCTGACCGCGGCGGCGAGGTGCTGCTCGACACTTCCGGCAGCGTCTCGACCGCGGACGTCGATCCACGGGTGGTCATCCTGCTCGACGTGAAGTGTCCCGGCAGCGGCCAGTCTGAGCACAATGACTGGACCAACCTCGACCGCTTGCGCGCCGGCGTCGATGAGGTGAAGTTCGTGGTCGGTGACCGCGCCGACTACGACTGGGCGGCCGGCGTCTGCGCCGAGCATCGCCTGTTCGAGCGGGTCAGGGTGGAGTTCTCGCCGGTGGTGCCCGCCGTGCTCGACCTGGCCGAGTGGCACCTGTCACGCCAACTGGCCGGCTGGCTGCTGGCCGACCGGAGCCCCGGCGTGATGCGCGTCCAACTGCACCGGGTGATCTGGCCGTCGGCCCACCGCGGCACCGACGAAGGCTACCTGTGAGCGGTCAGTCGATGGCCTCGGCGATCTGGCGGTAGCAGATGGGCTGGCCGCCCTCGCCCAGCAGCGCCGCCACTTGCTGGTAGCAGCGAGCCCGCTGTTCCACCGTCGCCTGCTGCAACGGCTCCAGTTGCCCAGGCTCGGCCGCCTTCCGCGCCCACTTCGCCAGGCGAGCGCTGAGCACGTCCCAGTCGTGCAGGTCGCCGAGCACGCTGTGCAGCTCGCAGACGCGCTTGTGGGCGGTCTGTAGGCCCTTGCCGAAGATGGGCAGGAACGGCTCCATGGCGTAGCGCAGGTGCTTGTTGGCCACCCGCAGCCGGTGCAGGCCCGTGGCGTCTTCCTCGCCGCTCACCTCGCTCACCCGCCGCTGGGCTTTGCTCAGCCGCACACCGATCTCAATGCGCGCGAACCGCCGACAGGTCTGGCTGGCCACAGCGTGCTTGGCACTGTGGCGCGCCTCGCGAACCAGCAGTTGCAGGCCGCCGGCGAAGCTGTCGCCGGCCAGCGCGTCGAGGAAGGCGTTCAGCCGCGCCTGATGCCCCTGCCGGTCAGACCACAGCGGCGCACACAGCGCATCGACGACCGGTGACGACCCGGCCAGCACGCCCAACTGCTCGCCGAGCACGTCCGTGTCGCGCACTGCGCCCAGCACGTCGTTCAGCTCGTCAATCCGCCCCAGCGCCGCTTGGAACTCGCGCCGCCGGTAGACCGGCTGGAACAGCCGCATCCGCTCGCGCAAGCGCTTCGCCGCCACCCGCATGTCGTGGATGCCGGCTTCCACCTCGCCGGCGCGCGCCGCATCAAAGCACGCGAAGGTGCCACCGATGGACTCGCCCAGCAGCACCACCGCAGCGCGGCGAACCCGTGTGCGCGCCCGGATCTCCGTCTCTTCGCGTGCTTGCCCCATCGCCGAACCGTTGCCCTGCTGCGCCGTCGTGACCCATGCGGCACGGCGCAGCCCATCTAGTCTACTCACCAGCCGGCGCCGTCGCAAGGCGCCAAGCCCCAGGACGCCCAACACGGCAGTCACATCTCGCTAACCACGCGCGTCAACGCGCCTTCTTCCGTTAGCGCCGCGAGCCAAACCAGTCAGGCCGGCGGGAGGAGTCCTCCCACCGGCCCGAGCGGTATGCCGCTAAGTCGGACGGAACGCCCGACCCTCAACCTGTTACGGGGTCTTCGGCTTCTTGGTGTCGACCTTCTTGGCGTCGGCCTTCTTGCCATCGGCCTTCTTGGCGTCAGCCTTCTTGCCGTCGGCCTTCTTGGCGTCGGCCTTCTTGCCATCGGCCTTGCTGCCGGCGACCTTGCTGTCGGCCTTCTTGGCGGTCGCCTTCTTGGCGGTCGCCTTCTTCACGCCGCGGCTGCGGCGCGAGCGCCGATAGCGCTTGCGGGTGGTGCTCTTCTTGCCCTTGGTGGCCGCGGCCTTGCGCTTGCCCTTGCTGGCGCTGGCCTTGGTCTTGCCCTTGCTGGCCGCCTTGGTCTTCGTCGTGCCCTTGGCCTTCGCCTTGGCCTTGCCCTTGTCGGCCGCCTTGGCCTTGCCCTTGTCGGCGCCCTTGGCGGTGCCCTTGTCGGTCGCCTTGGTCTTGTCAGCGCCCTTGGCCTTGGCCTTCGGCTCGGCCTTCTTGGCCGGCGCCGCTTCCTGTGCATTCGCCGGCGACGCAGTCAGCATCATGGTGGCAGCCATCACGCCCACCAGCAGACGGGCCGCCAGGGACCATCCCAATCGCTTCATGTGTGTGGGTTCTCCTCGTCCGGGCCGCATTGCGGCGGCCGCTGTCTCGCCCGCCCGAACGTCCCCGGGAGCCGTCGTCCAGCCAACCGGGACGTCGCAGCACGGGCGTCTGCACCAACACGCTCGTCGTCGAGCGAGACGCTTCGGCCCGTATCTTGCCGCTACTTCCGATCCTCTGCCACCCCACCCTGACGCTCGATCGGCGATTCGGTTCGCCGCGTCCGAGACCTCATGGTGTCGAGCAGGTAACAGCTCAAGTGGGCCTTCGCCTGCCGCCACATCCAGACGTCCGCCCGTACGCCAGGTGGACTCTGATTGTTTGGACAGGCAATCGGCTCGGAAGTTGCGGGCAGGAACTCCGGTGCGGGTAGCACCTACTGGCGCTGATTGTACCACTTCAGGCGGAATCGCCAAGTCCCGCTCGCGACGCGTGGGCCGTGCGGGTCGGCGCGCACCACCTCACCCCCAACCCCCTCTCCGCCCGCGGAGAGGGAGCACCCACCGCGCCGGCCCCGTCTAGACTCGCCCTGTCCGGCCGCGGAGAGGGGGCGCCCTGCCCACCGGCCCCGACCAGACTCCCCCTCTCCGCGGGCGGAGAGGGGGCGCCCTGCCCACCGGCCCCGACCAGACTCCCCCTCTCCGCGGGCGGAGAGGGGGCCGGGGGGTGAGGTGCTGCGCCTGCACCGCCCAGCAGATCGGAACCACACCCTCGCGTCGCCGGCACTGTCGCACGCCCCGGTGGTCGCTCACCGGCGCCCAGCCGCCCACCCCCGACCGACGACCGCGACGACTCGCCAACCGCGCCCCCCAAAACAGGAAAGGCGGCACCGTCACGAGGACGGTACCGCCTTGTCGCTCTCAGCACCGAGGTGCCGAGATGGACGTTTCCTTTACTTCGGCGCGGCAGCCGTGGTGCCACACTTGGCAGCAGCGCAGCTGTCGTCGACGCACTTGGCAGCCGGAACCGAGCCAGCCGGACCGCAGTCCTTGCCAACCTTGACGGCCGGCAGGACGCATTCGCGCTTGAACTCGGCGCGAGCGGCGAAGGCATCTTCACACCGCTTGATAGCGGCGCGCTTGGCGGCGAAGTACGCAGCCACGGCCTTCTTGGCGGTCGCGGTGTAGACCGGCACGCGAACGTTGCACCCGGTGATCGGGTCGAACACGCTGCGATAGCCGGCCGGCTTCACGACTTCCCACTTGCCGGTGTCGCACGACCAGAACCGGATGGTCGGCAGCGCGCAGCAGCTCGAAGTAGCGCGAGCGCGGCGAGCGCGCTTCTTGACACGATAGCAGCGGACCTTGGCCTTCTTGACGGCCTTCTTGGCGGCCGGCTTGGCGGCAGCCTTGGCGGCCGGCTTGGCGGCCGGCTTAGCAGCAGCCTTGGCGGCCGGCTTGGCATCAGCCTTGCCCTCGGCCTTGGCCTTCGGCTCAGCCTTCTTGGCGTCCTTGTCCTGCGCCATGGCCGGCGACAAGACCATCGCCGCCACGGCGACGAGGAGCGAGAGTCCCATTCGCTTCATGGGTGTAGGTTCTCCAGTTCCGGTCACTCTCAAGAGCGACCACCTTCCTGCCTGCTTCGGTTCGCCGTTCATCCCAGCGATCCTTTCGCCGGTTCCGGACCGACCCTCCCCGAAGCCTTCCGGCTTCGTAGGATAGCCTGCGTTGCGGGCCGCTCCCTCGCCGGTGCCCAACGCTCGGTCTAGCTCCCGGCGCAGGCATTCCAGTACGCTTTGACGCTTCACCCGGACCATGGTTCAGTCCGGTTCAGACTTTGTTGGTTCCTGCCGGTCCATGGTACACGGGATGAGCCGGCTGCGCCGCTTTCTCCCCGCCCGGCATCGAAACACTAGCGCATTCTGCCGTACGGCGTCAAGTCCTCCACGGAAAAAAGACACCTCGGCCGCGGCAAAGTTCGCGCTGATCCCTGAGATTTCCAGCCGATCCGGGCCGGTGCCCGGCGGGCAAACTGGTTGCAGTACGCAACCTGCGCGAGCATCTTCGCGTCTGGTATCCGGTCCGCTCCGCAGTGGCCGCCACGCCAGGTGCCCACCTGCGCTGCGGCCCGCCGGCGCTGGGCCGGTCCAGCGGCGGCTCCGCCGCCGAATAGCATGAGGTAGCCCATGAGAGATGATCCGTTCTCCCGCCGCGATTTCCTGAAGAGCGCGGCCGCCGCCGGCGCGATGGTGGTCGCCATCGAAGCCGCCGCCCAGCCGGCCAAACCCGCCGCCGGAGCGCCGCTGACGCTCGGCGTCATCGGCGCCGGCGCCTGGGGCAAGCACATCCTGCGGCAACTGTCCAAACTCAAGGCCGTCCAGGTCAAGGCCGTCTGCGATAGCAGCGAGGTCGCGCTCAAAGCCGGCTCCGCCCTGGTGCCCGGCGCCACCGGCCTGACCGATTACCGCCGCCTGCTGGACGACAAGTCCGTGGCCGCCGTGGTCATCGCCAGCCCGACGCCCCAGCACAAGGCGATGGCGCTGGACGCGCTGGCCGCCGGCAAGCATGTCTACTGCGAGGCCCCGCTGGCCCACACCATCGAGGACGCCCGCGCCATCGCGGTGGCCGCCAAGGCCGCCAAGGTCGTCTTCCAGAGCGGCTTGCAGTGGCGGACGAATCCGCTCTATGTACACGCCATGAAGTTCGTGCGCAGCGGCGCACTGGACCGCCTGGTCGGCGGCCGGGCGCAGTGGCGGCGCAAAGAAAGCTGGTACCGCGGTGGGGTCGAGGCGGCGCGTGAACGCGACGTGAACTGGCGGCTCTACAAGGCCACCTCGGCCGGCCTGCCCGGCGAGATCGGCACGCACCAGATGGACTACTTCACCTGGGCGGCCAAGAAGCGCCCCACGGCGATCCACGGTCTGGGCTCGATTCTCCGCTGGAAGGACGACTCCCGCGAGTTGGCCGACACCGTCACCTGCATGTTGGAGTACCCGAACGGCTTCACCGCGACCTGGGAGGGCTCGCTGGCCAACAGCTTCGGCGGCTCCGAAGAGCTGCTCTACGGCAGCAACGGCAGCATCCTGCTCAAGCAGACTCGCGCCTGGCTGTTCAAGGAGTCGGACGCGCCGCTGCTCGGCTGGGAGGTCTATGCCCGGCAGGACAAGGTCGGTGACGAGCAGGGCATCGTGCTGGTGGCCAACTCGACCAAGTTGCTCGAAGCGGGCGAGGAGCCGAGCAAGCACGCTGACGCCCAGGCGGCCGATCCGGTATACTCGGCGCTGGAATTGTTCGCCGGCGCCGCGGCCAGCGGTGGCGAGTCGCCTTGCGACGCAGTCCGCGGCTTCGAAGCCACGGTGACCGGCATCAAGGCCAACGAAGCCGTCGTGAGCGGCACCACGGTCAAACTCGACAAGGCCCTCTACGACCTGGGTTGAGTTCAGCGCGTTCCGGACGGCCCGTGCAGCGGCCGTCCGGACGCCTCACCGGCCAGACCGGCCCGGCTTCACAAGGAGCAGTTGATGAGCAGTTCAGAGAGCCAAGGCTCCGGCGTCTCGCGGCGCCGTTTCCTGACCACGGCCGGCTGGGTCGCGGGCGCGGCGGCCGCCGGTGACTGGCGGAGTCGCCGCGCGTTCGCCCAGGGCAACCAGCGCATCATTGGCGCCAACGACCGCATCCGGTTGGGCTTCATCGGCGTCGGCAGCATGGGTGGCGGCCACGTCGCCGCGTTCAACGCAATTGCCAAGGCGAACGAGGACAACCTCGAGATCATCGCCGTCTGCGATATCTTCGAGCCGCGCAAGGACAAGGCCAAGGCCGCCACCGGCGGCAAGCTCTATCACCAGTACAAGGAGTTGCTGGCCAATCCGGACGTCGATGCCGTGGTCATCGCCACGCCCGAGCACTGGCACCACCGCCAGGCCGTGGACGCGATGGCGGCCGGCAAGGACGTCTACCTCGAGAAGCCGATGGCGCGCTACATCGAGGAGGCCGCCGAAGTGCGCGAGGTGGCCCTCCGCACCGGCCGCATCCTGCAGGTCGGCGCCCAGCGCACCACCGAGACCAAGTGGCACAAGGCCAAGGAGTTGCTGCCGAAGATCGGCAAGCTGGTCTGGAGCCAGACCAGCTACTGCCGCAACTCCAAGGACGGCGAGTGGAACACCCGCATGGAGCCGGCCGCGACGCCCCAGAACCTGGACTGGAAGGCCTTCCTCGGTCCGGCCAAGGATCGCCCGTTCGACGCCGAGCGGTACTTCCGCTGGCGGAAGTACTGGGACTACTCGTCGGGCATCTGCGGTGACCTCCTGCCGCACATGGTCTACCCGCTGATGGTGGTCTTCGGCGCCGAATTCCCGACGCGAGTCGTCGCCGGCGGCGGCCTCTTCGTCCACACCAAGGACCGCGAGGTGCCCGACACCTTCCACCTGCTGGCCGACTTCCCCAGCGGGCACACCATGTTCGTGGCCGGCTCCACGGCCAACCAGTACGGTGTCGACACGGTCATCCGCGGCCATCAGGCCCGCATGGAGCTGAACTCGCCCACCGAAATCGTCATCCGCCCCGAGGCCATCTACGCCGACGAAATCGACGACGAGCGCCAGGCCGTGCCGCCGACTCCGAATGACCAGCAGATGCACCGCAAGAACTGGCTGGCCTGCCTGCGGTCGCGCAAGACGCCGAACTGCGGGCCCGACCTCGGTCTCGCCGGCATGGTCACCGTCGGCCTGGCGGAGATCTCGTTCCGCGAGAACCGCTTCGCCACCTTCAAGCCCAAACCCGCCAAGTGAGCGGGCTCGATCACGATCCCCTACCGACGAACGGGGCCCCGGCCGGGGCCCCGTTCGTCTTGACGGCCGCCGTCGAGGCCATGCGCTGCCGGTTCGAGTTGGTCCTCGTCACCACCGACGAGTCCCTCGCCCGCACCGCCGCCGAGGACGCCATCCGCGAGATTGAGCGCCTCGACTCCGTCCTCAGCCCGTTCCGCGCCGGTAGCGACATCGCCCATCTGAATGCCGTCGCGGCCCAGCAGGCCGTGCCCGTCACCGTCGAGATCATGGCGCTGCTGGAGCTGTGTCGCGAGCTGTCGCAGGCCACCGGCGGCTGCTTCGATCCGACGGTTGGTCCGCTGCTGTCGGCCTGGGGGTTCCGCGGCTCAACACCCGCCGCACCACCGGACTCGTCGCTGCTCGCCGAGCTGCGGCGCGGCGTCGGCCTGCACCTGATCGAGCTGGATGCCGCCGAGCGCACGGTGCGCTTCGGGCACCCGCTGGTCCGACTCGACCTCGGCGCGGTCGGCAAGGGCTGGGCGGTCGACGAGGCCGCGCGGATCGTGGCCGGCTACGGCCTGCACGGCCTGATCCACGCCGGCACCAGCAGTGTCCACGCCGTCGGGGCGACGCCCGACGGCGCGCCCTGGACCGTCGCCGTCGGCCTGCCCGCCGAGGTGGCTGGCCCCGCACCGGTGGCCTCGTTGCGCGACTCGTCGCTGGGTGTGTCCGGCCGATCCGGGCGCCTGGTGACCATCGCCGGCCGCGCCTATGGCCATGTGATCGATCCGCGGAGCGGCGAGCCGGTCACCGGCGCCCGCCTGGCGGCCGTGCAGGCCCCGACCGCCGCCGTCGCCGATGCCTGGTCGACCGCGCTGCTGGTCGGCGGCACCCCTTTGGCCGAACGCATGGCCCACCAGCAACCGGGCCTGGCAGCCTGGTTGCTGCCCGCCGACTCGGCTGAGCGCCCGTGGACTCGCGGATCGTGGGCGACACGCGAGCCACTATAGTCCGGCACCTCGACGCCGATGGATCAGTGCACGGGAGAGCAGCCGTAGTGCGATGGCGTCGATGCAGGTCGTGGTCAGTCTGTCTGCTGGCTCTGTGCGGACTGGCCGGCTGCGGGGCGGCCGGTGGTCCTGATTGGCAGCAGCTCGATGAGGCGGCGCTGGCCCGCCTGTACAGCGCCGCCGTGGCCGACGCCGCAGTCGCCGAGCCTGGCGAGATCACGCGCAGTCTGACGGCCCTTACCACGGCCAACAAGGCGTTGCGCTGGCGCGGCGAGTCCGGCCAGCGCCAAGTGCTGATGGTCACCTGGACGTCGTGGACCGGCTACGATAGCCAAGTCGGCCGAGACCTGGCGCTGAGTCGCGAGGCCTGGGTCACGGCGGTGCCCGAGATCCAGGAGTTCTGTCGGCGCCAGGCGCTCAGCAGCGGCATCTTCGTACTGCGACTCGAGCAGCTCTTGGGCCTGCCGGCACACAACGGCAAGACCCGCTTCGTCGAGTTCTGGGCCAATCCCGCGGATGTCTTCCGGCCCAGTCCCGACCCGGAGATCACCGATGCGGAGGCCGAACTCGACTTCCCGCAGTCGGCCAACTTCGTCACCGTGTCGCCCGACCACGTCGCCTGGTTCAACGCGCTGAAGGCCACGAGCTACGGCGCGAACGGTTACCCGTGGACCCGACTCGGCTACACCTACGACTGGGGCAACCCCTACTCGAAGGTGGGGCTGAGCGAGTTCGTGATCCGCAAGGGCGCCACCGTCGGCGTCAACGCGGTCAGCGACAACGCCACCTACTGCGCCGTGCTCAACTGAGCCCGCCGGGGAGGATTACGCCGCACGCAGGGCAACGGGGCTCGATCGGAG
Organism: uncultured Fimbriimonadaceae bacterium; assembly: GCA_964531735.1. Taxonomy (GTDB): domain Bacteria; phylum Armatimonadota; class UBA10988; order UBA10988; family UBA10988; genus CAZHGD01. The sequence continues at coordinate 3,329 of CAZHGD010000170.1, read as the reverse complement.
GTGCCGCCGATGCCGCAGTTGGCCGTCTTTCCGAAGGGCTTCATGGACCAGCTCTGCGTGACGCGCGAGCTGCCGCTGCTGACCTGGTTCGACCTGGCGGCCAGCCTCGATGTCGATGGACTGGAGCTGTACGACGGCTTCTTCACCGACGACCGGCCAAGCTACTACCGCTCGCTACGGCAGGCCGCCGCCGACCGCGGCCTGGCGATCCCGATGCTGTGCTACTCGCCCGACTTCACCATCCCCGACCCGGCTGGCCGACGCGACCAGATCGAGCGGACCATCGCCATGCTGGACGCCTGCCTCGACCTGGGCATCAGTCAGTGCCGCGTGCTCTCGGGCCAGGCCCGGCCCGAGGTGACGCGACAGCAGGGCCTCGACTGGGTCACGGCCTGTCTGGAAGCGCTGCTGCCGGAGGCCGAACAGCGGGGGCTGATCCTGGCGATTGAGAACCATTATAAGGATGGGTACTGGGAGTACCGCGAGTTCGCGCAGCGGCAGGACCTGTTCTGCGAGCTGCTCGACCGGCTGCCGTCGCCCTGGCTGCGCGTCAACTACGATCCGAGCAACGCCCTGGTCGCCGGTGACGACCCGCTGGCGCTGCTGGACGCGGTGAAGGATCGCGTCGTCTCGATGCACGCGAGTGACCGCTACCTGGAGGGCGGCAATCTGGAGGATCTGCGCTGTGCCGACGGCACGCTCGGCTACCCGCAGGCGCTGAAGCACGGCATCATCGGCCAGGGCCTGAACGACTACGACCGCATCTTCACCACGCTGCGCGGCGTCGGCTTCGACGGCTGGGTGTCGATTGAGGACGGCGAGGACGGCCTGGAACCGCTGGCCGAGAGCGCGCGGTTCCTGCGGGCGAAGCTGGCCGAGCACTTCGGGGCGCGTTGACGGTGCCCGCCGGCACCACCTATAATCCGTCCGGCGCTGGCTGACGCGCGAGAAGAGGGCAAAGCATGACGGGATACACGGTTGGCGTGGATGTGGGCGGCACCAAGATACTGGCCGCCGTGATCGGTCCGAACGAGGCCGTGCTGGCCCGGGTGAAGACCGAAACGCCGGCCACTTCCAGCGACGAGCTGATGGCGGCGGTGAAGGACACCATTCGGCAGGTGCTGGTGGCCGCCGAGGTGTCGCTCGGCGACGTGGGCGCCATCGGCCTGGGCGTGCCGGGCGTGGTCGGCGCCGACGGCACCTGCATCTGGGCGCCGAACTGCCCGCTCAGCGGCGTGCCGGTGGCCGCCATCATCCGCGATGAGTTCGGTGTGCCGGCCGCGGTGGGCAACGACGTCAACGTCGGCACGCTCGGCGAGAAGGCCTTCGGCGCGGCGCGCGAGTTCGGGAATGTGTTCGGCATGTTCGTCGGCACCGGCATCGGTGGCGGCCTGGTCATCAACGGCAAGGTCATCATCGGCGACCACTGCCTCGGCGCCGAAGTCGGCCACATACGCGTCGACTGGGAGGCCACGGCCCGCGGCGACGCGGGCTCCGGTGAGTTCGAGTACCTGGCCGGCCGGCTGGGCATCGAGCGCCGGGTGAAGGAGAAGCTGGCGGCCGGGCGCGAGTCGGTGCTCAAGCTGGGTGGCGGCGACGAGCGGATCCGCTCCGGCCGGCTCAAGAAGGCCCTGGCGGCCGGTGATGCCGTGGTGCAGGAGGTGCTCGACGAGGTCGCCGTGTTGTTGGGCATCGGCATCGTCAACGTCATTCTGATTGCCGATCCCGAGGCCATCATCGTCGGCGGTGGCGTGGTCGAGGCTTGCGGCGACTATCTGTTGCCCCGCATCGAGGACACGGTGCGCAAGCTCACCCCGCCGGGCAACGGGCGTCCGATCCGCATCGTCCGCTCAGCGCTGGGCGACGACGCCGTGCTGCTCGGGGCCGCCGCTTTGGCCCGCACCGTGGCGGCGCCGGTGGCCGGACCCACGCCGGTGCTGGACGCCGGCGAGCCGGGCCGGGTGGTGGTCGGCGGCCAGGTCTATGACCACGACATCATCATTCGGGCCGACGGCCAGGTGAAGAAGCGTCGCAAGGCCGACAGCCGTGAGGTGTACGGTACGGCCCACAAGGTGGCGCCGGCCGAGGTGGAGCGCGCCTGCAAGAAGCGGGCCACCAAGCTGTTCGTGGGCACCGGGCACGAGGGGCAACTGGAACTGAGCACCGAGGCGGCCGAATGGCTGAAGTCACGCGGCATCGCGGTGACCTGCGCCCGCACGCCGGAGGCGGCGCGGCTGTTCCACGACGCCACCGGCCCGAAGGCGCTGCTGCTGCACGTGACGTGTTGACGGAGCGCGGCTGAGGCGGCTATAATCGGGGCCACGCCGGAGTGGCGGAATGGGTAGACGCGCCTGACTCAAAATCAGGTGAGCTTCGCGCTCGTGTCGGTTCGAGTCCGACTTCCGGCAATCAGCACCTTCGTGATCAAGCGACCAGATGACACCCGCCGCGTAGACCGCGGCGGGTGTTCTGTTGTGCGGGGTCGGCCGGCCTGGCCCACCGGTTCCGGCCGGGTGTTGGCGAGTCACTTGCAGTGAGCAGACTCGAAGTGGCGGAGGTGCCGTGGCGCGGGCGGACCAGCCAGCGTGCGAATTGCGCTCTGGAGCGTATCCGGGTGCGGGTCGCGGGCAGGCTAGACGGGTTGGCCGCCGGCCGGACATCACGTGTTGTCGAAGATCGCCGACACCTTGGTGTCGGGTTCGTCCGACGACTTCCTGGATGGTACCCGCCGGCTCATGGCCGGCAACGCAGTGACCGTCAACGGGCGGCACGACGGGCGGCGCTGCGATAGCGAAGGAGTCATTCGATGGCAGAGCGACCAATGATCACCCTGGAGGCAAACGAAGCAGTTGCTTCGGTCGCGCATCGCCTCAGCGAGGTGATCGCGATCTACCCAATCACCCCCTCCTCGCCCCTGGGCGAGTTCACCGACGACTGGTCGGCCAAGGGCAAGAAGAACATCTGGGGCATGGTCCCGGACGTGGTGGAGATGCAGTCCGAGGCCGGCGCCGCCGGTGCGGTACACGGGTCACTGCAGGCCGGAGCGCTGACGACGACATTCACCGCCAGCCAGGGCCTGTTGCTGATGATCCCGAACATGTTCAAGATTGCGGGGGAACTGACCTCGACTGTCTTCCACGTTTCGGCGCGCGCCATAGCCGCGCAGGCGCTGTCCATATTCGGCGATCACTCCGATGTCATGGCCACCCGATCGGCAGGTTGGGCAATGCTTTGCTCGAACAACGTGCAGGAGGTCATGGACTTCGCGCTGATTTCCCAGGCGGCAACCCTGCGGGCCCGTGTCCCTTTCCTGCATTTCTTCGACGGTT
>CAZHGD010000169.1:0-16157 GCA_964531735.1 uncultured Fimbriimonadaceae bacterium | reverse complement strand
GAAGCGCTGGCCCATGAAGCGGAAGCCCCGGGTCTCCTCCACGCCGCCGGCGGCCGGTCCATGAGCGCGTCACCGCGCTCGGGCTCTCACTGGAACAGTGAGTCCGTGTAGTTCACGTACGGCGCCAGCACGCTCTGGTCCGAGACCACCGCCGAGTAGAGGAACGGCGTCGTGCAGGTGGTGAAGTCGAACGGCGTCCCGTCGGCGTAGGTGCCCGACAGGATGCTCTGGCGCAGGGCCAGGAGCTTCGTCCTCTGCTCCGCGGTCAGCGTCTGGTACACCTGGGCGAAGACCGTGGCGTAGTGGTAGTTGTTCTCCCCGTCCAGGTCGCCGTAGGTGCCCGAGAGCGCCAGGACCTGCGCCTTGACCGAGTCGCTGTTGGCCGTCGAGGTCAGCAGCCCGCGCAACAGCGTGGCGATCTGCGTGCGCGCAGTGACGATGCTGGTCAGGTTGGTCCGTTGCGTGTCCACCAGGCTCGACATGGTCGCCGCCTGGCTGGCGGTCACGTAGCCCTTGGCCGGGTCGCACAGCGCCGAGCCGGCGGTGGCGGTGAGCTGCTCGTCGATGCTGTAGCCTTCGTGGCCGATGGCCGGCGCGTCCTTGATGTAGAACCCGCCGTAGTAGGTGCCATGGCGCTCGGGGCAGAAGTAGACGTCGGCCTCGACCGAGCCGGCGTACCAACTGAACAGGTCGCTGGCGTAGGTCATCACCGCCACCGCGGTGCCTTGCGGCAGGCCCTGCATCTTGGCGCGGATCTGGTCGTTGGTGATGTCCGGCCAGGACTTCCAGCCCTTGCCCTTCATCGCCGCGAGGTACGCGGTCTGCGTCGAGTCGAGCGACCGCAGGATGTTCGCGTAGAGCAGCGCCCGGTCGAAGCTGATCTGGCCGTCGATCAGGTAGAGGGCCCGCGAGGCGGCCTTGACCCCGCTGAGACTCAGGCCGCTGGTGCCCGACGGCACGTCACCGTCCAGCAGCCGGCGGAAGGCCTTCATCAGCGGGTAGCGCTGGTAGCCGTACTGGTTGATCTGGTCCATCTGAGCGACGGCCAGCGTCTTGAGCTGGGCGAACTGCGTGTCGTTCAGAATGTAGATCACGTTGTTGGCCACGCGCGTCAGGAAGCTGGTGTTGTGGCCCATGTTGTCGGGGTCGTTGTCACGCAGGTACTGGAAGCCGGTGTAGTCGGCCACCTTGCCCGGCGGGAAGAACGACTGCGCTTCGAGGTTGCCCGTCATGAGCGCCAGACCGGAGAAGGCCAGCGTGGTGCGCTGCGCCTGGTCCGACATCGTCTGCTCGATGGTGAACTGGGCCCCGGAGCCGCTGGAGGCGGTCACGGTGACCTGCGCCGTGGCGCTCTGGCCGGAGTCCTTCTCGGTGGCGCGAACGGTCGCCGTGCCGGCGGCCAGGCCGGTCACCTGACCACTCGTGTCCACGGTGGCGGCGGTGTCGCCGGCGGTGACGGCCCAGGTGAAGCCGCTCGCAGCGGGCACCAGCACCGTGGTCCCGCTGGCATCCTGCGCGGTGGCCGCCAAGGTGGTCTTCGCCCCCACCGCCACGGTGGTGGTGGCCGGCGCGATGACGACCTTGGTGATGGTCGTGTTGAGGGTCAGCGACACCGTGGTGTTCTGCCCACTGTAGATGGTCACCGGTTTCTGCCCACTGGCTTGCGCCGTGCCCAGGCCGCCCGTCTGCGGGTGCGCGGTGGCCTTGAGCAACAGACTGCCCACGGGCGCGCCGGTCAACGTGCAGGTGGTCTGCGGCCGGTCGATGGTGGCTTCGATGGCCGGCGACAGGGCCGTGCCATCGGCCTTGGTGAGCTGTAGCTTGATCGAGTTGCTGGCGGCGGGGATCAGGCGACTGGTACTGGTGGGCCAGGCCACGTTCACGGCCACGCCGCCGCTGCCACCCGTGCTGGTGCTGGTGCTACCGATGGTGCTGCCGCGGCTGCCGCAGCCGGCCAGGAGGCCGATTACCACCAGGCCGACGACCGCGGCACAGGTTCGGATAGGGGATGTGATGGTCCGCATGATCAGGCTCCTCAGAGTCAATCCGGGTGGTCAGTAGGTCTGCACGGTGACTGAGCCGGTGGTGGGCTGGGTCAGTGTGACCGTGACCGACTGGCTGGCCACATTGCCCAGCGTCGCCACGGTGAAGGTCATCGGGCCGCCGGTCCACAGCGCCGTGTCCAGGCTGGCCTGCAGCGTGGTGGCCGGCGCCAGTGTGGCGAACGTGGCGCCGTCGACCTGGAAGACCACGCCGGTTACGCCGGTGGTGCTGGACAACGACGCCGTCACGGTCACCAGACCGGTCACCGTGGTGCCGGCCGCCGGTGAGGTAATGGTCACTTCCGGCCTCGTGACCACCGTGGTGTCTGCCGGGCTGGGTGTGTCCGGCGGGCCGGTCGTGGTGGTGGCCGGCGACGTGGTGCCGCCCGAGGGCACGGTGGTCGTGGTGGTCGTGGTGGTCGTGGTCGCACCGGTCGTCGTGCTGGTGCCCGTGGTGGCACTGGTCTGCGAGGTGGCGCTGTTGGTGCCGGTCGAGTTGGTGGCGCTCGTGATGGCACTGTTGCCCGTGCCGCCACAACCGGACGTGACACCGATGACCCACAGGCTCAGCGGCACCACACTCAACCTGATCCATCGTCGAGTTGGCATCGTGGTCTCCCGACCTGTCCGGCGCTGGCCGTCAGGTCAGGAGGGTGATACCGCGCCAGGATGACACGAGGCGCGGGGCGCTGATGACAGGTGCGTCATGATGTGAACGGTGGCGGTGACGGCGCTACATTGCAGGGCTGTAATCCGCGCTGGGTGGCCGTGTTCATGGTGGTGGGGTACACCGGACTTCGGCGGGGCTCAACCACGCCAGGATGGAGCGAACAGACATGAGCACCACAAGCTGGATCAGCCACTTGGCGTTTCGGACAGTCGTGGGCGGTCTGGCGGCCACGGCGCTGATGACCAGCGGCTGCCATGGCGCGCCGCGGCGCGATGACCCGCCACGACAGGACGGTCGGCGCGGCCCGCGCGGCGGTGGCGGCCCGCACGCCATGGACATGCGCCAGACTCTGTCGGACAACGCGCAACTGCACACCATCGCCTTCTCGGCGGTGGCCTTCCTCACCGGCTCGCTCGGCGGCGATTCGTTCTTCCCGCCCGGCAAGGTCGCCGACTGGTGGGGCTTCCAGTACCTGCGCGACAACGACCCGAGCCAGAAGGGCCACAACACCGATTTCCTGACCCGGGCGGCCAACAACCTGACCTATGTGTTGACGCCCGACCAGCGCACGCAGTTGGTGAACCTGGCCAAGAGCCAGGTCGAATCGATCAACCAGTACGCGTACAACCGCTTCCCGCTGATGAAAGCCTTCCGCCGCCTGCTGGCCGGCGATCTGCCGGCCGGTGTGACCGGGCTGGACAAGGCCGCCGTGTGCCAGTACTCGGGTGAGCTCTACCGCCTGGACGGCCAGATCAGCCTGCAGCGCGCCGAGGTCATGGGCCGGATCCTCAAAGAGCTCAACGCGAACCAGCGCGCCTACCTGGACAAGCTGAAGGGCACCGGCAGCATGACCTGGCCGAACCTGCCCGAGCAGATCGACCGGCGGAGCATGTCGCACGACGTCCACGTGGCGGTGATGACCTACGCCGCCGATCTGTTCAGTTGGTACGTGGGCAACGTGGAGGCCGACGTCTACTTCTGCCCGGAGCGGCAGGGCACCTACTTCGGCGGCTTCTACATGAAGGACGCGCCGGCCATGGGCCAGCGCGACTACACCATCGATAGCCGCCTGACCGGCGACATGGGCGCCAACTTCGTGCAACTGCTCACCCAGCAGCAGGCGGCGCCGCTCTACGCGTTGGTCCGCGCCAACCAGCCGCTGCTGACGCAGATGGTGGAGGTCCGCCGCGCCACGTCGGTCGAGCTGCGCAAGCCCATCGCCGGCCAGCCGCTCGACCACGCCGCGGTGCTGAAGCTCTGCGATCGCTACGGCCAACTCGACGGCGAGTTCGTCTACGGCATGGCGACGGTCTTCGCCCAGATCGGCAAGGGCCTCACCACCCAGCAAGTGGCCCAGGTCGCGGCGTTGCGCAAGCAGGCCGGCGACTTCTCGCCGCGCGGCGCCTACCTGTACTCGACGCCCATCGCGATGCCGACCATTCGCAACACCGACTTCCTGTTCGGCGTGAAGTGACCGCACCCCGACCGGCCGCTCGCCGGGCCATCGCGGTCCGGCGAGCGGTCCGGGCCGCACGTTACGCTCGACGAAGGAGGTCACCATGAACCGCTACCAGGTCGTCTTGCTGGCCCTGGCCGGGCCGGCCCTGGCGCTGGCCGCCGATAGCGAACCGGAGCCGACGTTCGTGCTGCGCAGCCCGGCGGTGGGCCAGGACGGTCGGCTGCCCGTCGAGTTCACCGGCGACGGCGCGGGCCTCAGTCCGCCGCTGGAGTGGCGCGGCGCGCCGCAGGGCACCCAGAGCTACGCGGTGGTCATGCACCATGTGGACCCCCAGCAGAAGATCAAGTGGTACTGGGTCCTCTACCACCTGCCGCCCAGCGTGCAGAGCCTGCCGAAGGCGGTCCGTGACGTCGGCGTGTTCGGCACCAACAGTGTCAACCACCGGACCGAGTACGCACCGCCGCACTCCCGCGGGCCGGGTCTGAAGACCTACGTGTTGACCGTCTACGCGCTGTCGGCGCCGCCCCAGTTGAGCGTGCCGCCCGAGCGGGTGACTCGCGCGGTCTTGCTCGATGCCATCCAGGACCGCACCCTCGGCGCCGCCGAATTGCCGGTGGTCTACAGCCGTGGTGGCGATGACGGCCGGCAACGCTCCGCCTGGTCGCCGGCTGACGCGCCGGCCAGGTCGAACCTCGGGCCGGCCGCCAGCGTCTGCCAGAACACGCCTGTCCGGGCGGAGCCGGACGGTTTCCTGCGCGCCATCTGCTGGGCCGCCAGCCTGGTCTGGGGGCGCCTCGGCAAACAGCTCGGCTTCCGTGACTCAGCCGGCCCAGGGAACCGCCACGCGCGGCCCCCGGCGTAGGCACGGAGCCGATCATGAGGCGAGTAGTCCCGGCGGTGGTGGCGTTGGTGGCGACGGCGGCCTGGTCCGCGGATCGCGCGCCGGCTTTTGAGGACCCGCGTGGCGACTGGGTGACCAGGGGGCCCCTGGCGGTCGAGCTGGTGGCCCTGCCCGATCTGACCGATGCCGCGCGGAACAACCGCCGCGTGCCCGTCAAGGTCCACCTGCCGGCCGGCGATGGGCCGTTCGCCATCGTGCTCGTCTCGCACGGCGCGGGTGGCGACTGGGACACGCACTATGCTCAGGCGCAGCATCTGGCCTCGCACGGCTACGCGGTCCTCTGCCTGGAGCATGTCGGCAGCAACGCGGAGCGGCTGAAGGATAGCCGCCGGCCGCTGCCGGACCTGCTGGCCATGACCACCGACGCCACCGAGGTGCTGGGCCGCCCGCGCGATGTCCGGTTCGTGCTCGACCGCGCCGCCGAGTGGCAGCGCACTCACGCCAAGCTGCGCGGCAAGCTCGATCTGCAGCGCGTGGCGCTGATGGGCCACTCCTTCGGCGCCGCCACCACGATGATGGTCTGCGGCATGCGGCCGGCCCTGGACTGGCTACGGCCGACGGTGCCGCCGGGCAAGGGACTCGGTCCTGACCTGCGCGACCCACGGGTGAAGTGCGGCGTCGCGCTGTCGCCGCAAGGCGTCGGCGAGCCGTTCTTCATCAAGGAGAGCTTTGCCTCGCTGGCGGTGCCGCTGCTCGGCGTCTCGGGCAGCCAGGACCGGCAGCAGGGCAACCTGCCGGCGGAGAACCGCCGGCAAGCCTTCACCCTGTGGCCAGCCGGCCCACACAAGCTGGTCTGGCTGGCCAACGCCAAACACCTGGACTTCTGCGACTCAACCGGCCTGGCCCGTCGGATGCTGCCGAGCGCCACCCGCCGCGACGTGCAGGACATCTGCCGCGTGGCGACGCTGTTCTTCCTGAACGGCCAGCTCAAGGGCGACGCCGAGGCGGCCGCCCGCCTGACCAGCGACGGTCTGGCGCCTTGGGCCGGCGGCGCGGTGAGCAAGATCGAGGTGCTGAGCCGCTGACGGACCGACGCGGCCCACAACGGAGCAGTAGATATGGGCGAGTTGGAGATACGACGCTGGCGACGAAGCGTAGTGGCCCTGGCGCTGGGCGGCTTGGTGGCCTTCGGCGCACTGGCGCAAGGCGGTGGCAACCGCGGCCAGCGGCGCGGTGGGCGCGGCGGCGAAGCCGAGGCCGCCATGCCGGCCGACCTGGCACCGCTGGCGGCCCTGTCGGTGGTGGCCGGACGCCCCACCGACCGCACTGTGACGCTCAACGTGCTGTCCGCTGTCGCCGCCGAAGGCTATGTGGAGTACGCACCAACGGCGGGCGGCACCCCGCGCCAGTCGGCGGTGACCAGTCTGGCGGCCCAGGTGCCGACCGAGGTGGTCCTGAGCGACCTGCAGCCGAACACCGCCTACGCCTACCGCCTGCGCTGGCGCCGGCCCGGCGAGACCACTTACGTCGCGGCCGCGACGCGCAGTTGCCACACCGCCCGCGCCGCCGGCAGCACCTTCACCTTCGAACTACAGGGCGACTCGCACCCGGAGCGCCCGCAGATGTTCGATCCCACGCTGTACGCCCGCACGCTCCGCGCGGCCGCCGCCGACCGGCCCGACTTCTACCTGGCCCTCGGTGACGACTTCAGCGTGGACAAGGGCGGCGGCCTCGACGCGGCCGCCGTGGCGCCGATCTACCGCGCGCAGCGGCTGTACCTGAGTCTGGTCGACGCGCCGGTGTTTCTGGTCAACGGCAACCACGAGCAGGCGGCCCGCTGCAACCTGGACGGGACGGCCAACAACATCGCGGTGTGGGCGGGTACCTGTCGCAACAAGTACTTCGCGCTGCCGGCACCCGATGGCTTCTACACCGGCGACGCCGAGCAGGTGGAGCACCTCGGCCTGCTGCGCGACTACTACGCCTGGACCTGGGGCGAGGCGCTGTTCGTGGTCATCGATCCATACTGGCACTCGGCGCTGCCGGTGGACAATGCCTACGGCACGCGCGACAAGCGCAACCGCGACCTCTGGACCGCCACGCTCGGCGAGGCGCAGTACCGCTGGCTGAGCCAGACGCTGACCGCCAGTCGGGCGAAGTTCAAGTTCGTGTTCGCCCATCACGTCAACGGCACCGGCCGCGGTGGCATCGAGCAGGCCGGGCTCTACGAATGGGGCGGGCTCAACCGGCGCGGCGAAACCGAGTTCGCGCAGCGGCGACCGGGTTGGGGCCTGCCCATCCACGCGCTGATGGCGAAGGCCGGCGTGACCATCTTCTTCCAGGGCCACGACCACATCTTCGTGAAGCAGCAGCTCGACGGCGTCATCTACCAGACCATGCCGCTGCCGGCCGACCCGTACTACGCACTGTACAACCGCGACGCCTATCGCACCGGTGACGCGCTGCCCGGCTCCGGCCGCGTGCGCGTCACGGTGACGCCGGGCAAGGTCAGTGTCGCCTATGTGCGTTCGTACCTGCCCAAAGACGAGACCGCCGCGCACCGCGACGGTGAGATTGGATACCGCTATGAAGTGCTTGCCACACGCTAGATTGCTCTGGCTGGCCGGTGCGCTCGGGCTGGCCGTGCTGGTGCCGGCCGCCTCGCAGAACGACGGCGGCCGGGGCCAGCGCCGCGGCGGCGGCGGCCAACAGCCCGCGCCGACGTTCCAGACTACGGTGCCGGCCCACCCGGTCGACATCATCCTGGGCCGACCCACCGACCGGTCGGTGACCGCCAGCGTGTTGTCCTACACCGAGGCCACCGGCTACCTCGAGTGGGGCTCGTCGGCGAACGAGTTCACTGCGCACACGCCCACGCTGCGACTGCCGGCCGGCGAGCCGGTGATCTTCACGCTCGCCGATCTGGCACCTGATACGGGCTACACCTACCGCCTGCGCTACCGCGCCGGCACCGGTGACTTCGCCGTCGGCGACGCGCACCGCTGCCACACGCGGCGCGCGCCGGGCAGTGCGTTCACGTTCACCATCGTGGCCGACTCCCATCTCGACGAGCGCACCGAGACCACGCTCTACACCACCACGCTCCGCAACGCGCTGGCCGACCAGCCCGACTTCCATATCGACCTGGGCGACACGTTCATGTGCGACAAGGTGCGGCCCATGGGCTTACCCATCGCCGCCATGTACAAGGCGCAGCGCTACTACTTCGGCCTGCTCTGCGCCTCGGCGCCGCTGTTCTACGTGGTCGGCAACCATGACGGCGAGAGCGGCGGGCGCGATCCAGAGGCGGTGGCCCTGCGCCAGAAGGCCGTGCCCAACCCGCTGCCGGATGGGTTCTACACCGGCAACACCACCGCGCCACTGGGCAACTACTACGCCTGGGAATGGGGTGACGCGCTGTTCATCGTGCTGGACCCCTTCACCTACAGCCCCGACCGCGTCCGCACGGCCGAGGAGAACTGGGGCCGCACGCTCGGCGCGGCGCAGTACCGCTGGCTGCAGCAGACGCTGGAGCGCAGTCGCGCGTCGCTCAAGTTCGTCTTCCTGCACCACCTGGTCGGTGGCGTGGACAAGAACGGCCGCGGCGGCGTGGAAGCCGTGCCCTTCTTCGAATGGGGCGGCCGCAACCTCGACGGCTCCGCGCAGTTCGCCACGCGGCGGCCCGGCTGGGCGCTGCCGATCCATGACCTGCTGGTCAAGCACCGCGTCGCGGCCGTCTTCCACGGTCACGACCACTTCTACGCGCGACAGGAGAAGGACGGCATCGTCTACCAGGAGGTGCCCCAACCCGGCTGGGCCGGCGGCGAGCGCGCCAATCAGGCGACGGAGTACGGCTACCAGAGCGGTCAGTTCCTCGCCAGCTCCGGTCACTTGCGGGTGCAGGTGGCGCCGCGACGCGCCACGGTGTCGTACGTGCGCGCCTACCGACCGCAGGACGAGACGGGCGAGCGGCGCAACCAGAAGGTCGGGGCCAGCTATGAGCTGCTCGCCAAATGAGCTGGCGGCACTTTCGCCGCGATCGTTGACGGATTCGCCAGCGGCCGTCGAGACCCACTCACCATCGCTGGCCGGCCGCCCGGAGCTGTGGCTGGCGCTCGGCGCCGTGCTCCTGGCGGCGGTGGCCATGCGCGCCTGGGTCAGCTTCTCCACGACCTGGCCGACGGGCATGGATGCCGGCTACTACCCGTTGCAGACGCGCGCCTTGCTGGAACACGGCCGGCTGGCCTACCACGACCTGCCCCTGACCTTCGTGATCCAGGCCGGCGTGGCCAAGCTGCTGAGGCTCGTCGCGGGCGGCGGGCTCGACGACGCGACCGTGCTGGCGGCGCGACTGGTGGACTGCCTGGCGCCGACCTTCGTCGCCGTGGCGCTGTTCGCACTCGGTGGCGCCTGGGCGCGCGAAGTGGCCGACCGCCGCGCGCGGATCTCGCTCGCCGTGGGCTTGGCCGCGGCCGGCTTGCTGGCCACGGTCTCACTGCCGGAGCTGCGCATGGCCGGCGACTTCCAGAAGAACTCGCTCGGCCTGGTGTGGCTGGCCGCCCTGGCTGGGGCGTTGCACCAGGCACTGGCCCACGGTGGCCAGCGCCACTGGGTCACCGCGGCGCTGGCCCTGCTGTTGGCCGGCCTGACCCATGTCGGCGTCTTCGGCGCCGCGGTGGTGCTGGCGGTCACCGCCGTGCTGGTGTTCGTGGCTCCGTCACGCCGGCCGACCTGGCGGCAGGTCGACACGACGCTCTGCGGCGTGGTGGTCGCCACCTGCCTGGTGCTGGTGTGCGTGGTGCTGGCCTCGCCGCGCCGGGGCGTGGCGCTCCTTTGCGCGCCGCTGGAGCTGTTCCGGCACCCGCCCGGCGAACGCCCGCTCGACCCGCTCGGCCGGCTGGTCTGCCTGGCGGTCTACGCCTTGCTGGCCTGGGGCGCCTGGACCCTCTGGCCCGCGCGCCACACGACCGACCGCGCCCGGCTGGCGGTGGTCGTCGGCGCCGGCGTCTGCGCCGCCTTGCTGGCCTGTCCGCTGCTCAATGAGGAGTACTTCAAGCGCCTGGTGCTGATGGCCCCAGTGCCGGCCGCGGTGGTGCTGATGGACACGCTCTGCCGGCGGGCGGCGGCCGGCCGGCGACTCTGGCCGGCGCTGGTCGTCGGCGCGCTCGCCGTCACCTCCGTCGGCGGCGGCTTGGGCGGCGGCGATCTGTCGCGCGGCATCACGCCGCAGGTGATCACCGCCGACCAGGCCGCCGAGCTGCGCGCAATGCGCACCATCGTGACCGATCCGGCACGCACGGTGGTGCTGGCCGACAAGGGCCTGATGTGGTGGGCCGGCTTCCTGATGCGCGTGCCGGTCCGCCAGGACCGCGTGCCGCCCGCGGCCCTCGCGCGCTACCGGCGGGTGTTGCGGCTGGAGTCCCTGGACGCCACGGCCGATCGCGAGCCGCCGCCGCCCGACCGCGCACCGTGGCCGGCCGGCCCGGTGCTCCGCGAAGGGCCGCACTACCGGTTGAGCGAACTGCCGACCCTCTGACAGCGCCGGTCAGTGACGGTACCGCAGCCCCACGGCGCTGCGGCGCGCCATCTGCTCGGGGATCGGCGCCGGTTCGCCGGTCCAGAAGTCGGTCGGCGCACCGGTCAGCCCGTAGCGCGCCGGGTCGAACACCGTGCGGGCCGTCTTCTCGCTCCAGTTGAACAGGCCCACCAAGGTGTCCTCAGCGCCCCGGCTGATCCAGATCCGTGGCAGGTCCTGCTCGCTGCAGAACAGGTCCACCGGGACCGCCGCCGGGCGCGGCGTGAGCACCGCGCGCAGCAGGTCCAGGCCGTTCGGGTGCAGTTGCCGTAGCGCGTCACCCAGGATCACGTCGCCGCCGGTCAGGTGGACCAGCAGCGCGTAGACGCGCGCCTCGGTCTCGTTGAACTCGCGCCCGCTGACCCAGCCGCCGCTGGGCGGCATCGGGCTGACCACCTGTCGGCGGCCATACGGCGGTACGGCCGTCTCGGGGCCACGGACCACCAGGAAGTCGGGGTCGCCGTTGCACACGTTGCCCTGCATCCACCACTTCACCGACAGACTGCCGCAGTTGGTCAGGATGTGGCCCCAGTAGATGTGGATATCGCCGGTGGTGCGCACCGCGTCGACCAGGCCGGCCACCGATTCGTAGGGCGAGCCGCAGGAGAGCAGATAGGCATCGTCGCCAATCGCCCGGCGAATGGCCGCGAAGGCCCGGCGGATGAGCTCGGCGCGCGGCACGGTCGGGTCGGCGAAACGCACCGCGTTGAGGATGCAGTGGCTGAAGTCGACCTTGAAGTAGTCGAACCCATCGGCGCGCAGTTGTCGGAACAACTGTGCCAAGTGGTCGATGACCGCCGGCTGCGTCGGGTCGAGATAGGCCATGGGGCCATACGAGTAGCTGTCGATCTGCGGCTGCCCGTCGGCCCGGGCGGCGAACCACTCCGGGTGCGCCAGATAGAGCGGGTTGTAGGTGTTGACCAGCAGCGGCGCGGTCCAGACGCCCGGCACCTTGCCGTGGCGCTTCACGTGCGCGCAGAAGTCGGCCAGGCCGGCGGCGAACTTGCCATTGGGCTGCCAGGAACCCCACTGCCGCTCCCAGCCTTCGTCGATCACGAACGCCTGCAGCGCGCCGCCGAGCAGCTCGTCGGCCGCGTGCAGGTTGTCGTCCATGTCTTCGCGCGTCACCGCGCCGCTGTACAGGTCCCAACTGTTCCAGCCGACATAGACGGGTTTGGCCGGCAGCCGTGACAGCGTGTCGCGCCACAGCGCGCCGTACTCGGCCATCAGATCGGTGCCGCAGTCACCGCTCAGCGCCACCAGCGGCGAGGTGAGCAGACTGCCGCCCGGCGGCACCTGCGCGTCGAAGCGATGGCGCGCCTCACAGCCGAAGTCACCTTCCAGGTGCGGGGCGGAGTGGAGGGTGACCAGCTCCGCAAACGCCCCGCCCAGCGGCGGCAGCACGCCCAGCAGCAGCGCCGCGCCGCCCTCGCGCTGGTAGACGGTGAACATGGCGCTGGGCACGACATGATCGAGCCAGGGCGTCTTGCGCCCGACCGGCCGCACGCCGGCGTTCAGCGCCAGGAAGCTGCCGCCGTGGACCAGCTCGCGGAACTCGGCGGTGGGCAGCGGCGACTCGAACGCGCCGGGCGCCCACCGCGCAAAGGTCACCGTGCGCAGCATCTGCGGCCGGTCGGTCGGGTTGGTCACCCGCACCGCCAGTGATCCGGCGGCGCCGGGCACCACCTCGACGCGCCAGGGGCTGAGCGGATCGTCCGGTGAAGTGTCATTCACCAGCACCTCACCGCGAGCGGTGCCCCAGGGGGTGGTCAGGGTCAGGGCCTGGTCGGCGTAGTGCAGGAGGCTGGCGGCTGGCATGGTGGTGACGTCCTTCCGATGGCATCATCCGTCGGCCGGTGGGCATCTCCTGCCGAGGTCACTGGCCTGCACTTCGTGAGACCGTGGACCTGGCCAACTGCCGTTCGATATACTCTTGCCAACCCAGTCGGCAGGAGGACGCGATGGCGACAGACTGGCAGCTCATTCGCGACACCATGAATGGGATCATCGATGCCTGCGAGGCGTTGGAGGCGCTGCCCATTGAGGACCCGGAGTACTGGGACGCGCGATCGGAGTTCCAGCCGGATGTCGGCGTGCTGGACTTCCTGACGCGCTTCTGGCAGTACCCCGAGGGCTGCGCCCGGGACATCATCCGCATCCGGGCCCACTTCGGGTGCGACGCCAAGCACCTCGACCCGCTGGCCCGCGCCCTGGTCAACACGGCGGCCGCCTGTGCGGAGGCCATCGGGGTCCCGGAAGAGGTGATGCTCCAGGAAATGGACAGCCTCGAGCCGCACTGCGGTTCGGCCGGCCGGTCGGTGGCGAGCCAGGTCGGCGCCCCAGTCAAGATCGCCAAGGGCTGGATGGTGCCGGGCATCACAAGGGCCGTGGCGCCGGCGAACACGCGCCAGTAACCGCGCCGGCCGCCCGCTGCGGTCGGCTGCCCAGACGGCCAGCCGTGGCCCGCAGCCCTACTGCGCCCGGAGCAGCCACTTCCGCACACTCACCAGATAGCCGGTTGCCTGGGCGTTCTTGCCGACCACCTTCAGCGTGACCCGGTGCTCGCCGGCCGACAGCGTCACCGGGCCGAACGACGCGCGTTCGCCTTCCTCATCGACGCCGGGCGCGTAGGCATCGAAGCGCTGGCCGACCACCTGGCCGTCGACGCTCACCTCGACGATGCCATAGACCCAGGCCAAGACGAAATCGGCCAGCAGCTCGTACTTGCCCGCCGGCACGGCCGGCAAGGTAAAGGTGAGCGCGGTGCCCACCACCCGCGTGCCGAGCAGTTGCGAGCGCAGGTCGTCCAGGCGCTTGGTGTAGCCGTCGCCGGTCACCTGGCACTTCAGCTCGCGCGCGTCGAACACGTGGCCGGTGAACTGCTCGGGCGGCAGGGGTGCCAGGTTCACCTCGTAGCGGTCACGGCCCGGTCCGAATGGCATCACCACCACCAGCTTGGCGGTCTGCAGCGTGGCGCTGCCGTCTTTCTTGTACGGGTCGTGCTGCTTTGCCGGCCAGACGAGCCGCGCGCCTTCCGGCATGGTCACGCGCAGCCCGCCATAGCTGAACCACGGACCGGTCTCGGCCCGCGACAGGTCGAGCTGCTCGCCCAGGGGTAGCGTGCGCCCGTCGGCCAGGCGGAGCTTCGGTCCTCGCTTCATCAACGGCAAGTGCGCCGCCACGCGCGCCTCGGGCGGCGCCTGATAGGTCAGCTTCAGGCTCTGGTCGGGCTGCACCTCGCAGCCGACGCGGCATTCGGTGGCGCCGTAGCTGAGCACCAACTGCTCGCCCTCACCCTCAATGCGCGCCTTGTCGGGCGTCCAGCGCAGGTCGATGGTGGGCGTGAAGTTCGGGTTCTCGTCGCCGTCGCGATGCCGGAGCAGCGCCACGTCGCCCACGGTGAAGGTGGACCAGAGCGGCTGGAGCTTGGTGTTGCCGCCGCCGGCCACCAGGCCGAGGCCGTCGCAGTAGACATCCAGCAGGTTCTGCCGGTCCTGGTGCCACCGGCTCTTCGGCACCGGACAGGCATACGACGACATGGCCCACTGCCAGGGCTTGCGCCGCACAATCAGCGCGTCGCGGTTGCCAATCGCCGCGCTGGCCCGGTCGCCGGCCGCCGCCGGCCTGATGCTGTCGCCGGTCCCGCCACACAGCAGCAGGTTGGCCGCGTATTCGGCCGACACCACGTCGCGGCTGGCCATGTAGAGACCCATCTGCTGGCGCAGGAACCCGCGGCCTTCGGGCGTCCAGGTGAAGCCGACGTTGCCGATCTCGATGCCGGGGTGGTAGATCTGCCGCTCGTCGATGCAGGCCACCGACGACCCGTCGGGCCAGAGCACCGCGGCATGGAACTGCGCCGACCGGCGCAGCGCCTCCAGCACCACCGGGTCCTTGGCGAAGCTGTAGTAGATGCCGAGGGCCTCGACGTAGACCTCGTTGTAGCCCACTACCGGCCCGAAGTTCTCGACCCAGAACCCGGCCGGGTTCTGCGTGCCGACCGCGCGGGCCATGAACTTGCGCGCCGCCTGCTGCCATTCCTCGTTGCCGAAGGCCAGCCCGGCAATGTAGAGCGCCATGGCGTGGTGCGTCGGAATGTTGTGCACGCCGCCGTCGGCATAGCGGCGGATGCCGGTGAAGCCCAGCCGCAGGCCCTTCTCCCACTTGGCGCGCGATTCGGCCGGCAGCGCGTCGCGCACCAGCACGTAAGCGCGGATCCAGCGGCTGTAGGTCCACGGCATGTGGATCTGGCCCCAGGTGGAGTTGTCCTTCTTGCGGAAGGTCCACATGCCCTTGGCGTCCTGGTCGTCCACCAGCGCCTCGCCGCCCTTGGCGATGGCCGTCAGCACCCGCTGGTTGTGGTACCACGGGTTGGCCTTGTCCTCGATGGACCAGGCCGCGGCCAGCGTCAAGACCACGTTCTGATCCCCGCAGATCCACGGCTTGCCACCGAACCGGCCGGTGGCCAGGTCCTGGCTCTTCAGGATCGGCTCGATGCCCTTGACCAGGCTGTTGAGCAGGTACTCGCGCGGCGGCCACTCCTTCAGCTCGGCACCCGAGGCGAGCAGCGGCATGGTGACCAGCACGGCAATGGCAGCTTCTCTCATGGTCGGCAACCCCGGTCGGCGTGCGACAGCGCACACCTCGTGGCGGGTACGCTAGCAGGTGGCGGGGACGAGGGCAAGAGCGGAGGGCTCCGGCCGTCGTTTGCGTCGCGAACTACAGACGGTTACAATGACACCAAGCAGCCTCCCGGTGACGTTGTCCCGTAGGGGCGACCCAAGGGTCGCCCGGTTGCGGGCCACCAAGCGCTTACCGGCCTACGACAGGGCGGGCACAAGGCCCGCCCCTACCGGACAGGCTCTCCGAACGGCTGCTTAGTGCGGTGATTCGTGCAAACCGATACCACCGGACAGCGGGCTCGCCCTGCTGGGTGCCACTGGCAGCTCGCTGCCAGTGCTTCCTGCAAGCCGGCTCGTCGAAGCACTGGCAGGCAAGCTGCCAGTGGCGCCCTGGCGTTCGTTAGTGATTCCGGTTTGTCTCGAACACGACACTAGCACCAACCTGATTGTAGACCAAACCAGAGCTTGCCCTGAGTAGCGGCGAAGCCGCGTATCGAAGGGCCGCACGACAGTGCTGGTCCGGCGATGGCCCCTCGATACGGCGCTTCGCGCCTACTCGGGGCAAGCCCGAGGTATGGGCTGGAATCAGTGTGGTCTGGTACTAG
This sequence comes from uncultured Fimbriimonadaceae bacterium, assembly GCA_964531735.1. Classification (GTDB taxonomy): domain Bacteria; phylum Armatimonadota; class UBA10988; order UBA10988; family UBA10988; genus CAZHGD01. The sequence continues at coordinate 346 of CAZHGD010000169.1, read as the reverse complement.
GAGCCGCGCAGGTGTCCAGTCTAGACAAGCTGCTGGAGCGCATGCGCCGCAATCCGCGGGACGTGCGTCACGAGGAGTTGGCCCCAGCGCTTGGCGCGGCGGGCTACGTGCTGGTGCGCACCGCCGGTAGCCACCAGGTCTTCCGTCCGGCCAACGGTGAGGGCCAGAGCCTGGTGGTAGCGCTGCCGCACGGTAGCCGCGCAGTCGTCAGCCCGGCCGCCGTGCGTGACGTCCTGGCTGCGGTCGACGCCAAGCGCGCCCGCGACAAGGAGAGGTGACCATGGCCACACCAGAGGAGCTGTTGGCGCGGTACGTGCCCACGTTCACGCCCGACGAAGACGGCACC
>CAZHGD010000168.1:0-16226 GCA_964531735.1 uncultured Fimbriimonadaceae bacterium | reverse complement strand
CGGCGCCAGGGCCCGGCGAGGCGGCCGGCGTGGCCGGGCGCGAGACGCTCGGTGCGGTAGCGCTCCCAGTCGGCGCGGCTGGTGACCGGCCAGCGCAGAAACTGGCTCATCGATTCGCCGGCGCGCAGGTCGCGCCGCACGATGCCCCAGGCATCCACGAAGGTCACCGAGTGTTCGTCCTCGGCCAGCACCTGACGCTCGAAAGCCGGGCAGGGACCGAGCTCGATGGGCAGTTGGCACGGCGCGGCGTCGGGCTGCCAGTAGGAACGGTGGTCGGTGAACTCAGCCGGCTTGCCTTCGGCGCACCAGCGTTGCCAGGCCCGCCCCCACGGCGACCAGTAGAGCCAGAACGGCGGCCGGTCGACGTCCTGGCCGAGCACACAGCGTAGGAACCGCTCACGTGAGGTCATGGAGCACTCCCAGCGGCGAGTTCGCAGCCGCCGGCCGGCCACCTGCCCGGAACGCGCGGCCCGCGGCGAGTGTCCAAGGGACCAGGGCCAATGGCCGGAGAAGCACGTGATAGGCAAGTGGAGCGGACTGTTGGCCGGCGTCGGGCTGGCGATCGCGGCGCAGATGGCGCCGGCCCAGGGGCTCAGTGGCCACCTCGGCTACCTCCAGGGCGGCGCCGCCTGGGTGCTGCCACTGGCGGCGGGCGAGCCGACCAAGCTGCCTCGTTCCGATCAGGCCGTGGCCATCAGCCTCTCGCCGCAGGACAGCAGCGCGTACTTCTTCGTGCCGGTCAGTCAGCGGGAGGACGAAGAGGAGCGGTTCGGGTTCACCGCGGCCAAGCCCTACAGCCAGACGCGCGAGCTGCCGGCCCCGCTGCAGCGGGCCAAGGCGCTGTGGACGGTCTGGACCGGTGACGGCAGCAGCGTCTTCTTCGGCCGCGGCGCCGGCAGCGCCGGCTGGCGGGTGACCGGCGGGCAGACCAAGCCGATGCCGTTTACCGTCGAGGCGGCCTCGCGCGACGGCAAGGCGCTGGTTCACACCACCGCCAAGCAGGTGCTGGTCTACCAGTCCGAGACCGGCAAGAGCCGCACGCTGTTCTCGACCGGCAAGCCCGAAGCCTTGTTCAACGCCCTGCGGCGCGCCAAGCCGGCTGGTGCCCTGAAGGACCTCGTCGGTGCGATCGATCCCGAGCTGTTCAAGCAGAGCAGCAACTGGGCGATGGGCCAGCCGGCCATCTCGCCGGACGGCCAGACCGTCTACCTCAGCACCAACGCCGGCACCAGCATGGGCGCTGCCGGCAACACCACCTGGTGCCTCGTGGCCATCGACGTCAAGTCGGGCAAGATCACGCCGCTGGCGAAGCTGGGCACGTTCTTCAGTCGGGTGCCGCACCTGATGGTGCCGTCGCCCGACGGCAAGCGGCTGATGGTGCTGTCGTCGGCGCACGACAACGCCGCGTCCAATCCGTGCGCCTTGAACGTCGTCGATCCGGTGGCGCAGACGCGGCGCGAACTGCTCTGGGCCGACAAGGGCGACAAGAAGAAGGAGGACCTGGCGAACTTGGTCGACGGGGCGTGTTGGTCGCCCGACGGCCGCACCATCGCGGTGTCGGTGCTGTTCTACGACGCGGCGAAAGCGTTCAAGGACGAGAACTGGTCGCCGAAGGAAGAGGCCTACACGCTGTGCCTCTACGACGTGGCCACGCGGCAGATCGTGCGCCGCATCGCCGGCGGGCACGCGCCGAGCTGGTCAAAATGAGTCCGGGCCGTCCAGTTGCACCACGGCCCGCATCTGCTGCCAGTCCGCTGTGCCGCCCAGCCGGCCGAAGGTGAAGCCGGAGTAGACACCGCGGTTGCCGAGCGGCAGGCACGGCACGGTCTTCAGCCGCGGCCCGAGCTGGGCGCCCGCGGTGGCGCGGTGCAGCGTCAGGCGGTACTCGCCGGCGGGTACCGTCAGGTAGTCGGTGGCCTCGCCGGGGCCGAAACAGCCGGTCCGCCACGCGCCGCGCGGCCCCGACAGCTCCGCGGCGAGCACCGGTAAGCCCGTCGAGGCACCGACCAACCGAAACCGTGCCGAGCCGTCGGCCGGCGGTGTCGGGTCGTCGGGCACGGTCACGGCCTCCGCGTCGCGCGCGCTGCCGGTCGCCACCACGGTCTGCCAGCCGGCGGCGTACTCGCGGGTGCCCTGCCAGACACAGGTGTGGGCCGGCAGCAGCCAGCAGGTGGTCCAGGTGCGGCCGGGCGCCACCGCGCGGTAGCCGCTCACCTCGCCGTGGTGCAGCGACCGGGCCGCGGCCAGAGCGCCCAGGTTGAAGTCGAACGCCCGCTCATCGAGCAGACCGCAGGCGAACCGCACGCGAGCCGGTTCGGGGGCTGCGCCGGCCAGCGCGGCCGACAGACCGAGGACTACGACGACCCAGCGCATCATCATTCCGGCTGCAGCACTTCAATCTCGACCGGACCCACGCCGGCGTGGTAGATTCCCAGCGCTTGCGCGGCGGCGGCGCTGACATCGATGATCTTGTCGCGGCCGAACGGTCCGCGGTCGTTGATCCGCAGATAGACCTGGTGGCCGTTGTTCAGGTTGGTCACGCGCACCCAGGTCCCGAACGGCAGTGTCCGGTGGGCGGCGGTCCAGCCCCATTGGTTGTAGCGCTCGCCGCTGGCCGTGGGCCCGCCGTGGTCCGAGTTGCCATACCAGGTGCCCGTGCCGCGGATGCGTTTGGCCACGCGGAAGGCGCCACCATACGGCGCTTCGCCGCTGACCAGGCTGTTCTGGCGGGCGCGTTCCTCGCTGCGGAAGACACTGGCCTTGAGCAGGCGACCATCGGTGCTCTGGGTGGCTTCGACCTCACCGGCCCCGGTCAGTTCGAACTCGAAGCGCGTACTGCCGTCATCAGGCCGGATCTGCAGCCGGCGCAGCCCGCAGCGCTCGACGTCTATCTGCGCGGCCTGCTCCACCTCCAGCCCGGCGATGGCGATCCGCACGCGCGTGCCCTGCCTGCTGGGCGCGGTCAACCGCACCGGGCGCGAAAAGCGCACATCGATGCCGGAGCGATCGGACAGGGCGTAGATGGCCAGGACCATCTGCACCGCCTCGGCGGACGGCGCGCCGCCGGCTGGCTGCAGACGCAGCTCGCAGGTGGAGGTCAGCACGCGCGGCGGCGTGGCCGCCAGGCCCAGGCCACCAACGGCGAGAAAGCCGCGACCGAGCTGGTCGAGCAAGGCGTTCGGCGTCGGCGTGCTGGCCGCCACCGCGCCTGAGGAGCCTTCGGGCAGCGGTGCCGCCTGCGGTTGCGGGCGGCCGCTGAGCGTCGGTGCCATGGCGCGGCGCGGGGCCTCGCTGGCCACCTCGGCCACGTGGTGCACGGCCGGCACCTCGTCGGCTGTGCGAGCGGCGTTTGCGAGCAGACTCGAGGGCAGGCTCTCGCGAGCGAAGCGAACCAACTGGTCGGTCAGTTCGCCGGCGCCGGCCTCCGGCGCCACGGTGAACGTTCGGAACGCCATCAGGACCTGCTGCGAGCGGTCAACGCAGGCGGCTTCGCAGACCGGCTGCGCGCCGCCGCCGACTACGCGAGCGCAGAGCACATAGCGGGCTTCGCCGGCCGCGGGGTGTGCGCGCAGCACCGTCGGCAGCGTCCGCGGATCGTCCAGCCAGCCGGCGGCGTCCGCGGGTGTCGCCGTTCGCAGCGCGCACTTGAGCAGGGGTCCGAGCTCGGCGGCGACGCTGGCCGCCAGCGCGGCGGGCGCGCCGGCCGCGGCCGGTCCGGGCAACCACAACACCGTCACCCCCGTCTGCGGTTCGCCGGCGGCGGCGCCAACCACGAGGGTCAGCAGCACCGCGGCGAAACAACTGGGGCGGGCGAGGGTCATACTGCGTTGTCCTTTCGCGGCACCCAACTCGGCGCGAGCCGAGTTGCCTCCGCGCAGCCTGAGACGGATCGTCGAATCTAGCATCCGCCCACCGGAGAGTCAAACGCTGCCGGTGAGCGGCTGTTCATGCTCCTGCGAATCCGCTCCCCGAGCGGCCTACTCGTCCAGACTCGCGCTGTGCCGGCGATGGCGGACTCGCGGCTAGGGGGTCGCGTCCATCTGCTCTTGCAGCCACTCGACGGCCGGTTGGTGCCCGCGCATGAGTGGTGGGATGCCGGCGCTCAGCGGGTGCCAGGCAAACTCGAAGCGCACCGGGTCCTGCGTGCCGCCACCCGTTTCCCAGTGGAGCCAGCGGTCCGGCGCAGGTTCGGGGCAGGTCAGGTGGTAGCACCACCAGCGGAACACCTCGCCGTCGGCGGGCTCCGGCACGTCCAGGCACCCGAGCAGGCCGACGGGGCGGAGCCGGTGCAGACCGGTCTCCTCGTGGGCCTCGCGCAGCGCGCCGAGGACCGCCGGCTCGCCGGCGTGCAGCGTGCCGGCCGGCACCTGCAGACCGGCGGCGGGGTGGTCCAGATGGCGGAACACGAGGAGTTGCCGGCCCCGCGTGATGAACAGCGCCACCTTGCGCCGAATCGGCCAGTCAGCCACGGGCCGCTCGGCCAGCGCGACGCGGGCGCGCTCGCGCGCGGTGACGGCTTCGACGTACTCGCCTTTGGCCAGCGTGTAGCGCTCGCGGTCACTGCCGAGCGCTGCGGCCAGCTCCCGCTTCAGCGCGGCGTAGCACCGGGCGTCGTCCGGGTGGCGACGCAGCCAGTCACGGAACAGCAAGCCGTCCCACAGGCGATGATCCGCGGTCGCCGCGTGCAGATGACAACAGCGCTGGCCCAGCGGGCGCTCTCGCTGTACCAGCGTCATGTGGTTGCCGTACCACCAGTACTCCCAGGTGTCGCCGCCGAGCAACGGCAGCAGCGCCGACTTGGCGGCGGCGAACGACGGCACCTCCAGCGCGATGTCGATCACCGGCTTCGCCGGCAGCCCGGGCACCGCGGTGCTGCCGTAGTGCTCCAACCGCCCCATGACGGCCGGCGGCAGCGTGTCGCGCAGCCAGGCCGCCATGGCGTCGTACCGGGCCGGCCAGGCTTCATCCGGCTCGACCACCTCGATGGCGTCGTCAGCGCTCCGGCCCGGCCAGGTCGGCGCCAGGCCCGACAACCACACCGGCGTGTCGGCGGCGACGAACTCGCCGAGCAGCCGCCCGGTCGCGGCATCGGCGGCCTGCCACAGCCAGGTGATCGGCGTCGGGGTCGCGCGGCCGCCCGGCTCGTGGACTGTCCAGGCGCCATTCGTTAAGTGCCAACCGACGAGGCCGTCTGGGATCGCGGCCAGGTCGCGCACCTCAATCCCGAGGAAGTGCCGCCGGCGCTGGTCGGGCAACGGGCTCTGGTAAGCGACGAAGCGCGTCGGCGCGCCACGTCGGGCCACCTCGTCGGTGAGCCGCGCGAAGGTGCGTCCGTAGTAGCCCAACTCGACCTCGGGGCCGTCCGACGGTGCGAACACCGCTTCGGCACCGACCAGACAGAGGCCCGAGGCCCACCCGCCGCTCGCGGCCATGCGTGGCTCTCCTGCGTGTGCTACCATGGCCGACGGATGCGACGAGGCACCGCCATGGCCGACCCAACCAGCTTGCCCGACCGCAACGACCCGGCCTTCTGCGAGTCGTACTGCCCAATCTGCACCCGCGCCCGCCGCGGCGTGCGGTGGGCGCAGGTGTTGCAGGCGATCGAACTGGCCGTCACCTGTGGCGGCTGCCCGGCTGGTCGGGCGCGGCAACGGCGGTACGGTGTCCGCCCGAACCAGCCGCTGCCGCCGACCGCCGAACAGCCTCCGTCCGCATAGGCGCTACTTGCCCAGGAGCTTGGCCAGCCAGCGCTCCTTGGCCTGGTAGAACCGCTCGTGGCCCGGTCCGCCGTGGCCCGACTTCGGCATGATCACCAACTGCTTGTTGGCGCACGGCAGCGTGTTGTACATCGCAATCACGCCTTCGGGCGGACAGGTCGTATCGACCAGGCCGACGGCGATGATGGCGTCCTTGGCCTTCACGCGGCGGGCGAAGTTCACCGCGTCGAAGTAGGCCGCGGTCTTCAGCGCCTTCTCGGAGTCGGGCTTCTCGCCCCAGCCGCAGAGGCGCGGCCAGCCGGGCGCCCGCCCGACGAGCTGCCCGGTGTGGTCGCACATCGCCGCCACCGACGAGGCGATGGCCGTGATGGCCGGGTGCAGGCCCGCGGCCACGATGGACTGCCCACCGCCCTGGCTGCCGCCCTGGACGAGGAACGTCTGGCGGTCCCAGTCGGCGTGGTTGGCCAGGTAGTCGGCGGCCCGGTAGCACGACAGGTACATGCGCAGGAAGTAGCTGGTCTCGCGATCCTCGCGCCCGAGGTGCGGGTAGCCCTTCAGCTTGCCGCGGTTCAGCTCGTCGTAGAAGGCCTTCGGCTGATCGAACGGCAGGTCATGGGCCATGACGTTCAGCGACAGGTTGCCGCGCTGGGCCTCACCGACCACCCACGAGCGGTCCAGCGGATAGACGCCGGCCCACTGCACCGTCAGCACCGCCGGCAGATTGCGCTTGCCCTTGGGCTTGGCCATTTGGCCGTAGATCTTGGTGCCACGGATGTTGTCCATGGTGATCTTGGCGTACTCGATGGCCGGGTTGCCGATGTCGACCGGCTCGATCTTGACGTTGACCGGCACGGCGGCCAGTTCGGCCAACTTCTCGGTCCAGAACTGGTCGAAGTCGGCCGGTGCGGGCGCCGACGGCGCAATCTGGCTCAGATTGAACGCCGCGCCGCCAAAGGCGTTGACGCGGGCCCCACCGGCCGTGTGATAGCTGATGGCCGCCAGCAGCGTGCCGGTCCGGTCCAGGCTGGCGCTGAGCTTGGTCTGGCCGCCGGTCAAGTCGAGCTTGCCGTTGGCGATGGCGACCAGCCCGCCGCGCCGGACCTGGTACTCGACCTGTCCGGCGGCCGGCTGGCCGTCGTCAGTGACCTGGATGGTCCAGGTGACGGTCTCCGACGCTTGGTAGGTCCCGTCGGCATGGTCCGGCGCGACGTCGATGGCGATCTTGCCGGCCCAGGCCGGCATCGCCGCGATGATGAGCAGCGCCAGGGCCCGCAGGCCGGTACGGCGCGCCAAGTGCGACCACTGCATACGGATGCTCCTCGGCAAAGCGCAGGGCGCGCGGCGGGGCCGGTAGCACGGCCGCGCGCCCTGCGAGGCGAAGTCGGGCGACTAGCTGATGCCCCAGCCGTCACGGTAGGTGCGCCGCAGGAGCTGGTTCAGCTCCGGCAGGTTGGTGCACTCCATTTTCTCGACGTCCCATTCGACCTTCTTGCCGACGCCCGCGGCCTGAGCCAGGTGACCGGTCAAAGCGAACGCGGTCAGCGGACCCGCCGCATCGGGGATGTTCGAGACCGGCGTGCCGCCGTTCTTGATGCAGGCGAACAGGTCGGCGATGGGGCCGTTGCCCTTGGCGCGCGGCAAGGTCTTCGGCGGCGCCGGGAAGTCCTTGCGCTTCTCGGCCGGCACGATCTGGGCCGAGCCGGCATGCCCCGTGGTGAAGAAGTAGCCTTTGTCGCCGATGAACAGCGTGTCCTCGCCGAACTTGACCTCGAGTTCCTTGCCCAACTGCCGGATCCGCTCGGGCAGCAGCTTGACCTCGTCGTAGACGTGGGCGACCAGTTCGGGCATGTCGCCGCGGGCGGGGATGGTGTAGCGGACCACGTTCTGCTGGGCCCACTTCTCCTTGCTCCCGCCGTTGGTCGCCAGGCACTCGATGGTGTACTGCTTGGCTTCCATGACCTTCAGCGCGAAGAACAGGATGTCGACGTTGTGGCAGGCCATGTCGCCGATGGTGCCGGTGCCGAAGTCACGGTAGTTGCGCCAGCCGAAAGTGTGCAACCCATCGTGGTAGTCACGCATCGGCGCCGGGCCGATCCACTCGTCCCAGTGGACGTGCGCGGGCACCGGCTTGGTGGCCGGGCGCAGGTCCTTGCCACCGAAGCTGCGGCCGAGGATCGAGTGGGTCTCGGTGACCTTGCCTGCGGCGCCGGCCTGCAGATACTCGCAGGCGCGGCGGAACGACTCGCCGCTGTGGCCCTGGTTGCCCATCTGGCTGAGAACCTTGGTCTCGCGGGCCACCTTGGCCAGCAGGTAGCACTCCTCGATGTTGAAGGCCAACGGCTTCTGCACGAAAACGTGCTTGCCCAGGCGCATGGCGCGCAGCGCGGCGGGCGCATGGTGGTGGTCGGGCGTCGAGATCAGCACGACGTCGATGTCCTTCTGACACTCGTCGAGCATCTTGCGCCAGTCGGTGAAGGTCTTCGGCGGCGGCGCGCTCTTGGCGCCGTTCTTCACCTTGTTCAGCGCGCCGGCCATGATCTTGTCGTCGATATCACAGAGCGCGATGACGCGCTCGCCGATGGCCGAACCGGTGGCGTAGTCGCCCATGTTGCCGACGCCGATGACGGCGACGCCGAGCTTCGCGTTGGGGCCGTCGGCGGCGCGGGCGCTGACGCTGCTGAACAGCGGCGCGGCGACGGCGGCGGCGGCCGTGCGCTTGAGGAAGTCGCGACGGGTGGTCTGCTCCATGTATGGTGCTCCTCGGGACGGCTTCGAGCCTGTCCGGTGGGTCGTGTGCGGGCCGCGCGCCAGGCTGCCGGCCCACGTCGGGTTGGGCAGCTTCAACTCACGGGAGACGGCCGCCACCCGCCCATACGGCGGCGGCCGGCCGATTCCTCCGCCGGCCCGCGAACGGCGCACCGGCGAGTGAACGGCCGGGCGCGATCAACGTCCATGATACCGTACCACCGGTCCGACCGGTGGCGCATAGTTGGTGAACTGCCAGCCAGGCCCACGACGGAGCGCTGGTCAGGCAAAGGAGCACGAGGATGCGATCGCGACTGGGCTGGACGCTCTGGGTGGGTGTGGCGACCGTAGCGCTGGGCCTGGTTGGCCCGGTGTTCGCGCAAGGTGGTGGCGGTCGGCAGCGGCAGGCCGACCGGGTCGTGGGCACGGTCGCCAACATCACCGCGACCTCGCTCACGGTCAAGCCGATGGGCCGGCGTGACGCCACGCCGGAGCCGGTGGAAGTGGCGCTCAAGGACGATACGGCGTACGGCTCGCTGGCCGAGGCCAAGGCGGCCGATATGGCGGCGGACAACCTGGTCATGGCCCTGTCCGAAGGCGAAGGCGACGCCGCCCAGGTCAAGGGCGTGGTGTTCTACGCCGGCGACAACAAGAACGGCCCACGGCTGGTTGGCTCGGCTGCCGGTGTCGTCGGCATGATGATGATGCGCGGCCGCGGGGCCGCCGGCGGTGGCGGCGGGGCGCGTCCGCAGCCGCCGAAGCCCACCACGGGCAAGTTCAAGAGCGTCGAGGGCGGCAAGTTGGTGCTGACCACCAAGGATGGCGACGTCACGCTCAAGCTGGCCGATGACGCCATCGTCCGCAAAGTCGTCGACAACAAGCGCGAGGACGTCAAAGCCGGTGCCGGCGTGACGGTGCTCTATCCGGCCGGCTACAAGGACGGCGACCCCAAGGTGGCGGCGGCGGTGTTGCTGATGCCGCCGCGCCAGGGCGGCAGGCCGCCGCGGGCGTAACCACCTGACTGACCGCTTTGGCTGGCCGTGCCCTGCACTCCAGCCGAGTACGTCCAAAGCGCCGCAGCCGGCCGGCTGCGGCGCTTTGCTGTGCGTCGCGCCAAGCGCGGCCGGACGCGGCGTCGATTCTGTAGTAAGCTGGCAGTGAGCCCGGCCCGGACGGTCGGGGCTAGAGCGAGGAAGAGAGCACTATGCGAGTGTGGGCCCTGTGTGGACGAGGCGCGGTCATCGCGCTGGTGGCGGCCAGTCTGCCCTTGGTGGCGGGTTGCTCGAAGGGCGCCAAGGACGCGGCCGAAGCGGCTCGCGTGGCCGCCGACGCCCAGGACGGCAAGTTCACCGTGCGCGACGGCAAGGGCGGCAGCGTGCAGGTCGAGACTGAGAAGCAAGGCGGCGACAGCGGCAAGGTCACGGCCACCACCAAGGACGGCACGGTGACCAGCGAGTATGGCAAGGACAAGGTCACCGAGCAGGATGTCGGCGTGGCGTTCTACCCCGGCGCCACGGTGGAGCAGGGCAACAAGTACGCCGCCACCGGCAAAGACGCGGCGCAGGCCGCGACCGTCACGCTGGTGACCAAGGACTCGTTCGACAAGGTGGCCAAGTTCTACAAGGCCAAGTACGGCAAGGGCAACACGGTGGTCGAGCAGCCGAACAACCTGATGATCGGGCTCAAGGGCGGCAAGGACCAAGGCAAGATGCTGATGGTGCAAGTGGCTGACGGGCAGACCAAGATCACCATCACGGCCACCGCCAAACCGTAGCCTGGCCGCACCGGTTGGCGGGGGGTGCCACGGTGATGCCATGCGAGGGCGGCTCGAACCAGGGTGCGGACCGGTCGGCCGGTTGGCCGCCATCGGCTGGCTGGCGGCGGTCGGCTGGTGTCTGGCTGCACCCGCGGGGGCCGAACAGACGGTCACGGTGCAACTCAAGTGGAAGCACCAGTTCCAGTTCGCTGGCCACTACGTGGCGCTCGAGCGCGGCTACTACCGTGAGGCCGGGCTCGACGTGCGGCTGGTGGAGGCCGACCACCACCGCGATCCGGTGCAGGAGGTCCTGTCGGGCCGGGCGCAGTACGGCGTCGGCACCACCGAACTGGTGGTCGAGCGGGCGCGCGGCAGGCCGGTGGTGGTCCTGGCGGTCATCTGCCAGCACTCACCGCTGGCGCTCGCCGTCAAGCGCGACGGTGGCATCACCAACACGCACCAGTTGGCGCGTCGGAAGGTGATGATCGAGCCGGGCTCGGCCGAACTCCTGGCCTATCTGCGTCGCGAAGGGCTCGACTCGGCGCTGCTGACTCTGGTGCCGCACAACTTCTCCACCGCCGACCTGCTGGCCGGCCGGGTCGCGGCCATGTCGGTCTACGTGACGGATGAGCCCTTCGAGATGCGCACCGAGGGCCTGCCCATCAGCCTGTGGTCCGCGCGTGAGGCGGGCATCGACTTCTACGGCGACAACCTGTTCACGACCGCCGAGCAGGTGCGATGCTACCCGCGGCAGGTGGCCGCCTTTCGTGAGGCGACGTTGCGCGGCTGGCGGCAGGCGCTCGCGGAGCCCGACGCCGCCATCGACCTGATCTTGGCGCGCTACAGCCAGCGCTGTAGCCGCGCCAAGCTGCGCTTCGAGGCCCGCGAGATGGCGCGGCTGATCATGGCCGACGTGGTCGACGTCGGCTACATGAACCCGGGCCGGTGGCGCCATATCGCCGAGACCTACCGCGAAGCCGGCCTGATCACCGCAGTGCCCGACCTCGACCAACTGCTCTACGAACCGGTTCGTCACCACCGCCTGCCGCGGTGGGCCGTCTGGGCCCTGTCCGGCGCGGCGGCCGTGACGGCGCTGCTGGCGATCGCCGCGGCCGGTTCGGTAGCGGCCGGCCGTCGCCTGCGGGCGTCGCAGCAGTCGCTCCGCGACCTGCTCGACTGCGCGCCGACGCCCTTCGTGATCACGGACGCCGGTACTGACCGCATTTGCTACCTGAACCGCCAGGCCGCCGCCGTGCTCCGGGTGGACCAGGCGGCGGCGGTCGGGCGGCTGATGACCGACTACTACGCCGCGGCGGCCGACCGGGCGCCGGTCATCGCGCGATTGCGCGAGCGCGGCGCTCTGGTTGACGTCGAGGTGCGGTTCCGGCGCCACGACGGCGAGGTGTTCTGGTCGCTGATCTCGGCGCGCTTGCACGCGTACGACGGCCGGCCGGCCATCCTGGCGGGGTTCATGGACCTGACCGAGCAGAAAGCACTCCAGGCCGACCTGCAGCGGGCACTCGACGAAGTGCGCACCTTGCAGGGCATCTTCCCCATCTGCATGCACTGCAAGAAGGTCCGCAACGACCAGGGCCTGTGGGAGCAGATCGACGCCTACTTCCACGAGCGTTCGCTGGCCGAGTTCTCGCACGGCATCTGCCCGGACTGCCTGGACCGGTACTACTCGGACGACGCCGCGGAGTAGCGACGCAGGCCACCCTCGCCGCGCACGGCGAGCGTGGCCTGCGGTCACGGCCGGGCAGACCGGGCGGCTACTTGGCCTTCGGTCGGACGCCCTTGATCTGAGCTTCTTCCGGCTTGCCCATGTAGCGCACAATGGCATCGGTGAAGGTGCCGGCGACCCAGGACGCCTTGATGTCGCTGGCGGCCTTGTAGCAGACGGCGATCTTGCCGGCGGCCTTGCCGGCCACCTGGAACATCTCGCCCTTCGGGTCATACGGCTTGGCCGCGAACTCGCCGAAGCGGAGCACCCAGGCGTTGTCGGCGTTCCACGAGGTCGTGTCGTCGACCTTGGTCTTGCCGATCTGGAAGTAGCCGCCGCCGTAGCTCATCTTGTGCGTGTAGAGCTTGCCCTTGATGGGTCGCTCGGGCAGCTCGATGTTGACCGACTGGCCACCGCCGCCGACGTCGGTCGGCTTGTCCATCTTCCGCTCCAGCAGCACCAGGTCCCAGCCACCCAGGCCCGGCTGGATCAGCACCGTCTGGATCTTGAGCGGCCGGCCGTTGGCCAGGCCCTCGGGTGGCGTGGCCGGCACCTTGTCAATCGTCGGCGCTTCGGTGTAGGCGAACTTGCCGGCGGTCGACTTGGTCTCCGGCTGCGCCGGCGGCTCGGGCTGTGGCTCGGCTTGGGGCTCGGCCTTGGCCTCGGTGGGCGGCGCCGGTGCGGGCGCGGCCGGCTCTTCCTTCTTCTGGCAGCCGGTCAGGCCAATGAGCAGTGGCAGCATGGTCAGCGTAAGCAAGCGCTCGGAACAGACCCTCATCATCAATCCTCCGCGCCGGTCCCCGCCGGCGTCAACGGTCCACCCGCCATACCGTCGTGCGGTGTGCAGCGTTTACATATCGGCGACGGCATCACCAACTGAAGAGCGCCTGAAGTGAGCGGAGCGGCGGGCCAGTGGTGGTCGCGGCGCCACGGACCGGCTCTGCTGGGCGGGCCAGAGGTGGCACAGGTGGCTATCGCTTCCATCGATTTGGAGGCGAGCGGCGCTCGCGAGCAACGCATCGTGGTCCATCGCGCCGACCCCCGCCACTACTTCCGATCCAGGCTCCGGTACTGGATCGCCTCCGCCGCATGCGGCACGCCGATCTCGTCCTGGCCGTCCGGATCCGCAATCGTCGGCGACAGCTTCAGAATCCGGTCACACGCCGGGTGCCACTGGCAGCTTGCTGCCAGTGCTTCGCCGAACCGGCTATGTCCACTCCGACGCCCCATCCACCCGCGGCGCGACGGGGCCCGTGAGAGCATGGAAGGCGTGCCAACTGGACCACCACCAGTGCTCTGGCGATCCGCAGAGGTGCCGGCGAACGGGGTTGGCATGGAGGTACTCGATGCTGCTCCGCACGGCCGAGCGACTCCACAGGTTCCGGTCGTAACCGCCACCCTCCTGCCAGAAGCGGAACACGTCGCGGCCTGGTCGCTCACGCACCGTGAGCCGCTCCAACAACGGGTCCTTTGTGGCCACCAGCACCTGCCTGACGCGCCAGGACGTTGGCCTCTTGATCGCCGCCAGCAGGCTGGACACAGAACCGGCGTGGTCGTTCGGCCCCACGAGCAGGTGCACGTGCTCCGGCATGAACACGTAGGCCAGCAGCCGCCAGGCATGGTTGTGCAGTGCGGTGCCGAGGCCCTCGGCCAACAGTGAGCAGCGGCTGTCGTCGAGTAGCGGCAGGCGGTGGTAGCAGGAGAAGGTAAGCTCGTGAACGCAAGCGACCGTGTCGTAGTGGCGGACCCGCTTGCGATGGCTGGGGATCGGAGGCACGGGTACTGTTCCTCAGTGGCGTCGGGTGAAGCACTGGCAGCGAGCCGCCAGTGGCACCCGGTGGAGAAATTCGGTGGCAATGCACCTCGACCGGTTGGCCGAGGCCCCAACCACACTGGCAGACAAGCTGCCAGTGGCACCCGGCGGTTTCACGCCCTTTGGAGCGTCCAGATGAGTACTTCCGGTGAGACGTCTGTGGCTGGTTCCGGCAGATAGTGCCCAGCGCAGGCCACGTGGTAGCAGAGCGGACGCGGCAGTACGTCAAGCCAGCGCTTCAGCTTACGGGGTGCGCGGCCCCACGTCCGGTCCAGCTGAGCGGGCACCGTCTGCTGCACCACCTGCTGCGTGCCGGCAACGTCGGCCAAGAAGCCCTTGTAGCGTCCATTGCTGCGGGAGATCACGTACTCAGCGACGTCATGGTGCTTGCCCGCGATCATAGCCACCCGACCCAGGTCACGCCCACCCGGAACAAGAAGCTTGGCAACGTCCTCCTGTAGCGAATCCAGGTAGCCAGCGGTCTCGGGCGATCTGATGTCGGTCATGTACTGAAGCTCAACGATGCCACTGGCCGTCGATTCCTCTGGGCCTTCGAAGGCGAGGTCGAAGGCCGGCCTTCGACCGACGCCAGCGACTTTGGCAAGCGACGGGACCTGATATTCCATGCGCTGTTCGGTCACAATGCAGAGGTCGGGTAGTAGTGCCTGGAGTGCGCAGGCTACTTGGTACTGCAGTACGGCCTCTGCACACCATTGCTGCCGCCCCTTGCGCCGTTCGTCCTCAAGCCAGCAGCCGACCTTGTCAGCAACGTTCTGCCAGTCAACGACCATTGCAGCCTCCTATCCCCTCCACAACTTCCGATCCAGGCTTCGATACTGAATCGCCTCCGCCACATGCGGCACGCCGATCTCCTCCTGGCCGTCCAGATCCGCAATTGTACGGGACAGCTTCAGGATCCGGTCAAACGCCCGCGCCGACAGGCCCAACTGGTCAATCGCGCTCTGCAGCAGCGCTTGGGCGTCCACGCCCAGCTTGCAGTAGTGGCGGATCTGCCGCGCGCCCATGTCGGCGTTGCAGTGGATCTTGGTGCCCTTCAGCCGCTGGTGTTGGCGGTCGCGGGCCATGGTCACTCGCAGGCGGATGGCGCTCGACGCTTCGCCGCGGGGGCGGTCGACCAGTTCCTGTTTGGTCAGCGGCGGCACTTCCAGGTGCATGTCGATGCGGTCGAGCAGCGGGCCGGACAGACGGGACAGGTAGCGCTCCTGGGCCGTGACCTGGGCGCGGGTGGCGCTGTAGGGGTCGAGGAAGTCGCCCGAGGGCGAGGGGTTCATCGCCGCCACCAGCATGAAGCTGGCGGGGTAGGTAAGCGAGCCGGCGGCGCGGGCGATGGTCACGTGGCCGTCTTCGAGCGGCTGGCGCATGACGTCCAGCACTTCGCGCTTGAACTCCAGCAGTTCGTCGAGGAACAGCACGCCGTTGTGCGCCAGGCTGACCTCGCCGGGGCGTGGGAAGCTGCCGCCGCCGACCAGACCGGCGTTGGAGATGGTGTGGTGCGGCGCGCGGAACGGGCGTGACGCCAACAGCGACTGGCCCGGCGGAATCAGTCCGGCCACGCTGTAGACGCGGCTGGACTCCAGTGCCTCTTCGCTGGTCATCGGCGGCAGAATCGTCGGCAGGCGGCGCGCCAGCATGGTCTTGCCGGCGCCGGGTGGCCCGATCAGCAGGACGTTGTGGCCGCCGGCGGCCGCCACTTCCAGGGCGCGCTTGACGTGGTCCTGGCCCTTCACGTCGGCGAAGTCGACCTCGTACTCGGGCTGGTCCAGGCAGTGGCCGTCGGTGTGGTAGGGCACCGCGTCGATGACGCGCTCGCCGTTCAGGTACTCGATGGCCTCGGTCAGGTTGTCGATGGGGATGACCGGCAGCCCGTCGACCACCGCGGCCTCGGGCCCGTTGCCGCTGGGCACCAGGCAGGCGCGCTTGCCGCTCTGGCGGGCGCCGATGGCCGCCGAGAGCACGCCGGGCACCGGGCGGACACTGCCGTCCAGCGACAGTTCGCCCATGACGCACAGGTGCGACAGGTCCTGCTCGCGGATCTGGCCCGAGGCGGCCAGCACCGCCAGCGCGATGGGCAGGTCGTAGTGCGAGCCCTGCTTGCGCAGGTCACTGGGCGCCAGGCTGATGGTCACACGCCGGCGCGGCCAGTCCCAGCCGCTGTTGCGGATGGCCACCTCGATGCGTTCCTGCGCCTCCTTGACCGCAGCGTCGGGCAGGCCCACCAGCATGTACTTGGGCATGCCGCGCGCGGCGTCCACTTCCACCCGCACCGGCACGGCATCGATGCCGACCAGCGCCACCGACTCGACACAAGCGAGCATACCGCCTCCTGCGCCGTCGCCCCGCTTCGGCGGCCCGAGGGTAACATACGACCGCGGGCGCCGCAATGCGTGTGGCGCCCGGGGTGTGCTTCTGGGCGAGTGGGCCGTGCGGTTCGCCGCTCACCACCTCCTGGCC
>CAZHGD010000167.1:0-16273 GCA_964531735.1 uncultured Fimbriimonadaceae bacterium | reverse complement strand
CGGCGGGCCTGACCGCGGCCAGCACGGCCGGCACCACCGGTGGCGGCACCACCGCCGGCGCCGGGCGCACGTCACCCGCGGCCGCACCGGAGCTGGGGCCGTGCCCGGTGGCGCTGGGCGGCCCGCTCAAGGCCTGGCAAGACCGCATGCCCACCGGCCTGCGCTACCGCCTGCGCGAGCGCGACGGGATGCCGCAGGTGCTGGTGCCGGCCGGCGTGGTGACCACCGGCGCCACAGCCGCACAGCTTCAGGAGGTCGCCCGCCGACTCGACCAGGGCCCCGACTGGCAGCAGCCCGACCCGGCGGTGGAGGGCGCGCGCCACAAGGTCAACCTGCCGGCGTTCTGGATGGACCTGCACCCGGTCACCGCGGCGCAGTACCGGCAGTTTTGCCAGGCCACGCAACACGTGCCGAGCGAGCGCCCCGAGTGGAACGGCGACACGCACCCGCGGGTCATGGTCTCGTGGGAGGACGCGGTGGCCTATGCCCGTTGGGTCGGCGCCGAACTGCCGACCAACGACCAGTGGGAGCGCGCCTCGCGGGCGGGCGTGGAGGGCCGGCTGTTCCCCTGGGGCAGCTCACCGAAGCCGCCGGACGGCGCGGGCAACTTCTCGGATGAGACCCGCCGCCGCGAGACGCAAGCCGACTTCTGGATTGCCGACTACGACGACGGCTACACCAACACCTCGCCCATCGGCTCGTTCCCGCCGAACGCCTATGGCCTGTTCGACATGGCGGGCAACGTCTGGCACTGGTGCCGCGACAACACCGGCACCGCCGAGCAGCGCCCGCTCCGCGGCGGTTCGTATGGCACGGCGCTGTTGGGGCTCCGGCTCAGCCTGATTGGCCGCGACGTGGCCACCCTCCGCGACCGCGCCATCGGCTTCCGCTGCGCGCAGGCCGAGACGGCGGGGCCGTAGACGGCACTGCTTGCCACACTCGCCGCGCGGCGCCGTGAGCGCCGGCAGGCCCCGTACCGAAGGGCACTACCGAACCGGTGGTGGCCCGACGGCCTGGTTTGGGAGCGGATCCGCAGCCGCCGGGTCCTGCGGTACGGCGCTCCGCTGCTACTTCCAGAACAGCCGCACCGTTACCAAGACAGCGCGCCTCGGTCTCATTGCCTCAGGGCGTCCGGCCTGGCTATGCGGGACCACCCACGGTGGACATGGAGCGAGCTTGGCGCCCGACGGGTGCCACTGGCGGCTCGCCGCCAGTGCAGCAGCGGCGCTGTCGGGCCGAACGCTGGCAATGAGTTGCCAGCGGCACCGGGGGCTCCACAGAAACAACTTGGTACGTGCCACCGAAATCCGGTATGCTACATCACCAATGGGCGCGGCTACGCCATGCGGAGCGCGTGGTAACTACGGCGAACACGGCGCAACGGGGCACCGGTGCGCCAGACGGGGTTGGCGCAGGCTGCGGCGGGGTGAGCAGATGGCAATGAGCAGGTCGCGGACGCTGGTGCTCTCGGAGGAAGTGCGGGCCTTCCTACGCGAGTCGGTGCAGAAGCTCGCAGAGATGACGGGCGTCTCGTGCTCGGTCATTGACAGCGAGGGTGGGTTCCTGGCCGAACAGACCCACCCGAGCCGACTGTGCCGACAGTACATCCACCCTCGACACCTCGAGCGGTGTCAGTCCTGCGACGCCGCGCACTGCCACGAAGCGAAGGGCCCGCTCGACTACCGTTGCTGGGCAGGGCTGATCATCGACGTGGTGGCTCCGGTGCGCGTCAACGGGCGACTCGTTGCCGGCGCGTATGCGGGGCAGTTCCTGGACCACGAGCCTACCGACGAGGAGATCGCGCAACTCGCGGCGGTAATCCACGCGCCACTGACCGACGACCTGGTGGCCGCGGTGCGCGAACTCAGGGTCGTCAACACCCAGTGGCTGGAGCGACTCAAGACCGGCTTGCTGCTGTTCGCTAACGGGCTCGAGCAGGGCCTGGCAGCCCAACTCAAGGCCGAACGCCTACACGCCCTGCAGGAGGCCGTGGCGGCGGTCAGCCAGATGCGCGATCTGGGCGGGCTGCTCGCCGAGATGGTGGAGCGGGCGCAGGAGGTCGTCGGCAGTGACGTGGCCGGGCTGTGGATGGTCGATGAGGCGACCGGTGAGGTGATCCCGGAGATCGCTCCGGCGGCCGACGCGCGCTCGGACGGGCACACCGTTGCGGCCCGTTGCTGCTCCTGGGTCCACGACACAGGCCGGGCGCTACGGCTGGACGATGTGCACGGCTCGCGTCTGCCCTGGGCCGATGTCTCGTCTGCCCTCGACCACCAAGGGCTGCACTCGGTGCTGGCGGTGCCTCTGCTGCAAAGCGGCAAGGTGCTCGGCGTCCTGCTCGCGGCCGACGGCGAGGTTGCGGCGTTCGGCGCCGAGGACGAGGAGCTCCTCAGTCTGTTCGCGGCGCAGGCGGCGCACGCCATGGCCAACGCTCGCCTGCTCGACGGCGAGCAGCATCGCATTCTGCGCGACACGCTGGCCAGCATGCGGGCGGCGACACCCGACCTGGGGCAGTTCCTCGACGACGCGGTCGTCTACATAGCCGGCGCGATGAGCAGTGTCTCGTGCCAGTACTGGTCGCTGCAGGCGGGGGATCCGGCACGGCTCATTCTCGGGGCCGCCCACGGGCCATACAGCGGCCTGAGCGGTACGGCCTGTTTCGCACTGGGCCAGGGCATCGTGGGCTACGTCGGCGCGACACGCCGGACGGTCCGAGCGCGCGTGGCCTGCCAGCATCCGGCTTGGAGCGGCGACTGGGACAAGGAGGCCTACGGCGCCGAGGCTGGGGGCCAGCGCGCCATCCTCTGCGCCCCCGTCATGCGCGGCGAGCGTCTGCACGGCCTGCTTGGGCTGTCACTCGCGGCGCCCACCTTGGCGCGCACCCAGCCCTGGTACACCTACAGCGACGAGAAGGGCCTGCGGCTCGCGGCAGACTTCCTGGCCGAGGTTCTGGACGCCGAGGAGGCACAGCGCGGCCAACAGCGTCTGAGCGCCATTGGCCAGGCAGCCAAGCAGTTGGCGCGGACCGAGGACTTGCGGCTCCGCCTCCAGTGGCATCTGCGGCAGGCATGTCAGGCGCTGACAGTCGAGCGGGCGGCGATCTGGCTGCGCAGCCATGATGGGAAGGTCCTGCGGGTGCACGATGCCACCGGCATGCCGGAGCCGCTGACTCCCGGGCCCGACTGTCCCTGGGGCCAAGGGCTCGTCGGGCAGGTGGCGCTGTCGGGTGACGCGCTGGTGCTGGACGATGCCGACCAGACTGCGCGTCAGTCGGCGGCTACGGTCCGAGTTGACGACCTTCGGCCCGGTGTCCCCTTCATGGCGTTGCCTCTGCAGGTGGGTTCGGCAACGATCGGCGTGCTGACCTTCAGCCAGCGCATGGCGGCAACCGGAGCGCTGCCGACGCCGTTCACCGCAGCCGAACGGCAGTTGGCGGTCATCGCCGCGCAACAGGTGGCTGTAGCGGTCCACGCTGCGCGCCAGGTCGAGGCCACCGATGCCGTGCTTGCGAAGATGCACAACGCCGGCATTGATCTGTCGAAGGCACTCACGCGCGACGAGATGCTGAGGGTGGCGACGCGCGTGATGTCCGATGTGCTGGGCAGCGAGAACGCTCTCCTCTACTTGTGGGACCGCCAGAAGCGGCAGTTTGTCCTCCGTAGCACCTACAAAGGCCCCGAGGAGCTGATCGGGGTGGCCGTCTACGACGCCAATGAGGGACTGACCGGAACCGTCGGCCAAAGCGGCCTGGCCATCCATGGCGCCATCGACGAGATACGGCGCAGGCCGCACCACCTGGGCAAGTACGAGGAGGCTACGCAAGCCTGTCTGGAGTCCGAGGCTGTCGAGCATGTCATGCTCGTTCCGCTTGTGCGACGCCAAGGCGAGGCCGACACCGCCCTGGGCAGCACCGACGAGGAGCCTGAAGCAACAGGCCCGCGCGCCGTCGGCGTGCTCGCGTTGCACAACCGCTACGACAGCGCTGGGCAGCAACTGCCGTTCACGGACGAGGATGAGCGGGTGGGCGAGATCCTCGGCCAGCACATCGGCGTAATGGTGGAGAACTCCGAGCTGTTCGAGGCATCGACCGCCCTGGAACTCAACGGCATCCTGCGATCCAGCGATGACTTCGGCGAACGGCGAGAGCGTCTCCAGCGCGCGGTGGCCCAGAAGGCATTGGCGCTCCCGGGAGTCGAGCGGAGCAGCGTCCGCCTGGTTGATGGCGACGAGTTGTACTTCGCGGCCTGGCAGGGCCAGGGCTGGACACCAGAGCGGACGAAGAAGCGCTACCGGATTGGGCGTGACGGTATCGGCGGCGTCGTCGCGTCCACGAAGGAGCCCTGGCGGCTGGACGACGTGCGTTCGTGCGAGTCGCACTTCACGCTCTTCGATGACGTGCGCGGCCATGTCAGTGCGCCTATCCTGTCCGCGGGTCAGGTACGCGGCGTGATCAGCGTCGACAGCAGTGTCGTCGGTGCCTTCACAAGCGAGCACCAGTGGCTGGTGGAGCGTCTCGCCGACGCGGCCGCCTTGGCCATGGAGAACCTCGATCTGTTCGCCACGGGCGCGCTGGGCCGTATCGAGCAGTGCCTGTACAGCGCCTCGGAGACGCGCGAGGTCCTGGCCGAGGTCGTGCGCGAGGCTGCACGGCTGGTGGGCACGCTGGCGTGTTCGGTGTTCCTGTGGGATCGGCGCCGCAAAAGGTTCGTTCTGGAAGCGACGACGGGCTCGCATGAGCTGTCTCTGGGCGAACACGCCGAATACAAACGAGGCCAGGGCCTGACGGGCTGGGTGGGGCGGTACGGGCGTGCGCTGCGGGTCCGTGACGCTTGCGACGAAGCGGAACTCGCCCGTGTGCCGCTCAAGCGCGGCGAGCGTGCCCCAACTCATGCCGGCGTGGTGGTCGAGATGAATGCCATTGCCCAGCCACCGTTCCTGGCCCAGCCGGTCTGCTGCGAGGGGCAAGTAGTCGGGGTGCTGCGGGTGGTGGACACGGGCTCACACCGCTTCTTCACTCCGCAAGACGAGCAACTGCTGGCCAAGGTGGCCGATCTGATCAGCGAGGCGTTTGAGCGCGAGCAGGGCCGCCAGGATCTCGCTGAGAGGCTGAAGGGCACCGAGGCGCTGCTCGCGGCCGATGCGGCAATCGACCGGCTGAACGACGAGCAGTTGGTGCTTGAGCAACTACTGCGTCAGGCGGTCCGCTTGACGGGCTGTAGGGCGGCGCAGATACGGCTGCTGGGCAGGAACCAGGACGACTTGGTCCTGCGGGCCCGCTTCGGGGGCCGCCCCGACCAGCCGCGAGTAGTTGACACGGCCAGCCGGCACTTCAACTGCGACGTGATATCAACCGGAGAACCGATTCTGGTACCGGACGCGTGGCGGCACTATGACTGGGGCTATCTGTCCGATCCTTACGGTGTGCCGCCTTGCGAGCACTACGGCGACTACCGCACGATCTACATGGTTCCGCTGCTGTCGCCCGGCAAGAAGGTACTGGGCATACTCTACGCGCTCAAGCGAGGCGTCGACAGCTTGACCGACTCGGAGCAATGGACACTGCGAGGCCTGGCGAGGCGGGCGTCACGGTCTATACGGCAGATCCGTGCTTTGGCGGAGGCCCGGCGGCGAGCGGACGACTGGCGTTCGATTCACGACGCGACAATGGCCATGGCTGGCGCCGGCACGCCCACAGAGCAACTGCGCGAGGTCCTAGCGCCGGCAATACGCATTGCCAACGCCGACCGAGGTCTAGTCGCGGAGCTCGATCTGGCAGGAGGGCTGCTCCGGCCGGTGGCGTCCTCCTGCGCGCCGTGCGCGTTCGACCTGTCATCGGCTTTCGCGGCAGCGCTCGTGCGCAAAGGCCGCGCGACCATTCTCAATGGCCAAGACGCTTCGGCATGCTGGCCCGGGGCGCTGTCACTGCTCGGCGTGCGGTTGGAGCAAGCTGGCCGGCTGCTCGGGGTGCTGGTCCTTGGCAACGAGACAGAACACGCGTTCAGCAACTCGACCGTCCGTCGTCTGCAGCCGGTGCTGTTTTCGGCGGCGGGCGTCCTCCAACTCGCGGCCGCAGCCAGAGCCGAGGCGGCCACCGAAGCCTACCAGTACGCGGCCAGCCGGACAGGCCACCGCATCACCAATCCCCTCTGCTTCATCAAGACTAACCTCGCGACGTTGCGTGACACGCTGCCGCCGGCGGTCGGTGGCTGGGACCGGGAGAAGGCTCTTCAGCGCATCGACCGGTGCCTGAACCACGCCGACCGCGCCATCGAGGGCGTCAACGCCGTTCAGCAGTTGTTCCGCCTGGTGCAACCGCAGCCCGCGAGGGTGGACCTGGTCGAGGCCGTGCGGGCCGCCGTCGCCGAGGCTGGCGCGGACGGCGAGGACTACCGTCTGGACGTCACCGGCGATGCGGGCGCCTGGGCGCTCATCGACCCCAGACTGTTGGCCGATGCCATTGTCGAACTGATCGCCAACGCCTACCGTGCGATGCCGGCGGGAGGCAGTGTCACCTTGTCCGTGTGTGGCGCCGGCGAAGCACGGCCCAGGCGGACCGACGACATCACCGGAGCACATTGGCTTCTCACGGTGTCCGATACTGGGCCAGGCGTGCCCGACGACGCGAAGGAGCGGATCTTCCAGCCCTACTACACCAAGCGCGCCGGCGGGACGGGCATGGGACTGGCGGTGGTGCGCAAGATCTGCACGGTCATGGGTTGCGAGGTGTGGGAAGACGGATGCTATGGCGAGGGAGCCCGGTTCCGCATCCGGATCCCGGCTGCCTGAGGGTCGCCGCTGAGTGTCGAGCAAGGAGGACGTCATGTCGAGCGATGGACCGATTCGGGTGTTGGTGGTGGACGACGAAGGCGCAGAGGATATCGCCGACCGCCTGAACACGCTGCCGGTGCCTGAGGGCGCCCGGCCGATCGAGGCGGACTGGGTGGCGGGCGTGGTGGAGTTCGCCGACGCGCTTGAAGCCAGGCCGGCGTACTACGACGTCTGCGTCGTCGACATTGTCATGCCCAATCCAGCGGGTGACGACGATGTGTGCGGGTACTACGCCGTGACGCGGATGCGTGAGATCACCGGAACCGCGCAGGCGGTGATGCTAACCGTGTATGGTGGCGACCCGGCCAGACTCACCAAGGCCATGCATGCGGGCGCGTATTCCTATGTCTGCAAGGAGGATCCCGACTGCTTCAAGCTCCTCCCCGAGCGCATTCGCGCCGCGGCGGAGCGCAAGCACGCACTGGAGGAGCGCGAGCACTATGGGCGCCAGACGGCCTTCCGCGACCAGATGCTGTTCGACTTCGGCTCGCGGCTCTCGACCATCCTCGACTTCGTGCAGCGCGGACTGGACGACGCAGCCGGCATTCAGACCATCTTCACCGCCATCGATGAAGTGGCCCGGCCAATGGTCGCTGACTTCCGACCGGCGGCCGCCGTGGCCGAGGCGGAGCAACCGGCAACGACGGCGAATACCGCTTCGGTGTCCGAGATTGTGCAGGCAGCCAGTCGCGTCATTGAGACCATCTGTCGCCAGTACGGCATTCGGTACGATGGCGGCAGCGGCTGCGACATATCGGACCTGTTGGCCAAGCCCCCGCTCTGCCAGGTGATCGTCTACCTCGGCCTGCGGGCCGCCACTTCGGCCAGTGGGCGAGACGCCAACGGCCGGGTGAAGTTCGAGTGCAAGTGCGGCCCGAAGACGATCGAGCTTCGCATCACCGACAACGGGCCGCAGCTCCCGGACGACCAGGTTGCCGGCATCAGCGACCCGGTGCTCAGAGCGTCGTTGCGAAGCACGCGCCCCGGCATGTACCGGTGCATCACGCTCGTCGAGCTCTGCAACGGCAAGCTCTCTGTCTCCAGCACTGCAGAGTCCACCACCTTCACCATGGTCTTCGCTCGCCGCTGCTGACCGCCCGCGAAGAAACTAGGGACAGAAACCAGGGACGTCATCCCAACATGGCAGCGAACCCACCGACCGCGCCTGCGCCCGGCCTTGCCCCGCGTTGCGGCATGGGCTACAACGCGGACGGGCCGGTTGGGAGCGCAGGTGGCGGTCAGCGCAGCGGCTGGCGTTCTCGGGCGTGAGCAGCACCAGCGTGGCGTGGCAGTTGCTCGACACGCTGGGCAAGGCGGCGGCGCGAGCCGATCGGATGCGGGCGGCGGACGGCTTATCGGGGTGACGTCCCTGGTTTTGGGGCGCGCGGCCTGTTGCTCGCCGCCATCAGGCAGCCGGGCCGGCACTTCAAGTACGTCGAGTCCCTGCCACCGCTTCGGCAACTTCGACGGTCACGTGGCCTGGCACAGCGACTTGCCCAACCTGTACGGCTGGCAGTGGGAGTAGCGCGGCGGGCCACGCTACCGGCTGGCGTCAGGGTACCAGTAGAAGCGGCTGTTCGAGCCTGAGGCGGCCGGCCGACCCGACCAGGCCGGATTCTCGCGCAGCCACTTGACGTGCCCGTCGCAGAACAGCAGATTGGCACCGTCGCTGTGGCGCGCGTCGATCCACGACCCCGGCACCAAGCCCACCTGATCGCCGCCGTGCGACAACGCAAACGACGACTCCAGCCCGGCGCTGTCGGCCACCAACAACGTCTCGGCCGGGCGACGCACCCCCTGAACGGTGGCCGCCGGCTGACTGCCAAGGAGGTGCCGGTTGGCCCCGTAGCCGACGTTGACGTCGTACTCGTCGACCGCCTGGTGCCTGGCCTGAAGGCAGTTCAGGACCTCGCGGTTCTTGAGGTATGGCCGCAACGTGGCCATCCACGGCGTACGCGGCTCCGGTCGCCCGTCGGCGCGAGCCCCGTTGGTCAGCAGTGGCGGGAAGCGGTCATCCCAGTCCTCAGCGTACTGGTGCATGGCGAAGCCGAGCTGCTTCAGGTTGGACGGGCAAGTCGGCTCGCGGCACGGCGAGTGTGCCTTGGCGAAGACAGGGAACAGCACCGCGGCCACGATCACGACCAACGCCGCGGCCATGACGACTCCATGGCCACGCACCATCGGCCGGCGGCGCAGCGGAAAAGTGCAGGATGACATGCGCGTGCCCCGCGGCTCAACGACGCGGTGGGCCGTGACGGCTGTTCACCATTGCCATACCCAACGCTACGCCACAGCAAGCCGGTCGTCGCCGGGCAACCGCGGGCGGCGTCGGCGCGGGGTGCCGATGAAGCACGATTCCGGCCACTCCTCAGCGGGGCGGGGCGGCCCGTGAAGAACGCGTATGTCACGCGGCGGTAGCGTTCCGCACGGCTGCCGGACCAGTCTCCATTGACTGGCTGTGATAGACTCTGCGCTCATTGAGTGGATGCCTTCGATCGCCCGGTGTCGCAGCGGCTCAGGCGCCCACGGAAAGGTCATTATGCGCAGACGTCTCCTCTGTGCCTGCCTGATGGTGGGTGTCACGTGCGTGGGTACAACGCTCATGACGGCAGGTTGCGGCGAGTGGCCGACGGTCAACCAGGCGGCAATCCCCGGCAGTCTGCTGGTCACCATCGAGCCTGCCACCGTCGCGGGCAAGGCCTGGTGGTTGCTGGACACTAGCGCCGATCGCAACCCCGTGGGCGTGCCCGTCAGTGTGTTACCGGGCACCCACACGGTGAGCTTCCCCGCCGTCACCGGCTACTACACGCCGCCCGCCTTTAGCGTCACCGTGTCCGCCAGCGCGACCACCACGGCGACCGGCACCTACGTGCCTGCTATCCCAGGGACCGGTGCGCTGAAGGTCACCATCGAGCCGGCCGCCGCCGCCGCCAGCGCCAGGTGGGCCATCGGTGGCAGCACCACGATCTACACTGGGAGCCAGACGCTCACCGGTCTGTGGCCGGGGACCTACTTGGTGGGCTTCGACAGCGTCGCCGGCTACACCCAGCCGGGCGTCCAGACCATCACCGTGACCGAGGGCGCGACCACCGCAGTGACTGGCACCTACACGCCCGCCACCGCATCGGCAGGTGCGCTGACGGTCACCATCACGCCGGCCGCCGCCGCGGCCAGCGCCACGTGGACGGTGGACGGCGGCGGCACCACCCACACCTCCGGCCAGACGGTCAGCGGCCTGTCGGTCGGCAGCCACACGGTGAGCTTCAGCAACGTCGCCGGCTACTCCACGCCAGCCGCCCAGACCGTCACCGTGAGCGCCGGCCCGGCAACCACGGTGACCGCCGCATACACGCCGGCCCCCGCCAACACAGCGGCGCTGACGGTCACCATCGAGCCCGTCACCGCCGCCTCCCACGCCACGTGGACGGTGGGCGCCGACAGTACGAGGCATAGGTCGGGCGAGACGGTCACCGGCCTGCTGCCCGGCACCCAAACGGTGTCGTTCAGCAGCCTCGACGACTTCATCACGCCCGCGGACCAGCAGGTCACGCTGGACGGCGGCCGGACCACCTCGGTGACGGGCACGTATGTCCCGTTGGGCTCGGTCAACACGACGGTTCAGCGCCGGCGCAGCCGCTGAGGGGAGTGACAAACATGCAACGGTTGACTGCAAGAACAACACTGGCCATGATGGCCGTGGGCCTGTTGCTGGCCGGCTGCGGCGGCTCGCACAGCTCGGGCACGAGCACGGCCCAGGGCTCGGTGCGGGTCAATATCGTGTGGCCGACCACCACCACTCGCTTCATCCCCACCGCGGCCAACAGCATCACGATTGGCCTGGTGCAGAGCGGCAGCACCGCGGCGACCCGCACGGTCACCGTGAGCCGGCCGCAGACCACCGCCGTCCTGTCCGGCATCACGCCGGGCAGCGCCACGATCACGGCCAGCGCCTATGCCTCCACCGACGGCAGCGGCACGACGCTGGCCACCGGCTCGTCCGCCAGCTTCACGGTGCTGCCAGGCACCAGGGTCGACGCTCCGGCGGTGACGATGGGCACGACCATCACGACCATCACGGTGACGGCGACGTCCGCGACCATCCGGGCGGGGCAGACCACCACGGTGACCGCGGCGGCCACGGACACGGCGGGCCATACCGTGCTGGTGGCGCCGTCAGCCTGGACCTGGGGCACGTCGAGCAGCGCCGTCGCCACGGTCACCGGCAGTGGCACCGATGCCACGGCCACCGTGACTGGGGTGTCCGGCGGCTCGGCCACGATCACGGCCACCGACGCCGAAGACAGCAGCCACTCGGTGAGCGGCACCACCACCATTGCGGTGCTGGGCAGCGGTCTGCAGGCGAACAGCCCCTGGCCCAGGCTGCAGGCGAACAACTGCAGCTCGGGCCTGGCGACCGGCACCTCCACGAGCACCACCAGTTGGCACAACCAGACCCCGGGCGGCGTGTCCGGCGGGCCCGCGATCGCGGCTGACGGCACGGTCTACGTCGGGACCAACAGCTATGGCGTCTACGCGCTGGACGGCAGCACCGGCACGGTCAAGTGGCAGTTCTCGGTGAACGGGCAGGTCAAGTCCACGCCGGCCATCGGGACCGACGGCACAATCTACTTCGGGGCGGGCAATAACAGCGTCTACGCCGTGAACTCCTCGGGGACGCAGGTGTGGAAGTACACCACCGGTGGCTCGGTGGTGTCGTCACCGGCCATCGGGTCGGATGGCACCGTCTACATCGGCTCCGCGGACAGCAAGCTCTATGCCCTGGACAAGAGCACCGGCAGCGTCAAGTGGAGCTACACCACGGGCGGTGCGGTGAACGGCTCGCCGGCGATTGACTCCGCCGGCACCGTCTACGTGGGCTCCGCCGACAGCCAGGTCTACGCGCTGGACGGCAGCACCGGGGCGGTCAAGTGGCAGTTCACCGGCGGCTACTTCGTGGGCGGGCCGGTCATCGGCGCGGACGGCACGCTGTACATCGGCTCGGCCGACAACGCGTTCTACGCCCTGAACACCGCTACTGGCGCGCAGAAGTGGTCGTTCACCGGCGGCTCGTCGTTCAACGGCGAGGCGGCGCTCTCGGCCGACGGCACCACCGTCTACGTGGGGTGTGCGGATGGCCACCTCTACGCCCTGTCGACCAGTACCGGCACTCAGCGCTGGGCGTCCGCGGTCGCCTCGCCCAGCGCCGCACCGGCGGTCGGATCGGACGGCACGGTCTACATCGGGTCCGGCACTGGCGTGTTCTACGCACTGAATGCGTCCACCGGCGCTCAGACGTGGACCATGCAGGCCGGCGCCTTCGGCACCATCACCGGCCCGGCGGCCATCGGCGCCACCGGCACCATCTACTTCGGCACGGCCTACAGCGACGGCGTCTTTGCCGTGCCGCCGTCGGGGCCGAGCTATCGGCGGTAGCTGGCGGCAGCGCTGCCGTGAAGGCGCACTGAGCGACACCGGGCGTGGGCGGGATAGGCCGCTCACGCCCGGTTCTCGTTTTGGGCCCGCTCAGGGCCTGAACACCGGGCAGTACCTCTCCGGATCCGCCCGAGAAGGCACCTCCACACGCTCGAAGACGTGATCGCCGACCAACACCTCGCCGACTGCGGCTGGGGTTGCCCGCGTCTTGCTCGCCACGGTGACCATCAGGGGGTCTGCTTGGCCTGCCCAGCCCGAACGGTGCGGCTCGCCGCACGCGCTACGCCGCACCTGTGGTCCGACTTGCGCCGCCCCGCGGCATGGGCTACAACCCGAGTCAGCCGGGCTGGGAGCAGCAAGCTGTGGTACCGGTTCGGCCCGTTGGCCGGTGCGACGGCCGGCCGGTTACTGGGCGTGGCGTCCCGGGGCGCTGATGCGCGTGGGGGCTGATATGCACGACTGGCTGTGGAGGTTGTTCGCCGCGGTCGTGGCCGTCGTGGCCACCGCTGCGACAGCCGCTCTGCTCCGGCAACTGAGGGCGGCCCTGGTGCTGGCCGACGTCCTCCGGGGCAGGTTGTCGGCGTCGGCGCGGCTCGTGCGCATATTGGCGGGGGTGAACCAACTGCGATTGGCCGATGCGCTGTGCATGGCCCTGGAGGAGCAACGCGCGGAAGCCGTACACGCCTTGCTGACGCCATTGGCCGACGCCAACCAGGTGTCGAGTGCGGGTGAGCGGCCGTTGGTGGTCGCCGCCAAGTCGGGCTCAGCGCCAATGGTGCGACTGCTGCTGGCAGCCGGCGCCGACCCGGATGGCCTGGACGCGGCGGGCGTCTCGGCACTATGTCCAGCAGCGGCGCAAGGGAACACCGCGGTGATGGAAGCGCTCATTCAGGCGGGCGCGACGCCTGACCTGCCGGTGAAGGCGGTGTCGCCGCTGATCTGGGCGGTGGCGGCCGGGCAGGTCACCGCCGTCGGGTACCTGCTCCGCCACGGCGTCGCCCGGCGCGATCCGTCGGTGGTCACCCAGGCCCTTGAGTGCGCACAACGACGGGAGCAGCAGGACATCATCGAGGTCCTGGAGCCCTGGACCAAACCCGACGAGCACAACCCGGTGACATGATACCAGTACCTCACCAACGTGATTGTGGACCAAACTCCAGCCTGCCCTGAGTAGCGGCGGAGCCGCGTATCGAAGGGCCGCAACCCGGTGCCGGTCTGGCGATGGCCCCTCGATACGGCGCTACGCGCCTACTCGGGGCAAGCCCGAGGTATGGACTGGAATCACTGTGGTGCATCACTAGTTTCCAGGAACAACCCGGTGACATGATACTGGAACAACCCGGTGACATGATACTAGTTTCCAGAGCCCGGCCATCAACACCACCGTCCTCGATGAGGACGGCAACGTGGCCAGCACCAACACCCACCGCGGCCTGGAGTGGCGGTCGCCGCCCGTCACCAGCGTCGCTGCCGGCGGCTACTCCTCGGCCAGCACCTGCGGTTCGCGCAGCGTGAGCCAGGCGATGAGCAATACCACCGTCGAGACCAGCGTGGCCACCAGGAAGGCCGCGTACAAGCCGGTCAGGCTGGTGAACGACCGCAACGCGCCCAGGCTGGCCGCCTCGCTGATCCAGCCGGCCATGAGGTTGCCGATGACCCCGCCCAAGCCACTGACCACCGCCGCGACGAGCGACTGGCCGGTGGCGCGGTGCTCCGCGGGCACCGTGCGCGCCAGGAAGGCAATGGTGCCCAGGTGTACAGCGGCAAAGGCCAGCGCGTGCAGCGGCTGCACGAAGATGAGCACCACCAGCGGCGGCAGCGGGTAGGTGAAGGCCACCAGCCGGAGTGTGCGGCCGAGCAGGCCCAGCAGCAACATGCGCCGGACACCCAGGCGTTGCAGCAGGCCGCCGGCGAAGATCATGAACACCACTTCGGCCGCCACACCGACCGACCAGTAGGCGCCCTTCAGGTGGTCGGCCACGCCGATCTTCTCGAGGTAGAGGCTGAGGAACACGTAGTAGGTGGCGTTGGCGACCCAACTGCCGAACAGGAGCGCGACCAATCGGCGCAGGCCCGGCGTGGCCAGCACGGTGCGGAGCGACCCCGACGGGCGGTCGTAGCCCAGGGCCGCCTCCATGTCGTGCGCGCTGGGCGGCAGCGTCGCGGTGCGCAAGGCGAACAGCAGGCCGGCGGCGCCCATGCAGACGAACACCGGAATCAGGCGTCGCAGCGGGTCGGGCTGATCGACCAGCTTGATCACCTGCGGCACACCGCAAGCGGCCACGACGAAGCCAACGGAGCCCCAGACCCGGATGCGCGCGTAGCGGTTGCCCTGCGGGTCACCGGCGGCGTGCAGGCGGTCGAGGCAGAGCGCGTCGGTGAGCGGAATCAGCGGCGAGTTGCAGATGGCCACCAGCACGGCCAGGACACCCAGCGCGATCAGGCTACTGGCGAACCACTGGCTCGGCATGAAGATAGCCACGCCCAGGGCCAGGCCGAACAGCACCCACTGCTTGCGGCCGAGCCGGTCGGCGATGACGCCGAACAGCAGGGGCGCGACGATGCTCAACGCGCTGGTCACGGCGCCGAGCGAGCCAATCTCGCCGTGCGACAACCCTCGCCGCTCGTAGTAGAGGTTGAGGAACGTCATCTGCAGCGCGAACGGCGCGAACAGGAAGAAGTAGAGCTGCTTGAAGCTGCGGGCCTCGGTCACGGCGTCATGCTACCACCGGCGGCGCGGCGCGACAAGCCACGCCGATGGTCCGCCGGCCATGCGGCAGGTGCCGCCCCGCGCCTCGTCAGACGCACCAGCGCCCGGTCATGGACCGCGGGCTCAACCCTCGGCACTGCGGCTGAGCCCACGTTCAGCCTCGGCTTCGTCGCCGCGGATGCGCGACAGGGCAGCGCTCGTCACCTCGTGGACTTCGGGCAGTTGGTGCCCGGCGGCATTCAGCGCCGCGGCACGCAGGCACATCAGCCCGACACGGCGCGACTCCGCGTCGCCACCGATCAGCTCGATCTCGCGTCCCTGGTGGTGGATGGTCCAGCGCGGGCGTGAACTGCTGGTGGTGAACGGGTCGGAGTAGGTGACCATCGCTAGTTGGCACCAGCCCACGGTACGCAGACCGCGGCGCTCGCTGACCAACAACCCGTCGCCAGTCGGCCGCACCCACCCGCCCTTCGACGGCACCCCTGGCTCGGACTCGGCGAGACCCAGAACCTGGCTCAGCAGCTCCGGTGACACCACGCGCGGCAGCTCAGGCAGCGGCGCCAGACGCCACTCTATGACCGCTGCCAGGTCACGCCACGAACGCAGGCGGCCGCCAAGGCGCTGGGACCAACCCGAGCCGCCCTGAACTTCGGCATGGTCGCCACACATGCGCAGGCCGCTCACGTCCGACCAGGGATGGTGTGCCGGTGTGCCGGCAACGACGACGGTCAAGCCGGTCGTGTCGACGACGTACCGCGTCTGCGTTCGGCCAGACCAGCCGATCAAGCCGGCGACCAGACCACTGGCGGCGCCGCCCAGCCAGCGGCCGTAGGCGACGGTTTCGCGCAGCCAGATCGAGCACAGCACGCCGCCTAGGAGCAGCCCCGCCACTGCCAGCATCCGCGTTGGCTGGTCGCCGGCCGTGCCCAAGGCGACGAACGCGCCGTGGTCGGCCAGATCCTGGTCTGAGTCTGCGACGTTGCCCTGCATCCCACACCCCGCGTCGTCCGACACCCACTGCCAGAGTAGCCGCTGGCTGTCGGCGGTGGCAAGGGCCAAGATGGCGCGCGGTGGCCGCGCGAGGTCAGCACACCGCCTCCAGTTCCGACCGCTCCTTCCGCCAGCACCGCCGCGTGTGCACCAGGCGCAGACCCATCGACTGGTTGAGCCGCCTGTCGAGCCGACGTAGACCACGGTGGCGCCCAACTCCATGCAACGGCCGATGGCTTCGAGCATGGCGCAAACAACCCGCAATAACCCGGGACGCCACCCCTATTTCGCGCGCGAAATAGGGGTGGCGTC
>CAZHGD010000166.1:0-16297 GCA_964531735.1 uncultured Fimbriimonadaceae bacterium | reverse complement strand
GCCGCCAGGCAGGTGGGACCGGACCGGCGACGAACCGTTGGACAGATTCCTAGAGACCGGTGCTACCGCGAGGCCAGGTGAGTCTCGGTCGTTGACGGCAGCGCCGCTCCTTGCGTCCCCGGGTTTCCGTGCAGCCACGGGCGGCGCGACCGGTGTGGCGGCTCGCGCGGTGGCGGCCGGCCGAATGGCCTGGTTGCGGGCGCCGAAGCGGCCTTGGTGGCGGGCGGGCGACGGTGGTGCTCGGGCGGCTCGCCTTGACACCACTGCTCGGTGACGGCTAGAATGGGGGCACAAGACGGCCTCAGTCCCGCCGCTGCAGTATTCCCCGGAGGTGGAGCACGACCATGTCAGGTCACTCCAAATGGCATTCGATCAAGCGTCAGAAAGAGAAGAACGACCAGGCCAAGGGCAAGGTGTTCAGCCGCCACGCCCGCGAGATCATGGTCGCTGCGCGGGACGGTGGCGGTAACCCCGAGCTGAACCCGCGCCTGCGCCTGTGCGTGCAGCGGGCCAAGAGCGATGGCATGCCCTCGGACAACATCGAGCGCGCCATCAAGAAAGGCACCGGCGAGCTCGAAGGCGAGAAGTACGAAGAGATCACCTACGAGGGTTACGGTCCACACGGCGTGGCGTTGATGATCGACGTCATGACCGACAACCGCAACCGCACCGTGGGCGAGATTCGCGCGACGTTCAACAAGCTCGGCGGCAGCCTGGGTGAGAGCGGCTGCGTGCGGCATCAGTTCGTGACCAAGGGCGTGATCGAGCTCGACAGCGCCGGCCTCGAGGAGGACCAGGTGCTCGAGATCGCCATCGACGCCGGCGCCGAGGACCTGAAGGCGGCCGGTGAGGCCTTCGAGATCACCACCGCGCCCGACGACCTGACCATGGTGGTCAAGGCGCTCGAGGCCGCCGGTCTGAAGCCGTCGGACTTCGAGGTCACCCGCCTGCCGCAGGTCACCGTCAAACTCGACGAGCACGGCGCCAAGCAGCTCCTGCGGCTGGTCGACACGCTCGACGAGCTCGAGGACGTGCAGAAGGTTCACGCCAACTTCGACATCGACGAAGCTGTACTCGAAGCCCTCTCGGCCGACTAAGCGGCCGGATTCGGGCGGCAGGGGGCGGCATGGAAATCGAGGGACCAGGCGTCGTGCTGCGCGATGCGACGCCCGCGGATGTCGACACCCGCCTCTCCTGGCTCAGCGCTCACCGTGCCTGGGCCGACTGGGACGCGCCCTGGGAGCCGATGGACCAGCCGGCGCCCGAGGCGCTGCAGCGCACTCGTGAGCGCTGGCTGACCAGCGCCGCCGAACCATTGCCCGACCCGCGCGAGCGACTGTTCGTGCAGGCGGCTGGCGGCCCGCTGCTGGGGTGGGTGAACCAGTACAAGCACGATCCGACCAACGCGACGTGCTACGTCGGCATCGATCTGTGCGACGAAGCCTGGTGGGGGCGCGGCTGTGGCAGCGCCGCGTTGGCGGTCTGGGTCGGGTACCTGTTTGAGGCGCTGGATC
This sequence comes from uncultured Fimbriimonadaceae bacterium, assembly GCA_964531735.1. Taxonomy (GTDB): domain Bacteria; phylum Armatimonadota; class UBA10988; order UBA10988; family UBA10988; genus CAZHGD01. Next base: position 14,783 of record CAZHGD010000166.1, on the reverse strand, counting down.
TGCACCGCATCGCGCTCGACACCTGGTCGGGCAACGCCCGGATGTGCCGTTGCGCGGAGAAGTGCGGGTTCGTGCTCGAGTCGCGGCGCCGCGAGGCGGTGGTGGTGCGGGGCTGGCGCTACGACGGCGTCGGCTACGGCCTGTTGCGCCGCGAGTGGCTGGCACGGCGGTGAGCTGATGGCCTACGATCCGCTGCTGGTGGAGCGCGTGCGCGAGTTGCTGGCCGGCCGGCGTGGCGTCCGTGAGAAGCCCATGTTCGGCTGCCTCGGGTTCCTCAACGAGGGCCGCTTCGCGTTCGCCGTGCTGGATGACTCGCTGATCGTGCGGGTGGGCGGGCCGGGGCAGGAGTCCGCGCTGGATGAACCGGGTGTCCAGCGGTTCGCGCCGGGCGGGTCGGCGATGCGCGGTTGGGTGCAGGTGGGCGCCGAGGCGCTGCTCACCGATCAGGCGCTGCGCGGGTGGCTGGATCGCGGCTGGCGCTATGCCGACGGGCTGCCGGCCAAGAACTGAGCCGGACAGCGGTTTCCTCGGCCTCAAGTCGCGTTGACGAGGCCCTCTGCGGTGTGCTAAGATCCGGTTGTGCGTCGCCGCTCTTGCCGCGGCGGCGCGCGGGCGACAGATCGCCGCGCAGTGGCCCGCTGCCGGCGAGAACCGCTGGTGATGGCGGCTGTCCATAGAAGATGGCGACCGCAGCAGGTCACATGGCCGCTGGGTCGAACAAGTAGTGGCGCCCAGGCTGCCGCGGCCCGGCCGCTGCCGGCAGGCCAAGGCGGGTCAGCTCCCCACGCATTCGCCGGTGGTGCCGCGCGCGGTGACGCGGTGCCGGGGGCAGGCGACCGGAAGTCGGGTGGCGTCGGCCGAAGAGGTGACATGATGGTTGGTGCCTGGGTGCGCAAGGCGACAGGCCTGCGGTGCAATCTTCACATCGGGCTGCTCATCTTGGCCCTAGCCGGGTCTGTGTCGGCTCAGGAGCGGACCTACTGGTATCCCACGGGCGACCTGACCAAGGCGGAGGCGCTGGGCGAGAGCCGCACCTACTGCGCCGTGCTGTTCGACGCGCTGCGCACGTCGCGCCAGGCGCTGGTCGGCTCGGTCATCGGTGGCGCCGCCGTGTCGTCCGAACCGGTGCTCTACCGGCCGCGCGAAGGCGTCGCGGTGTTCCGCATCGTCGGCTCATTCGCCGACGCGCAGGCCAGCCTGCGCAAGGGCGTCGGGCAGAACGGCGTGACCGCGGTGCTCCGGGTCTTCGACACCACGCCGAACGAACCGCCGGTGATCGAGTGGGACCGTCTGCTGATCGGTTTCCGGCCCGGGGCCGACCGCGTGGCCATCTACCGCAAGTACGGCCTGGACCCGGTCCGGCAGTTGGTCTCCGGCTTCGGCGACATCGTCCAGGTGCGGATGCAGTCGGCCGCCGACATCGGCCCGACGGCGCTGGCCAACCAGCTCGTGGAGAACGAACGCGGCTCGGTCGAGTTCGCCCACGTCGACTATCTCAGCACGCTACGCAAGCTCGGCGGCAACCGCCCGGCCAAGGCCGGCACCGCGGGCCTGCCGCTGTTCCGGCCGGACGACCCGCTCTACTCGCAGCAGTGGCACCTCAGCAACACCGGTCAGGGCGGCGGCACGGTCGGCGCCGATGTGAAGGCCGAAACGGCCTGGGACATCAGCCGCGGCAGCAACTCGGTGATCATCGCCGTCATCGACGACTGTGTCGATATCACCCACGAGGACCTGAACGTCGGCGGCAAGATCGTCTCGCCGCGCGACGTCAGCGACGGCTCCTCCAACCCGGGGCCGAAGTACTCCGATGACGGGCATGGGACCTGCGTCTCGGGTGTGGCCACGGCGGCCGGGAACAACAACCTGGGCGTCACCGGCATTGCGCCGAACTGCCGGCTGATGCCCATCCGCATGGACTTCGGCGGGCTCCCCTACAGCAACATCGTCGACGCGTTCGACTGGGCGCGCGCTCAGGGCGCGTGGTGCGCCAACAACAGTTGGTACCGCGGCTCGGGCACGACGCCGGCGGCGATTGCCGCGTCCATCCAGGCGCTGGCCACCACGGGTCGCGGCGGCCTGGGCAGCCCGGTGCTGTTCGCCTCGGGCAACTACAACGGCGGGTATGGCATCGATACCGGCAACACCGACCGCTGGTGGCCACAGAACCTGTCCAGCGCCGTCTGGTGTGTCGGCGCCACCACCAACTTCGACCTGCAGTGCGACTACAGCGACACCGGCGACAACGTCCAGATCATGACGCCCAGCGGTGACGGCGGCGGCTCGCTCGGCATCATGACCACGGACAACATGGGCACCTCCGGCTACGCCGCCGGCAACTACTATGACCACTTCAACGGGACGTCGTCAGCCTGCCCGCTGGCGACCGGCATCGTTGCCCTGATCATGTCGGTCAATCCGGCGCTGACGCGCGGCGAAGTGCTGGGCATGCTGACCAGCACGGCCAAGAAGCTCGATCCGGCGGTGGCCCACTACGACAGCAACGGCCACAGCCGCATCTATGGCTATGGCCGCGCCGACGCCGGTGCGGCACTGACGGCGACGGCGGCCACGTTGGGCGTCAAGGTGACGGTTAGCGTGGCGACGTCGAACACCGGCTCCGGCGGCCGCAAGACCGACTCGGCCAACCCCATCACCGTGTCCTACACCTTGCTGGGCCGGACGCGGACCGGGACGGTCTTCGACGGTACGCCCGCGGTCCTGTCGTGCGACCGGAACAGCACCGTCACCTTCCCGGCGGCGACGACGGGCAGCGCCCAGCGCTGGGCGCGCGCGGCGGCCTACTCGTACTCGGTGGGTACCACCGATTGCACCGTGCCGACCGTGAGCTACTACCACCAGCTCAAGCGTCCGTTCAAGGTGGTGGTGTCTGGTGCCACCGGGCTGTCGGCCGACAATACCGTCACCACCAAGTACACCTCGCTGGCCACCGAGCAGACGCTGAACCTGGCCGACACGACGCAGAGCGTGTTTGCCGACACCGGCTCGCAGGTGACCTTCCAGACGCCTTCCAGCAAGAGCGGCGACACCGAGCGGTGGGTGGCGCCGACGGCGCCGACGGTGACGGTGAACAGCACCACCACCGAGTGTACCGCCCAGTTCTACCATCAGGTGGCCGCGCGAGTGCGGCTGAATGGCACCAGCGCCGACAGCTATGTGGCGACCAGCCAGCGCACCTACTTCGGCAAGAACGACGACACGACGAAGCAGAGCCGCCTGTACGGGATCTACCAGGCGTTCTGTGATTCGGCGACGACCCTCGGGTTCGAGCCGCAGAGCACCGGCAGCCCGTTGCTGGCCGCCACCGGCACGCGTGAGTTCCAGGTGGCCAGCGGGCTGGACGCCCAGGTCAACTACCTGGTCCAGGCCCGCTATGACACCTCGACCGTGGAGGTCAGCCGGACCAACGCCACGGGCGCCGGTGCCACGGTCACCGCGCCGGCCAACGGGCGCACGGCGATCCGGGTCACGGTGACGGTGAAGGACAGCTCCAGGGCGCCGCTCGCCGGTGTCTCCTCGGATCGCGTCGACGTGTACTGCACGCCCAACGACGGGGTGACCATCGCCAAGCCGACGGCCACCACGGACTCGACCGGGCGCCTGTTCTTCGACGTGACCAGCCAGCAGCCGGGCCAGGTGACCTTGCGGGCCAACCTGGATGGCCAGCAGCTCACCTCGAGCGCCACGGCCGAGTGGCTGGCGGTGATGACGATGCGGGTGCCGCAGGCCGGGGCCTATCTGGTGACCTTCCCGATCACGCCGGCCGACACCAGCCAGACCATCGCCGACTTCAACGTGACCCCGCAGCCGGCGCAGTTGGCCTGGTGGAACCACGACACCGGTGTCTACGACATCTATCGGCCGGGCACGCGGAACGAGACGCTCCGCATCCAGCCGGGCAAGGGCTACTTCCTCCGCACCGACGCCGCCGGCACCATCGACCTGACGGGCACGCACGTGGCCGCGGGCACCACCACCTTCCCGCTGGTGGCCAGCCCGAAGGGGTTCCACCTGCTCGGCAACCCGAAGGAGAGCGGGCCGATGATCTGGAGTCTGGGCGACTTCGAGGTCGTCCAGGGCGGCGTGTCGAGAGGCCGGCTGAGCGACAGCGCCAACTGGAACCTGATCGACCCGATGGCCTGGAGCTTCAACGGCCGGACCTATGAGCTGGTGGCCGACGCGCTGTTCCCCGGCACCAGCGGCTTGCGCACCCAGATCGCCGTCTTCGAGGGCTTCTACTGGTATGCCAAGCAGGACGGCGTCGGCATCATCTACCACGCCGACCACAGCCGCGCGGCCGCCCGCCCGGAGGCGGTCACGGCGGCCAACTTCGGGCTCACGCTGGTGGCCACGGCGGCCGACGTGAAGGCGACGGTGCTGGTCGGCAGCCGCTCGCAGGCGCTGCGAGTGGCCGCCGCGCCGGTGGCTCCCGACGGCGATGACCTGCGGCTCGACGTGGTCAACTCCGATGGCACGCGGGCCGGCGCCGACCTGATCGGCCAGCCGGTGACGCAGGCGACCAACTGGATCGTCAAGGTCACGACCCGCGCCACCGACCGCGACGTGGTGCTGACCTGGCCGCAGTTGACCCGCCAACTGCCGGCCGGCTTCCGCGCTCGCCTGCTGGACCTGAACACGGGTCAGAGCCTGCTGCTCAATACGCACACCACCTACACCTACCGCAGCAACGGCGAGCGGCAGTTCCGCCTCACCGTGGCGCCGCAGCGCGAGGCCGGCCTGCAGATCGTCGACTTCCAGCCGGCGGCCAGCCGCGGTCGTTCGGTGTCGTTCCGAGCGACGGTGACCGGGGAGGCCGAACTCTACCTGCGCGTGCTCAGCCTGAACGGGCGCGCGGTGGCCGAGGGCCGGCCGGTGACCGGCAGCGGTGACACCGCGCTGGTCTGGGACGGCCTCGACAGCGCCGGGCGGCCGGTGCCGCGTGGTACGTATCAGGTACAGTTGGTGGCGCGCAACGCCGCGGGCGAGACCGTGCGCGCCACGCGGATCGTCAACATCCGCTGACGACCGGTGTCCTGATCCCTGCCGCGCGGGCGCGACTCCGGTCGGTCCGCGCGGTTGGCTATTGGGCCACCCGTAGGAGAGGTGCGCGATGGTCGGCATACTGCTGGCGCTGGGCCTGTCGGCAGGCCCCTTGGCTGAGTCGTTTCCGTTCGTGCTGCCGGTGCATGACGGCAGCGCCACCTACACCGACCTGAGCTTCCTCAGCCGCGAGCCGGCCGGGCAGTCGGGCCGATTGGCCCTGCGCGACGGTCGCTTTGTCGACGGCGCCGGTCGGCGGGTGCGGTTCCTGGGCACCAACGTGACCTTCGCTGGCGCCTTCCCAACGCACGAGGTGGCCGACAAGACCGCCGCGCGCATGAGGAAGTTCGGGCTCAACATCGTGCGGTTCCACCACATGGACAACCGCACCAAGCCCGGCGGCATCTGGCTCGACGCGGCGCAGACGGCGCTCGATCCGGAGCAACTCGACCGGCTGGACTACTTCATCAGCCGGCTGAAGGCGGCCGGCATCTATGCCAATCTGAACCTGCACGTCTCGCGCAACTACGCGGGCGTCAACTGGAAAGACGTGCCGGACGCCTTCCGCTACGGCAAGATCATCGACCACTACCATCCGGCGATGCTCGAGCAGCAGAAGCAGTACGCCACTTTGCTCCTGTCGCACCGCAACCCGTACACCAACAGCACCTATGCCACCGAGCCGGCGGTGGCGGTGATCGAGCTGAACAACGAGAACACGCTCGTGGGCCACGCGTTCGACAGCAACCTGCTGGCCCTGCCAGCCAACCTGTTGCAGCCGCTGCTCGACGGCTGGCACGCGTGGTTGCAGCGCAAGTACGGCACGCTGGACAAGGTGCGGTCGGCCTGGCTCGGCACGATGGAGCCGCTCGGCGCCGAGATGCTGGCCAATGGAGACCTGTCGCAAGGCAGTCGTGGCTGGACGCTGGAGGCGCCGCGGCCGGCCGAGGCCACGCTGGCGGTGGCCGCCGGCGCCGGGCCCGAGGGCGCTCCAGCGTTGCGCGCCGTGATGACCAGGCCCGGCGAGCAGCAGTGGCACTTCCAGGTCCATCACCGCGATCTGGACCTGCGGGAGGGGCGGACCTACACAGTCGAGTTCTGGGCGCGGGCCGACCGGGCGCGCCGGATCAGCGTCGGCGTGCGTCTGCAGGAGCCGGACTGGCGGCACGTGGGACTGAACGCGGGCGTCGATCTGACCCCGAGCTGGCGGCGCTACCGGTTTGTGTTCATCGCGGCCAACCCGGTGCCGCAGAAGACGCGACTGAGCTTCAACAACGACAACCAGCCGGGCACGGTGGAGATCGCTCGGGTGTCGCTGCGGCCTGGCGTGGCCCTGGAGACCACGCCAGGCGGCATCAGCGACCTGCCAGCTCCGGTCCGCTCCGGCCTGCCGAACGAGCGGCGCGACTGGGTGACGTTCCTGATGGACGTCGAGCGGCAGTACGTCACCGAGCTGAAGCGGCATGTTCGCGAGGTCGTCGGTGCCCAGGCGCCGGTCATCTGCAGCCAGGCCAGTTACGGCGGCGTGGCGGGCGTGGTTCGCGAAGGCGACCTTTCCGACTACATCGACATGCACGCCTACTGGCAGCATCCGCGCTTCCCGCGCAAGGCCTGGGATGCCAATGACTGGACCATCGGCAACCGGACCATGACCGAGGAGCCGGACGGCGGCACGCTGATGCACCTGGCGGCCTACCGCCTGGCCGGTCGGGCCTACACCGTCAGCGAGTACGACCACCCGGCGCCGAGCTTCCACAGTGCCGAGATGTTCCCGCTGATCGGGGCCTACGCCGCGCAGCAGGACTGGGACGCGGTGTATCAGTTCGACTATGGCACCGTTGAGGACCCGGCGCGCGGCGACCGGCTGAACGGTTACTTCAGCATGTCGACACACCCGGCGAAGATGGCCTTTGCGCCGGTGGCCGCGATGATGCTGCGCGGCGGCCTGGTGCCGCCGGCGGCGACCAGTACGGTGCTGGAGGTACCGCGCGACGCCGCAGCCGAGCTGCTGGCCCAGGGGCGCGGCGACCTGGCCGCGCTCTGGCGGGTCGCCGGCGCGCCGCCGGGGCTGTTCGCCCAGAGCCGGCTGGCCGTGCGCCTGGTGCCCGGCAGCGGTGCCCCGAGGCTGATCGACCCGCCCGCGGCTGACTCGCCGCCGAGTGCGGTGCGCTGGCACGCGCAGCCGAAGGAGCAGTCGCACGTGCTGGTCGTGGCGCCGCAGGTGGTGGCTGCGGTCGGCAAGATCGCCGGCCGGGCGGTCAGCGCCGGCCCGTTGACCATCGACCTGGCGGCCACCGCCCGACGCTTCGCCAGCACGGCTCTGGTCAGCCTGGATGGCCGCGCCATCGAGCAGTCGCGGAAGCTGCTGCTGGTGGTCTGCGGCGCGGTGCTGAACCAGGATATGGGCTGGAACGACACCTTCACGACCGTCGGCCGCAACTGGGGCAAAGGCCCCACGGTGGCCGAGGCCCTAGCGGGCGCCGTTCGCCTGCAGACGGGCGTGGCCGGTCTGAAGGTGGCGGCGCTGGACGGTACGGGTGCGCCCGGCGCGACCGTGGCGTCGGCGCTGACCAACGGCGAACTGGCCTTCCGCGTGGAGCCGAGCCAGCGCACGATGTGGTACGCGATCAGCGCGCCGTAGGCCAGGCCGTCAGCTCAGCCAGCGCTCGATGACCTGGGCGACGCCGTCCACGTCGTTGCCGGGCGCGATCTCATCGGCCACGGCCTGTAGCTCCGGCCGCGCGTTGGCCATGGCGACGCCGTAGCCGGCGGCCTGCAACAGTGGCATATCGTTGCGCGCGTCACCGAAGGCGGCGGTGTCGGCGGGATCGACGCCGAGTTGCTCGCAGACGGTCCGCAGCGCCCAACCCTTGCTGGCGCCCGGGTTCATGAACTCCAGGTACTCGGGATCGGAGATGGTCACGTAGAGCTGGCCGTCGAGGCGCTGCTGCCATTGCGCGCAGAGCTGCTCGATGATGGGCGGGTGGTCGAGGATGAGCAGCTTGGTGCTGATTCGCTGGCCGAACCACTCGTAGAGATCGTCGCGGAAGGTCGGCCGAGCCGTGGTGCGGCCGCAGTAGAGCCGGGTCCACTCGGTCTCCTCGCGGCAGTAGAGCACGTCCTCGTGATAGATGTTCAGCGTGCGGCCGGTCTCGGCGGCGAAGTCGATCACCTGCCGGCCCACCTCCGGCGGCACCGGCTTCTCGGAGACGATGCGCCCGGTGGCCGGGTCGAGAATGACTGCGCCGTTGTAGCAGATCACCGGGGTGCCCAGCGCCAGGTCGGCGACGTAGGGCTCCATGCAGTTGCGGTACATGCGGCCGGAGGCGAGGACACAGATGGTACCGCGCGCCGCCAGCGCCTGCAAGGCCGCCGCCGTGCGGGCGGTGAGCAGCTTGCCGGGGTCGAGCAAGGTTCCGTCGAGGTCGAAGGCGACCAGGCGAGGCAAACGGCCGTCAGTGTACATCCTAGTCCTGTCGGTTCTGGCGATCGAGCTGTCGGCGCACGAAGGTCGGCATGTCGAGATCGTCACTGCCGCTGCTGGGCGCCGGCGGCGGCGGGATGGGCGTCTGCGCGGGCGGCTCGAGACTGGTCGGTGCGGCGGGCCGCCGCGGCGGCGTGGTGAAGGTCTGCGTCACGGTTGGCCGGGCGGACGCGCGCGGCTCGGCGGCGCGCGCCATGCCGGGCAGGTTGACGAACGCGGCGGCCAGCAAGGTGAGCTTGACCTTGCCGCTCAACTCGGGGTCCACCACCGTGCCGAAGATGACGTTCGGCGCATCGGTCTGCGTGGCGCGGGCCACCGCGTCGGCGATGTCGTGCACCTGCCACAAGCTGGCCTCGGGTCCGATGGCCACGTTGAGCAGAATGTTGGTGGCGCCGATGATGCCGTTCTCGAGCAACGGCGAGGCAACGGTCTTGTTGACCACGTCGTCGGCCGAGGCGTCGATCGGTGCTTCACCCATGCCCATCAGGACGGGACCGGCCTCGTGCAGCACGGAGTGGACGTCGGCGAAGTCGACGTTGATGGTGCCCGGGATGGTGATCAGGTCGCTGACGCCCTGAACGGCCTGCCGCAGCACGTCGTCGGCCAGCGCGAAGGCATCGGTCAGGCGGGTGTGCTTGTCGACCTGCTCAATCAGGTGCTGGTTGTCGATCACGATGTACGAGTCGACCATGTCGGCGACCTGGTCGATGCCGGCCTTGGCGGTCTGGAGGCGCTGCTTGCGTTCGAAGCCGAACGGACGCGTGCAGACGGCCACGGTGAGCGCGCCGAGATCCTTGGCCATACGGCAGATCAGCGGCGCGGCGCCGGTGCCGGTGCCGCCGCCCATGGCGGCGGTGACGAAGACCATGTGGGCGCCCTGCAGCAGCGCTTCCAAGTCACGCTGCGAGGCTTCGGCGGCGCGAGCGCCGAGGACCGGGTCGCCGCCGGTGCCCAGCCCGCCGGTGGTCTCCGCGCCCAGCGTGATGCGGTTCGGCACCGCGCAGTCCTTGAGCTTGCGCACGTCGGTGTCGGCCGCATAGAGCTCGACACCCGTGACCTCGCGCGCGAGGATCTGCGCCACGGCGTTGCAGCCACCGTTGCCCACGCCGATGACCTTGATAATGGGACCTTGCATCACTCTTCTCCGCCGCCGCCCGGAACGCGCCTGGCGAACGGTCCGCCCTGTCTTAAGTCCCCCGTTTGGCGCACTCGGCCTTGGCCTTCTCGGCGAGGGTCTTGACGATGCTCTGTTCGGGCGGTGGCGCTTCGCCGATGATCCGGTCGAGCAAGGCCACACTGCTCTGGTTGCCCACCGCGGCCAGCAACTCGCAGACGGTGGCCACCGGGCTGAGATCGGTTTCGGGACCGCGGATGGCGAGTTTGTGCACGCCCTTGGTCAACTGTCGCTCCAGGAACCCGTGGATGAGCTTGAGCCGGTCGGCGTGCTCAAAGGTGAACAGGCGCCGCAGGGCGTAGTACTGAACCAGCGGCGCCGAGTCGAAGGCCTCGGTCTGGAGCATTCGGCCCAGGTACTCCCAGGCCTGCGGGCTGCGGTACTCGGCCAGGGCCACCGCGAACTTGTGCTCGGGCGCCTTCTTCTCGACGCTGGCCGCCAGGCGCTTCCACAGCTCTTCCAGGCCGCGCGGGTCGCCGATCTGCGCGAGCGCCGCGGCGGCACCGAAAGCGCGGGCCCGGTCGTCACCGTCGAGAGCCGCCACCAAGGCCGGCACGGCCTCGGCGCCGTAGCGCACCAGGCGCTGCCGGGCGGCATCCTGCGCGGCGAGCTTGACGAGCTCGGTGAATCGCGCCGCGGGCGTCGGCTCTTGCTCGGCGGCGAGAATGTCGCGGAGCACCGAGCCGGTCTGGATCGCGGCGTTGCGCACGGCGGCATCGCGGTCGCCGGCGAGCGTGTTGAGCACCGTGAGCGCCTGCGCGCTGCCGGTGAAGCCGAGCGCCAGGGCGACCTGGTACCGGATGGCCGGCCAGGCGTCCGTGCTGGCCCCGAGGAGCGGCGGCAGCGTGTTGGGCCCACCAATCTGCGAGAGCGCCCAGGCCGCGTTGGCGCGGGCGTGGACGCGCGGGTGCTGCAGAAGCTGCGCCAGGGCCGGGATGCCGGCTTCGCCCAGGGCCGCCAGTTGCTCCAGAGCGGTCCGGCTGGGCTGCAGCGGGCCGCGGAACAACACGGTCTTGTTCGGGGCCACCGCCTGATCGGGCCAGAAACTGGCCTCTTGCGCCCGGATCTGCTCCAACAGCCGGAGCGCCGCTGCGCCATCCTGCGCGGGAACGGCCCTGCCGGCGAGCATGACCAGCCACAGCGCCCAACGAGCACGCCTCATTCGCCGCTCCTCTCGTGCCGCATGACGTGCGGATCGTAGAGCCTCAGCCGGCCTGTGTCAACCGTCCGGGCCACCGTAGGCCCGATCCAGGAGCGTGGCCAGGTGCATCGCCTCGACCGGCAAGTCGTGCCGGGCGACCCCGTAGCGTAACTGCACCAGACAGCCTGGGTTGCCCGTGACCAGCACCTCGGCGCCGGTGCTGACCACATTGGCCATCTTGCGGTCCAGCAACCGCACGGCTTCGGGGAAGTGCGTCAGGTTGTAGATGCCCGCGCTGCCGCAGCACCAACCGGCCTCGGGCAGTTCGACGAACTTGACCCCGGGTAGCTGCTGCAGGAGCCGTCGCGGCGGCGCGTTGACCTTCTGCGCGTGGTTCAGGTGGCAGGCATCATGGTAGGTCACCACCTGATCGAGCGGTCGCAGCCCGGCGGTGACCAGGCCGCGACCGGCCAGCCAGACACTCAGGTCGACCACCTTGTCGGAGAACGCCTGCGCGCGTGGCCCCCAGTGCGGGTCGTCGGCGAACCAGTGCCCGTACTCCTTCATCGCCGCGCCACAGCCGGCCGAGTTCAGCACCACGGCGTCGACCTGCTCGGCCTCGAAGCAGGTGATCACCTGCTTGGCCAGGCGCCGGGCCCGCACCAGGTCGCCCGCATGGGCGTGGAGCGCGCCGCAGCAGCCGAGTTCGGCCGGCGCGATGACCTCGGCGCCGTTGCGCGACAGGACGCGCACGGTGGCCTCGTTCTCGGCCGCCGCGGCGATGTCCATGATGCAGCCCAGCAGCACGCCCACTCGCGCCTGCTGGGGTCCACGCGCCGGGGTCACGCGCGGAATCGTCTGCGAGCTCCACTGCGGCGAGAAGGTCGGCATCAGGCCCTCCATCTCGCCGAGACCAAACGGCAGCACGCGCAACAGGCCGCTCCGCTGCACCAGCGCGCGCAGGCCGCTCTGCTGGTAGAAGCGGCCGAGCGTGGCCAGCAGCTTCATGGCGGCCGGCTGCTCGAACAAGAAGAAGCCGACGCGCTGGATCATGGCCAGGGGCAGGCTAGGCCGGAGTTGCTGCGTGACCTGGGTGCGCGCGGCTTCGAGCAGGTTGCCGTAGTGAACGCCCGCCGGGCAGGCGGTCTCACAGGCCAGGCAGCCGAGGCAGAGGAACATCTCCTGCGCGAACCGCTCGGTGACGTCCAGTCGCCCATCGGCCACCCCGCGCATGAGCTGAATGCGGCCGCGCGGCGACGAGCGCTCGCGGCCGAACATGGTGTAGGTCGGGCAGGTCGGCAGGCACAGACCGCAGTGCATGCAGTTGAGAATGGCGCCGTACTCCGGTGGATCGAGCGAGGTGAAGTTGCCGAGGGGGCTATGGTGGTCTACCGGGCCTGTCGCCATGCGTCTGCTGCCTCCGTACTGCCGGCCGTTTCGACGTTCGCCGGCGGTTCCCTGCTGGGCGTTGGACAGCTTGCCGGCGGCTTTGTCGCCGTTGACAGGGGCGCCGGCCACTGCTAAGATCGGCGTCTGGAGAGTGCATGGTGTTCGGCCGGATGTGTCTGGCGGTGGCCGCCTTGGCCCTGTTGACCGGTTGCACAGCCAGCAGCCGCTATCTGCGTGTGCTGGTGGAGTCGCCCGAGCCGGCGCAGCGCGCGAAGGCCGCCGAGGAGCTCGGCAAGATCGTCAGCACCGGCGAGAAGCGCGACCGCGTGGCGCGCGCCCTGGCCGATGCCACCTGCGATCCCGACGAGACGGTCCGGCTGAAGGCCGTCGAGGCGCTCGGCAAGGTCGGCGGGCCGGTGGCCAAGACCGCGCTGCTGGCGACCGTCAAGGGCGAACAGTTCAAGACCGCGGCGCTCACGAGCTTCGAGAGTGCCGAGAAGCTGCGCGTCCACAGCCCCGACCTCTACCAGTCGCTGGCGCAGGCGCAGCTCGACCTGGGCAAGCTGAGCGAGGCCGAGAAGAGCTTCGACAACCTGTCCAAGGAGATCGCCAAGATGCCGCCGCAAGGGGCGGCTCGCTACCTGTTCGGCATCAAGTTCGGCCTCGACACGCTCAAGTCGAAGTACCACGACAAGGGCGACGCCGACGGCGAAGCCCGCATTGAAGCCGCGGCCAAGAAGAACGAAACCAAGCTCGCCGAGGCCGAGAAGGCCGGTGGCGGCATGGGCGGTATGGGCGGCATGGGCGGCATGGGCGGTTTCGGCGGCATGGGCGGTTTTGGCGGCGGTATGGGCGGCTTTGGTGGCCCCGGTGGGATGCCCTTCTCGCCATAGCTCCCGTGCGTTGGTCGGTGTCGCCGCCCTGTTCAGCTTCCTGCTGCTGGGCGGCGCGTCGTATCGCACCGTTCTACTCGACCCCGAGGTGACTCTGCTCACCGGCGCCATCGCCATCGCCGTGGCGCTGTGGGCGCTGATCGGCGCCGCGCGGTCGCCCGGAGCGCCGGGTGTGACCGGCTGGCTGGGCGTGGCGGCGCTGTGGAGCGGCGTCACGGCCCTCACCGCCGACTACCCGCGCGCGGCCTGGGAAGCCACGCTGACCGCCGGCCCGGCGGCCGGCTTCGGTCAGGCCGGTTGGCGGCTCGGCCGCGACCGCGCCACCGGCCGACACGCTTTGCTGGCGCTGCTGGTGCCCGGCGCGGTGATCGGGCTCTGGGCCGTGGCCGAAGGCGCGGGCTGGCGTGCCCCCGAGACGCTGTTCCTGACCGAGCTCGGCCGCGCGCGCCCAGTGGCCTCGCTGAACCACCCGAACAACCTGGCCGGTCTGCTGGCCCTGCTGACTCCGCTGGCGCTGGGCGCGGCGGCCGCGTGCTTGGCCGAGGGCCGGCGTGGGACGGCGGCGGTCTGTGGCGCGGTGGGCGCCGTCCTGCTGGCGGCGGCGGCGGCCACCTACTCCAAAGGGGGACAGCTCGCGCTGCTGGCCGCCCTGATCGTCCTGGCCGCGGCTCTGCCACCTGGCGGCTGGCGGGCCTGGTGGCGGCAGGACCGCCGGCGAGCGGCGGCGTTGTGCCTGTTGGCGGGCCTCGTCCTGGTCATCGGCGCCGCCGGCTTCTGGCGGACCGGCGCGGCGGCGCGCCTGCGCCTGTTCGTAGACCTGTTGCCGACGCTACCGCAGTTCGAGCGCTGGGGCACCTGGGTGGCCGCGGTGCGGATGGTGGCGGCGCATCCGCTGACCGGGGTGGGTGCCGGCGGGTTCGGGCTGGCCTCGGCGGCCTACAAGCTGCCGCAGTGTCACGCCGAGCTGTTCACCCACGCCCATAGCTGGTACCTGCAGGTCGCGGCCGAACAGGGCCTGCCCGGCTTGTTCTGGTTGGTCCTGGCCGGACTGGCGGCCTGGCGGGCGGTGCTGGCGCAGTGGCGCCAGGCGGTCGGCACGCCGGAGCGCTGGTGGTCGGCGGCGCTGCTCGCCGCGCTGGTCGGCTTTGCCGCGGCGGGCGTGCTCGATGTCAACGTCGGGGTGCCTAGCCTGGGCCTGACCTGGTGGTTCGTGCTCGGCCTGGCCGGCGCGGGCGAGGTGGCCGAGGCGCGGCCGTACCAGCGGCGGGTGCCGCTGGCCGTGGCGGCGGCGTTGGTGGTGCTGGCCCCGCTGGCTGTCTGCTGGAACCGCGGTCACGCGGCCTATCAGCAAGCGTGCGCGGCGGTGGCCACAGGCCGGCTGGACCGGGCGGCGGAGCGTCTGGAAGCCGCGGCGGCGCTCGACCCGAGTCTGCGCGCCTACCGCCTGGTGCGGGCCGACCTGGCCTTGTGGAGCGGGCAGTGGGCGCGCGCCGAGTCACTGCTGCAAGCGCTGCGCCACGGCCGACCGTCGCTGGAAACGAGTTACCGGCTGCGGCTGGCCTGGCTGCTGGCGGCGCGCGGACAGCTTGGCGAGGCGCAAGCGGTGGTGCGCGAAGCCGCGGCGGCCAACCCGGCCGAGCC
>CAZHGD010000165.1:0-16328 GCA_964531735.1 uncultured Fimbriimonadaceae bacterium | reverse complement strand
CTCGCCGCGCGGCGTGGATCGCGCGGGCGGGGCGCCGCTGAGCGGGCCACTCGCCGGCGGCGGCGCCGGCCGCGGCGGCTCGAAGAGGGACGGTTCGGACGCCACCGGCTCTGCGGCGGCGGTCGGCGGCAAGAAGCCGTCGCGCCGAGGGGGTTTGACGCGCTGGCGCAGGCGCCGCCGCAGCTTGTCGAGGCGATCCATGCCGCGCATTGTCGAAGCGTCGCCCGGCGGTGTCAAGCCGCGCCGCGGCAAGCCGGACGGGCAAGCCGGCACCGTTGCCGCTGCTTGTGTTACAATGCGCCCATCCGGCACACTGGACGGCGATGAAAGACAGCGCTGACAGTCCCTCGCCGCGACGCTACCACGGCGCAGGCCTGGTGGTGCTCGCGGCGTCGGTCTACCTGCTAGGTGGTCCACTCACCGCGTCGTGGGGACCGCGGCCTCAGATCGTCATCGGTCTGGTCGTGGCGGCTGCTCTGTTGGCCGCCCAGATACTCATCAGCCCGGCGCTACTCAGCTACGGCCTGATGCTCGATCTGCGACGCCGCGGTCGCGGCTGGTTCGCGCGTGGCGCCGACGACCATCGCCTTGTCCGTCTGCACCAGCAGGCCCGCTGGCTCGACTTGGTGCTGCCCTTCTGCGTCACCCTGTGGTTCTACACCGCCGCCTGGCTACTGCTGCGCAGCAGTGCGCTGTGGCTGGGCACCGGCAGTTGGCGGTTCGGCGCGGCCATCGCGGCGGTCGCGGTGCTCCTGCCCTTGGCCGCGCTGCTGGCACCGGGCTGGCTGGTCCGCGTCGGCGGCGACCGGCCGGCGGCGCTGGCCGACAGCCTCATCCAGGGCGCCGTGTGGCTGCTGCGGCCGGTGCTGCGGCCGGCGGCCTGGCTCGGCGAGCGCTGGCTGTTGCCCGAACCCGATGCCAGCCCCGACGACGGGTTGCCCGAAGAGGAACTGGCCGACGTCATCGAGGTCGGCAGCCACCAGGGCGACCTGACCATCTCGCAGAGCCAGTTGCTGCGCCGCGAGCTGGACTTCGCGCGCAAGACCGCCGCCGACATCATGGTCCCGCGCGTGACGGTCCAGTACCTGGACATCAACCTGACGCTGGCCGAAGCCAAGGAGCGCGCGGTGCAGTCGCCGTTCAGCCGCTTCCCGGTGCAGGAAGGCTCGGTCGATCACGTGGTGGCCGTGCTGCACGCCAAGCAACTGCTGCGGTTCGCCACGGGTCAGGCGCCCGACAACCTGCGCGAACTGCTTGCGCTCACCCGCCCGCGGCCGCCGCTGCACGTGCGCTTCGACCAGCCGCTGGAGGACGTGCTCGAGGCGCTGCGCCGCAACAAGGCCTCACTGGCGGTGGTCGACGACGCCTATGGCGGCGTGGCCGGCATCGTGACGGTCGAGGACGTGGTCGAAGAGATCGTCGGCGAGATCGTCGACGAATCGGATACGGAGGCCGCCCGCGAAACGGTGACCTGCAGCGGTCGGCGACTGCTGGGCGAGCTGGCCGAGATCGGCATTGAGCTGCCCGGCGACCCCGAAGAGCCGTTGGCCGAGTTCCTGGCTGCGCAACTGGGCGAGGAGCCGCAAGTCGGACAGATCTGGAGCAGTGCCGGCATCCGGCTGGTGGTTGAGGCGACCGACGCCGCCGGGACCATTGAGGTGGTCCGCGCCGAGCACGACCTGCCCGGCCGCGGCGCCGAGGGAGAGCGGCGTGGAGCCCACTGACGCCACCACCAACCCCATCTGGCCCGCGGCCGCCGCGCTGGCGCTGCTCTGGCTGCTGGCCTGGCGGCTGGCGTTGACCCATGCAGCCGTGGCGGCGGCCAGTCGGTCGCGCTTGCGCGCGCTGGCCGAGACCGGCCGGCGCGGCAGTGAGCGTCTCGACGCGCTGCTCGGCCGGCGCGACGCCGTACAAGCCGCCCTGCGCCTGGCGTTCCATGTGGTACTGGTCTTGGCCGCCGCGGCCGCGTGGTGGCTGGCCCGCCCACTCGAACAGCCCGACGGTGCCGTGGCCGCGCTGACCTTCGTCGCCCTGGCGTTCGGCGCCGAGTTGGTGCCACGGCTGCTGGCCTCGGCCCAGGCCGAGGACACCGCACTGCGGTCGCTGCCCTGGATCGAGACCGTCTACCGCGTGTTCGGCGCACCGGCTGGACTGGTGCTCGAAACCCCTTCGCCGCGGCGTGAAGAGCCGGACGAGGACGTCGCCGAGACGTTCCGCGAACTCGTCGACCAGGCGTCGTTGCGTGACACGCAGCGGCGGCGGATCACCGAGATCCTGGATTTCCCCGACCGCAACGTGGGCGACATCATGGTGCCGCGCGTGGACATGGTCGCGGTGGAGGCCGAGACGCCGCTGCCGGAGGTGGCAGCCACCATCGTGGAGTCGGGCTACAGCCGTCTACCCGTCACCGGTGAGTCGCGCGAGGACGTGGTCGGCGTCGCCCATGCCCGTGATGTGCTGGCCTGGCTGCCGCGCGACGGTGTGGCGGCCGATCTGGCCCGGCCACCGCTGTTGGTGACCGAGACCACGCGGCTGGACCAGCTCCTGCGGCAGATGCGCGCCGCCAAGAGCTCGGTGGCGGTGGTGGTCGACGAGTTCGGCGGCACGGCGGGACTGGTCACGGTGGAGGATGTGGTCGAGGAGATCGTCGGCGAGATCCACGACGAGACCGACACCGCGGCGATGGGTATTCGTCCGCGGCCCGCAGGTGGCTGGCTGGTCCCGGCGCGGACCGCGCTCGACGAGCTGGGTGAGGCCCTGTCACTCGAGCTGCCCGACGAGCTCGAAGTGAACACCGTCGGCGGGCAGGTGCTGCTGCTGAGCGGCGACCTGCCGGAGCCCGGCGAGGTGGTCATCTGGCCGCTGGAGCGCCAACGCGTGTTGCTCCAGACGCTGGCCGTGGACGGCACGCGCATCGTCGAGGTGGCCGCGCTGGTGCAGGAGCGTGCCGACGACGAGCCGCCGGCGGCCGACTGGGCGCCCGAGGGCAGGCTGGTCGAGGTGCCCGCCGAGCTGCCGCTGCAGCAGGTGGCCGCGGCCCTCGGCATCGAGACCGAGGCCACCGGCGGCGCAGTGGCGGCTGACCTGTTCGCGTTTGTGACGGCCACCGAGCCGGCGCGCCGCGAGGTCCGCTGGCGCGGCTGGCGCGCGTGCTGGCTGGTCACCGATGACGGCGCCAGCCGGGTGCGGTTCGAGCGCGCGAGTGACGAGCCCGGTGATGCGTCGCACCTTGTCTGATGTATACTGACACCCGTCGCATCGCCAGAACGGAGGCGCCCCGTGGGCAAGCAGCTTAAGGTCAAGAAGGTCGAGCTGCCCCGAATTGACGTCCGCAAGCTGCGCGACCCCAGCGAGCTGACCTACAAGCTGCTGGCACTCGGGCTGCCGGGGTTCGCCTATGGCGTGGTGATCATCATGGCGCTGGTCGTCATGCCCGGCGTCTCGTTCGTCAGCACCATCGGCAAGGACCTGCTCTACTGGCTGATTCTCAGCATGGTCGGCGTCCTGATCCAGGTCGGCCAGCAGAAGCGCCGCCTGGTCAAGG
Organism: uncultured Fimbriimonadaceae bacterium; assembly: GCA_964531735.1. Lineage (GTDB taxonomy): Bacteria > Armatimonadota > UBA10988 > UBA10988 > UBA10988 > CAZHGD01. The sequence continues at coordinate 12,784 of CAZHGD010000165.1, read as the reverse complement.
CGTACCCGCGCAGCAAGGTCTCCGGGTCGAACCACCCCGAGCTGCGCAACCAGATCTTCCAGTTCTGCCGACTGCTCGAGATCAAGAAGCAGCCCGAGGTGTATATCGTCGACTCGCCGGATGTGCGCGCGTCCGTGCGGGGGCTGGGCTCGCCGTACCTGGTCGTCTCCAGCCGCCTGCTGCAGGTGCTGTCGCCGCGCGAGTTCGAGGGCCTGTTGGCCACGATGATCGGGCATATCAAGGCCGGAACGGTGTTCTGGCGCACCCTGATTGTGACCCTTCGGGACGCCTCGGCCTTCTGGCGCATCATCTGCCTGCCGCTCATGGCGGTCACCAGCATCTTGTCGCCCTACCTGGAGATCTCCAACCACGTGGCCGACCGCGTGGCGCTGCTGCTGCTGCGCGGTGACTACCGGCTGCTCATCCTGACGCTGGTCAAGCAGCTCAGCTACACCTCGGCGTCCATCTCCGACTCCCAGCGCGCGCAACTGCAGTCGTTCCTGTCGCGCTCGACGATGGAGGCCAAAGCCGAAGACGTCGAGTACCAGATGATCCTCGGGCGCATGATGGACCACATCCCGGGCTTGAAGGAGCGCGTCTCCCATCTCACCCAGGCCGACAACGATGCGAAGTTCGACGCCGAACTGGAGAAGATGGAGGTCCGCATGGACAAGCTGCTGACGGCTCCGCAACGAGCCGGCGGCTAGTCTGGTCACGGAGCGTCGCTGTGTCCGTCATCCTGGTGGTCCAGCCGCCGCGAGTGCTGCTCTCCTCGCCCGACCCCGTCCTGCTGCTGGCTGCATCGGAACTGGTGCGCTACACCACCGCGGCCCGGCAGCCGCTGCTCGACCGCGTGGAGACCCGGCGCAGCCTGAGGCGTCGCGTCTGGCGCATTCCTCGCGGCGCCGATCACGCGGTGTGGACCGAGCCCCTGCGCATCCACGCGCGTGACCCGCAGGCCCTGCTGCGCGCGGTGTACCGACACCTGGAGCGGCTCGGCTGGCGTTGGTACTTCCCCGGACCGCTCGGCGAGGTGTTCCGGCCCGGCGCAGCGCCACTAGTGCCTACCGACGGCACCCGAGCCATTGCCGAACGAGTGATCGTGGAGCGGCTGTCCGGCCTCGACCAGCCGGGCTGGTCGAGCGAGACCAGCCGGCTGGCCACCTGGCTGCCCCGGCGCGGCTGGAACTGCCTGGCGGTGGAGGGACGGCGCATCGACCAAGGCGAGCTGGCGGTGGTGGCCGAGCTGTTGGCGGCGCGCGGCCTCGATTTCGAGGTCGGCGGCGACATTGTGCCGCGCCTGCTGGCCAAGACGCGCGACACCGACCAGTCGGCCCGGCCACGGCGGCAGACCGTGCCGCGAGCCGACCGGCTTGAAGTGGCCGACGCCGCCGCGCTGGCGGCCCTACCCCGTGTCGCGGCGGCCGAACTGGCCCGACACCCGTCGGCCCGCGCGCTACGCCTGTTGGAGCCGGCCGAGGCACCGCTGCGAGCCGATGAGCCCGGTCTGCTGCCGGCCGCCGGTGAACGCTTCGCGGCCGTGCTCGAAGCCACCGTGCGCGGGCTGGGTGACCCCGGCAAGCTGGTGCTCTGGCAGCCCACCTCGGCCATGCGCCGTGGCCTGCGCGTGCCCGCCGGCGTGTCGTTGGCCTGGGTCGCCGCAGGCGGCGGCGCCCGACCGTCCGACGGTGCCGAAGCGTCGCTGCCGTGCGCCGACCTGCACTGGCAGCGCGGGCTCACCGCGCCGGCCCTCGACGCCATTGCGGCCGACGTGCGCGCCCTGGTGGCCGCGGGCGTCGACCGCGTCTCGACCACGGTCCAGGGCGCCGCCTCGTGGTGGGCCTATCCGCTCAACCTGTACGGCCTGTCGCTACTGCTGGACGACGCCGAGCTGACTCCCGGCGACATCCTCAGCGACTGGTGCGCCGGGCTCTACGGCCGCGCCGCTGAGCCGATGCGGCAGTACCTGACCGCCTTCGAGGCCGCCATGGCGCCGCTCTGGCCGTTGCGTCGCGTGCCCGATGAGGTGGAGCCGTTCCGCACCGCCGCCGCCCTCTCCGAGCTGAACCGCGCGGTGAGTGTGCTGCCGTCGGTGCGCCGGCAACTGACCGAGGCCTTTGCCGCCGAGGATGACCCGCTGGTACACACGCGGCTGTCGCGCGAGGCCAGCGTGTTCGACCTCAACACCTTCCATGTGCGCCTGCGCTTCCTGCGTCTGCAGGCGCTGCTCGGACACCCGACGCTGGCCCTGCACGCCGCCGCCCGCGAGTTGGTCACCGCCCTGATCGAGCACCTCGAACGCCTGCCGCTCGGGGCCACGGGCCTGGGCCTGACCCGCGACTACCTCGACGTGGTCCTCGACCTGGCGAGTTGGTGCGGGCATGAGGTCGACGCCCTGACGCTCCGCGGCGAAGCGGACGGTCTGAGCTGAGCGGTGTGCCGCCTGGTTGCCAAAGCCACGGCCCTGTGATAGCCTCGCCCGCGAGAGTGAGCGCATGGCAACCATCGGTGTCGGTATTGTGGGCTATGGCCTGGCGGGGCGCATCTTCCACAAGATGCTCATCGAGGCCACGCCGGGCCTGACCATCACGGCCATCGCCGCGCGGTCGCCCGAGACCTTGCAGCGGGCTCAGGCGGAGAACCCGGACGCCGCGATCCTGCCGCGGTTCGAGGACCTCGTCGACCATCCCAACGTCGACCTGGTCGTCCTGGCCACGCCGCACCATGTGCACTGCGAGCAGGCGGTGGCCGTGCTCGACGCCGGCAAGCCGGTGGTGGTCGACAAGATCATGTGCCGCTCGGTGGCCGAGGCGGACGCCATGATCTCGGCCGCCGACCGCGCCGGCAAGCTGCTGAGCGTGTTCCACAACCGCCGCTGGGACAGCGACTTCCTGACCGTCCGCGCCGCGCTGGAGCACGGTCTGCTGGGCGAGATCTACAGCGTCGACATTGCCGTCACGCGCCCGTCGATGCCGCTGCCGCCCCCCACCGGACCGCTGCGCTGGCGGGCCACCAAGGCCGCTTTCGGTGGGCAGCTCGTCGATTGGGGCGCCCATCTGATGGACCAGGCCGTGCTGCTCGGCGGACCGCTGCCCGACCGCGTCTTCTGCGATCTGCAGTACCGCTGGCCGGGCAACGAGACCGACTCCGAGGGCTTCGTGGCGCTGCACTACGCGAGCGGCCTGCGCATCACCGTCACGGCCAGCGTGCAGACCTGGCTGGAGAAGCCCCACTGGCAAGTCAACGGCAGCGACGGCGCGTTGGTCATTAGCGGCATCGACCCGCAGGAGCAGGTCATGCGCGCCCAGGGCGTCGTACCGGCGGGCGGCCCGGCGGCGACTATTCCGGCCGACGCGGTCACCGTGCGCAGCCAACACGACACCAGCGGGTTCGCACCGGTGGCCGGCAACTGGGTGGCCTACTACGAGAACGTCCGCGACGCGCTGTGCGGCACGGCCGACCTGGCGGTCACCGGCAGCGGCTGCCGCGAGGTGATGCGCGTGTACGAGCGCTGTTTTCGCGACGCACGGGCCGATTCGGAAGCAATTACGGGCCGGCGAGGTCTCGTATAGGGTAGACTGATGGCAGGCCGGATCGCCGCGCGGCGGCGGATGGGTCGATGCCCGGCGAGGCCACCTGGCATCGGCTTGGAGAAGACGAGATGGGCGGGTCAGTCGAGGCGATCATCTGGGGTGTAGCCGGGCTGCTGCTCGCCGCCTGGCTGATCGGCTACATCTTGGGCGCCGGCCCCTGGATCCATGCGCTGCTGCTGTCGAGCGTGCTCCTCGCCGTCTTCGACATCCTCGACAAGCGGCGCAAGGGCGACGGCCGGTAGCCCGCTCCTACTTCGGCTTGTCCGGCTCGGCCTGCGGCGCCGGTGGGCCTGGTTTGGGCTCCGTCGGCTGGCCCGAGCCACCGGGTTGCTTGTCGCCGGCGGGTGGTTTCTCGCCTCCGGGCTGACTGGGCGGGCCGCCCGGTTCGGCCGGACTGCGCTCCTCCTCGTCCAGGTTGACCACCACGCGCTTGACGTTGTACCACTGCGAGCTGTCCAGGTCGAGGTACAGCCGGCATACCTCGGCCTCGACAACCTGGCCGTCGTCATCCTCGCCACTGACGCCGCCGACCAAGTCCAGCACGTCGCCGGTTTCGCTCTGGCCCTCCTCGAAATCGTAGTACGTGCCCATCCCGGCGGTGCCGCGGCGCGTCTTCTGCTCAAAGCGGATCCGCGTAGCCGGCAGGCGCGGCTGCGCCACCGCCTTGCGGTCGCCTTTGCGGTACCAGTAGGTCAGGCGGTCGCAGTACAGCGTGGTGACGTCGTACTTCGCCTTCTGGACTCGGTCCGCATCGGGCGGCGCCTTGTCCTTCGGGTAGTGCACCACCACCACGTGCTCATCAATGACCGCGCGCTTCTCCTTGGTGAACACGTAGGCGATGTCACCGGTGATGACGTTGGTCGGCGTCGGGATGACGTCCAGACCGTCTTTCTTGGCGATCTTGCCGGTCACGATCTTCAGGTCGCCGGTGAGCGTCGCAATCCCGGTGGTCTCGCCGGTGTAGTCGACGGCGTTGCAGTACAGGATCACCTCATCGTCCGGGATGACCATCTGGAGCTTGCCCCGCGCGACGACCGAGTTCTCGGGGCCCTTGGTCTTCACCACGCTGTTCGGATCGAGCACGTAGAGGTAGGCCTTGCGCTTGTCCTTGGTGGTCTTCGGCTTGGCCGCAGGTTCGGGCTCCTTGGCCCCTTTGGCGTCGCCGGGTGGCGGGGGCAGTGGCGCTGGCTCGCCCTTGTCCTTGTCCTTGTCCTTGCCCTTGCCCTTGTCCTTGTCCTTGTCCTTTGCGTGGTCGGCGCCACCGGCCGGTGGCTTGCCGTCAGCCTTGGGCTTGGTCGGCTGGTCGCCGTTGGGCGGCTTGCCCGGCGCCGCCGGCGGCTCCGCGTCGCCGACCGTGCCGGCGCGGTCCGCGCGGCCGCCTGGACCGGCTTTGTCTTCGGCGCCGGCAGTCACCACCGCGGCACACACCGCCCAGACTGCTATCTGCGCCCACCGTCGCCACCGTCGCATGGTGTCCCCTCGCCGCCGGGCCATCCCGACCGGCGTGCTCAACGCTCCTCGCGCAGGAGGAACTCGGCCTTCGCTGGAGCCTCGATGCGGGTCTCCTGAGTGCGGTTGTCGTAGGTCAGCCGCTGGCAATGCACCCGCTCGGTGTTCTTGTTCCAGATCCGCACGTCTCCTTGCAGCAACAGCGACTCTGCTTCGTGATCCCATTCGATGCGCCGGGCCCGGCCCTCGCGATCGGCCTGGTAGAAGCGCGGCGCCGCATCGGCAATGGACCGCCGCCCACCGGCGGCAAACCGGTGTTCCACCCGCTCGGAGTGCAACGTCACCGGCTCGTGCTTCGGCCGGTCCGCCTCGCGCGTGCCCGGTGGCACGCCGCCGGGCGGCACGTGCCGCAGGCGTACGCGTCCGGTCAGCATCGCCGTGCTGCCCTCGAGATCGACCGTGGCCCGCGCCGCCGCACCCGAGACCGTGCCCGAGGTCAGCTCGACCGGCGCGGGCGCCACCGCCCGTCGCTTGCCGCTGCTATACCAGTACGACAGGCGCGACGTGCGCAAGTCGAGCGGCGCCGACCCGGCCTCGCTGTGCGTCAGGCGCACCGGCCCGGCGAAATCCGCTCGGCGCGCCACCGTGTCGATCACCGCGCCCGGCGCGGTCAGCGCGTTGGCGGGATCGTGCAGGGCCACCTTGCCGGTCGCGGTGAGCCGCCGGCTCGGTTGGCCGCTGTACGTCGCCGCGTCGCAGGTGGCGTCGACGCGGTCGGCCGGCACACTGACGGTCACGCCGCCTTTGGCCACGGCGCCTTGAGTGCGGTGGTTGAGCAACAGGTAGCCCTGGCTACCGACGCCCAGGATGACGCGCTTCGGCGCCGCCTGGCCGCCGGCCGCCGTGTCCACCGGCGCCAGCGCGGCCAACTGCGCCGGGCCGCTGAGCCGCCAGTGCCCAGCCTTGACCCAGCCGGTGGCCGCCGCGGCCTCGACCGCGTGCTCGCGATAGCGGCCAACCACACGGTCGGGTAACTCAAACACCTGCTGCCGCGGCCACAGGAACAGTCGCTGCGTCTCGAGAGTGGCGCGTGGTCCGTCCGGCTGCTGCGGATCACGCCACGACAGGTCGCTGACCTGCGGCACCACCAGCTTGCCTTCGGCATCGAACCACGACATCGCCTCGGCGCGGAAGCTCAGGCCGCGGCTGGCGGTGACCTGGACGTTGTCGCGCACGGCGATGTTGTGCGTGCGCGAGTCGAGCCGCGCGCGGTCGCCGCTGAAGACCACCTCGGCGTGGTTGTCGGACAGGTACTCGCCGCGTTCCAAGCCCTCGATCAGGTAGTCGCCGGACTCGATGACTTCCACGCGGTTGGCGACAAACTGCCAGGACACCTCACCGCTACGCTTGCGGACGCGCTCGAGGTGGTGGTGCAGTACCATCAGTGGCTGGCCGAGCAGCGGCGCCGGCCCGACTGCCTTGGCGGTGGCGCGGCTGCGGACCACCTCCGCCCAGACCAGGGCCAGCAGCAGCGGCCCGAGGCTGCCGGTGACCATCAACATCCATCGCCGCGGGCGCATGTCGGATCTGCCTCGCCTCGGGGCAAGCGCCCGAGACTCAAAGGGTGTCGAAGTTCGGCGGCGCCGGCGGCTGGGTCGTGTCGGTGCTCGTGGTGATGGTCGTGTTGATGGCCTGCGACGTGTCGCTCACCGGCACGGTGACGCTGTTGTAGCCCGAGCCCGAGAACACCACGCTGAGCGTGCCCGTGTCGGGCAGACCGGTCAGCGTCCACTTGCCGTCGCTGCCCGTGACCGTGGTGATGCTGCCGACCGCAACCGTGATCCCCGCCAGCGGCGTGCCGTTCGCGTTGGTCACGGTGCCCGACAGCGTGCGTGAGCCGGTGTTGCCCGTGGTGTTGCCCGTGGTGTTGCCCGTGGTGTTGCCGCCGGTGCTGCCGCCGCCACCGCAACCACAGACGCTCGCGGCCACCAACAAGACGGTCACCAGGCAAGCCCGGCACGCCATTCTGCTCAAGCATTCAGCCATCTGTGTACCTCTCCCGGGCGTGGCTCGACCGGCGTTGGTGCCGCTTTGCGCGTGTGGCCCGGATTGTAGCATACCGCACTGCTCATCACAACCTATCGTCGCCGCGACGACGCCACCAGGACCAGGTTGACCTGGCGCCGAACGTCCTGCGAGGCCAGTTCCACCGGGGTCTGCTGCCCACGGAGGCTGCCGGCACTGGCCGCGATGGTGTAGGTGCCGGCCGGCAGGAACAGCGCGTAGCCGCCGTTGCTGTCCGACGTCGTCGTATCGACGGTCGCGTCGTCCGAAGTCCGCTTGGCCACCACGGTGGCGCCCGCGATCGGCTTGTTCGTCGCGTCGCTGATGGTGCCGAAGACGTTGCCCGGCAGGCTGCTCGGCGGCTGGATCAGCGCCACGACCTTGACCGGCATGGTCGCGGTCCGGTCCTGGTAGACAGCCTTGACCGTGCCGGTCTGGCCGACGGCGCCGGCCACGAAGTTGCCCGCGGCGTCGATGGTGCCAAGCGTGGCCGGCGTCACGCTCCAGGTGGCCGTGACGACCAGGCTGTTGCCGGAGTTGTCACTCACCTGGGCCTTGAACTGGCGTGTGGTGCCGGTTTCCACTTCGACCGGATTGCCCAGCGGCGCTATGCTCAGGCCCACCGTCGAGCCCACCACGGTGATCTGCGCGGTGCCGGCGCTGGCCAGCCCCACCCGGGCCTCGATCGTGCCGGTCCCGGCGGTGACGCCGGTGAACACGCCGGCGCTGGTGATGGTGCCGACGCCACCGGTGACGCGCCAGTCGACCAGCGGGCTGGTCACCTCTTGGCCCAGGAAGTCGACCGCCTTGGCCGTGAACGACGTCGTCTTGCCGGCCAGCACGGCCGCGCTGTCCGGCGACACGGTGACGGTCTGGATGGCCGGGACGATCAGGATCGGCACCTCCTGCTGGAGCGAAGCCGTGACCTCCTTGACGATCACCGCGCCGCGCAAGCCGGCCTTGGCTGCGCTGGCCGCCGTGAACTTGCCGCTGGTGTCGAGCGTGCCGAAGTTGCTGGCCACCTCGTCGGCAGTCAGGGCCCGTAGCGACGTCGGCGGCACCAACGTGAAGGTGATGCTCGGGCTGGTCACGTTGGCCGTGCTGGCCGTCAACTGCAAGGCCTGCGTCGGCTCGACCGACGACTGGTTCGGGACCACGGTCAGCGTGCGGGTAGTACTGCCACCGCTGGTGCTGCCACCGCCACCGCCGCCACCACCGCCGCCGCCACACGCGGACAGCGTGGCCCAACTGGCCAGGACGGTCAGGATCGAGGCTCGACGCAGCGACGTCATCGTTATCTCTCCACGCGCACGAGCCGGCTGGTGCGCACTTGCCGGCCGTCGGCGTCGGTCGCAATCAGGTCCAGGCGGTACAGCCCGTTGGGCAACGGCCGTCCTTGGCCGTCGGTGGCCGCCCAGGCCACCTCGTTCGTGCCGCGAGTGGCGGCCTGCGCCGCCACCAAGGTGCGAATCGTGCGCCCGGTCGACGAGCACAGGTTGACCGTCACCTCAGCCGCCGCACTCAGCCCGTAGCTCACCGAGCCGCCGCCGCGCGTCTGGCGCAAGGACAGGTCGGTGATGGCCAGCGAGGTGCCATCACTGCGATTGGCGGTCAGCCGGAACAGCCGCTGCCCGGTGGCCGGGAGCTGGAAGCTATAGGACGACGTGGTGCGCAGCATCCGCCGCCGACCGGTGCCCAAGTCGGTGAGCACCAGGGCCACGTTGCTCGGCACCAGGGCCACGTCCGGCCAGCTCAGCGTGACGTTGCTGTTGGCGACGTTGCTCTCGACCAGCAGGTCCCACGACGTCTCCGCCCCCGGCTCACGGAAGTCGAGGGCATAGCGTCCGGCGGACTGTCCCCAGCCGGTCTCGACGGTCGAGACCGACACGTAGGAGCCGAACGGCGGCGGCTTGGCCACGTCGCGCGTGCTGTAGCCGGCCGCGGCCCCCGGCGCCACGCCCACGAAGCACGACGTGTCGCTCTGCTGGTTGGCCGTGGCGACCAGGCCGAGCTGCCAGTCGCTGCCGGTGAGCGCGCGGCTGGTGCGCCGCGTCGGCCGGGCGGCGCCGCCGCGCGAACTGAGGATGTTGTTCGGGTAGATGATGGACACGCCGTGCGAGTCCAGCACGTTGATCCAGAACCCTTCGTAAGGGGTCAGCACGCCGGTCGGCGCCATCACCTCGTAACCACCCTTGGTGCGGTTGTAGCGGAACACCGCGCTGGACACCAGCCCGCGGTTCTGCGCGTCGGCCAGGCTCAGGTCAGCCGTGCCGTCCACCGCCTGCACCCGCAAGCTCTGCACCTGCAGGTTGAGGTCGGTCCACGGGTTGCCGATCTGCTGCCAGCCGGGCGGGTAGTGCTGCCGGAAGTTCCGGGCCTTGTCGGCCTCCACGCCTTTGAAGGCCAGCTTCAGCGCCGACTTGGCCTGCAGCCAGTAGGAGTAGCCGGGCCGGAACGCCGGCGTGTCGGGCCAGAGCCGGTAGATGCTGCCGAGCCGGTACGGCTGGAAGTCGGTCACGGCGCTGTCGGCCCGGGCCAGCAGCAGCTCACCGAAGGGCACGCCGAGCACCGTCGCCGCGTTGTTGCGAATCGCCCAGGCCGGGATGGTGACCATGCCCAGTCCCGCGGGGATGTCCTGCGAAATGTCCTTCAGCGTCTCGGGCGGGGTCTCGAGGATGACCACCGCGTCGCCGTTGGCGGCGTCCTTGCCGGTGCCGATGATGCCCAGGAACATGACATTGCGCTGAATGGCGTCGTTGGCCGAGCCGCCGCTGCTGTCGGGCGTCCAGGTGAACGTGGCCCGCGCCGGCGTCGGCAGGCCACCGGGCACCTTGACGCGGAAGGCGCCCTGAATGACGTTGGCGGTCAGATCGTCGGCCTTGCCCTCGATGTGGATCTTCAATGCGCCCTGGAACCCGTTGGTCACCAGGCCGAACAGGTCGTAGCGGATCTGGTTGTCGTCGGCCGCCGCGTCGTTCGGGAACCAGACCACGCGCTCAATGCCGTTGGCGGTGGCGGTCACGGCGATGCGCTGCAACTGCACCTGCTGGTCACCGGCGATGTTGAAGAACAGCGGCACGGCGCTGGCGATGCCGGCCGGATTGCCCGCTTGTCCGAACTTGGCCGTCACCGCGGCGTCACCCGTGGCGCCCTGCACCGCCGCGGTCAAGTCGTAGCCGTCGTAGGCGGTGTACTTGAACGTCACCGTGCCGGTGAGCGGCACCTGCTGGTCCGTGGCGGTGGTCTGGAAGTGGTACACGTTCATCGGCAGCGAGTTGGTCGGCTCGCCGGTGATGAAGTCCTTCTGCGGAATGTTGAACACGAACAGCTTGGCGCCGGGCACCACCGCCGTGTCGAGCACGTACTGCCGCGCGTACCACTCTTGGAAGTTGTACCCCTCGACCGTCGGCGCGAGCGTGGCGACCATGCTCTTGAGCAGCGGGACATGGCCGGACAGACCGGGATTGGTGGCCAGCGCCTGATAGTAGGCGCGGTTGAAGTCGGCCAGGAAGGTGGCGCGCTCGGCGATCACCTTGAGCCAGGCCGCCTGCGCCAGGTAGGCCCGCACCGTGCCCAGCGCCTCGCGCATGGTGGTGGCATCGGTGCCGGCGTCGGCGCCCAGGAACGACGGGTTCTCCAGGCCAGGCTGGTTCAGCAGGTCGTAGGCCGAGAACATCAGGTTGAAGTCACGGGCCAGGAAGCCGAAGCTCGGCTTCGCCTCCGAGATCACCAGGAGCTGCGCGGCCCGCGCGAAGCCGTCTTCCCAGGCGTCGTAGTAGAAGAAGGCGTCGTCATGGTAGGCCTTCAGCACCACAAAGGTCAGCACGTAGAGATCGTAGTCGTCCAGCGGCGTCAGCGTCGCGTCGGCGCTGTCCACGTCGTAGAGCAACTCAAGCCGGATCTGGTTGCTGCTGGCGTCGTAGGTCGCCATGTGCAGGCTCTTCAGACTCGGGTCGTGGACGATCTTGATGGTGTTGTTGTAGGCCGGCGGACCGTAGATGCGCAGCAGGATCGGCTCGATCAACTGCAGGTAGGCGGTCAGTTGGCTCTGTTGCGTCGCCGACCAGGGCTTGGCGAGCGTGTCGCCCTCGGGCACCGCGAAGTCGAAGGTCAGCCGGTTGGTATCCTGACCGAGCGTGCCGAGCTGCCGGCCGGCTTCCTTCTGGGGCAGCACCAGGCGGCCGGCTTGCCGCCGCACCACCGTCTGCGGCACCACCGGGTAGGGCTGGTTCGCCGGCAGCATGCGGCGCTGCTGGAGCAGCTTGAACCAGGCGGGCGGCTCGCGGCGCACCGCGCCGCGGGTGGCCGAGCGATGGAGGCGCGACACCGTGCCCAAAGCCTGAGCCGCATTGTCCGTGTCGACCACCACACCACCCATCGGGCCGTCGGCGATGGTGTCGAACCGCCGGTTGCTGACGTTCTGGTAGCCGTTCTGGCCCCAGGCACAGGTCAGCGTCAGTATCGACAGCAACACTGAGCAGCGCTTCATCATGCGTTCAGGCTCCGCACATGGTCGGTGTATGGTACCAGCGATCAGCCTGTGGAACGTCCCGCGCGCCGAATTCTTCAATCGCGGCTGGGCAGTTTGGTGCCACAATGAGCCAGCGGCACCACACCGCCGCCGCGGAGCCGAGTTGAGCCACGAGGTCCTGGTCCTGGCCGCGCACGGCAGCCACCGGCACGCCGCCAGCAGCGCGCCGGCGCGGCAACTCGCCGCCGCGTTGGCGCGCCAGGGTGGTTTCGGCCAGGTCGTCGCCGCCTTCTGGAAGGAGTTCCCCTCCTTCGGTGACCTGCGCTACCTGGTCGATGGCGACCGCGTGTTCGTCGTGCCGCTGTTCATGGCGGAAGGCTACTTCGCCGCGCGAGTGGTCCCTCGTGAGCTGGGCCTGGACGGTCCGGTGACCACGCGCGACGGCATCACCTGGCACTACACCCGCCCGATCGGCACCGCGGAGCGCCTGACCGACCTGATCGCCGAGCAAGCCCTGTCGTTGACCAGCGGCGTCGCCGCCGCCGATCTGGGGCTGGTGGTCGTGGGCCACGGCACCGCCCAGAGCCGCTGGTCGGCTGCGGCCGTGCATGAGCATGTCGAGCGCCTGCGCCGGCGCCAGCGGTTCGCCGAAGTGGTGGCGGCGTTCCTCGACGAGCCACCGCAAGTCGATCGGGTGGTTGCCGAACTGGCCAGCGCGCAGGTGGTGGTGGTGCCCCTGTTCATGGGCGACGGGCTCCACAGCGACACCGACATCCCGCGCCTGCTGGGGCTGCAACGCGGCGACGACGGCGACTGGCGGCAACCGTCGGCGGCGGCGGGCCGGCGGATCTGGTATGCCGGCTCGCTGGGCACGCGTCCGGAACTGGCCGAGGTGGTGTTGGCCCGCGTGACCGAGGCCCGCGCGGCGGCGGGCCTGGCACCGGCGCCGGCCGCGGTGCCGCCCACCAGCCCCCGGTGGCACACCGCGTTGGAATCGTGGCTGGCTGACCTCACCGGGCCGGTCACGTTCCTGGACGTCCAGGTGGCGCCGGCGGCGCCGGGCTGCTATGAGCTGTCGCACCGCGCCGCGGCGGCCGATGCCGCGGTGGTGGGCGACCTGGGCGAACTACGGCGCTGGACCACCGATGGCCGCTACCGCGCCCTGCCCTTCGCCGGCGACTTGGCGGCCAACTGGCGCTGCGGCCCG
>CAZHGD010000164.1:0-16331 GCA_964531735.1 uncultured Fimbriimonadaceae bacterium | reverse complement strand
GGGCTACCAAGGAGCCCCAAGATGACCGACGGCCTGCCGGCCCCCGACGGCGCGGTGCGACTGTTCAACAATCAGGACGTGAGCAACTGGACCAAGCGCGACGGGTCGCCCGCCGAGTGGCTGGTCGAGGACGCCGTGCTCAAGGTCGTGCCCGGCCAGGGCGACATCATGACCGTCGAGACCGCGCTCGACTTCTACCTGCACCTGGAGTTCCGCTGCCCCGACCTGCCCGAGGCCACCGGTCAGGCCAAGGGCAACAGCGGCGTGTTCCTGGCCGGGCGCTACGAGATCCAGGTGCTGGATTCGTTCGGCTGGGCCAGACCCGGCAAGGGCGACTGCGGCGCCATCTACAACCAGTTCGCGCCGCTGAGCAACGCCTGCCGCGCGGCGATGGTCTGGCAGACCTATGACGTGGCCTTCCGCGCGGCGCGCCTGGACGAGAGCGGCAACGTGCGCGAGCGCGTGCGGCTGACCGTGTTCCACAACGGCACGCTGATCCACAACAATGTCGAGCTGCCCGGCGTCACCGGCGCGCCGCTGGACACGCGCGAAGGCGTGCCCGGGCCGCTGCTGCTGCAGGATCATGGCGATCTGGTGCAGTACCGCAACGTCTGGTGGCTGCCGCTGCCGCCGCACGGCGCCACGGCCTACGGGCCGGAGTAGCCTGGCCTCAGCCCAGCGTCACTTCGACCCGCTGGTGGTTGTAGCAGTACCGCCCGTCGCGGAACTCGGTGTAGACCAGTTCGAACGAGCGACCATCGGCGGCCAGCCATTTGGCCGGGATCTGCGGCTGATAGGCACGGCCGTCGGGGTCGCCCGTGGGTAGCCAGGCGGTCTCCTCGTGGACCTGGGTGAACGGGCCCCAGGGCGTCGGCGCGGTCCAGCAGCCGAGGTAGCTCGGGCGGCCGAACCAGACGCCGTCGGGCGTGCAGCCCATGCCCCAGTTGACCAGCAGGTACTCGCCGGTGGCCGGGTACCAGACGGCGCTGGGATGCCAGGCATAGGGATGGACCCGCGTGTTGACCCAGCCGGTGGGGCCGGTCAGGACCGGTTCGCGCGCGGCGATGTCCAGGCTCCAGGCGCCCGCGCCGGCGTAGAACTCGTAGGCGGCGCGGTCGCACAGGCGGTCGACCGGCACGCGCGCCAGGACGGTCTGGTTCATGGTGCCGTCGACGCTGCCGTTGGGCGAGTACAGGTACGCGTAGCCGTCACGATTGAGCGCATAGCCCTGGCCCATCTGGAGACAGGTGATCAGCGCGAAGGCGTCGCCGGGCTCTTCGAAGAAGATGAGGTTGCCGCGCGAGCGTTCGTCCCAAGGCTCCCAGCGCACCGGCGTGGAGCCGTCCTGGTTGTGCCAGGTGCGGCCGCCGTCGGGTGAGTAGATCAGCTTGGCGCCGACGAAGCGCGCGCCGGGCTCGGGGAAGAACGGCCGGTTGGGCGTGCTGAGGTAGTGGTAGACGCGCTCGCCGACGGCCAGAATGCCGAAGCCGTAGTAGCGGTTGACCTCCACTTCGCCGTGGCACAGCAGGTCGGGGAAGCCCGGCAGGTGCTCGAAGTGCAGGTCGGGCGGGTCGCCGTGGAGCGCGAACACGCGCGTGTTGTAGTAGGTGCCGGTGTGCCCGCTCACTTCGGGCCAGGCGCTGCCGTCGCACAGGCCGACCAGTTGCTCACCGGCGGCGGTCCAGGTGGCGTGCCAGTTGTCGCCGGTGCCGCCGGTGCGGGCGGTGGTCTCCGGCAGCCGGCGCAGGCTGCGGATGTGTGCCATGCCAGGCTCCCACAACACCGTGAGCGTACTCGCTGCCGTCCGCTGCCGCAACCGGCGGGAGGTCTGGCGCGGTGGCGGGCGAACCTGCTGGTGACGGCGCGGGCGGCCGGCTGACCGCCGCGCGAGAGGGTAGTCTCATGCGACGCTTCGGGTGGACCGCCGTACTGGTGCTGTTGGTGGCACCGGCGTTTTCACAGCAGACGCTGGTGTTCGAGGCCGAGGAGGTCTCCACGCCCACCGACGCCTGGGTGACCGACCAGATGGTGCCCAACAAATGGAACCTCTGGACCAAGGACAGCGACGCCGCGAAGAAGTGGTCGGGCGGCAAGGTGCTGCAGTCGGCTCCCGTGACGGCCGACCGTGAGAAGCCCGAAGACGGCGCGCCGGTGCTGCACACGGTGCTGACCAAGATCCCCAGGGGCACCTGGGCTGTCACCATCAAGTACGCGCGCGGCCTGGCGGTCTCGCTCGACAACAAGACCTGGCGGCGGCTGTCCGAGCTGGACGGCAAGCTCGGCCGGTTCGACATTCAGGACGGCAAGTTCGAGTTCTGGGTGGACGACCGCTACGCCGAGCAGAAGTCGCCGGGCTCGTGCTACTACGACAGCATCACGCTGACGCCGGTGATGCCCGAGCGCAGCGGGGTGGTCAACGGCGACTTCGAGTTCGGCGCCGACCTGCGCAGCAGCGGCTGGGCGTTCTGGTCGCGCGATGGGGGCGGCTCGGCCGAGCTGGTGCCCGACGGCCACACCGGCCGCGGACTGCGTATCACCCACACCGCGGCCGACAAGGACTGGGCGGTGACCAACGGCGGCCGGCTGGCGGTGAAGCCGGGGCAAGCCTGGCAGGTCAGCGCCTGGCTGAAGTGCCAGGACAGCAAGGGCGTCGATTTGACGATTGCCGCCTTCGGCCAGGGCAAGATCATCACCTGGTCCATGGCCTCCGAAGGCATCTCGGGCACCACGGGCTGGACCCGCATCGAGGCGACCGGGGTGACGCCGAAGGGCGCCGACGAGATCCAGATCCGCGTGGTGGGCTTCGGCCAGGCGCTGGCCTGGGTGGACGAAGTGGCCTTGCGGCCCGGTCCGCCGCCGCCGGCGCCGAAGCCGCGGGTGAAGGTCAATGGCTGGGCCAAGCAGCGGGTCACCGAGAAGCTGGGTCGGGGCGTGATCGCGCTGCCGCTGGAGGGTGGCAAGACGTATGTCGGCTGGCGCCTGCTGGCCGAGGACCCGGCCGGCGTGGCGTTCAACGTCTACCGCGCCATCGGCCGCGGCCGGTCGGTCAAGCTCAACGACGCGCCGGTGGCCCGGACCACCGACTTCGTCGACGAGCAGCCGGTCGGTGGCATGGACAGCCGCTACTGGGTCCATCCGGTGGTCAACGGCATGGAGCTGCCGGCCTCGGAACAGGCCGGCGTGGCGCCGCGCACGGTGGCCAAGCCCTATGTGAGCATCAAGCTCCAAGGCGACTACGCGGCCAGCAGCGTCGGCGTGGGCGATCTGGACGGCGACGGCCAGCTCGACTACGTGATCAAGCAGCCGGCCTACAGCATCGACCCGTATGGCGCTTACTGGCACGCCAGCAAGGACACCTACAAGCTGGAGGCCTACCGTAGCGACGGCACGTTCCTGTGGCGGGTCGACCTCGGCTGGGGCATCGAAGAGGGCATCTGGTACGCACCGTACCTGGTCTACGACTTCGATGGCGACGGCAAGGCCGAAGTGGCCGCCAAGACCAGCGAAGGCGACCCACGCGATCCCGACGGGCATGTCACCGGCGGCCCGGAGTACGTCACCGTGTTCGACGGCACCACCGGCCGGCCGAAGGCCCGTACCGAGTGGATCCCGCGGGGCGACTTCGGCCGGGGCTCCGGCGCCTACAACTTCGCCTCGCGCAACCAGTTGGGCGTCGCCTACCTGGACGGCAAAACACCGTGCCTGCTGCTGGCGCGCGGCACCTACACGGTGATGAAGGTCAAGGCGCTGCAGCTCAACGCCGGCAAGCTGGACGAGCTGTGGTCGTATGACAGCCGCGAGGAAGGGCCGGAGTGGGCCGGGCAGGGCGCGCACTGGATGCACACCGGCGATGTGGACGAGGACGGGCGCGACGAGGTGCTGCTGGGCTCGGTGGCCCTGGACGACGACGGCAAGGGCCTGTGGAACCTCGGCCTCGGCCATCCGGACTTCTTCTTCCTCGGCGATCTCGACCCGTCGCGGCCGGGCCTCGAGGTGACCTTCTCCATCGAGCCGGGCCGCAAGCAGAACGGCGTCTGCATGGCCGACGCGCGCACCGGCCAGATCCTCTGGGGCCTTGGCCAGCAGAGCTACCACGTCGGCATGGGGATGACCGCCGACATCGATCCGACGCACCCCGGCTGCGAGGTCTGGGCCGGCGAGGACGGCAAGGGCGACCCGCAGGGCAAGAACTACGGCGGCGCGGCGCCGCGCTGGCTGTTCAGCGCCAAGGGCGAGATGATCGCCCGCGACGCCGCCGTGCCGGCGATGACGGCCATCTACTGGGATGCCGACTCGCAGCGCGAGGTGGTGCCCGGCAGCCGCGTCCAGAAGTACCGCGGGCAGATCCTGACCCAGGGCATCGAGGGCAACCAGATCGCCTGGGGCGACTTCCTCGGTGACTGGCGCGAGGAGATCATCACCTCGGTCAAGGGCGAGCTGCGCATCTACTCGACCACCATCCCGGCCACCGACCGCCGGACCTGCCTCTTGCAGGATCCCATCTACCGCCACGACGTGGCGCACGTCACCATGGGCTATCCGAAGCCGCCGACGCCGGGCCGGTTCATCGCGCAGCTCAGTCCGGCGATGTGGATGACCACCTCACGCGCGACGCTGAAGTTCGGTGAGCCGGTGCAGGCCAAGCTGGTCATCGCCGCGGCGGCCGGCCAGCCGACTCGGGGCACCGTGCGGCTGGAGGCGCCCGCGGGCCTGACGGTGGCCCCGACCACGCTGGCGCTCGACGTGCCGGCCGGGCAACTGCGCGAGGCGGCGTTCACCGTGGCGCTCAAGACCAAGCCGGCGCAGCTCAGCGCGCTGGACACCTACGTGGTGAAGGCCATCCTGCCGGGCACCGCGCCGTTGCAGAGCCAAGTCAGCTTGCGCCGCGAGGACGTGCCGCTGGCCGATGCACTGCTCGCGCAGGCCGAAGACTTCGCCGGCCAGGGCGGCGGCGAGGTGAAGATCCGCGACGACAAGGTCGGCTCGATGGGCAAGGCGTTCAGCCACTGGGACACCAAGGACCACTGGCTGAGCTGGAAGCTGCGCGTGCCGACCGCGGGCAAGTACCTGCTGGTCCTGCGCTACTGCACGCCGCAGACGGTGCAGCGGCGCATCGAGATCGACGGCGGCGCGCCGATCGTGCAGGCGTTCCCGGGCACCGGCGGGTTCGGCGGGCCCGACAACGACTGGGCGCACTTCGTGGTACGCGACCCGGGCCAGCGCTGGCTGGGCCTCGAGCTGGCCGCCGGCGAGCACACCATCAAGCTGACCAACGTCGACGGCAGGGGCCTCAACCTCGACTACCTGGCGCTGGTCGCCATGAAGTGAGCGGCGGCGCCTACCGTCCCCGCTCGGGCGGGAACGGTGTGTTGCCCACGCGCAGGTGATAGAGCTCGAAGCCGCAGTCCGGCGGTGTGCGGTCGCCGTAGACCACCGCGTGCAACGTCAGGTGGCGCAGCCGGACCGGCTTCGGCCGGCCGGGCTCGCCGCCTTCGCCCAGGCGTCGCACCGTGGTGGTCACCGCCGGCTCGGCCAGATCCATCGGTGAGACCATGAACCAGTTCCAGGCCGGCTTGCCGTCCTCGCCGTCGTAGTTGTAGACGACCTGCAGGAACAGGTCGCCGCGCGGCTTGCGGTAGCGCAGCTCGACCAGCGGATGGTCGGCCACGGTCACCGGCTGCGGCAAGGACCAGGTGAGCGTGCCCTTGATGCTCCGCAGACCCTCGCGCGGCGTCTGCTTCAGCGTGTAGGCGACATGGTCGCGGCGCGCGGCGGCGGTCATGGCCTGGCGGTCCACCGTCCACTCGGCCTTGCCTTCGGTCACCAGATAGGCGAACGGGTCGGGCAGCTTGACCGTCGGCTGGAAGTAGACGCTGAAGCCGTCGCCAGGCACCAGCAAGGCGCGGCCGAAGGTGGCCGGGTTGCCGAAGCCTTCGGGCGCCGGTGACCACGACTGCAACTCGGTCGGCGTGCCGCCGGTGGCACCGGCGTAGCGCTCGCGGCACAGGTTCATCGCCAGGCAGGCGCCCGGACGCAGCGCCGGGCCGCCCAGGTCGGCCAGCGGCAGCTTCACCTCCACGGTGTAGCCGCCGGCATCGCGCGTGGCCGCGGCCACCAGGCCGGGGCAGTTGGCCAGCTTGCCGCCGACCATCTCGCCGCCCTCGTTGCGCTGGTAGCGCAGGTCCTCGACCACGCCGCGCGAGTTGACCACGATCTGCCAGGCGAAGTTGCGCTCGGGGTCGGGCGTCAGATGCCATTCCACGCAGTCGTCGGTCCAGACGTCACTGTCGCGGTCCTGCTGCTCCGCCCGGATGGCCGGCATGTTCGGCTCATCGCAGCGCGCCAGCAGGTAGAGGTTGGCGTCGTCGTAGCCGAGCTTGAACCAGGTGGCCGCCTGCGGATCGGCGCCCGAGCGCCAGTCGCCGAGGCGGCCGGTGGGCAGCCCCTGCCAGACGGGCTCGTCGCCGCGGCCGTCCACCGTCGGCGCCGCCGGCAGGCGATAGCCCACGATCTGCGCCGGGGCGCGCCGGCCGGCCGCGGCCTTGGCGGTCACGAACTGGCGCTGGAAGCGCTCCATGTGCTCCATCAGCCCGGCGCGCACCCAGCCCACGCGAGTGCGGTACGGCTCGGCGGTGGCCAGTCGGGTGGCCTCGTCGATGGACGCGCGCAGTTCGGTCATCACCGGCGGCGGGAAGAGCACTTCCCAATCGACCGCCGGATTCTGCGAGCGCTCGTTGGTGAAAGTGGCTGGGCCGCGCAGCGACCGGTCGGTGATGCGCTGCTCCAGGCGGTCGTAGAAGGCTCGAATCGGCTGCTCGGCCGGGCCGTAGAACAGGCGGTAGTGCTCGTCGAGCCACTGATTCGGGTCGCGGCCGACATCGTCGTAGAGCTTGAACCGGATCCAGGTGTTCAGGTAGAGCCAGATCGGGTTCGACCAGACGGCCATCTGGTCGCCGGGCGCCAGGCCGTAGTGGTCCTCCTGCTCCATGAACTCGGCCACCACGCCGAGCCGGTGCAGCGCCTTTACGTCCTGGCCCAGGTGGCGCGGGCAGACTCGCGGCACCTGCGGGCCGCCGGCGCCCAGGGCGCTGTAGCACTGGTACTCCCAGGTGCCGAGCCACTGGCATTTGGCCTGCTCGCGCCAGGCGCGGATCAGGCTGTAGGCGGTCTCGCGCAGCCGCGGTGTCCAGTTGCCCAGGTAGGTGCAGATGGTCACCGCCACGTTCGGCTCGAGCGTGAAGTTCTGCGGTGGCGGCATGTAGTTGTGGTAGGCGATGCCGCCGATCCAGGCGTCGGGACGCTTCCGGCGCACTTCGCGCGCGGCGCGGTTGACGAAGTCCCACAGGTAGAAGCTGACCGAGCCGTCGGCGCCGGCCCACATCGGCGTGTCGTGCGCCGGCTTGCCATACTGCGCCCGGCAGGCTGGGCAGGGGCACATGGCGTAGTTGTCGTTGAGCACGATGCCGAAGAAGTGGCCCGCCGACCCGAAGTAGCCGGCGGCCGGCCGCCGCTTGCCGCCGCTCTCGGCGCTGGCGTAGTAGTCCTCGGCGTCGGCCAGCACCTGCTGGAACACGCCCGGGTCGGAGAGGCACGGATTGCCGGTCTCGTGGAACGCGTTCGACAGGGCGCCCGGCTGCGGGTGCGCCGCGAGCAGGGGGGCGATCTTCTCGGGCGTGCGGTACGAGAACCAGGTCGGATGGTCCTTGCCGAAGCGCTCCAGCCAGTTGCCGAAGCTGTGGTTCGGGCCATAGGGCTCGCCGCCGACCTTGTTGCGCAAGAGCCAGCGCTGCACTTCCAGCACGGACAGCAGGTCGGCGCGCTGGATCGGGTTGCGATAGCCGGCGCGGCTGCCGGTTGCGTCGGTCAGTTGCAGCGGGCTGTACATGCGGCCGTTGACCAGGTACGGGTAGACCGAGGTCGAGCGGAAGTCGGTGCGGCGGCGCACGTCGGGACCGAAGTCGGCGACCAGGCGGCGCGCAGTCGGGTGGACCAGGCCGGCCGGCGACGGCAGGTACCAGTGGACGCCGCAGTAGCGCTCGAGGAACTCGAACGCCGCGCGGCACGTGCCGTTGGGCTGCCCGTCGAACAGGTGCGCGAGCGAGCCCCACTGGGCCGTGTCGGTGAACGGCGCATCGCCACCGGCCAGGACGATCACGCCCTGTCGTTCGGCGACGAGGAACTCCCACGGCGCCAGCCGGTCCACCGGTAGGCCAAGCGAACGGCCCAGCGCGGTGTTGCCCACCGCGAGGCGCACGCCCTTGGCCGGCGCCTGCGGCTCGCGCACGATCGCCGGCTTGACGCCGGTGATCAGTTCCAGGTGGTGCTGCAACTCCAGCGCGGCATACTGGGCTGCGGTGGTGGCCTGCTCGGCCAGCACCACCGCGGCGCCGTCCTGGTCGGCGTCCATGACCAGCACCCCGCGAGCGGCCAGCGGCCCGAGGGCGGCCAAGGTCAGTAGGCCAGCGGCCAGTGCCCGACGGTACGCGGCGGTAGCGAAGCGCGTCATGGCCAGTCTCCCGGTGCGCGATGGTTGGTGCGGCGGCGTTACTCCAGCGCCGGCCCGGCGATCACCTCGCCGCGCCGCTGCCGCGCCTGATCGGCGCGGTCGAAGGTGCCGTAGAACAGCGCGTTGGCATCCATCCAGGTGAACAGCCGCTCGCGGTCGGCGGCGGTCAGCTCCACCCCGTGGTGCCCGGCCAACAGCCGGCGCGCGAAGGCCGAGGCGCGCGCGCCGAAGGTGTCCGGCGGCGCCAAGGGCTCAAAGTTGCCCTGCGGCCGGCCCCAGGCCGAGAACGGCACCAGCGGCGCGAGTGTGTTGTAGGCCACGCTGAACGCGCCGTGCGGCTCGGCGGTCAGCCTGACGCCGCCTTTGGCCTCGGGTCCGCGGTGACAGCTCACGCACTTGGCGTCGAGCACCGGCTGCACCAGGCGCTGGAAGCTCAGCGGGCGCGAGCCGTCCGGTCCCGGTTTGATGACCGACGGCGCGCGGCGGCCGGCCAGCGTGCGCGTGGCGCCGGGCGCGGTGGTCCGCGGTTCGTGGCAGCCGATGCAGGTCGCCGTTTCGCCCGGCTGCAAGTAGACCAGGCTGCGCATGTTCTGCACCGCGCGGCCCTGCTCGTCCAGCGCCTGGAAGGCCAGTGGCAGACTGGCCGGCGCGCGGAAGTAGGCCGAGCCGTCGGCCTCCACCGGCACCGTGCCCAGCACCTGCTTGCCGGGTGAGGCGTTGGCCAGGCCGACCGGCGGATCATTGGCGTGCGGCGTGGTCTTCGGCAAGACCTGGACGATGCGCAGACTGCGGATGGCCACATCGGGCAGCGCCGGCCAGGAGCGGCGCACGTCCTGGAGCAGGAAGGTGCCGGCGCGCTCGGCGGCCAGCCGCTCGTCGCGGTGGCTGGGCAACACCGGCGGCACCGCGCGCGGCGCCAACGGCATCGGCCACAGGCTCGACAGGTTCAGGTCGCGGTAGATCAGCTCCTTGTTGCCGGCGGCGTCCACCAGGTACAGGCCGTACTGGTTCGGCGGATTGCCGTTCGGCTCGCCGATCAGCGGGTCATAGCTGTAGGCGGCCAGGAAGCAGCGCTCGGACAGCGGCCACGGACTGCGATAGGTGCTGCCGGGCCAGCGCCGCGCGTCGGGCGGCAGCGACGGCGGCGGCGCGTTCGGGCCCCAGCCGCCGCCCTGGCCGTTCGATACGCGGGTCTCGCCTTCGGGGAACGGCACGTCGGGTGTCAGCCGCGTCAGCGGTGCGGGTCCGTCCACGCCCTGGCGCGGGTCGACCAGCACAATGGAGCCGGCCGTCATGGCATGGTGCGCCGCGGCGGTGGCCATGATGCGGTCGGAGCCCGGCACGGCCCGCGCTTCCCAGACCCCGACCGGATTGAGCGTGTTGTTGCCATAGAGAATCGACACGCCGGTGCCGTCGGGGCGCGTGGTCCAGAGCTGCTGGTAGTGGACGGCGTTGCGGTCCACGTAGTCCCAGCGCGTGTAGGCGACGCGGCCGTCGCGCAGGACCGCCGGGTCCCATTCGTTGGTCTCGTGGAACGAGATGACTCGCGGCGCGGCACCGTCGGTGCCCAGGAGCGCCAGCGTGTAGACCGCGCAGGGCCCGCGGCCGCAACGGTGGAAGCCGCCGCGCCGCGAGGAGATGAACACGATCTGCCCGTCCGGCAGCCAGCGCGGTGAGAAGTCGTCGTACGCGCCGCGGGTCAACTGCTGCAAGCCGCTGCCATCGGCCGCGATGCGGTAGAGATGGTAGCAGCGGTCGAGGTTCGACTCGCGATCCCGCGGCGTGCTGTTGGTGGGGCAGAAGGCGAACAGGATCTGCCGCCCGTCCCACGAGACGTCCAAATGCTGCGTGCTGCCCAGCGGCAGGTCGGCGGCCAACTGCCGCGTCTGCCAGGTGCGGCCGGGCTGGTTCAGGACGAACAGGCCGCCGCCGGGCCGCGCGCAACTGCCGTAGTACTGGGTCAGCTGGTGGCTGAACATGCTCGGCACCTGCTTGACGAAGGCCAGCGGGCCGAGGCCGTCCAGGCGGGTCAGCGCCAGCTCGCGCTTGAGCTGGTGGCTCTGCCGCCACAGTTCGGGCCAGACGGGGCTGCCGGGCGCCAGCCCGGCGGTGCGGGCGCGGAGCGCGTCCCACGGCGCGGTCGGCCGGCCCAACTCGGCGGCCAAGGCGGCGCCGCGCGTCAGCGTCAGCTCCGTCGCCTGCGCCCAGGTGCGCGGGCCCTGTGGCGTGTCGATGCCGTCCTGAAGCTGCCAGTCCCATTCGACCAACGCCTCGATCACCGCCGGGCGGGGCTCCACCATGCTCGGCGGCACGCCGGCCGGCGCGGGTGCCGGCCGCCAGGGCAGCCGGTCGCCACCGACCACCCATGCGCCGAGGCGGACCGTGGCGTCGTTGTCCGGCGCGGCGAAGGTCACGGTCACCTTGACCGGCGCCGGCGCGGCGGCCAAGTCGAGCTGCGGCAGGGCTTCGACCGGCAGCGTGGCGGCGACAGTTTGCCCGCCGACGGACAGTGTCAGGCGGCCGGGCCCACCGCGCACGGGTAGCACCAGGCTGACCGGCTGGTCGAGACCCTCCAGCGCTGCGCTCAGCTCGATCTGCTCGCCGCGGCGCAAGGCGATGACCGTCTCGATGCCGCCGCGGCCGAAGGCGACCTGCGGGCCGCCGGCCGGCGCCACCAGACAAGTGCCGACACTCTCGAGGGTCGGCGCCCCGGCGGGCTGGCCGGCCACCGACACCTGCACCGGGCCCAGTCGTGGGGCTGCCGTGGCCATGGTGGCCAACCACACCGCGAGCAACGGCCAACGTACGTCCGCCATGGCACGTCTCCGGCGGCTCGTTCGCCTGCCGGACGGCGAGACCTCCAGACCCCGGCCAGGATCGCGGTGCCGCTCCTACTCGATCTCGATGGCCTGGAGAATGGCGTCCTCCGTGCCGTCCGCCCGCAGCTCGACCACGATCTGCTGCTGGTGGTCCGGCGTGACGTCCGCCACGCGCAGGTCGGCCGACATGCCGAGTTGCCCGGCCGCCGTCGCCGGGTCCCAGGCCTCGCGCACCGCGCGCCCGTTGACCGTGATGGTCATCGGCCGCCGGCCGGGCACCGTGGCCCACAGTTCGGCGAACTTCAGATGCACGGTGTACAGGCCCGGTGGCACCGCGATGCGGTAGCACAACTGCCGTCCGCTGCGGGCGGTCTGGTAGAGCGCCTGGTCATAGAGCGTGGGCGACGCCTGGCTGACCGGCTGGTTCGTGCGGATGGTCCGGCCGCCGGCGAAGTGGGCGTCGGCGCTCCAGACAAAGGAGTTCCAGTCGACCAACGGCGTCTCGGAGCCGACGTCGAGGCGGATGGTCGGCTTCAGTTCGGGCACAACCTCGATGGCCTGGACCATCGCCAGGTCCGAGTGCGGCACCGGCGCCCAGCCGCTTTGGAAGCGTAGCACCAAGTGACCGTCGGCATCGGGCACCAGGTAGCGGAAGACCTTCTCCAGCGCGCGCTGTGGGCCGCCGGCCGCCTGGACCACGTCGAAGTTGGTCAGTTGGCGGCGGCCGTTGACGTCGAGGTGGAACGGGCGCTCCAGCGCCCACTGGAACTTCGGCTCGGCGAACTTGAGCCGCAGACTGTAGAGGCCCGGCGCCACCGGTATGGTGTAGGCGAAGTCACGGCCCTGCCGCCCCGACTGGTAGAGCGCGGCGTCCTGCAGCGTGGGTTGGGTGCCCGCGATGGTGGCGGTGGTGGTGGTCGCCCGGCCGCCGGTGTAGTAGCGGTCGGCCGACCAGACATTGCCACAAGCGTCGGTGTAGGGCTCGCGCGCACCGCAGCGGAGGCGCACGACCGTGCCGGCGCTGGCCACCGCTGGTGCTTCGTACTCGAGTCGCGGCATCCAGGCGATCAGGTCGTCCTCGGGTGACGCGCAGCGGTCCAGCACGAACCGCAGGGCATCACCGGCGGCGACCGGCACGGTGAAGTCGTGCGTGGCGCCGAGCAGGTCGTGCGGGGCCACCGTGGCCCAGCCGTCCGCGGGCCAGACCGGCGCGGCGCCGTGCAGAATGCGGACGCGGAGTGGCCCGCCGCGGCCTTGCCGGTACCACTCCTTCATGGCCCGCCCGACCACGCGCACGCGACCGGCTTGTGGCGCGGTCCAGGAGCGAACGCAGGCGGCTTCAGGCGAGCCCTGCTGCCAGCCGCGGCCGACGCGCGCGGCACCGGCTGACCAGTAACCCTCGATGCCGCCGGGCTGATTCGGCGTGCCGCCGAGATCGCCGGCCGGCGTCTTGGCCGGTGCCACCCAGGTCATCGGCTGGAAGGTGCGGCCGTCGGCACAGGTTTCGGCGCTCCAGCCCTCGCGGCCGCGCTCGGCGAAGTGGCCGCCCAGCACCGAGGCCACCAACGGCTCGGGCGGCAGCGGTTCGGCGGCCTGCCAGCCGCTGACCTGTCCGGCGCCGTTGACGGTCCGCACCGCGTAGCGGGCGGTGACCGACCAGCCGGCGGCGTGATCGAAGTAGCCGCAGCCGGTACTCGCCCGGCCGATGATCACGCCGTCGCGGCGCACCTCGTAGGCGCTGATCCAGTGGTCGTCGTGGCCGGGCGACCAGTAGACCATCACGCCGGTGTGGCCGAGGTTGGTCTCGCGGCGGCAGCACACGCGGCCGGGCGGGCGCGGCGGTGTGCCCTCGCCGCCGGCACCCGGCCGCTGCGGCAGGCCGAGGTAGATCAACTCGCCGGGCGCCTGGTGGGCCAGGTGGACCCCGTTGGCCATCAGGTCGGCGCCGGTGCGGACGGTGGTCTCGCGCGTGGAGTCGTAGCCGACGGCGTAGCGGTGCTCGGGCAGCAGGCCGCGCGGGCACACGGTC
Organism: uncultured Fimbriimonadaceae bacterium; assembly: GCA_964531735.1. Taxonomy (GTDB): domain Bacteria; phylum Armatimonadota; class UBA10988; order UBA10988; family UBA10988; genus CAZHGD01. Next base: position 2,977 of record CAZHGD010000164.1, on the reverse strand, counting down.
ACCGGGCCGGGCGCCTGGTGCTTGAGGATGAGGCACGACCGGGTGCGGTCGTGACTGAGGCGCTGGAAGTAGTAGCTGGCCTCATCGCCGGTGACCGCCGGGTGCGTCACATACGACCAGCGGCCCGCCACCCCTTCGCGCAGCAGGTAGTGGTAGATCTCGATCAGCCGGCGGATCGGCTCGCGGTCGGCCGCGGCGGCGTAGAGGCCCCACATCGGCACCATGGTCAGCAACTGGCGCGCGGTCTCGGGCCGGTACTTGCCGCCGGTGCCCCAGGGCTCGATGATGTCCACCCACTTGTCCGGCGGGTCGAGGTAGGCGAAGTAGCAGTTGGTCTGCGGCCCACGGCCGAAGTCGGCGAAGTAGTTGGTGGTGGCGTAGCGCTGAATGTCGAAGGTGTGCGCGTAGGTACTGCCGCCGCTGCAGGTGTGGAACGAGCAGCGCGGATGGGCCTGCAGGAAGTGGCGGATCCGTTCGCGCCACTGCTCGTCGGAGGCCAGGCCGGGGAAGTCGACGCCGTCGGTGCGCCACTCGAAGTCGCCCCAGGAGCCGACTTTGGTGTCCATCACACCGGTGCTGGGTCGGCCGGCGAACCACAGCAGCCAGCGCATATCCAGCTTCGGCAGGTAGCGCAGCGTCTGGGCGAAGTCCGGCCCTTCGTAGGTGTTGCGGAAGACCGAGCCGTAGTTGTCTTCGGGCCAGCCCGGGTAGCTCGACCAGCCGGCGTCGTCCCAGAGCATGTCGAAGCCCAGCTCGCGCATCAGGTCCGCGTCCATGTCCAGTTGCGCCAGGCGGCTGGCGAACTGCTCCTGCAGGTTGCGCGAGCAGTAGACCCACGGCACGGCCCACTTCGGCTTGGCGAAGTAGTCCGGGTTGGTGTAGTCCCACAGGTACTCGTACTGCCAGTCGTACACCCGGGCCGACATGTCGTCCAGGTCGCCGCAGAAGACACCCACCGTGGCCGCTGGCAAGCGATGCCGCTCGCCCGGCGCCAGCGACAGGTACTCCAGGTCGGGCGCCTGTGCGCTGACGGCGAGCGGGCCGGCAGCCTCGCGATCCACGCTCAACCGCCACGGACCCAGGTACTCCAGCGCCGCGAACCAGCCGTCGGCCGCGGTGCAGTCGCGTTGCAGCGCCAGCCAAGGCACGTACTCGCGCGTGGCCTGCCCGGCCACCGCCTGATGATAGGTCGGCCCCACGGTGGCGCGGTGCAGCAGGCCCTGGTCGGGCTTGCTGTTGCCGCCGACCAGCCAACTGTGGGTGAAGGTGCCCTCACCGCCGATCGCCATGCTCAACGGCCGCACCAAGGCGGTCACGGGCTCGGCCGTCAGGTTCTCCACCTCCAGCCACTGCTGCAGGATGGCCGTGCCGGGATAGACCAGCGCCTGGTAGACGGCCCGTAGCGTGCTGGCGCGGAGCGTGACGGTGAGTTGCACCGCCGGTCGTCCACCGGCGGCCACGCGCTGCACGCTGCCCTGCTCTAGTTGCCACGCCGGGTCGGCCACGGTGGCTGCTGGGCGCGGCGTCAGCTTGAGCACGCTCAGGTCGACACTGCCGCCGGCAATGTTCCGGGCGGTGCCGCGAATGCTGACCGTGCCGTCGCGCGGCGCGCACCAGACGCGCACGGCATCGCAGGCGTTGGACGGGTGGCACTTGGTCGGGCCGATGTGCGGGCAGCCGCCGGCCGCGCGGAAGCCACTGGCCTCACTGGCGATGCGCACCTGCTGCCCGGCGTAGTCGTGTGGCTCGACCGACTCCAGCGGCTCCAGCCAGCCGGTGCCGCAACGGCGCCGGTAGTACGACCAGCGCGGCCCTTGCGCCAAGTCGGTGTCCTGCGACGAGACGTGGACCTCACCGTCGCCGTAGTCGAGGGTGACCACCCATTCGGTCTCATCACAGGTGTAGTCGCCGTGGGCGCCCACACTGAAGCCGAGCAACTCACCGCGCTTCACCGGCACGCGCAGGTGGTCGCTCGCGGGGTCGGCGCTGCCGCGCTGGGCCAGGTAGGCCGACCACAGCGTCTGCACCGCAAAGCCGCCCTCGCCGGAGCGGTCGCGCACCAGGAACGGGGTCACCGGCGCGTTCGGCGGCACCAGCTCGCGGGCGGGCGAGGTGAGCTGGTTGCGGTGGCTCAGCAGGCGCAACTGCCCGTCGCCGAAGGCCAGTTGCCAGCGGAACGCGCGCGTGCCGAGGGTCCAGCTCTGCTGGTCGGCCCCGGTCCGCGCGAAGGCATCGCCGACGCGCACGTCCGGTGTGGGCTCTCGCCCAGCCGACCCGGTGCCCAAGCCCAGCGCCAACACCGCCGGCCAGAGGGTCAAGACGCTCATGCGGCCACCCGCCCTTCCTCAGCGCCAACCGCGCCTGAGCGCGGGTTTCCAGGCTGGCCGGCGGGTTCCTCTGCGCGCCGTCGGCGTCACCGCCGCCGGCTGCCGGCACTGTTCACCGGCCAGGCGGCCGGCGCGGTCGGCGCCTACTTGGTCAGCTCATGCCCGAACACGGTGACGGTTTCCAGCAGCGGGCCGCGGTCGTACTGCCCACGCACCTGCAGGCGCACGAACCGGGCTGGCTGGTCGGGTGTGCGGTCCACCTGACCCGCCGGCGCCGCGCGCTGCTTGGCGCGGTCGAGCAGCGGCTGCCAGGTCTGGCCGTCCAGTGACCAGCTCACCGTGTAGCCGACCACCGGCCGGTCGACCCGCAGGCCGGACCAGTCGCGCGCGAAGGCCACCGCCTGCACGACCATCTCGCGCTCGAGCATGACCACCACCGCGCCGTCGTGCGGCACTTCGGTGAAGCGGCCACCATGGCCGTCGACCAGATCCGGCGCCGGCACCGCCGCGCCTTGCGGTCGGACCACCTGCGCCTCGGCGCGGCCGCTCGACAGGTCGACCAACCGCCCGGTCACCTCGGCCAGGCGCGCCTGGGCGGCGTCGACGTGGCGCCGCATGGCGCCGCGCTGCGGCGTGCGGCCGTCGGCGCC
>CAZHGD010000163.1:0-16464 GCA_964531735.1 uncultured Fimbriimonadaceae bacterium | reverse complement strand
AGGCGCGCGCCGCGGCGGCCAGGGCGCCGACACTGGGCCGGCTGGCAAACGCCGTGGCGGCGGGTCCGACGGCCTGCAGGGCCGCGGCCGACATGTGGGCCACGACGACCTCGGCGCCGTCCGGGACCGACAGTTCGGCGGCGGTGCTGAAGGCCGGTTCGGCGCCGGAGCGCACCCAGACGCCCGGCTGCGGCGCGACGAGGCGGCCGCCGCGCAGGTAGCCGCAGAAGTGGCGGTCGTCGCCGGACCAGACGACGACCTCACGAGCGCCGGACACCCGATAGGGCAGCCGGTGCAGCAGCAGGAAGGGCTGCTCCGCGTTGGCCCGGGGCAGGCCATGGCCTTCGGCGGCCGGACCACGTCGAGCGGCTTGCCGTCCGGACCGGGGCTCGAGCGTGCCGGTGGCGGCCAGCCAGTGTGCCCTGGCCACCGTGGCCGTAGGTGTGACCTGGCACTGGACCGGCCCGTCGGCGCATGACCAGAGGCTGCCGGCCGGACCGCTGACCGGCGGGAACGGCCCGTCGACGACGCTCTGCAGCTCCCAGGGCGCGTCCAGCAGCGGCTCGGCCGGCGGGGCCTCGCCGACGGCCACCACCAGGATGAGCACCTTGCGGGCCGGCACCGTCAACCGGTGCGTACCGGCGGCGGCACCGAGCGTGGCGCGGTCGGGCCAGGTGCGCTGCAACCGCGCGCCGGCCAGACCGAGGGCCTCGGGTCGCACACGCAACTCCACCGGCTGCGCCGAGCCGGTGTGGTTGGCGAGCACCAGCCCGATCTGGTCGCCGCGGCGCCAGGCCGAGGCCATGACCGCCGGACCGTGCCAGGCGCGGTCCGGCCGGCGGCCCAGCGTGCCGTAGCTCAGCGTGGCCGGCGCGCTGGCCAGTTCGAGCGGCGCGGCACCAGCCGCGGCGCCGGTGGGTCGGACCACCAGCCGCTGCCAGTGCCCGCCGAGCAGGAACGGCCGTCCGGCCACATGGTAGGCCCGGACCACCTCGCGCAGGAACTCGCTGGCCGGCTCACCGGCCTGCGGCGTCAGCGCCACGGTCGCGCTGTTCAGCGGCACGGCGCCCCAGATGAGCATCTGGGCCATCGACCAGCAGTAGAGGTCGACGGGTTGCCCCAGCGCCGCGTCGCAGCCGAAGTTGATGGTGTACGGGTGGTACACCGCGGCGAACAGTGGCCAGACCTGCACGTTCGGCCGCGTCAGGCCGAAGCGGAGCTGGTCGAGACTGAGCTGGCCATCGAGGCCGTCGATGTACCACTCGCCGATCTCCTCGCTGAAGAAGGCGGCGTCGGGGTCACGCCGGCGTGTGGCCGCGCGCAGGTCGTGCAGCAGTTGCCGGCCGCCCTGGCCCCAGTAGCGGCCACCGTGCAGCGGATGCCCGTGCGCCGGGTCGTAGCAGGTGCGCGCCGAGGTGGCCACCAGCACGTCGAGGTAGTTGCCCGAGCAGCCGTGCTCGCCGGTCAGCTTGGCGGTCACTTCGCGCTGTTTGGCCTGCCACTGAGTGGTCGCCGGACACATCCAGGCGAAGATGCGGTCGCCGATGTCCCACGGCACCAGTTGGCCGTGCTCGTCCTTGAGCGCCGCGGCGCGGCCGGACTCGCGGTGCCACGACGGCGTGTCGGTGTCCCAGATGCTGCCTTGCACGTACGGCAGCGCGCGCACGTCCATCTCGCGCGCGTCGCGCAGTCCGGCCAGCAGGTAAGGATCGCCGGGCAGGTGCTCGGGGTAGTTGTCGTCGAAGAGCGCGATGTTGGAGCGGTAGTAGTGGCTGGCCAGCGGCACGCCGAGCCAGCGGCGGTAAGCGGCCCATTCGGGCACCACCTTGGCGGGCTCGTGGTAGAACTTGGCCCAGAAGCCGACCTGGCGGAACCAGGTGGGCACCCACTGGGCCAACTCCTCGCTGCCGGCGGGCGGCGTGGCCGTCGGCCACTGCTCGGCAGGCCCGCGCCGGCACCACACCTGCTGGTGCGCCCAGGCGCCGTAACGGGCCGCGGCCTCGTGCCAGTCGCCGTCGAGCGCGGCGACCACCGTGTCGTAGGGCGTCGCGTAGTCGACCGTCTGGCTGCCGGACGCCACCGGCCAGCGGCCGATCTCGGGCACGTGCTCCACCCAGGCGGTGAAGGTGTCGGCCGGCTGGCCGAAGGTGGCGCCGAAGCGCTTGAACCAGCCCTGGCCATCCTCGGTGGCCCAGTAGAGCCCGGCGGCGTCGCGGCCGTCGGGTGACCAACCGGTCTCGGTAGCGCCGCTCGTCGGCGCCGGCAGCGCGGGTCCCGGCTCGCGGGCGGCGCCCCACCAGGCCCAGAACTGCATCGACATCGGCTGCGGGTAGTTGGCGCGGAACGACCAGCGCTGCTGCGTCGGCCGGTTCATCAGCCGGCCGAGGTAGTAGGGCAGGGCGAGCTGATCGGCCGGCAGCGCGTGCAGCCCGGCCAGCCGCGGATAGTCCACCTGCCACAGCGCGCCGGGCGCGGTGCCCTGCACCGCCAGCCGCCAGGCCAGGTCACCGGTTGGGCGGCGCGAGACGCGGGCGGTGACGGTGAGGTTGGCCCCCGCCGCGCGGCCGACGCCGTGCCAGGTGAGGAGCAGCGTGGCGCCGTCGCGGCGGTGTTCGGCGCGCTCGGCGTCGGTTGGTCGCACCTCGGTCAGGCGCCCGTCGGCGCCGCGCCAGTGCAGGCGCCACAGCGCCGTATCGGCGCGGTCGGCGGCCGGCGCCAGCAGGTCCAGACCGCGCGCCGTGTGGCGCAGCCCGCTGAGGGCGTAGCCGCGTTGGCGGTCGAGTGTGACGGTCAAGGGGCCGTCGATGGTGACGGGCTCGGCACCCGCGAAGGCCACGGCCAAGCCCAGCCAGGCGGCCGCGCGAAACAGATGTGACACGATTGTTGCCCTCAGTGCGGCTCGTTTTCGCGTAGACTCGACGGGTCCCTCTCGGTTGGTGTAATGCCGCCGGTGGCCATGGCCACCACGCTTTCGGCTCAGCATGAGGAGACGGAGAAGCCGTCGTGCAATCCTTGGTGGATGATGAACCCCGCAAGATGACGCCGCCGCAGATTGCGGCCGTGACCGCGGCGGGCGGTTGTCTGCTGGCCTTCGCCATCAAGCTGTGGCTGGGCCGCAACACGGGTTCGGCCGCGGTGTCGGCGGCGGCCTGGCACGCCGTGGCGGGCCTGCTGTATGCGCTGCTCATGCTCGGCATCCTGCACACCAGCGACGAGCAGCCGGCCGATGAGGACGACATCTCCGAGGCCGAGCGCGAGTACATGTCGTACCAGAGCGGGCTGCAGGTCAACATCAAGCGCCACGAGGCCATGCTCGCCCTGTTCGGCAGCATCGGCTTGCTGGCCGTCGCCTACCTCATCTTCAGCCGCGTCTTGACGGCCAAGCCGACCAGTCCCGGCCACGTCACGGTCGGCTTGTTCGTGCTGGCGGCGGTGTTCTTCGGCGTGCAGTTCCTCGGCCGGTTCACCGAGCGCATCGGTGTCGAGCATGAGACGCCGGGCCTGGTGGCCACGTCGTTCCACGCGCGGACCGATGCCTTCGCCACGATCCTGGCGGCGTTGGCGCTGGTCACCGTCGCCATGGGCTACGCCATCGAGCGCTACTTCGCGGCGCTCATCGGCTTGCTGCTCGTGGCCGACGCGGCGCAGTTGTTTGTCGATGCCACGCGCCGGATCGTCGGGCTCGAGGAAGACAGCCCGACGGCGCAGTTGCCGTTCTGGGTCCGTCTGCGCGATGCCTTGCGCATCTACGCCGAGCAGATGCCGCCGATTGTCCGCTGGCTGCTGCGCTACGACGATGCCATGACGGCCGACGAGCTGCGCCAGGCGCGGCGCATCGGCGGCGCTGTGGTGCTGGCGGTCTACCTGCTGACCGGGTTCAAGACGGTGCAGTTGGGCGAACTCGGCGGCCTGAAGGTGTTCGGTGTCTACCGCGGCCTGGTGCTCTCGGGACCGGTCTACGCGCTGTGGCCGTTCGCCTCCGTGCGCATCGTGCCGGTGGACCGGGTCCAGTCGGTCACGGTCGGGTTCACCTCGGCGGCGACCTGGGCGGCGCACCAGGAGGATCGCGCCTTCGGCGAGATGTTGTGGTCCAACGACAACGTGACCAACCAGCTCTTCAAGGTGAACCAGCAGGAGTCGAAGTTCCTGCTCGGTGACACCACGCAGGTCGAGACGCACGTGGTGCTGAGCTACACCGTGCGCCACGAGAGCATCAAGCGCTACCTGTTCGGCATCGAGAAGCCCGAAGACCTGGCGCAGCGGGCCGCCAAAGAGGCCACGCAGCAGTTGATGCTGACGCGGACGCTCGATTCCGTGCTGGTCGAGGACCGGGCGGCGCTCGAGGACCAGGCGAAGCAGTCGGCGCAGGCGACACTCGACGCGCTGGACGCGGGGATGCAAGTCGAGCGCGTGATGATCCGCAGCGTCCATCCGCCGGCCGAAGTGCTGGAGTCGTTCGTGGACGTGGCCTCGGCGCTGGAAGACAAGCTGCGCGATGTCCGCGAGGCTCAGGGCTACCTCGACCGGGCGCAGAAGACGGCGGAGGGCGAGGCGATCCGCCTGGCCAACGAGGCCAGCGGCGAGCAGGCCCGCCGCGTCAGCGACGCCCGCGGCCAGACCTCGGCCTACCGGCAGGTGCAGGCCGCGGCGCAGTGGGACCCGGCCGCCCTGAAGGACCGCCTGGCCATCGAGACGATGGAGCGGATCCTGATGGGCAAGAAGAAGGTCATCGTGCCGCGCTCGGCCGGGCGCGGGCGGACCTCGCTGTGGTTCAATTCGGCCCGCCAGGCGGCCCCGCCGCCGACCGGTGGCATGGGCGGCCCGCCGGCCGCGCCGTCCCCGGAGCCGGGCGAGCCGAAGGCGCCGGAAGGCAAGGGCGCCGAAGGCAAGGCACCCGAGGGCAAGGGTGCCGAGGGCAAGGCGCCCGAAGGCAAAGCTCCAGCAGGCAAGAGCGGGCAATAGCGGGCCCGAGCCGCACTCATTGGTAGTCGTGAACAGGTGGTACTCATGCACAGCGACGTGGTCAAGACGCGAATGCGGTGGCTGGTCGGCGGCGCCCTGGCGCTCTGGCTGAGCAGCGTCTTCTTCACCGTCAACGAAGAGGAGCACGCGGTCGTGTTGTTCTTCGGTCGGCCGGTGCGGGTGGTCAGCACGGCGGGCTTGCGGCTCAAGCTGCCGCTGCCGATCAACACCGTGGCGCGGGTGGACAAGCGGCTGCTGGTCTACGATACCATCGCCACCGAGTTCCTCACCCGGGACAAGAAGAACATCATCGCCCAGTGCTACGCCGTGTGGCAGGTGACCGACCCGCAGCAGCTCCTGCGCCGCTGTGGTGATCGGCCCAGCGCCGAGCAGAAGCTCGACGAGCACCTGTCCTCGGCGCTCGGTGCGGCCTTCGGCCAGTACGAGTTCGACGCGCTGGTCAACACCGACGCCAGCAAGGTGAAGGTGGCCGAGATGCTCAAGGCCGTCGAGGGCAGCGTCAACCAGACGGTGCAGGACCGCCAGTACGGTCTGAGCGTGGCCAGCGTGCGGCTGACGCGCTTGAGCTACCCTGAGGCCACGCTCGACAGCGTGTTCAAGCGCATGCGCACCGAGCGAAAGGTGATCGCCGAGAGCTACCGCGCCGAGGGCACGCGCGAGGCCACGCGCATCCGCTCGGAAGCCGACCGCAAGAAAGAGCAGATCATGGCCGAGGCGCGGCAGAAGTCCGACGAGATCCGCGGTAAGGCCGAGAGCCAGGCCGCGGCCATCTTCGCCGACGCCTACCGGGGCAATCCCGGCTTCTGGCGCTACTGGCGCAAGCTCCAGGCCATGGAGAAGGTCATCGACAAAGACACCACGATCTACATGACGCCTGACGTGGAACTGTTCTCGCCGTTGACCACGCCGCCACCGCAGTAACAGGAGCCGGTCGATGAAACGCCTCTTCCAAGGCTGGTCATGGGAGCACTGGTACAACCTGGCGCGCGAGGACATCGACGCGGCCTACGCCAGCGTCGCCCGCGCCGCGCGCGTCGGTGTCTACTGCGGTCTGGCGCTGTGGGTGCTGTCGGGGTTCCATGCCGTGCGGCAGGACGAGGTCGGCGTCAAAACCGTCTGCGGGCATGTCGTGCGCGGCGTGGAGCAGCCGGGCCTGCGCTACCGCCTGCCCTGGCCGGTCGGATCGGTGCAGCGCGTCAAGGTCCAGCGGCAGCAGCGAGTCACCATCGGCATTCCGAAGGAGGGCATCTCGTCGGATGAGCGGCAGGGCAAGGTGGCCCAGAAGGCGCTCGACTCCACCGTGGCCAAGGAGTTCGAGGCGGACACCGAGACCAAGGGCTCGAAGCTCGAGGATCTGATCAAGGCCGGCCAGAAGAAGCAGTTGCAGGAAGGCGCCCGCGTGCAGATGGGCAGCGGGCTGCCGCTGTTGACCGCCGACCACAACGTGACGCTGGTCCAGGCGGTGGTGCAGTACATCATCCGCGAGCCGAAGCAGTTCATCTACACCAGCGAGGGCGCCGAGCTGATGCTGGTCCGGGCGGCCAGCAGCGCGCTGCTGGAGGAAGCCGCCAAGGCCGGCGTCGACGACCTGCTGACCACCGCGCGCACCGATGTGCAGACGCGCGTGCGCGAGGCCATCAACGACCAGCTCAAGCCGTTCAACCTGGGCGTCCAGGTGGCCGGTGTCGAGCTGCAGCGCGTCACACCGCCGGAGGCGGTGGCCGCCTCGTTCCGCGCCGTCAACACCGCGCGCGAGGAGATGAACACCATCGTCAACGAGGCCAACCAGTACGCCGGCACGGTGGTGCCGGAGGCGCAAGGGCAGGCCGACAAGCTGACCAGCGAGGCGGAGGCGTTCCTCAGCACGCGCGTGGCCGAGGCGCGCGGCGATGCCGCCCGCTTCGAGGGCGTGTTCCGCGAGTACCAGGCCACCGGCCGGCTGACCGGCGAGCGACTGCGCTTCGAAACCGTGGAACGCGTCCTGGCGCGCGCCAAGCGCGTGCAGGTGGGTGGCACGTCGGACAGTCCGCTGGATGTCACCATCATCCCGCCGGCGCCGGGCGCTGATCAGTAGGAGCCGCCATGAGCGACGCCCCCGACAATCCGCGCCCCGAGCCGCCCGCGCCCGGCCATGACCACCACGACGGTGGGCACGATCATGGGCACGACCACCACGACTGTGGTCATGACCATGGCCATGACCACCACGACTGTGGTCATGACCATGGCCATGAGCACCACGACTGTGGGCACGACCACGGCCACGAGCACGACGCCTGTGGGCACGACCACGGCCATGAGCACCACGACTGTGGGCACGACCATGGTCATGAGCATGACCATGGCCACGAACACCATGACCATCATGGCCACGACCACGGGTGTGGCCACCAGCACCACACCAGTGAGACGGCGTTCCACACGCACGGATCGGCCGGCATCGAACTCGACTTCAGCATCATGCTGGGCATCAGCCTGCTGTGCGGGACCTTCCTGCTGTTTGGCTGGGTGGCCTCGGTCCAGCACCAGGACAAGCTGCTGGCGACCATCTGCTTCGGCCTGGCGATCCTGGTGGGCGGCACCATTCCCATGTTGGAGGCGCTGCCCAGTCTGCTGAAGGTGCAGCCCGACATCGAGTCGCTGATGGTGTTCGCGGCGCTCGGCGCCTGGATCCTGGGTAAGCCGAGCGACGGCGCGGCGCTGATGCTGCTGTTCTCGGGCGCCCGCGCGCTGGAAGCTTACGCCGTGGGCAAGACGCGCCAAAGCCTCCACGCGCTGAAGGAGCACTGGAAGGAGAGCGCCACCCGCCTCGGGCCGGATGGCGAAGAGGAGAGCGTGCCCATCGCCGACCTGGAGGTGGCGGACCGGGTGTTGGTCCGCCCGGGCGAGCGCATCCCGTTGGACGCGCTGGTGGTCGCCGGGGCGTCGTCGGCCAACGAAGCGGCGATCACCGGTGAGCCGCTGCCGGTCGACAAGGAGGTCGGCGACCGGGTCTTTGGCGGCACGCTCAACCTGCAGGGCAGCCTGACCGTCGAGATCGCCTCGACCGTCGGCGAATCCACGCTCGCGCGGACCATCCGCCTGCTCGAAGAGGCCCAGGAGCAGGAAGCGCTGACGCAGCGCGTGGTCGAATGGACCACCGACCGCTACAGCACGTTTGTGCTGCTGGCGACGTTCTTCCTGGTGGCCGTGCCCTACCTCTACTTCCGGCAGCCGCTGAACGAGACCATCTGGCGCGGACTGACGCTGCTGGTGGTCGCCTCGCCTTGTGCCCTGGCCGTGGCCACGCCGGCCACGCTGTTCTGCGCCATCAGTGCCGCGGCGCGGCGCGGCATCCTGCTCAAGGGCGGCGTCCACCTGGAGGCCGCCGCGGCGGTCCGCGTGGTGGCGCTCGACAAGACCGGCACCCTGACCTGCGGCGAGCCGCAGGTGACGGGGGTCTACGTCGCCGAAGGCTGCAACGAAGCCCAGGTGCTGGGGGTCGCCGCGGCGGTGGAACGCCTCAGCGAGCATCCGCTGGCCAAACCGGTGGTGGACGAAGCGCGCCGCCGCGAGTTGGTGCTGCCCGAGGCGACCGACTTCGCCGCCGTCACCGGCCGCGGCGTCTACGCCACGGTCAACGGCGAGGTGGTGCGCATCGGCAGCCCCGCCTGGATCGCCAACGAGGGCTGCCACACGCCCGCGGCGCTGGCCGAGGTGCCGGAGCCGCTCGAGGCGCGCGGTGAGCGCGTGCTGCACATGGCGACCGGTGACCAGGTGGTCTGCCTGATCAGCGTCGCCGACACCATTCGTCCCGAAGCGGCGGCCCTGGTGCGCGACCTGCGCCGCACCGGCATCCGCCACGTGGTCATGCTGACCGGTGACTCGCGCGCCGCCGCCGAGGTCATCGCCGCGGCCTGCGGCGTCGACGAAGTGCGCGCCGAGTTGCTGCCCGAGGACAAGCTGCGCGCGCTGGAAGAGCTGCGCGAGCGGCACGGGCGCGTGGTCATGGTCGGTGACGGCGTCAACGACGCGCCGGCCCTGGCGCGGGCCGACGTCGGCGTGGCCATGGGTGGCATCGGCAGCGACCTGGCGCTGGAGAGCGCCGACGTGGTCCTGACCAAGGACGACCTGTGGCGCCTGCCGGCCTTCCTCGACCTGGCCCGCAAGTCCACGCGCATGTTGCTGTTCAACCTGGCCTTCTCGATGCTGGTCATCGCCGGTCTGGTGGCCGTGGTCTTCCGCGGCGCCGCCACCGGCACCAACATCACGCTGTTCCAGGCCGTGCTCGGACATGAGGGCAGCAGCATGGTGGTGGTGGTCAACGCGCTGCGTCTGCTGCGCTGGCGTAGCCGCTACGACTACCGGCTGTAGCCGGCGCAACGCAGGCGCGGGGACGGTGTCCAAAGCGCGAGGATACGGACGGCTCATGACTCGCGAAGACACCCTCGACCTGCTGACCCGGTTCTGTCGTGCGCACTCGCCCAGCGGGCACGAAGACGAGATCGACCCGCTGATCATCGCCGAGTTCGAGCGGCGCGGCATGGCTGCGGTGACCGACGCCGCGGGCAATATCTACGCGGTGCGGCCCGGGCGCGGTGACGGCCGCATCGTCATTACCGCGCACAAGGACGAGATCGGCTGCATCGTCAAACGCATCGACCATGACGGGCGCCTCCAGGTTCGTCCCGTCGGCGGCTCACGCCCGTGGGTCTACGGCGAAGGTCCGATGGACGTCCTCGGCAGCGACGCCACCATCACCGGCGTCCTCAGCTTCGGCGCCCGGCACGTCTCGGGTGAGTCTCCGGCCAAACGGGCCGACAGCGTGCCGCTGACCTGGGAGATGGTCTGGATCGAGACCTTCTGCAGTCATGATGCCTTGGACGAGGCCGGCATCCACATCGGCACCAAGGCGGTCGTCTCGCGCGATCGCAAGACGCCGCTCGTGCTGGGTGACCGGGTCTGCGCGTACGGCCTGGACGACAAGGCCGCGATGGTGGTGCTGTTCGACGCGATCGACCAACTGGGCGACGCGACCACCGAGGCCGAGATCGTCTTCGCGGTGACCAGCGAAGAGGAGACCGGGGTCATCGGTGCGGCCTGGCTCACGTCGCGGCTGCCGGCCGACGTGCTGCTGGCCATCGAGGTGGGCCCGGTGGCCGAGGAGTACCACACGCTCTGCGACGAGCGTCCGGTGATCCTCATGCAGGACGCCGCCAACCTGTACGACGAGAAGGTGGCGCGGCAACTCACCACCGCGGCGATGAACCTCGAGGTTGGCGTGCAGTACGCCTGTGTCAGCAGCTTCGGCAGCGACGCCAGCCACACCTCGAAGTACGGCCAGACCGCGCGCCCGGCGTGCATCGGCTTCGCCACGGAGAACACGCACGGGTTCGAAATCGCGCACTTCGGCGGCCTGCTCAACTGCAGCCGCGTGATCGCTGAATGGCTGCGGCAGTTCGGGTAGCCCCCAGGCGGTGGGCCGTGGTCAGCCGGCCGCGTCCGCCGAGGTCTGCTCGGCCGTCAGGTCGACCTGTTCGTACACCTGGCTCAGCGGCAGCGAGCAGCCGATGGACGGCAGGTCGGCCACGCCCTCCAGCCCGCGCGCCTCGCGCAGGATCCAGTCGGCGCCATGGCGCGAGAAGACTTCCACCAGCGCGCGGTCCTGTGCCACCAGCACGTAGTCCTGCACGGTCTGCGACTGCCGATAGTGAGCGAACTTGGCGCCGCGGTCGAACGCCTCCGTCGAGGGCGACAGCACTTCCACGACCAGCTTCGGGTTGAGCAGCGTGTCGACGTGATCGTCCTCGAACTGGGCCTCCTCACCGCAGGCGACTACCACGTCAGGGTACACGTAGGCGCCTGTCTCGCTGATGCGCACGCGGAGGTCAAGGCCGTAGACCTGGCACGGCCGGCCAGCCAACTGCCGGCGCAGCGACATGTAGATATTCTGGCTGATGTAGTTGTGCTGCCGGCTGGCCCCCGACATGGCCACGATCTCGCCGTTGACCAACTCGCTCTTGGTCGCGGCGGCACGCTCCAGGGCCAGGTACTCGGCGGCGCTGTACCGGCGGACGGGTTCAGGCAGGCTCATCGGCGGCTCCCGCGTGGTCTGGCTCGGGCGTCGCGGCGAGTTGCACTTGGTCGTAGACCTCGCCCAGTTGCAGGCGGCAGCCGATCGACGGCAGGTCGACCACGCCCTCCAGCCCGCGCGCCTCGCGCAGGATCCAGTCGGCGCCATGGCGCGAGAAGACCTCGACCAGCGCGCGGTCCTGTGCGACCAGCACATAGTCCTGCAAGGTGTCCGACTGCCGATAGTGAGCGAACTTGGCGCCGCGGTCAAAGGCCTCCGTCGAGGGCGACAGCACTTCCACGACCAGCTTCGGATTGAGCAGCGTGTCCTGATGGTGGTCGGCCAGGGCCGGCTCGCCGCAGACCACGACCACATCGGGATAGAAGTAGGCACTGGTGCTCACCGTGCTCACCCGCAGGTCGGCCATGAAGGCCCGGCACGGGCGACCGGCCAGTTGCTGGCGCAGCGAAACGGCCACATTGAGGGAGATGCCGTTGTGGTTGAGGCTGGCGCCGGACATGGCCACGATCTCGCCGTTGACCAACTCGCTCCTGGTCGCGGCGGCACGCTCCAGGGCCAGGTACTCGGCGGCGCTGTACCGGCGGACGGGTTCAGGCAGGCTCATCGGCGGCTCCACCAGCGATTCTATCCGGGCCGCCGAGCTGGCGTCAACCGACCGGTGCCGGGGTGACCTGCTGGCTGGCGCGCACCAACCGGGCGATCAGCGAGGTCAGGCCGAACAGCGCCGTGGCGACGAGCACTGCCGCCGGCCCGGTGGCGACGTTGGTCGACGAGAAGCTGAGCATCAGCCCCGCCACGATGGAGACCACCGCGACCACGATGGAGCCGAGCAACATGCGCTGCCAGTGGTTGGTGAGCTGGCCGGCCGCCGCGGTCGGGATGACCAGCATGGCCGAGACCAGCACCGTGCCGACCACCTTCATGGCGACGACCACCGTCACCGAGGTGAGCACCAGCAGCAGCGTGCGCATCGCCGCCACCGGTACGCCCGAGGCGTGGGCGCTCTCTTCATCGAAGCTGATGAACAGCAGTTCCTTGAAGAAAGCGGCCACCAGGCCACAGATGATCGCGGTGGTGATGCCCAGGATCCACAACTCCTGCCGGTCGACCGCCAGGATGTTGCCGAACATGTAGCTGATCAGATCGCGCTGCCAGTTGCGCGAGTAGCTGATCACCACCACGCCGAAGGCCATCGCCGCGGGGAAGAAGATGCCCATGGCGGTGTCTTCGGCCATGCCGCGCTGGCCCAGTGCCGCCATGCCCAGGGCCACCACGATGCTCGCGCCGATGGCCCAGAGCAGTGGCGAATGGCCGAACAACACGCCCAGCGCGACGCCGCCCAAGGCCGCGTGCGACACGCCGACCGCCACGAACGCCATGCGCCGCAGCACCACGAAGAAGCCGATCACCGAGCCCAGTAGGGCGACGGCCAGGCCGGCGAACAGCGCGCTGCGCGCCCACTCGCTTTGGACCAGATCTGCCAGCAAGCTCATCCCACCGGCCCCAGGTGTCGCGGCACACGCTGCCCGGCGGCGTGGTGCATGCAGGTGTGGCACCATTCCACGGAGCTGCCGTCCTGCAAGGCGTACGCCGTGTCGACGACGGTGGCCAGCAGGTCGAGTTGGTGCGAGATGGCCAGAATGCTCAGGTTCTGCTCTTTGCGAATGCGGTTCAGCTCACGGTAGATCCGCTCGCGCCGCAGTTCGTCCAGACCGGTGTCGGCCTCGTCCATCAGCAGCACTTTCGGCGCCTGCGCCAAGGCGCGCGCCAGCAGCACCAGGCGCTGCTGGCCACCGCTCAGCGCACCGAACCGCCGCTCGCGGAAGTCGGCGATGCCGAGCTGATCGAGTGCCGCAAGCGCGGCCTCACGGTCGTGCCGGCAGGCCCGGCGGGCCAGGCCGATGCGTCCGGCGCGGCCCATCAACACCACGTCGAACACCGACAACGGAAACGTGCGCTGGAAGGTGTCGCGCTGGGGCACATAGCCGATGTCGCCTTCGCGCACCGCGGCCACGGGCGGGCGGCCATGGATGTGTACTGCGCCCTCGGTCGGCTCCAGCAAGCCGAGCAGAATCCGCATCATGGTCGACTTGCCGCAGCCGTTCGGGCCCACCAAGCCGACGAACTGGCCCGGTGGCACGGCGAAGGTGACATCGCGCAAGACCGGTGTCGCCTGGTAGGCGAACCGTACACCGCGGCACTCGATGGCCTGAAGCTGCTCGCTCATGGCTTCAATCCGGCGGCGAACTGCGCGGCGTTGTAGCGCAGCAGCGCCGCGTAGTTGTTGCGCCCGGCGACGTTGTCGCCGCCCTGGTCATCCAACTCACCGAACTTCAGCCCGGCCTCGCGCGCCACCGTCCGGCTCAGTTCGGGGTTGAGCTGTACTTCGGCGAACACCGCCCGGGCCTGCTTGTCCTTGGCCACCTGGACCACTTCCTTGAGCCATCGAGCCGAGGGGTCGGTGCCAGGCATCGGTTCGACCACGGCCACCATCTCCAGCCCATACCGCTCGTTGAAGTAGGCCCAGGCGCGATGGCCGGCGATGTAGCGTTTGGACGCCAGGCCGCTCAGCGTGGCCCGGAGGTCGTCGTCCAGTTCGCTCAGTTGCTTCTGGAGCTGGCGCAGGCGGTCGTCGATACCCGGCTTCTCCGCCGGCAACGCGACAGTCAGCGCCGCGGCGACGGCCGGCGCCAGGTCGTCGCGCATGCGCACCGGATCGAGCCACACATGCGGGTCGGGCGCCGTGGCGCCGGCCCCGGTATCGCCCTGGTGGTCGTGGCCGTGCGCCTCCTCGTGGCCGCCTTCCTCGTGGTGGTGGACCTCGCCCTGGATGGTCTTGGTGCAGTCGACCGCCGCCAACACGCGGCCGCCGGTGGTGCCCAGAATCTTGTCGAGCCAGTCGTCAACGCCGGGGCCCACGCGCAGGATGACCTTGGCCTCGGCCACCTGACGCGCCTGCTGCGGTGTCAGCTCGAAGGTGTGCGGATTGGAGCCCGACGGCAAGAGGGTGGTGACCCGGAAGGCCGCGCCGCCGAGGCTGCGGGCGATGTCGGCGAGCGGGAAGATCGTGGCCGCAACGGCCACCGTCACCGGCTCGGCACTGCTGGCGCCGGCCGCGGCCGGCGGTGGCGCGGCGGGCCGGCAGCCGGCCAGACCCAGCACCGCCAGCAGTCCCACATAATGCAATCGCGATCCCATTCGCATCATGGTGTCATTATACCACGCGGCCCGGGCGCATGCGGTGGCGCGGTCACCCAAGCCACAGCGCTGGACCCCACCAGGGAGTCCAGCGCTGTCTGGCCAGGATTACACCCGCGAGGTCAACCGGCGGGTCACCACCTAATGCGCACTTCGCGTCCGGTCGCGGCCGACTTGACCGCGGCGTCGAAGATGAGGTTGCTGTGGTGGAACGGGTCACCCGGGATCGGCGACGGCCGGCCGTCGCGAATCGCCGTCAGGAACTCGTAGATCTCGTGGCCGAAGTCGCCGCGCTCCTTGTTGCCGGCGGGCAGCGGGTCGGGCGTGACGTCCTTCAGCTCGTCATACGTGCCGTGGGTGATCTTCAGTGGCCGGCTGCCCCACAGCAGATCCATCTCGATGCCGCCGCCGCTGCCGGCGATCTGGATGGCGCTCCACTGGTCCCAGTTGATGGCCCAGGCGTGCGCGAACAGCAGTGTGATGCCGCCTTCGAGCTTGCAGAAGACCGCGCCGAAGTCCTCCACGGTGAAGTCCTCGGTGCGCCACTTGCTGGAGCCGCGGGGGCCGAACCACGCGCCGACCTGCGCGCTGACGGCCAGCGGCTTCGGGTGGCCCAGGATGTACAGCGCGGTGTCCAGGTTGTAGATGCCGTTGTCCATCATGCCGCCGCCACCGGCCAGGTCCTTGCGGATGAACGACACCCGGCCGGGCACGCCGCGCTGCTGCCAGCCGATGGCCTGGGCGTAGTACAGGTCGCCCAGCAGGCCCTGCTCGACGGCGGCGCGCGCGGCCAGCGTCTCGGGCCGGAAGCGCCATTTCATGGCGATCATCAGGATCTTGCCGGACTCCGCCGCGGCCTTGTTCATCGCCTTGGCCTGGGCGCCCGTCGCCGCCATGGGCTTCTCGCAGAGCACATGCTTACCGGCGCGCAAGGCGGCGATGGCCGCCGGGGCGTGCATGTTGGTGGGCGTGGTGACGCTGACCGCGTCGATGCCGGGATGAGCCAGGAGCTTGCGCATGCTGGTGGTGGCGAACTCCGCGCCGAACTCGGTCTTCGCCCTTTCCGCCGCGGCCGCGTCGATGTCACAGACACCGACGATCCTGGCCAGATCGGGGAACTGCTGGTACGCTTGAACATGGGCGCGCGAGATGCCGCCGGTGCCGATGAACGCGATGCCGATGGGCTTGGTGCTCATGAGCCAAACTGCCTCCACAAACGACCGGGCTTTGCCTGCCGCCGGCGTGATTCCTTCATGACGCCCACCACCGACTGCCCCCGGACCGGCCTCGTCGTGGCCCTGCTCGAAGAGCTGCGGCCGCTGTCGCGCGCCATCGGGCTGCACGGACTGCCCACCGCGCCCTTGCACAGTCGCCCGGACGAGCCGCCGGTGACGGCTCTCGTCTGCGGTCCCGGCTGGCGCCACGCGGCGCAGGCCGCGCGGCGGCTGGTGACCGAGCTGGGCTGCCAGCGGCTGCTGTCCATCGGCTTCGCCGGCGGGCTGCTGCCCCATCTGCTGCCCGGCGACGCGGTGCTGGTCGAGGCGGTCCACACCCCACCCACCGTGGACGGTCAGGACACGGAGCGTGATGCGCCGTGGCGGCTCCGCGCCGCCGATGCCGCCTGGCTGGCTTCGTTCGACGATTCCGGCTACCATCGCGGCACGGCCCTGACCAGCGACGAGCTGCTGCCGACGCCCGAGGCCAAACGCGCCGCCGCGGTGCGCTCGGGCGCCGCGGTCGTCGACATGGAAACCGGCGCCGTGGCGCAGGTGGCGGCCGAACTGGGTGTGCCCTGGCTGGGCGTGCGGGTGATCAGTGACGCGGTGAGCGAACCGTTGCCGACATTTGTCGTGCGCTATTTCGATCGGCAGGCCGGCGGCGTCCGGCTGCTGCCGATGTTCGGCTATCTGCTGCCGCGCCCGGCCTGCTGGCTGCAGTTGGCGCGGCTGGCCCGCACGACGCGCCGGGCCGGCGACCGGTTGAGCGAGGCGGCCCGGCGCGCGCTGGAGGCGACCCGATGAGCGTGGTGGCCGTCTGGCTGTGGGGCACGCTCACGCTCGCTGTCGGTCCGCCGCCACCGGTGGCCGCGATTGAGCCCACGGCCGTCGCGCAACCGTCCGTGGCGCCCGTGGCGCTCAATCTGGAGCAGGCCGTGGCCGAGGCGGTCGCCAACAGTCCGGCCGCGCGCCGGGCGCGGCTCACCCGCGATG
>CAZHGD010000162.1:0-16499 GCA_964531735.1 uncultured Fimbriimonadaceae bacterium | reverse complement strand
CGCGCCAGCCTGCCAGGCAAGCCCGCCGGCACGGCGGCTGCCGGCGACCTGCTGCAGGCGGCGCGCGCCGAAGCCGGCGGCCCGATGACGACCGTCGAGGAGATCGGCGTCACACTGTTCAGTCGGTACACCTTGCCGTTCGAGGTGGCCAGCGTGCTCATCTTGGTGGCCATGATCGGCGTGCCGGTGATCGCGCGCCCGCACCTGCTGCGCGAGCAGCCGCTGCCCGCGTCGTCCGAGGCCGCCGCAGTGCGAGAGGAGTCAGCCCGATGAGCAATCCGGTGGGCCTGACGCTGTTGCTCAGCGCGATCCTGTTTGGGCTGGGCCTGCTCGGCGTGCTGGTCCGGCGCAATGTGCTGATCATCTACCTCAGCATCGAGCTGATGCTCAACGCCGCCAACCTGGCCTTCGTCGCCTTCGGTCGCCTGCACGGCACGCTCGACGGGCAGTTGTTCGTGTTCTTCTCGATGGTGGTGGCGGCCGCCGAGGTGGCCGTGGGTCTGGGTATCGTGGTCGCCGTCTACAAGCAGCTTCACAGCGTCGATGTGGACCGGATGAACCTGCTCAAGTTCTGAGAGGAAGCGGCCGGTATGGCTTACGCTTGGCTACTCATCCTGCTGCCCTTCGCGGGGGCTCTGTGGCTGGCGTTCAAGGGCCGCGAGCTGGACGAAGAGCAGATCGGGCGCGTCGCCGCCGGAGCCGTGGGCGCCGCGTTCGCCATCGCCGTCCTGTTGGCCTGCCATCTCCTCTGCCGCGACCGGGAGCCGGTGACCGTCGGCGGGCCGACCTGGATCGCGGTGGGCAAACTGGCCATCGGGTTCTGGCTGCGCGTGGACGCGCTGTCGGTGGTCATGTCGCTGGTGGTCACCGGCGTCGGCTGCCTGATTCACCTCTACGCCCGCGGCTACATGCACGGTGACCCGCACTACCCGCGGTTCTTCGCCCTGCTCAACCTGTTCGTCGGCGCCATGCTGGTGCTGGTCATGGCCGACAACCTGCCGCTGATGTTCATCGGGTGGGAGGGCGTGGGCTTCTGCAGCTACATGCTGATCGGCTACTACACCGAGCGGCAGAGCGCCACGCAGGCCGGCAAGAAGGCCTTCATCGTCAACCGCATCGGTGACCTCGGCTTCCTGCTGGGCACGTTCCTGACCTGGAACGCCTTCGGCACGCTACGGTTCGGCGAACTCGCCGCGGCGGCGCCGGCCTTCTTCTCCAGCGGCGACACGCAGCTCCTGCTGATCGCGCTCTGTTTCTTCGTGGGCGCCTGCGGCAAGTCGGCGCAGTTCCCGCTGCACGTGTGGCTGCCCGATGCCATGGAGGGTCCGACGCCGGTCTCGGCGCTGATCCACGCGGCCACCATGGTGACCGCTGGCGTCTACCTGGTGGTGCGGCTCGGCGTCATCTACGCCCTGGCGCCGGTGGCGATGCACCTGGTGGCCGTGGTGGGGCTGCTCACCGCGGTCATGGCGGCCACCATCGCCATGGTGCAGACCGACATCAAGCGCGTGCTGGCCTACTCCACCGTCAGCCAACTGGGCTACATGTTCCTGGCCGCCGGTGTCGGCGCCTACACGGCGGCCATCTTCCATCTCGTCACGCACGCCTTCTTCAAGGGCTTGCTGTTCCTCTGCAGCGGCAGCGTCATCCACGCGGTGGAGCATGCACTGCACGCGGCCGGCGAACACGGCGACCCGCAGGACATGCGCCACATGGGCGGGCTGCGCGAGAAGCTGCCGCTGACCTATCGCAGCATGCTGGCTGGTTCGGCGGCAATCGCCGGAGTGCCGCTGCTGTCCGGCTTCTTTTCGAAGGACGAGATCCTCTTGCAGGTCGGCCAGCACAGCGTCGTGCTGCTGATTGCGGGCCTGCTGACCGCGCTGATGACGGCCTTCTATATGTTCCGCATGATGCTGCTGACCTTCGAGCAGGAGACGCGGCTGTCGCCGGCCGCCTACCAGCAGGTCACGGAATCGTCGCCGGTGATGACGCAGCCGCTGCTGATCCTCGCCGCGCTGTCGCTGGCCGGCGGCGTGCTCAACCTGCCGGGCCACACCATCCTCTCGCAGTGGCTGGCGCGGTACCTGCGGCCGGCCATAGAAGGCGCGGAACTACTGCTGGGCACCCATGAAGCGCCCTATGCCACCGAACTGCGCGGCATGGTCATCTCGTCGCTGGTGGCCCTGACCGGCATCTGGCTGGCCTGGTCGTGGTACGTGGGCAACCGCGATGTGCCACGGGAGCTGCGCGAGCGGTATGCCCAGGTCTACCGGACGTTGTCCGGGCTCTACTACGTGGACTGGTGCTACCAGACGTTCATCGTGAAGCCCGGGCACCGCGCCAGCGAGTGGCTGGCCGTGTCGTTCGACCAGGACTTCCTGGACGGCCTGGTCAACGGCGTTGGCCAGGTGGTGGTCAGCGCGGCCGCCGGCCTGCGGCGGTACCAGCCCGGCTTCGTCCGGTCGTATGCGCTGTGGTTCGCCGTCGGCGGCGCCGGCGTGCTGGGCTCGATGGGGCTGAGCGGTTCGCCGTGGCTGGTCGCCGGGCTGGTCGGCCTGTTGGTGCTGGCGCTGCTCGGGGCGGCGGTGGTGGTGGCACGGCCAAGGGAAGAGGCGTGACATGCTGACGCTTCTGATCTTCGGTCCTCTGCTCGGGGCAGTGCTGCTGCTGCGCCGTGGTGAGCATGAGGCCGAGGCGATCCGGGTGGAAGCCCTGCTGTGGTCCGTGGTGGTCGGCCTGGCCTCGCTCCTGGCCTATGCCCAGGCGGCCACCGTGGCCGCCACGGGGCCGCTCGCTTTCGCCATGGAGGAGGACCTGCTGCTGGTGCCCAAGATGGGCATCCGCTACCACCTGGGGCTCGACGGCGTCAGTGGGCTGCTGGTGGCCCTGACCGGCGTGCTCGGGTTCATCTGTGTGCTCAGCAGCTGGACCGCCATCCAGAAGCACGTCCGCGCCTACATGGCCTGCCTGTTGGCCCTGGAGGGCGCCATCATCGGCGTCTTCGCCTCGCTCGATCTGTTCTGCTTCTACGTGTTCTGGGAGGCCATGCTCATTCCGATGGTCTTCCTGATCGGCGTCTGGGGCGGCGAGCAACGCATCTACGCCGCGGTGAAGTTCGTCTTGTTCACGCTGGCCGGCAGCCTGCTGATGCTCGTGGCCATCCTGTGGCTGGCCTTCTCCGGACCGGAGCGTAGCTTCGACCTCATCGACCTCTACCACCGCGAACTGCCACCGGGCACGCAGATGTTGCCGTTCCTGGCGTTCGCGCTGGCCTTCGCCATCAAGGTGCCGCTGTTCCCGTTGCACACGTGGTTGCCGGACGCGCATACCGAGGCCCCGACCGCCGGCTCGATCATCCTGGCCGGCGTGCTGCTGAAGATGGGCACCTACGGCTTCATCCGCATCGCGCTGCCACTGTTCCCGGCCGCGGCGGCCGCGGCGGCGCCGTGGTTCATCGCGCTGGCGGTGATCGGCATCATCTACGGGGCTCTGGTCTCGCTGGTGCAGCCGGACGTCAAGCGGCTGGTGGCGTACTCGTCGGTGGCCCACCTCGGCTTCGTGATGCTCGGGCTGTTCACGTTCACCTTGGCCGGCCTCCAGGGCGGCATGTTGCAGCAGATCAGCCACGGGTTGAGCACCGGCGCGCTGTTCCTGCTGATCGGCATGATCTACGAACGGCGCCATTCGCGTCTGATCGCCGACTACGGCGGGCTGTTCGGCCAGATGCCGGTCTACTCGCGGCTGTTCCTGGTCACGCTCCTGGCCAGCGTCGGCTTGCCCGGGCTGTGCGGGTTCGTCGGCGAGTTCCTGGTCTTGCTGGGCGCGGCGCAGCGCTCGCCCAGCCTGGCGGCCCTGGCCGGCGTGGGGGTCGTCCTGGCCGCCGTCTACCTGCTGTGGATGTACCAGCGCGTGTTCTACGGTCCAGTGACCTCGGCCGAGGTCGGCCGCCTGAAGGATGTCGACCGCCGCGAGTTGTGGTGCATCGTGCCGTTGGTCATCCTGATGTTCTGGGTGGGCCTGCGACCGACCACCTTCCTCAAGCCTGCCGAGCCCACCATGCGGTGGGTGCAGCAGCGCGTGGCCCCGGGTCTGGCGCAGCGCGAGGCCGGCGCCGTGTCCGGGCCGGCCTTCGGTGGCCCCGAGACCGACAGATAAGGGAGCTCGGCTGTGGAATTCCGTCCACCTGACGTTGGTCTCCTGGCCCTGCTGCCGACCGCGGTAGTGGCCATCACGGCCATGGTCGTGTTGCTCCACGGCACCTTCCGAGCCGATGCGCCACGCACGATCCGCCTCGCGCTGCTGGGCCTCGGACTGGCGGCGCTGGCCACCGTCCTGGCCACCACGGGGCCGGCGCGGGCAACCTGGGCCGGCATGTTGCTGGTCGACCGGTTGGCCGTGGTGTTCAGCCTGATGTTCATCGGCGCCACGGCGCTGTCGGTGCTGTTGGCCACTGACCACCTGCACCGTGAGCACCACGAACCAGCGGAGTGGCTCGCGCTCCTGCTGCTCTCCTGCTGCGGCATGATGCTGCTGGCCAGCAGTGGCAACCTGCTGATGCTGTTCCTGGGCCTCGAGACCATGTCGGTGGCGTTGTACATCCTCTCCGGCCTGGACGGCGACCGCGACCCGGCCTCCAGCGAGGCGGCCCTGAAGTACCTGCTGCTGGGCGCCATGGCCACCGGGTTCCTCGTCTACGGTATGGCCTTCGTCTTCGGTGCCACCGGCAGTCTCGACCTCGGTACCTTGCGCCAGTCGGCCACGGAAGCCGGCGGCAGCCACGGCTTTCTCGGCATCGGCCTGGCCTTGCTGACCATCGGTCTCGGCTTCAAGGTGGCCCTGGTGCCGTTCCACATGTGGGCCCCGGACGTCTACGAAGGCGCTCCGACCCCGGTCACGGCGTTCATGTCGGTGGGGGCCAAGATGGCCGGCTTCGCCGCGCTGGTGCGGGTGTTCGCCATCGCGGCCTGGCCGGTCCGGCCGCTGTGGCTGCCGGCCCTGTGGTGGCTGGCGGTGGCCACCATGGTGGTGGGCAACTTCGCGGCCCTGTCGCAGACCAGCCTCAAGCGTATGTTGGCTTTCAGCGGCGTCGCCCACGCCGGCTACCTGCTCGTCGGCGTGGTGGCCGCCAACGGCACCGGCGTGCAGGGCGTCGTCTTCTACGGCATCGCCTACACCTTGGTCAACATCGGCGCTTTCGCCGTCCTGCTCCTCGCCTCGGACAAGCTGCGGCCTGAACTCGACGACCTGCGCGGCCTGTGGCGCCGCACGCCCGTCCTGGCCATGGCCATGGCGCTGTTCCTGCTCTCACTGGCCGGCATGCCACCGTTGGCCGGCTTCGTCGGCAAGTGGCTGCTCTTCGCCGCCGCCGTCGAGGCGCATCAGATCGGTCTGGCCGTGATCGGCGTTCTCTGCAGCGCCGTGTCCATGTTCTACTACCTGCGCGTCATCGTGCTGATATTCATGGCTGAGGGTCCGGCCGAAGACGAGTCGGCACTGCTGCCGCGCTCGTCCATGCAAGCGCTGTGGGCGTGCGTCGCCGGCACACTGGTCGCGTCGCTGCCGGTCGGCATGGCGGTGGCGCAACTGGCTGCCTGGGCCGCACAGAGCGCCCAGTGACGCTCGCCGCCGACGGCGGCTCGACGGTCGACCGCGGCGTCTTCGCCGTCCTGCTGGTGGCTGTCCTGACGCTGTGCTACCTCAAGCTCCAGGTGATCGACGGCCCGCAGGCGGCGGTGCGCGTCTCGTGGCACCGGGCGGTGATTGCCGGCCATGCCGCGGCGCCCAACAACAACCGCGTCCTGGCGCCCTGTCTGGCCGAACCGGGCATCGTCGCGCTCACCCCCACGCTTGGTCCCGCTGGCGCCACGCTGCTGGTCTACGGCGTGCTCGAGGCGGCACTACTCGTCTGGTTCGTCCTCGGCCTGTTTGTCTACCTGCGAGCCTGGTGGCCGCGCGATACCGCGCTGCTGCTGGTGCTGCTCGCCACCGGCGGCAGCAGCCTGGCCATGCTCCAGCAAGGCTCGCACACGTCGTCGTTTCTCGAAGCGGCGCTGCTGACCTGGGGCTTGGTGCTCAACCGGCAAGGGCACCGGGCGGCGGTGGCGACACTGGCGGTCATCGGCGCGCTGAACCGCGAAACGGCGGCGCTGCTGCCGCTGGCCTGTCTGCTGACCAGTGGCGCGCTGCCTGACCAAGCGGCCCGCCGGGCGGCGCGTCTCTGGGCCGGCGCCGCCTTGCTCGCCGTGGGCGCGGTGATGCTGGTGCTCCACGTCACGCGCACCGCGGAGCCGCCGGTGATGACCACCGCGCAGATCTGGCAGCACAATCTCGCCTGGCCCAACTGGGTCGCCGGCGTCTGCCAGAGCGGCCTCATGGTCGGCCTGGTCGTCGCCGCGGCGCTGGCCGGTGTGCGCGCCGCCCCGCGCGAGGCGCAGTTGGCCGCCTGGGTGGCCCTACCCTATCTCGGCGCCTATCTCTGCTGCGGCGTCTGGTACGAGGTCCGGCTGCTCCTCGACCTCTATCCGCTGTTGCTGCCGCTGGCCGCGGGCGTGCTGGCCGCGCCGGCCGTCACGTCCGCTCGAAGCGCTTCTCCAGCGCCTCCGTCGTGATGGTGAACATGGTCGGCCGGCCGTGGTTGCAGTGCAGCGGAATGTCGGCGTCGCGCATCTGCCGCAGCAACTCGCGCATCTCCTCAGGCGCCAGTGCGTCACCGGCCTTGACCGCCGCCTTGCACGCCATCGTCCGCAGCACGAAGTCGCGGTGGTGGTGATAGCTGCGCGCGTCGCCATAGGCCACCAGGTCGTCCACCACGTCGCGGAGCAGTTGGTCGTGGTTCCGGTAGGCGACCACCGTCGGCACCGAGCGCACCAGGAAACTGTCGCCGCCGAACGGCTCCAGATCGAAGCCGAGCGAGCTCAGCGTCTCCAGGTTGCTGTTGACCGCCTGCGCCTCGCGCGGCGACAGGTGCAGCGGCAGCGGCACGGCCAGCAGTTGGCGCGACACCCCGCGTTCGGCCTCGGCCTGACTCAACTGCTCGTAGAGAATCCGCTCGTGTAGGGCGTGCTGATCCACGACGAGCATGCCCTCGTCGGTGTCGCAGATGAGGTAGGTGTTGGCAATCTGGCCCAACGGCCGGATCCGCGCCGGGAACCGCGAGCCCCGGTCGCCGCCCAGTTCCACGGCCTCCACCACCGGCGCCACCGACGACGTGCTGGCCCACTCGCCGCCCTCGATGCCAGGCAACGTCGCCGTCTGCTCCGCGTCCGCCGAGACCGCGGAATCCGTCAGCGTGCCCGGCGGCATCGGCGCTGACGACGTCGCCACCAGTTGCGCCGCTTCCAGGGCCTCGCGCACCGCCTTGCGCACCAGGTTGTGGATCTCCCACTCGCGAGTGAACCGCACCTCGTTCTTCGCCGGGTGGACGTTCACATCCACCTCGCGCGGGTCGGCCTCGACCATCACCACCGCCACCGGGTGCCGGCCGGTCATCAACAACGTGTGGTAGCCGTCGTACAGCGCATGCGTGAGAGCCCGGTTCCGCACCGGGCGACCGTTGACGTAGAACAACTGGTGCGTCCGCTGGGCCCGCGCCGCCGCGGGCAGTCCCAGTCGCCCGGAGACCCGCACGCCGCCGAGTTCCAGATCGACCGGCACCGTCTCGCGTGCCAGGTCGGCTCCGAAGACGCCGGCCATGGCGCCCAGCAGGTCGCCACAGGCCGGCACCGAGAGCACGGTGCGCCCGTTGTGGTCGAGACGGAACGAGACTTGGTCATGCAGCAGGCAGACCGCGGAGAGGAACCCGGTGATGTGGTCCATCTCGGTGGCCGCCGTTTTCAGGAACTTGAGCCGCGCCGGCACGTTGAAGAACAGGTTGCTGACGCGGATGTCGGTGCCGACCGGACAGCCGATGACGTTGAACTCCGTCACGGCGCCACCTTCCACCACGACTTCGACGCCCTGCGAGCTGTCGCTCGGGCGAGTCAACATGCGGAACTGAGAGACCGACGCAATCGACGGCAGCGCTTCGCCGCGGAAACCGAGCGTGCGGATGTTGTGCAGGTCGTCGCTGGTGCGGATCTTCGAGGTGGCATGGCGCTGGAGGCAGAGAATCGCGTCCTCCTGACCCATGCCATGGCCATTGTCGCGCACCCGGATCAGCCGGCGCCCGCCATCCTCGATGGTGACATCGATCCGCGTGGCACCGGCGTCGAGCGCGTTCTCCACCAACTCCTTGACCACGCTGGCCGGCCGCTCCACCACTTCGCCCGCGGCGATCTGGTTGGCGACCACCGGATCCAGCACCGCGATGCGCGGACCAGAACCAGTCATTGCGCCGCCGCCCCAGAGGTCAGGCCGGCGGCGCAGTGGGCCGCGCGGTCACCTCTTCTGACCCCGCAGGCGCTCCTGGTCCTGCTTCTTCTTGTAGCGCGCATACTGCTCCGGCGTGAACTCGTGGATGATGCACTCGTACTCGTTGCCGTTGTTCTGGAGCTGACCAATGACGACTTCCTGGCCGTTCGAGACCACTTTACCACCAAAGTCGTGCGTCCCGGCGCCCGAGAACGGCATCTCGGCCCGCTGCCGCGGCTTGACCACCGCGGTGCTGCGCTCCGGCTTCACGCCGGCCTGGTACACCACGCAGGTGACCTCGATCTCGTGTTTGGTCAGGTTCCGGATCACCAGGTTGCTGCCCTTCGGCTTGCTCGGCACCTTGGTCTTGCGCTCAACCACGATCAGCAGTTCCGCCGGCTTGGCATCCTTGGCCTC
Organism: uncultured Fimbriimonadaceae bacterium; assembly: GCA_964531735.1. Taxonomy (GTDB): domain Bacteria; phylum Armatimonadota; class UBA10988; order UBA10988; family UBA10988; genus CAZHGD01. The sequence continues at coordinate 7,733 of CAZHGD010000162.1, read as the reverse complement.
GCCGCCGGGCGCGGCTCCTGGGGCCGCGCCGGGAGCGGCGCCGGCGGCAGCCGGTGCCACCACCGCCAACTGCGACTTGCCCACGCCCTCCAGCGCCGTCCGCTCCGCCTCGGTCAGGGCGCCGCGGAGGTTGGCCTTCGGGTCCATCTGTTCGGGCTTGGCGGCCAGCGGCGTGGCGTGCTCGACGATCTGCACCTGGCCCTTGGCCACCGTCACCGGCTGTGCTGCCAGGGCCGGCGGCAGGGCCGTGCCGCCGACCGGCTGGCGCTGCAACTGGTACGGGCCGGCATACACGACATAGGTCTGGTTCTGGCCCGGCGGCACCGTGCCCTCAGCCGGCGTGGCGCCCACCAACTTGACGCCGAGTGGCTGCTTGCTCAGGTTGACCACCACCACGGCGCCACACTCGGCGAGGATCGCCGCCCGCCGCTTCGCCGCGAGCGTCGCCACGTTGGTGCCGGCGTAGTCCTGCTCCAGCCGCGAGTACTCCTGCATCGCCTTGCCGTACTCGCCACGCCGCGTGTAGTAGTCGCCCACCGCCATGAAGTCATCGGGACGGCCGGACGGGTCCGGCTGCCGCACCGGTACCGAGGCCACGTGGAACGATCGCGCCGGGCCAACCGGCACTTCCAGCACCCCGTCCTCGCCGGTCTCCTGCTGCACCGGCTCGCGGTTCGGCGTCGCGAGCCAGTAGGGACGCTGCGGGAGCAACTTCAGCCGCAACGTCATGCCGCGTGGCCCGGTGCAGTTGAAGCCGATCGGCTGGTCGGCCACCACGCCGGTACGGACCGTAGCGCTGTCCGCCACGGTCACACCGCGCACCTCCGCCACGGCCTCGATGACCTTCACCTGATACGGCGCGAGCCCCGAGGCGAACTGCTGCCCGCCGGCCTCGATGGCGGTGGTGCCGCCGCTCCAGACGATCGGCGGGTTGCCCATCGGCTGGCTCCAGGCCACATCCGAGCTGGAACCCAGACGCTCGCGCACAATCGCGTGGCGGCCATCGTCCGAGAAGCACACGGCCACATTCGCCGGCGCCGTCCACACGGGCTTCAGGCGTACGGACTCGAAGGCGTTCGCCAGCCAGACCACGGTCCGGTCGACCAGCCCCTCGTCGCTGCCCGGCGCACCGGTGAAGCTGAGGTCGGTGACCACCACCGCGTTGCCCTTGACGTCCTGGCGCCCGACGGCCGGCAGGCCGCCCTGACCCGCCAGCGCGCGGAGCGCCGTCGGCTCCGCCTGGGTCTGGAAGTACTCGTTGCGAGACGTCCAGCGGCCCAGGACCAACAAGCGCCGGGCGCCGTTGGCCGGCGTCTGCACCCAGCTCTTCAACCGCTCGAAGAAGCGTTCGGGCGGCAACTGCGCCAGACTCGGCACCAGCACCGCCTGGTAGTCGTCGAGGCACACCTTGTAGCGCTCGCCGGTACCACCAACGGCTTCGGCAGCCACCACGTCGTAGGCGACACCGATGCGGTCGAGGGCCTCGGCCAAGCGCGCTGAAGCCCGCTCGTCCGGCGCCGGTGTGTTGCTCAGCACCGTGGCGCTGTTGCGCACCAGCAGCACCGCCGGGCGCTTGGCGCGGAACGGTTCGCTGGTCGCTTGCAGCAGTTCACCCAGTTGCCGTAGGCCGACGGTGTCCTGCGCGGTGGCGCCGCTCTGGTTGACCAGGCTGGTCCAGTTCGCCGCGGCCAGCACCCCGGCGCCGCCGCCCTCCAGCGTGGCGGCCCACTCGTGGCGCAGGACCCGCGCGGCGTGACCGCCCTTCAGGTCGCCACCCCAGCGGCCGCCCATGACACCGGCGACGGTCGTGCCGGCCATGCGCCGATAGGCGTTGATCTGGGCCACCGTGTCGCCGTAGCCGGGCATCGGTTGACCTTCGCTGGTGCTGGGTGTGTCGAGGCCGAACGCGCCGAGCAGATCGACGCGCAGCCGCCCGGCGTCGAACAGCGGCCGCATCAGGTCCGCCATGCCGACCACGACCATCTGTTGGGGTGAGGCGTTGCGCAAGGCGTCGGCCCATTCGTTCAGCCGAGCCACCAGCAACTGCGCACGCATCGCGTTGAAGTCGACGGTGCTCGGGTCGTTCGCGTCGGTGGTGGGCAGCGGCGCGTTGGCGAAGTCACCCAGTGCGGCCGCGAGACCCCAGTTCCGGCGCAGCGAGGCCACATCACCGTGCTTGTCGCGCAGGTACTGCCGATAGGCGTCGCGCACCAGCAGGTCATCGGCCGACGGGAACCGCGGCAGTGCATCGGTGGCGGTCACGTAGCCGGCCAGCACCGGGCGACCGGCGAAGTGCTTGGCAATCTTGGCCTGCCCGGCCATCACGCCTTGCCACAGACTCGGCGCGATCAGGTACTTGTCCTGGTAGTTGACGGGCACCACGCCGGCCGGCAGCGGCTGCCGGTAGTCCAGCAGCGCTAGGGCGTGCAGGCCATGCGCCTGCACGCGGTCGAGCGCGTAGCCGAGCACTTCGTGGACGTACTCGAACTCCGGCAGCGCGCTGCCGCGCGGCTGAGCCGTCACCTTCCGCCAGGCGCCGTCGGCCGCCAGCAGATCCGGCCAGCCAAAGCCGCTCAGCGCGATTTGCAGACCGTTGGCGGCCAGCAGATCGAGGTCGCGCTCGAAGCGGTCGAAGTCGAACTGCGCCGGAACGGTGGCGCCTTTGGGCTGCGCATACCGGATGAACAGCAGCGGCATCGACCGCTCGCCCTGCCGGAAGCGGCCGGTCCGGCGGTCGACGCCCAGGTACTCGGTGTACCGTGACGCGTAGGTGGCGTCAACATACTCGCCCTTGAACGCGCTGGCGGGACGATCATCGCCCGTCACACCGAGGCGCACCTCTTCCATTGCGCGGCGCGATTCGCCCGCGGACATGCGCGTCAGCCGGCCCCACGGCCCGGATCCGTAGCGCGCCAGCGCACTGGCCGCGGCCCAGGCGCCATCGTCGTAGCCCGGCTCGACCCACTGGCCCTTCGGCGCGGCCGAGACCTTCCAGGCGGCGTCGCTGACCAACTGCAGGAGACGCCCCTGGCTGTCGATCGCTCGCATCACCGCCAGCAGGCCCGGGTGGTCATTGGCCTTGGTGACCCGCACAGCCAGCACGTTGCGTCCCGGCCGCAGCAGACGCACCAGATCATACTGCTCCGGCGAAGCCACATCACTGTCACCACCGGCCGCGGTGCCGTTGACGAACAGCTCGTAGCCGGCGTCGGCGGTGATCATCAGGCGGGCAAACGCCGCGCCACCGGCCACCTCGATGGTGCGCCGGAAGGCCAGCACGGGCGGCGCTTCGCCAGCCACGCCGATCCACTGCGCACTGGTAAAGTCGAACGGCACCGCCTCCTGCGCGGAAACCGCGCCGACCAGGCAGCACGCCACAGCGCACACGACGCCCTGCTTCCAGAACACACTCATGAGTCCACCCTTTGCGCCGGGCACCGTCAATCCGGTCGTCGGCCGTGACCAGAGCATTATATTCTCCCACCAGGGCCGCGGCAACGGAGCACCGGCCGCGCCAAGCCGCAACAGCCTGCATCCTTAGAGGCGCCAAATGGCCATTGGTAACGAGCACGCTTAGCCCGACCCGCGCAAATGCGTGCCGGCGACACGAACTTCTCCCGAATAGGCCAATCCTGGCCATATACATGCCGGCGGCGCTATGACACCATCCTCCCTGGCAGGTGAGGCTTAAGCCCGCTTAACTACGGCAGGAAGGCAGACACACCTGGGATGAGTGCAGCCACCGCAGCATCAGCAGCGCCCAACGGGCTCCTCCGGCAGATCTTCGGCCGGACCGAGGTCTGGATGGCGGCGGGCGCCATCGGCATCGTGCTGATGCTCATCGTGCCGCTCCCCACGGTGATCATCGACCTGCTGCTGGTCTTCAACCTCGCGCTCAGCCTCTCGGTGCTGCTGGCCACCACCTACCTGCACGACCCGCTCGAACTGAGCGTCTTCCCGTCGCTCCTGCTGTTCACCGCCGTGTTCCGCCTGGCCCTGTCCATCTCGGTCATGCGCGCCATCCTGGGCACCGCCCGTGCCGGGCAGGTCGTCACCGCCTTCGGGCAGTTGGTCCTCGCCGGCAACTACATCATCGGTTTCGTGCTCTTCCTGACGCTGATCATCGTCCAGTTCATCGTCATCACCGGTGGCATCAGCCGCATCGCCGAGGTGGTCGCCCGCTTCACCTTGGACGCCATGCCCGGCAAGCAGATGGCCATCGACGCCGACCTGAACGCCGGCATGATCACCGAAGAGCAGGCGCGCGAACGGCGCCGCAAGATCTCCGCGGAGAGCGACTTCTACGGCGCCATGGACGGCGCCAGCAAGTTCGTCAAGGGCGACGGCATCGCCGCCCTGATGGTCACCGGCATCAACCTGCTGGGCGGCATCCTGATCGGCGTGGTGCAGAACCACCTCGACATCAAGGCCGCCCTGCAGACCTACGCGCTGCTGACCGTCGGACAAGGCCTGGTCATCCAGATCCCGGGCCTGCTGATGAGCGCCGCCTCGGGCCTGGTGGTCACGCGGGCCGCCGCCGACAACAACCTGAGCACCGACCTCATCCAACAGTTGACCCACCGGCCCGAGACCATCCTGGCCGCGGCCACCGGCTGCGTCCTGCTGGGCGTGGTGCCCGGCATGCCGAAGCTGCCGCTACTGCTGCTCGGCGCCGCGCTGTTCTTCCTCGGCCGGCACCTGAGCGCCCAGAAGGCCGAGCCCGTCGCCGTCGAGCCGGCGCCCGAAGCCGAGGCCGCCGGCCCCGGCGACATGCGCCAGCACCTGCCGCTGGACACGCTCGAACTGGAAGTCGGCTACGGGCTGGTGCCGCTGGCCATGAAGGCCGAAGGCGGCGTGCTGCTCGACCGCATCACCGGCCTCCGCAAGACCATCGCGCAGGACCTCGGCCTGGTCGTTCCGCCCATCCGCGTGCGCGACAACGTCCATGTCGACCCCAACTCCTACACGCTCAAGCTGCGTGGCGTGGTGGTGGCCCAGGGCCAGATCCTGCCGCGGCTGTTCCTCGCCATCAACGGTGGCCAGGTTCGGCGCCCGTTCGACGAAGACCACACCGTCGAACCCACCTTCGGCCTGCCGGCCCTGTGGGTCACGCCCGACCGCAAGGGCGACGCCGAGCGCCGCGGCTACATGGTGATCGACGCCACGGCGGTCTGCGCCACGCACCTGGGCGAAGCGGTCCGCCAACACGCCGCACAGTTGCTGACCCGCCAGGAACTGTCCGACCTGCTGGAAGTCGCCAAGAGCACCAGCCCGGCGGTCGTCAGTGAACTGGTACCCGACGTGGTCACCAAGGCCAGCCTGCAGACCGTGCTGCAGAACCTGCTCGACGAGCGCGTGCCCATCCGCGACATGGTCACCATCCTGGAGGCCATGGGCGAGGCGGCGCTGCGCACACAGAACCTGGACGACATGACGGAGCATGTCCGCCAGAAGCTGGCGCGCCTGATTATCTCCCCGCTACTGGTCAATGACGAGCTACCTTCGCTACAATTGGATCCGGTCCTCGAGAAGAGGCTGATCGACTCGCTGGGCGACACCGCGTTCGGGGCGCAGCTCCAACTGCCGCCGAATCTGTTCGAGGCCTTCGTCAACGCGCTCGGACTGCGCGTGCAGGAGGCCGCAACCGCGGGTCACCAGCCGGTGCTGGTCTGCTCGCGCCGCGTGCGCCTGCCGCTCCGGCGAATGATGAAGAAGATGCTCAGCCGTCTGGTTGTCATTAGCTATGACGAAGTGGCTGAGACTTCGACGCGGATCCAGTCCGTCGGCGTGGTGATGGTGGAATCGACATGAAGATCAAGCGGTACGAAGGGCAGTACGTTCACGAAGTGATCGAGCGCATCCGCGAGGAACTCGGCACCGACGCCGTGGTCCTCCACACGCGCTGGCGCAACCCGCACGGTCTGAAGCGACTGCTCGGCAAGCCTCAGGTCGAGGTCTGGGCCGGGGCGCGCGAGGATGTCGAGTCCGCGGCCGCCAACGAGCCCTACGCGGCCCGCGCCATGGCGGTCCGCCAGGCCGTCGAGCCGGCTGGCGGTCTAGACCTGTACGACGACCCCGAGCCGGCCCGGCCGACACCGGCGACACCGGCGCAGAGCGGCGCCAACGGTCTCGCCGGCGCTGGCGAGCCGCCCGCCGAGTTCAGCGCGCACGCCGCCGCCAAGGCCATCGCCGCCTTGCTCGAAGCCGCCGACAGCGGCGCGGCGCCAGCCGAACGCCGTGCCCGGCCGGCGCCCGAGCCGGTCGCGGCCGCCGACGACGACGCTGACGAGGAACTGCCGCCACAGGAGGCCGCCGAGGAGGCCAATGAGATCACGGTCGCGCTCCTGGGCGAGTTCAGCCGCACGCTGGCCCGCCTCGAAGACCAGTTGCAGGGCGCGCTGGGCCGGGTCGAGGGCAAGATCGACCACCTGGCCGCGGCCACTGTGCCCGCCGAACCCGAAACGGACTCACCGAAGCTGACGGCCCTGCTCGCGGCCGGCGTGGATCCGGCCGTGGCCGACGCGGTGTTTGCCGCGGCGGCCGAACGGACGATCACCGAGGTGCTGTTCGACACCTTCCAGTGCGGCGCACCCATCGACTGGTCCGCCGGCACCAAGGTGGTGGCCCTGGTCGGCCCCAGCGGGGTCGGCAAGACGACCACGGTGGCCAAGTTGGCCGGCCACTACGGCGTGCAGCGCGGGGCCGACGTGCTGCTGACCACCACCGACAACCGCCGCATCGGCACCTTCGAGCAGATCAAGGCCATCGGCCAACTGATGGAGATCCCGACCTGCGCCCTGCGGTCGCCGGGCGAGGCCCAGGCCCGCATTCAGAAGGCCCGCGGCGTGCACGACCTGGTGCTCGTGGACACCGCCGCCTGCGCGCCGGACTCCGGCGCCGACTGGGAGCAGTTGCTGGACACACTGATCGCCGTCGAGCCCGACGAGATCCACGTGGTGGTCACCGCGCAGATGAAGACGCGCGAAGTGGAACGCGTGGTCTCGGCCTTCCGGCAGGTGCTGCCGCTGGAAGGCGTCATCGTCACCAAGCTCGACGAAGCCGCCGACGCCGGCCTGCTGGTCGACGTCGCCTGGCGCTGCCTGATTCCCTTCACCTACCTCGGCGTCGGCCACACCATCCCAGGTGACCTGGAAGTGGCCAGCGCCGAACGCCTCCTGCAGCGGGTCTGGTCCGCCCGGCTTGAGCAGATGAGCCAGGAGTAACCCATGGAACGTCGCCCGTCCCGCACCACCGGCTCGCCCGTCACGCGCGAAGAGATGCTGTCGCTCCTGGCCGAGCGGCGGCGCCAGGCCGCCCGCCCGACGCCGGAGCCGGCCCGCCGACCCGGTCCGATGCGCGTCGAGGACCTGCTGGCCGCGACCGATCCGCTCGGCGCGCGCCCCGATTGCCCGCATCCGCGCGTCGTCGAGGACTACGTGGCGGGTCGCCTGAACGCCCGTCGCGTGGCGTCGATTCGCGAGCACCTGACCGCCTGCCCGGCCTGCCGCCGCTATGCCATCGGCCTGCGCGACACCGCCGCCCGACCGGCGCCGCCCACGCCCGCGCAGCCGGCGGCGCCGCCGACCTTCGGCGTCCAGCACGTGTTCGGCCTGGCCGTGGCCGGCATGCTCTTCCTGCTCGCCAACACCGCCTTCATCGATGTCCTCGGCAAGGCCGGCCAGGCGCCGGTGTCGGTGGCGGCCGAGCGCCCGGCGCAGCCCGCGCGCAGCGTG
>CAZHGD010000161.1:0-16708 GCA_964531735.1 uncultured Fimbriimonadaceae bacterium | reverse complement strand
CACCACACCCCGTTTTCATGGTCTCAGGGCGTGGCCCGCCTCATGGGGACTACTCGGGGCAAGCCCCAGTTGGGGGGCAGCAGCAGAGCGGACCGGTGCCCAGTCGGCACGGACGGCCTCCTTCAGCACCCGCTCGCGCACTCGTGGCTTCAGCGCCTCGGCCTGTGCCAGGTCGACCGGGCAGCCGAGCAACTCGTCGAGTCGCTCCTGGATCGCCAAGAACCCGAACAAGCCCATCGGGCGGTTCAGCTCCACCAGCGCCCGACCGCCGAGGTCTGCTTCTCCGCCCATACCGGATGCAGACACAGCGCGGGCACCCCACGCTCAGGTGTCCTTCGCACCAGACCGCTCTGCCCGGTATGTGGCCCTGACACAAGGCCACCTTGCCGGAGATCTGGTGCCATGGTGGGTCCAGCGTGGCGCGCCGCCCGCCGCCAGGGGGCCACCGGCCCCCTGGGACCCCCCAGGCGCGGACCACTCCTCTCGCTCGCGCGGCTACCGCCGCCGCGGCTCCTTCCGTGCCCCGCCGCCCTCTCGTGGAACAAGGACCGCCGCCCTCACGAGGCGGAAGCCCAGGAAGTCGAGGCGGTAGGCGGGGCCGTTATCGAGGCGGAAGGCCCCGCGGCAGCAGGTGGCGTCGCCGCCCCAACCGCCGCCGCGGGCCACCCGGAGCGAGCCCCCCGCTGGGCCGGTCGGGTTCGACCGCGGGCTCTGCGGGTAGTAGCCCGCGTCGTACCAGTCCGCGCACCACTCCCACACATTCCCGCTCTGCTGGTACGTCGCGTACCCGCTTACCCCTGAGGGGTACGCGTAGACCGCCGCTGTCGTGTCAGTCGCGCGGTTCGCGGTGTTCCGGCAACGGCTCTGGTCCCACTCGTCGCCCCACGGGTAGCTCGTGTTCGCCGGCCCTCGCGCCGCCTTCTCCCACTGCGCTTCGCTCGGCAGCGCCAACCCCGCCCATTTGGCGTACGCCGCCGCGTCGTCCCAGCTCACGTCCGTCACCGGGTGGTCCGCCCTCGCCGCGCTCTGCCAGACGCTGTTGTCCGGCGCCCGGTGCTTCGTCTCCGCCACGAACTGTGCGTACTGCCGGTTCGTCACGCAGTACACCCCGATGTAGTAGGCATCCAGGTACACCCGATGCTTCGGGCAGTCGCTGTCCTGCCCGTCGCCCATCTCGAACTCGCCCGCCGGCACGTAGACCAGCACACTGCCGTCCTTGGCGTTCACCACCAGCGGGTACGCGATGGTCAGTCGGTCTCGTTGGTGCTCGACGACCAGTGGCATGGTCGCTCCTCCTGTCGTTCAGAACGCCAGTGGGTCCAGGACCGCAGCCCTCACGAGGCGGAAGCCCAGGGAGTCGAGGCGGTTCGTGGCGGGGAGCTCGTGGCGTTTCGCCGCGCGGTAGTGATCGGCGCCGTCGCCTGCCCAGCGGCCTCCGCGGAGCACCCGGAGCGAGCCACGCGTCGGGCCCTGCGGGTTCGACAGTGGGCTGGTCTTGTAGTAGTGTCCGCCGTACCAGTCCGCGCACCACTCCCACACATTCCCGCTCTGCTGGTACGTCGCGTACCCGCTTACCCCTGAGGGGTACGCGTAGACCGCCGCTGTCGTGTCAGTCGCGCGGTTCGCGGTGTTCCGGCAACGGCTCTGGTCCCACTCGTCGCCCCACGGGTAGCTCGTGTTCGCCGGCCCTCGCGCCGCCTTCTCCCACTGCGCTTCGCTCGGCAGCGCCAGCCTGGCCCACCTGGCGTACACCAACGCGTCGTCCCAGCTCACGTGGGTCACCGGGTGGTCCGCCTTCGCCGCGCTCTGCCAGAACGCGTTGCTCGGTGGTCGGTGCCCCATCTCGCCGATGAACTGCGCATACTGCCGATTCGTCACGCAGTACACCCCGATGTAGTACGGGTCCAGGTACACCCGATGCTTCGGGCAGTCGCTGTCCTGCCCGTCGCCCATCTCGAACTCGCCCGCCGGCACGTAGACCAGCACCGACCCGTCTTTGGCGTTGACCACCAACGGCGGCGCGGCGGGCGCCAGCTCGGCGCCCGCGTCGACCTCGCCCGGCGGCAGCGGCAACGGCACGGCCGGCTCGGCCCCGTCCCTGGTCCGGCGCAACTGCCCGTCGTGCCACAGCAGCGGCATGTGCGGTCCTCCACCCACCGGCTCTTCGGTCGACCCGGCCCGGCTCCTGCGTGACCATACGTTCGGCGCGGCCGGCCTTTCCAGGCCCGCCTGTGGCGCAGATGGGCGTCGCGAGCGCGGCCACGGAACGCCACCCGTGCGGCAGGTGACCGGCGCGCCAGCAGGAACTGACTCGACCATCGGACTCGGAGTTGCCCGATGGAACTACGTCGCCTGGTGCTGGTGCTGACGTCGGCCGCGGCGCTGTTCGCGGCGGAGCCGCCGGCGCCGTTCCCCTATGAGAAGTACGGCCTGACGCCCTCGGACAACCCGGCCTGCACGCCGACCCGGCGCACCGACTGGGCCGATGCCTATCACACCGCGATGCTCAAGCGCGAGCCGCGGCAGGGCGTGAAGATCGTCTTCCTGGGTGACAGCATCACCATGATGTGGCGCAGCCAGAGCGGGTATGAGGGCGGCACACCCGTCTGGCAGAAGTGGTACGCGCCGCGCGGCGCCGCCAACCTCGGCATCTCGGGCGACCGCACCGAGCATCTGCTCTGGCGGGTCACCGCAGGCGGCGACCTCGACGGGTTGCAGCCGCGGGTGGTGGTGCTGCTGATCGGCATCAACAACCTGTTGCAGCGCCAGGACCAGCCCGCGCAGGTCGCCGAGGGCATCCGCACACTGACCGGCTACCTCCAGCGCAAGCTGCCGGACAGCCGCCTGCTGCTGCTGGGCCTGTTCCCCTGCTGGGAGCAGCCGGACAACCCGGCGCGGGCCTGGGTCAAGCAGGTCAACACGCTGATCCGGCCGCTCGCCGACCGCCGGCGCGTCTGGTTCCTCGACCTCGGCCCGCGCTTCCTGGAGCCGGACGGCACCCTTCGCAAGGAGAAGCTGCGCGATCTGCTGCACCTGTCCGAGAAGGGATACGGCATCTGGGCCGAAGCCATGGAGCCGTACCTCGTGGACCTCCTGGACGGCGACGGCCAGGGCCAGGTCTGGGGCGCCGAGTGACCAGGAGCAGCCGATGCGCGCGAACACGGAGTGGTTCTGCCAAGCCAAGTGGGGCGTCTTCGTCCACTACCTGGCCGACTTCGCCAGCAACAGTCAGGTGCCGGCGGTGGAGGTCGACGAATGGAACCGCCGCATCGACGGGTTCGATGTGGTGGGCCTGGCCGACCAACTGGAGGCGGTGGGCGCCGGTTACTTCATCCTGACCCTCGGGCAGAACTCCGGCTACTACCTGTCGCCGAACGCCACTTACGACGGCCTGGTGGGCTACCACCCGAGCCACTGTTCGCGCCGTGACCTGGTGGCCGACCTGATTGCCGAGCTGACTCCGCGCGGCGTGCGCATGATGGTCTACTTCACCGCCTGCGCGCCGTGCCTGGACCAGCAGGCCATCGAGCGGCTGCGCTGCACGCCGCCGAACGACGCCCGGAAGATCGGCTTTCATCCCGACCTCTACGAGTACCAGCCCGGCGTGGACGACCGGCTGACGGAGTTCCAGGGGCTCTGGGAGAGCGTGGTCCGCGAGTGGTCGCTGCGCTGGGGCACCGGCTGCCACGGTTGGTGGATCGACGGCTGCTACAACGCCGACGTGATGTACCGGCAGCCCGAGGCGCCGAACTTCGCGAGCTTCGCCGCAGCCTTGAAGGCCGGCAACCCGGACAGCCTGGTGGCGTTCAATCCAGGCGTGAAGGTGCCGGTCATCTGCCACAGCGAGCACGAGGACTACACCGCCGGCGAGATCTCCGACGCCTTCCCGGCACCGACCATGTACGGTCACCCGCAGTTGGGCCCGACGGTCGACGGCGCGCAATACCACCTGCTGACCTACCTCGGCTGCGGCTGGGGCCAGGGCGAACCGCGGTTCCCCGACGAGTTCGTCATCGGCTACACCAGGCTCGTCGCCGAGCAGCACGGCGTGATTTCGTGGGACACGCCCACCACGCGTGACGGGCGCATCACCGACGCCTGCTACCGCCAGTTCCAGGCGTTGGGCCAGGCGCTGCGCGGCTGACCCGGGTCACAACCGGGCCAGCAGGTCGTCGGCCGTCAGCGTCTCGACGCCCAGCGTGCGGCCGAGGTCGGCACCGCACAGGTGGCCTTGCCAGGTGACCACGCCGCGGCGCAGTGGCGCGCAGTCGCGCAGCGCCGGGGTGACGCCGTCGCGCACCAGGCGCTCCAGGTAGGGCCAAGTGGCCGCGGACAGCGTCTGCGAGGCCGTGTTGGCGTACAGCGCCGGCACGTTCTGCACGCAGTAGTGCCGGATCTTGTCCACCACGCGGATGGGATCGTCGTGAGTGGTCTCGACACTGGTCTCGATGGCGCCACCGGGATCGGCGGCCACGTCGACCACCAGGCTGCCCGGCGCCATCAGCGCCAGCATGTCGCGGGTGACCAGGCGCGGGTCGCCCGGCATCCAGAGCACGCAGTTGAGCAGCGCATCGGCCAGCGGCAGACACCGCCGAATGGCCGCCTCGCTCGACTGCTCGACGGTGGCGCCCGGCAGCGCCTGCGCGAGCGCCTCGAGCCGCCCGGCCATGGCTTCGAGCACCACCACGCGCGCCCCGATGCCCACCGCCGCCCGGGCGGCGGCGCAGCCGGCGGTGCCGCCGCCGAGGACCAGCACGCCGAACGGCGTGGCGCCGGTGACGCGGATCGGCAGCTTGCCGCTACCGCCCGGCGACTGGCAGTGCTGCATGGCCACCGCCATGGCGGCCGCGCCGGCAATCTCGCTCATCGGCACCAGCAGCGGCCGTCGGCCCTGGTCGTCGGTCATCTCCTCGTAGGCGATGGCCAGGCATCCGTTGGCCAACAGGGCCTTGGTCATCGGTGGCCGTGGCGCCGCATGGAGATAGGTGTAGATGACCTGCCCGGCGCGCAAGAGCGCAAACTCCGGCGGCAGGAGCTCCTTGACCTTCCAGAGCAGGTCAGCCTCGCGGTACACGTCGGCCAGTTCGGCGACCAGCTCCGCGCCGGCGGTGGCGTAGGCCTCGTCGGCGTAGCCGGCGCCGGCGCCGGCGCCCCGCTGCACCACCACGCGCCGCCCCAGCGCGCGAAGCTGCCGCACCTGCTCGGGCAGACCCGCGACGCGCTGCTCGCCCGGCTTGATCTCCCGCGGAATACCCACGCACTGCACCGCCGCCACGCTCATTCGGCCCTCCACCGGCGACCGCTCGCCTTGAGGCTGCCTATTGGCGCCGGCGCACCGGAGCCCTCCTGGCCGTCACGGCGATGTAACAGTCGTGTCAGATGTGGCGATTCTATAGCGACCGGGCCGCTGGACCCTCTTGCCACGCCCGCCTGGTCGGAGCACACTGCCGCAGCAAGGTGAGTTGCATGTTGGCTGCCAGCAGCGCTCGGGCAGCGCTGGCCAACCGCTGGGCGACCGGGCCCGAATGGATGGAGGACGTGCCCGGCATGGTCGCCTTGTTCGACGCCGAATGGCGCTGGACCGCGGCGAACCGGCAACTGTTGGAGCGGCTTGGGTACGACGATATCGCGGCCCTGCAGGGGCGCACGCTCTGGGACCTGACCAGTGCCTCCGACGGCGGGCGGGCAGCGGAGCTGGTTGAGCGCTGCCATGACAGCGAGGCCGTCGACCCCTTCGAACTGCGCCTGACCAACGTCCGCGGCGAGGCCATCGACTTCGAGCTACGAGTCGCGGCGCACCACCACGGCGAGCGACGCCTGCCCGGGTTCTGCGCGCTGATCCAGGATGTCTCCGCCCGCAAGGTGGTGGAGCGCGAACTGGAGTCCTACACCCACCAGCTCGAGCGGCTGTTCGTGCAACTGGAGCAGCGCACCCACGAACTGGAAGAGGCCAATGAGCAGATCCGCCAGGCCCGCCTGCAGACGCTGGCCGCCGAGGAACTCACGCGCATCGAGCACATGAAGACCTCGTTCCTCGACGTCGCCGCGCACGAACTGCGCACTCCCGTGACGCTGATGCGCGGCGTGCTGGCGGTCCTCAACAGTGACCTCGCGCCCGACGTGCAGCAGCAGTTGGTCAGCAGCGCGCACCGGAGCGCTCGGCGCTTGACCAACATCGTCGACAACGCCCTCAAGCTCCTCGAGAGCGGCCACCCCGCGCTCGTCGGCCCGCAGGAGAAGCACTCGCTGAAGACGGTGCTGGAAGGCGCCGCCTCCGACGTCGACGCCTTCCTCCAGCTCCGCGGTCAGCAGCTCCGCCTGCGCTTCGGGCGAGGCCTGCCGCAGATTCCGCTCGACCGCTCGATGATGCGCGATGTCGCCGTGAACCTGCTGATGAACGCCATCAAGTTCACCCCCGACGGCGGGCGGATCGAGCTGTCGACCGCCACGGTGGACGACGGATGGGTGCGCTTCAGCGTCGAGGACAACGGCCTCGGCATCGACCCGCGCGACCTGCCGCACATCTTCGACCGCTTCTACTGTAGCTTCGACACCCGGCACCACAGCTCGGGCGAGTACGAGTTCAACAAGCGCGGGCCCGGCTTCGGCCTGGCGATTGTGCGCAAGTTCGTCGCGCTGCACGGTGGCCGCGTCGAAGTGGCCAACCGACCGTCGGGCGGGGCGGTCTTCACCGTCTACCTGCCGACCTAGCCGCCGCACCGCAGCGCCGGAGCACGGCAGTGCGCGGCTCCACAAGGGAGTGTCGTGATGTGGTTCGTCTGCGGCCTGTTGGCCGGCCTGCCGTCGATCAACGCCGCCGCCGAGCACTTGGTGACGCGGCCCGAGTTGGCCCCGTTTCCGGTGATCGATTTCCACACCCACCTGAAGGGCGGCCTGACGGTCGACGAGGCGCTGGCCCACACCCGTGAGACCGGCATCAACCACGGCCTGGTGGTCAACGGCGGAGTCGGCTTCCCCATCACCGACGACGCCGGCATCGAGGCCTTCCGGCAGTCGATGCAGGGCGCGCCGTGCTACCTCGGTCTGCAAGCCGAGGGCCGCGAGTGGCCGACGCTGTTCTCGCGGGAGGCCATCGCCAAGTTCGACTACGTGTTCACCGACGCCATGACCATCGTCGATCACCGGGGCCAGCGCGCGCGGCTGTGGATGCCGGGCGAGGTGGCCATCGACGAGTCGCAGGCGTTCATGGAGCGGCTGGTGCGCACCATTGAGGCCATCCTCGATCACGAGCCGATCGACTTCTACGCCAATCCGACCTACCTGCCGCAGGTGCTCAGCGCGCGGTACGACGAGCTGTGGACGACCGAGCGCCAACAGCGGGTGATCGCCGCGCTGGTGCGCAACCAGGTGGCGCTGGAGATCAGCAACAGTCTGAAGCTGCCGCACGCCGACTTCATCCGTGCCGCCAAGGCCGCCGGGCTGAAGTTCACGCTGGGCACCAACAACGGTGACCGCCAGCTCAAGCGGCTGGAGTACCCGCTCCAGATGGTCAAGGAGTGCGGCCTGACCGCCGCCGACCTGTGGCGGCCGAAGCCCGACGGCCAGAAGCCGTGTCAGGTCAAACCGCGCTGAGCACCGCGTCGCGGCAGGAAAGCGCTCCGGCGGCGCGAACGGCGGCGAGGCCCCGCTGGAGGATCGTCATGCGCCGCCCGCCCATCTTTGTCCTGGCACTCTGGTTGACCGTCTCGGCGGTCGGCGCCGCCGAGCCCGCCTGGTGGCAGACCGCCGTTGCGCCGGTGGTCGGGCCGTTCAGCGCCACGAGCGGGCCGGCCGGCATCACGCTCGACCAGATCCTGGCCGACTTCCGGCCCGAGGCGGCCGAGTGGAGCGTGCTGCCCAAGCAGACCAGCAGTCCCTATCGCCCGCGCCTCATCCTCGGCGGCCTGGAGTACCAGGAGTTCCCGCAGGCGCCCAAGCGCGACTTCGAGCTCTGGCAGAAGCTGTTCGGCTTTGCCTATGCACCGACCGAGGAGAACGGCGTCGCTGTGCCGTCCAGCGGGCAGATCAGCTCGTTCAAGTATGGCAGCGAGAACGAGAACAGCCTGCACTTCACCTGCCACAATGCGCCGCGCTGGCACCAGTTCCATCGCGAGTCCATCCTGGTCTGCGCTCGCAACAGCGAGTGCGCGCTGATCCGCCAGGACAACATCGGCGGCCCGTCCGGCGTCGGCTCTGACAACGGCGGCTGGTGCAAGTGGTGCCTGGCCGGCTACCAAGAGCGCCTGCTCGCCCGCCTGTCGCCTGAGCAACTGCGCCAGTGCGGCATCGCCGACGCCGGCCGGTTCGAGCCGCGCCCGTTCCTGCTGGCGGCCCGGCAGCGCCCCGCCGAGGAGCGTATCGAGAATGCGGCGGTTCGCGAGTACGTGCGCTACCTGCTCAAGTCCAATCTGGACGCCTGGCGCGACGAAGTCGACTCCGCCCACCGCCTGCGGCCGGAGGTGCCGGTGTGCGGCAACCAGGGCAGCGTCGGGCTGGAGAGCTATCCGTACGTGCTGCTCTCCGACGTGGGCGACCTGATCTTCCTGGAGAACAGCCGCCGCAGCTACCCGCGTGGCTCCAACACCGTCGACTACGCCGTGACCCTGGCCGGCGGACGCCACCGCAAGCCGGCCTGGATCTGGGGCTTCGGTCACCCCGCCGACATGACCCAGGTCGCCGGCTCGCAGTTGTTCGTGGCCGAGTGCTACGCCACCGGCGCCACGCCGTACTACGAGATGAACAACCTGGCCTGGACGGCGCAGAAAGGCTACTACGCCATCGCGCTGGGCCGCGACGCCTACACCGCGCTCGCCGGCTATGCGCGCTTCGCGCGCGAGCATCGCGACCTGTTGGCCCAGAGCTACCGGGCCGAGGCCGCCGTGGCGCTGCTCTACAGCGTGCCGAGCTTCCTGCCACGCCATCTCGGCGCGCTCGGTCTGCACCTGGCCGATCCCGGCGCGGCGCGCCTGGTGGCCCACTTCCGCGGCTTCGCCCGCGCCCTGGAGGCCGACCACATCGCTTACAACGTCGAGGTGCTGGGCGATGAGGAGATGTGGCCCGACCGTGACCTCGACCAGCGCCTGGCCCGCTATCGCGTGGTCATCTGCCCCAGCGTCGAAGCCTTGTCCGATGCCCAACTGGCCAGCTTGCAGCGGTTCCAGCAGGCGGGCGGCCGTCTGGTGGTCTCGGGCGACCTGGCCACGCGCAACGCCGGTTTCGCCCGCCGCGCCGCGCCTGCCGGCGAGGCGTTGCTCCGCGCGGCCGGCACCGCCCGGCTGGCCGACGAGCCGGCGCAGTACGACGCGTGCCGGGCGGTCCGCGACGCACGCGGTCTGTCGCAGGTCGTCCAGGTCAACCAGACCGCGGCCCGGCCGTTGGTCATCCGCGGCTGGAGCAAGGCCGAGCGCGTCTCCAAGCCGACCGACACGCAGTACTCGCTGTGGGTCGACCTGACCTACACCGACGGCTCACCGCTGTGGGCGCAGGTGGCGCCATTCAAAGCCGGGACGCACGACTGGCAGCAGTCGGAGTTCGTCATCCACCCGGCCAAGCCGGTCAAGTCGGCGACGGTGCACGTGCTGTTCCGCTACCACAGCGGCCGCGCCTGGTTCGACGACCTGTTCTTCGGCGAGCAAGGCGCCGAGCGCAACCTGCTGCAGAACCCCGGCCTGGAAGGCGCCGAAGGCGCGGCCATCCCCGGCTGGCAGGCGGTCCTGGGCTGGCAGAAGACCGCCGCGGGCTACACGCGGTCGCCCGCGGCCCACGGCGGCAGCCAGAGCGCGCAATGCGAGATCGTCGAGCCGACCGGCGAACCCGCGGAGGTGGTGCGCCTGCGCACTGCGCTGCGCGAGTCGCTACGCGGTGTGCCGCGGCTGGCGACCAATGCGCCCGACACGGTGTTCGTCCGCCCGGTGCGCCAGGGCAACCGGTTGGTGGTCCACCTGCTGAACCTCAACTGGGACGACGATCTGGACCGGGTGAGCCCGGCCGGACCGGTCAAGCTCTCGCTGCCCGTGCCCACCGGTGCCCGGCCCGCCGGCGTCACTCTCTGCTCGCCCGACCAGCCGGCCGACCGACCGCTGGCGGTCACCGTGCAGGACGGCGTCGCCACGGTCGAAGTACCCGAGCTGAAGGTGTGGAGCCTGGTGGTGCTGGAGGGCTAGCGAGACGTCCAGAGACCCACTCAGTCGCCCCAGAACGCCTCGCAGGCGCCGAAGAAGTAGGTCTCGATCTGCGCTTGAGACAGCCCCAGGACGCTGCGCAGCAGGTCGAGGTCCTTGCGGACATGCACCGGCGATTGCTCCGCCATCGAGCCGGGCGTCCCATCGACACCGAACATGAGGCGCTCGACGCCGACGAACGGGACGGCCTTGCGGAGCGCCTCTTCGCGCCAGGCGTCCGGGGTGCCGCGGCAGGTGTCGATCCACATCTGGCAGTCGGGCAGCCGGTAGCCCGCGGCGGCGCGGAAGCGCCCGAACACGGCCAGGCACTCGTCCACCCACGGCCAACTGATGTGCGCCAGCGAGAACCGCAGCGTGGGATGGTGCAGCAGCGGCTCGTAGTTCACCGGCTGGCAGAACCGCGAGCTGTCGCCGAAGCCGTACAGAATGCCGGAGTGGAACTGGATCGGCTTGCCCAGCTCGGCCACCTTGGCGTAGAGCGGCTGGAGCAGGTCGTCGCCGGGGTACCAGTGGTCGGGGATGAGCTTCACGCCGCGCAGGCCGAGGTCGGTCAGACCGCGTTCGGTCTCTGCGACCACGTCGTCCGCGCGCGGATTGGCGAAGACCAGGCCGTAGATGCGGCCCGGGTCGGCGCGCTGCACCGCGGCCACATGCTCGATGGTCTCGCGCACCTCGGCGGCGGTCACCCGCTCGTCGGCACCCCGTCCGCGTCCAGGGTAACGCGAGAACACGTTCACCCGCTCAATGCCGGCCGCGTCCATCTGCGCCAGCACGTACTCGCCCGTCTCGTCGCCACGCAAATGGCAGTGGCAGTCCCAGATCCGCATTGCACAGCTCCTCTTCCCGGTTCGCAAGGGGGCGCACCTACTCCACCGCCCGCGCCAACCACGCCGCGCCGAGTTCCACCGCGCCTTCGGGCAGCAGTCGCACGAACAGGCCGGTCATCGCCCGTGGGCGGCCGGCCGGCTGGAAGACCGCCAGCGGCACGCTGGCGAGCTGCCAGTCCATGACCGGTCGCACGGCCAGCACCGCGCGGCTCAGCTCGTTCTCGCCGTGTAGCTCGACCTCCACCGCCGCCGGTCGCTTGGCCACCAGACGCAGCTTCAGCTCGAGCGTGGCGCGCGGCGCGGCGAACCACGGCGCCAGTTCCACCGGCTGATGCCGGTTGAAGTTGAACCCGCCGGCCTGCGTCCGGCCGTTGGTCGTGACGACGATCACCTCGCGGTTCTCTTCGTTCTTCTTCAGCATGGCCTGACCGCCGGCCCAGCCGGCCAGCCAGCGGCCGCGCGTCGGGCCGTGGTCGTAGAGCGGCAGCAGCACCGGCAGCTCGGTGTTGTTCGGCCCGCGGGGCTGCGCCAGCGGCTTGGGCAACGGCTCTTCCGGTCGCAGAAGCTGCACGTCGACCCCCGACCAGGCCGGCACCTCGAAGCGCGCCGCGCCCGCGGTGAGCGGCAACAGCTCGCCGGTCAACCGGTCGGCCACGCGCACCGCACCCGACAGCGGCAGTGCGTAGGCCGCGTTCTCGCCGGTCCGATTGTAGAGCGCCAGGCGCCCCGGCGTCTCGACGGCCCAGATCGGGATGGCCGTTCGTTCGCAAGCGATCTGGCAGCCGCTGAGGAACGCGCGTAGCCGCTCGCGCGGCACGGCATCGTCGGCCAGCTCGAAGGTGGGCACACCGGCGGCGCCAACCGCCGTCAGGGCCGCCGGCGCCAGATCCGGCCGGTAGACCAGCACCCCGCGGTACTGCTTGAGCACACCGGGCTGCGCGGCGACCTGCCGGTCGAACAGCGTGTCGAACGGCGTCACGCCCAGATCGAGCAGCGCCGCGGCGATGCGCATCAGGTCGGTCGGTTGTCCATAGGAGGCGCGCCGTGGCGGCGCCAGCACCACCGCCACCGCGCCGCGCCCGGTCCGCGGGCGCTGGGTGAACGGCGCCGACCACTTGAGCAACGGCAGCGACTTCGGCTCGATGCCACCACGGTGTTGTGGGTCGTCAAGACCGGCGTCCCAGGCCCAACGGAAGGCGCCTTGGGCGCCGTTGTGCCACCAGCCGGCGGGGCAGGCGTCGTGCAGGCGCGCGGTGACCTGGTCGCTGCTGTCGTACTTCTGCCAGCGCGGGTACTCCGCATGGGCCGGGCCCCATTCGCCGATGACCACCGGCCGGCCTGAGCCGCGGAACCAGCTCAGCCAACTCGCCGGCACCACGCCGTACGCATCGGCAATGCGCGCCGACGCATTGTGCATGCCGAGATAGAAGTGCGGCGTCAGCGCGTCCACTTCGGCGGGCAGGTCCCAGACCCAGGAATCGCTCAACTCGTTGACGCCGGCGCCCCAGTCGCCCACGTGCATGAACACCAGGCATCGCGGGTCCGCGGCCTTGACGGCCTTGGCGCAGTCGGCCACAAAGGCGCGATAGGCGGCGCCGCGCACGAACGGCCACGGTTCGTGCGGTTCGTTGTACGGCACTTCCAGGCCGCAGAGCGCAGGCTTGGTGCGCCAGTGCGCGGCCAGCCGGCCAAGGATCTTGGGCAAGTGCTCGCGGACCAACTCGGGCCGGTTCATCCAGGCGATGCCGCCACCGGGCTGGCCCGTGCCGCGCCGGCTCTCCTCGCCGCCGCTGAACCACCGGTACTCGTCGCCCGGCAGCTCGTGCAACTCGGCGATGACGTACACGTCGCGCTTCGCAGCCTCGTCGAGCAGCTCGTCGAGCAGGTCCAGGTAGCCGGTCTTCAGCTTGTGCCGGCCCATCGCCTCGGCGTAGCCGGCATCGCCCACCAGCACGTTCGGCGCCGGCTCCAGATAGGCCGCGCTGAGCGGCAGCCGCACGGCGTTGAGCCCGTAGCTCGCGAGGTCGCGAATGGCGCCGCGGACCTCATCGGCGCGCTGCCGGCGCGCCCACATCAGGTGGCTCTGGTAGAGATTGACGCCATAGAGGCCGACGGCACGGCCTGACGCCGTGACGAAGCCGCCATTGCGGACGCTCAGCCGCTCGGTCTCGGCGCCCGCGACGGCGGCGACCACCAGCACAGCCAGCGCCCATCGCTTCATGGCGTCTGCTCCAGCACCTGGCGGGCCCGCGCCACGTCGTGCGCGATCTGGGTCTGCAGGGCCGCCAGGTCGGCGAAGCGGCGCTCCGGCCGCAGGCGTGCGACGAACTCGACGGTCAGCGTGGCGCCGTACAGGTCGCCCGAGTAGTCGAGCCAGTGCGCCTCGATGGTCTCGGCGACACCGCCCACCGTCGGCCGCACGCCGATGTTGAGCACGCCCGGTCGCCCGGCCCAGCGGACCGCGTAGACGCCGTGCTCCGGCACGATCTTGCGTGGGTCCACCGCCAGATTGGCGGTCGGGAACCCGATGGTGCGGCCGAGCCGGCGGCCCTCGACCACGGTGCCGGTCAACGTGTACGGCCGACCCAGCATGGCCGCGGCGGTGGCCACGTCGCCCACGGCGAGTTCGGCCCGGATGGCCCGGCTACCGACCTTGTGTCCGTCGGCCCCGACGAGGTCGACGATGTCGACCTCGACCCCGTGCCGACCGGCCAGAGCGGCCAGGTCAGCCGCACCGCAGGAGCGGTGGTGGCCAAACCGGAAGTCACGACCAACGCAGATGCTGCGGGCCTGGAGCTCCGCCACCAGCGCGTTCTCCACGAACTCCTGGCCCGACTGCGCCGCGAACTCCGGGGTGAAGTGGTAGACCACGACGTCGTCCAGCCCACAAGCCCGCAGCAGGGCGACCTTCTCCGCCGTGGTCAGAATCGTCTTCAGCGGGCCGCGGCCGTGCAGCACCTCCAGGCTGTGGAGGTCGAAGGTGACCGCCACCGGCCGCGCGCCAAGACGCGCCGCAGCCGCCAGCACCCGTTGCAGCAATACCTGGTGACCGCGGTGAACGCCGTCGAAGAAGCCGATGGTCAGGGCCGTGCCCGCGCCTGCTTGCTCCACGCTACCCACACCGTCTCCCGTCTTTGTGGTGGCAGGTCATTGTGTCCCGCCCGCGAAGATCCTCCCATCCGGCGCCGCAAGCCGGGGGAGGTCACGTCATGGTTGTCGTCTGCGGACTGCTGCCGCTGCTCCTGGCCGCGCCGGCGGCCGATGACTGGCTCGCGCATCTGGTGCCGCGGCCGCGCGAGGTCAGCCTGGCCGGCGCCTGGACGTGCGCGCCCGGCGCGGTGCGCCTCGAGACGCGCACCAACGATCCCTTGGTGGCCGCCGCGGC
Source organism: uncultured Fimbriimonadaceae bacterium (assembly GCA_964531735.1). GTDB lineage: Bacteria > Armatimonadota > UBA10988 > UBA10988 > UBA10988 > CAZHGD01. Next base: position 2,315 of record CAZHGD010000161.1, on the reverse strand, counting down.
CGACGAGCTGCGCGCGCTCCTGGCCAAGGCGGGCACCGCGACCGGCAGCGGACCGACCATCGTGCTCGGCGTCGGTCGTGAACTGTCGGACCAGGGCCGCCCTCAAGCCTACACCATCAGTGTCCAGGGCGAGGCCCTGCATCTGGCCGGTGCCGATGCCGCCGGAGTCTACTATGCGGCCAAGACGCTCCAGCAGTTGGTGGCCGCGCGCCTGCAGCCAGGCCGCGTGGAGATCCCGAAGCTCACCGTGCGCGACTGGCCGACGCTGCTGGAACGGGGCTTCTGGGGTCTCGACGCCAAGAACGACCTGGAATGGCTGAGTTGGCGCAAGTTCAACCTGATCGAGGTCCATGCCGACCTGAAGGTGGCTGCGGACGGCACGCCCCACGCCAGCATGAACCAGGAGCTGCTCGAGCGCGCCGGGCGACTCGGCCTGCGCGTGGTGCCGATCATTCACCATCTGGAGCAGTTGGTCGGCACCGGCGTCTACGAGCGGTTCCCCGAGCTGGAGGCCAAGGTGCCGCCAAGCGGCAACCAGGGACAGCGGCAGTTCAAGCTCGACCATCCGCGGTTCATCGCGGTGCTGGGCAAGTGGATGGCCGACCTGGCCGACTACCCGCAGGTCACCGGCATCACCGTCTGGCTGTCCGAGGAGGAGCACGGCCACCCGCTCATCGACCAGGCCAGCAACCCGTTCGTGGTGGAGGCCCGGGTGTGCGAGGCGGCGTTCGAGCAGGCGCAGCGCAAGCGCGCCGACATGCGCCTGCGACTGCTGACCACGCAGTCGACGTACAAGTACAACGAGCTGATTCTGAAGGCGGTGCGGCCGGGCACGCAGATCATCCACTACGACGGCAGCCGCACGTACAACAGCGGTCGCGCGCCCATCATGGACGCCTACTTCAAGGCCTGGGCCGCGGCCGGCGGCTGGCTGGGCGTCTGTCCCATCGTGGTGCCCGACTGGCGCGGCGTGGCGCCGTGGCATGGCGGTGAGTTCGTCCAGCACCGCATGCGCGAGTTCGCCGCGAGCGGCGTCAAGTCGCTGGTCGGCTACGCGCCGCCGGGCCGCGGATTCTACCCCTACCTGCTGGAGGCCACCGCGGAGTACTCGTGGAACCCCGAAGCCTCGGATCCACGGTCCTTCGCGCTGCGCTACGGCCTGCGTCACGCCGTGAAGGACCCGGCGGTGTTCGCCGACTGGGTGATGACGCTCAGCCCGGTGGCCTGGGACATCTACGGCTCACGCATCATCGTCCATTGGTGCTACGGCAGCTCCATCCCGGCGGCGGCGGCCGGTGGTCTGAAGCTGGGCCGCGGCATCTTCGCCGAAGTGCCGGATGAGGCCCGGCTACAGAGCAACCTGGCCGCCTGCGAACGGGCGCGCGCCTTGGTGGCCAAGCTGGACGATGTGGGCCTGACGGCCGAGACCGAGACGGTGGCCAACTGGCAGGCACTGCTGGTGGATCTGTGGCGGCTCAACGCGCTGTTGCCCAAGGCCAAGGCCGGCGGCACGGCCGAACGCGAGCCGGTCAGACCGTTGTTGGCCGCCTTTGCCGACCATGCCGCGGCGACCTGCGCGGCCATGACCGCCTGGGGCCAGAGCCGGGTCAAGGGCGGCACGCCGCCCGGCCGCTGGACCGACACCATCAAGGCCATCCAGAAGCACGCCGACGAGCTGGCGGCAGTGGGCGAGAAACTCGGCTTCCCAGACACCCGCAAGGCGTACCGGCAGGCCCAGGTCGGCGTGTGGAAGACGGAGCTGTTCGACCGGGCCTCGCCGATCACCACCGAGTACGAGGTCACCGCACGCCTCGACGGACCGGGCCGCTACGAGGTCGAGTTCGACTACACCTCGGGCCTGCTGGGCCTGGTGGTGCACAAGGTCACGCTGGTGGCGCAGACCGGCGATGACCGGCAGACCCGCCGGGAGTTGGCCGTCGACCAGCACACCTGCCACGCCGGCGGCTGGAACAAGGACCACCTGTACTTCCTGGCCCCCAAGGCAGCGCCGGCCGGTCAGCGGTACTTCCTGCTGGTCACCATGCAGGGCGGCAATCCCGCGCAGCCGGCGGCGCAGCGCTCGACCAACGGCAACGTGCTGATGCGGAAGCTGCCGGACAAGCCGTAAGGACGGTTCGAGCCAGGCACGTTTGGAGCCAGACCAGGCCGGGTACGATTACGCGACGCCGGAGCGCGCGGGCGGGGGTTCCGTGTCACGCCGGCCGCCGTTTGGTTGCGTGATACGATAGGAAGAGGCAACCGATGAAACGACACGGCTTCACCCTCATCGAGCTCCTGGTGGTCATCGCCATCAT
>CAZHGD010000160.1:0-16869 GCA_964531735.1 uncultured Fimbriimonadaceae bacterium | reverse complement strand
GCTGGTGCAACACGGCGCCGACCCGAACCAGCGCGGCGCGGATGGGAGCACGGGCTACCACGAGGCGGTACTCCGCGGGCAACCGAGGGCCATCGGCATACTAGGCCGAGTGGGCGGCGACCCGACGATCCGTAACAGGGCGGGCGTGACGGCGCACGACTTGGCGCTCCAGGCGCGTGCTGTGCAGTCACTCAGCGCCCTCACGGAAGTCGAACTGTGGTTCGGGGGCGAGCACCAACGGCGCAGCCTACCCCAGCCGACCCGCCCCGACGGACGCGCGGCCTGGGTGAGCCCAGCGATGGTCGGTGGCCGACCGCCACTGCCGGTGCACGTGCAGATTGGTGGCTGGCGCGACCTCTATCTGTTGGTCGATGACGTGGATGGCAATCCCTGGGACCATGCGGACCTGGCGATGGCCCGCTTGGTGACCGCCGACGGCCAAGTGACCTACCTCGACGAGATCGAGCCTGTGGAGGCCAGACAGGGGGCCGACGCATTCCATCGCGACGGTCACAACCTGGCGGGGCACCCTCTGCGGATTGGCTCGCAGCAGTTTGAGCGCGGCCTGGCCACCCACGCGGCGGCGACGTTGCACTACGTGCTGACCCGCGACTACGCCTGGTTTGACGCGCTTGTTGGTGTGGACGCCTCCGCGGGCACCAACGGACTGGTCCGCTTCGTGGTCACTGACTCACCGGCCAAACGGGCCGACGGCAGCGCCGATACACGGTCGGCGCCATACCTGCAGCACGTCGGTACCCACGCACTGACCTTCACTGACCTGTCCGGGCGGCTGGTCTCACTGGCCGACTGGCGCGGCAAGGTGGTGGTGCTCGTCGCCTACGTCGCCATGCCGTGGAACCGCGACTTCAGGTACACCTGGCTCGACTACGCCGACGAACTGGCACGGTCGAAGGCGGCTGCCGAGGGCCGCCTGGTGGTGGTGGCCGTGACGCCGGACAGCCCCGCCGAGACCCGCGCCTTCCTGAAAGAGCATGGCTACTCGTTCGACGTGCTGTTCGATCACGACGACACTCTCCGGCGACGTCTCGGGCTCAATGGGCTGCCGGCCGTCGTGCTCGATAGAAAGGGCAGGCTCGCATGGCAGCGGCGGATGTGGCAGTGCGACCGCATCGAGCCAGGTGGGCTGTTCATCGCGGTGGACCGAGTACTCGACGACCGGGCGACCAGCCGGCCTGAAGCGCCGCCGGTGACCGGCCCTCAGGTCGAGCGCTCGGTGGTCGACTTCGAGCACGGCTACGGTGACTGGCAACGGTCTGGTGACTGCTTCGATGCCGAGCCGGCCAGTGACGCGGCCTATCCGGGCCTCATCGCGGGCTACACCGGTCGGCGCTTCCTTAGCACACGTGGCGCAGGAGGCAGACGAGCGACCGGCGTAGCCTGGTCACCGCCGTTTGCGTTGACGGCTCGGTATCTGCACTGTCTGGTCGGCGGTGGCGACCTGCCCGACCACACCTGTGTGACACTGGTGGTGGACGGCCGGGCGGTCCGGCGCGCGAGTGGCATGAACACCGCCGAACTCGCACCCGTCTGCTGGGACTTGCAGAGCTACCGCGGCAAACAGGCGCGGCTAGAGGTGCTCGACAGCGGAAGCAGTGAACCGCGGGACTTCGTGCTGCTTGACGACGTCACCCTGTCGGAGGACGTGCGGCCACCAGCGCACTACGCCCGGCGCTACGAGCCTGACACAGCGACGCCCGCGACCGACGACTGGCCCGCTCACATCAGGGCCTTCTGCGAGGGCCGGGTGCACCAGGACGCCATTCCGGGCCGGACCTATCGCCTGGAGTGGCAAGCCCCCGTGAGTTGGGGGCCCGAACCGGTGGACTGGCTGCTCTACGCGCTGACCTGCCCGCAGGACCACTTGGCGCAGACAGTGCGCCGGATGGCCTGTACAGTGGCGAGCGAGCGCGGCCAATGGCCCTGCGAAGTGGTCGCCACATCGTCGCCCATGTACCCGAAGGCCTTCTGTGCCTTCATCCCGGCCCTCAGCCTGCCGACGCGGCGAGGCACGGTCAGCTTCAGTTGCGACGTGACAGCCAACACTGTCGACCTGGTCGAAGGGCCGCCACCTGACCCGCCAGGTGACTTGCTGCCCGCCGTGCGCGCGTCGCTCACCGCTCCGGTCCCGCCCTTCTACGACTATGCACAGCCTGCGGTTTCACGCTACCTCGATGAGCACCACCTGCGGCGGCGAACAAACGAGACGGATGCGGCGTTCCTGTTCCGCGCGTACCGCTTCCTTCAACGATCGTTTGTCTACGGCAACGTCAAGTGGGCAGGCCATCCGCTCCAGACCACCGATGCGGGTCCGTCGCTCGGCTCGCTGCAGACGCGCACCAGCGATTGCGGCATGGCCCACCTCTTGGCGCTGATGCTCCGCGCCAACGGCATCCCCGCAGCTGCCGGGCAAGGCGGATGGGTCCCGGAAGACGGGCGCATGGGCGGTCATGTGCGGTTGCTTTCATTCCTGCGCGACGCGGGCTGGTTGTGGATGGACGTCGGGCCAGAGACCGACAGCCCCAACGGCTGGTTCGCGCCCGGCACACGGTGGGACGACAACTTCCTCCAGTTCTACTGGGAGGATCCGGCGGGGTGGGACAGTGCGCTACGGCCCCCGCGGCCAGGCCAGGTGCTCCGTGGGTATGCTGGCGAATGGCCGGTCTGTCACCTGCTCAAGCGACCCGATGTGGTGCCCCTGTCGCCCTGCGCCGACACAGACCCGGTGCTCTGGCGCGGCACGAACCAGCAGCCACCGGCCGGCTGGGCGCAGCCCGGCTTCGACGACCGCGGCTGGACTGAAGCGCCAGGCGGCTTCGGCCCATTGAGCGTGCCCACGCGACGGGTCCGCTCGGAGTGGACCACAGCCGAGCTATGGCTCCGCCGCACGGTGACGATAGCGCCCGGCCAGGTCACTGCCCCGCGCCTGCGGGTCAGCCACGACGGTGACTGCGAGGTCTATGTCAACGGGCACCTTGCCGTCCGCCTGTCGGGCGGCAGGGGTGACTACGGTATGTTCGCGCTCTCGACCGAGGCCCGTCGCGCCCTCAGACCAGGCCGCGCGACACTGGCCGTACACTGTCGCCGGCCAAACTGGCCCGGGTTCATCGACGTCGGCCTGGTGGATGTGCGCCCATGAGCAGGCCAGCTTCCCTGCCCCACGGCCGGACGCCGTTCATCGCGGCGCTGGGCGCCGCACTCCACGGCGGACGTCTCGACCGGCAAGACCAGCGGTCGGCCGCGGCCGTCGAGGATCAGGCCGACCAGGCCGACCTTGACCGTTCGCGTGACCACATGACCCGGCCAGCCCGTCACGCCGCCCAACTGCGACAGCCTCGTGATATGGTGCCGGAAGACCAGGTGAGCAGACATGCCAGAGCGACCAGCCCATCGGGCGGCAAGTGCGGACCCACCATTGCTGAACCGGCGTGAAGCCATCGCGCAGCTCCTGCACACGCTCGCGCGAGGCGCCACCACCAGCCTGGCGGCCCACCACCTGCTCTGCCGGGCCGCTGCGGCGGCGCCGCCATCCGAAGCCACGGCCCTGCCGATCACGGGCCAAACCTGCCGCGAGTTGGCGTGCCTCGACGCCATCGTCCTCGACCGCATGGAACGGTTCCAGATCACTTCCGCCACGCTGGCCGTGTCCTGGCGCGGGCGCTTCTACGTGCGGCGAGGCTACGGATGGATGGATGGCGCCCGCACTGTGCCGACCAGCCCAGATGCCATCATGCGCTTGGCCAGCCTCGACAAGGCCATCAACGAGACGGCCATCAAGCTCATCTGCGATGCCAAGTGGCGGCGCCAAGTCTACCGGCTGCCCCGGAGCGGAACGGAGGTCAGCAGGGCCCTGCCTGTCTTCCGCGCCCTGCAAGACGAGTGGGGTCTGGCTCCACCGCGCGGCCTGGCGCCCGACCCGTGGATCTACGAAGTCACGCTTGAGCACCTGATGGAAGGTCGCTCGTACATCGAGCCGGTCGACACACTCCACGGCACGATGGCGGAGCTCGGACTCGCTTCACTGCCCACGATGTGGGACGTCGCACGGTGTATCTACGCCCGCCGGCCTCGCCAACGCCCCGGTGCGGGTCCACAGGAGTACTCCAACGCAGCCCACGGGATCATCAAGCTGTTCATCGACAAGCTGAGCGGCAACTACCGCGACTTCGTCGCCGCGAACGTGTTCGCGCCGGCCCAGGCGGCCAGCGACGACGTGATCATCGCGCGCGCCCGGCGAGCCGAGCGGAGTCCGCGCGAGCCGGAATACCACTGCCGCGAGCGCGGCCCTAGCCCGTTTGCCGAAGACCAGGGAGCCGAGCTCCCGGCGGCAGACGGCGGCGGGTGGAACTTCGATGCGTGCATGCAACTGGCGACTTCCGCGCCGGCCTTCTGCCGCTACCTCGACTACTGGTACGCCAACGAGGCGCGGCCCCTGCTCGATCGCCGGACCAGGCAACTGGCTCGCTGGAACGACAACGGCGGGTGCATTGGCGACGGCGGTATGCCGGGCAGCGTGGCGCACTTCAACCAGCGCCGCTGGTCGCTCTGCAACTGGGTAGTGCTCTTCAACGGCGTCACACTGAAGGATGAGCGGCTGCCGTACGTGTCGCCGGTCGATGACATCAACCGCGTGTTGGCCCGCTACCAGGCCTGACGACCGCACCCTGGCCACCCCACCCCGCCCTCTACGGCACCGGGATCGACAGTGCCGCGGCCCACGCGGTCAGCGCCGCCACGCGCGCGGACGGCTCGACCGGTAGGACCAACGGTCGGCCGCGGCCGTCGAGGATCAGGCCGACCAGGCCGCCCTTAACCGTTCGCGTGACCCCATGACCCGGACCCGCGCCGACGTCGACGCCGCGGGCCGGCGTGATGGTCAGTTCGGCCGTGGCGCCCGCCGGCAGGTCGCAGCGGGTGAGCTGGCCCGCGGTCAGCGGGTGGGCGTCCAGCGTCAGGCCGCCGGTGGCCGAGATGGTGGCCAAGACGCCTTCGCGCACGTCGCCGCGCGGCGCGACCGCGGTGCCCAGCGGCACCAGGCAGTCGCGGTTGAACACCTCGGTGGCCGCCTCGGGCAGCACCGTGCTCAGCACGCCCAGTTGCGGCATCATGAAGATGCTGTCGACGGCCAGTTCGGTGACACCCTCGGGCTGGAACGCGTCCAGCAGCATCAGCGCGGCTTCGGCGCGCCGCGGGGCGTGCGACAGGACGCCGCCCGAACCGATGACCAGGTCGAGCGCCATCATGTCCACCAGCGAGCCACTGCCGGCCTGGTCCAGCGCGCGGCTGATGTTGGTCTCCTGCCGCGTGCCGCGCAGCGACCGCGCCAAGTCGCTGTGGTGCGCCAGCGCCAGCCGCAGTGCCTCGCGGGCCAGCGCCTGCTCCACCGCCAGGCCGCGCAGCGTCTGCGGGATGGTGGTCGGCCGGATCATCTTGTTGCGCAACTGATTGCGCAGTTCGTCGGGGTCGTAGTCGGCGGCCACCCAGCGCAGCACGTTGGCGGTGCCGGCCAGCGCCAGCACGTTGCAGATGCTGTAGCTCATGCCCAGGTTGGCGCTGACCGTGCGCGTGAAGTTGCCGTCGAAGACGCTGAACACGTCGGTGGTGGCGCCGCCGATGTCCACCGCGAGCACGTTGCAGTCGCGCTCGGTGGCCACCGCCTGCACCAACATGCCGACGGCGTTCGGCGTGGACAGCAGGTCCGCCGAGGTCCACGACTTCAGCTTCGGGTAGCCGGGCGCGTGCTCCATGACGTGTTCGAGGAACAGCTCATGGATGGCCTCGCGCGAGGGACCGAGGTTCTCCTGTTCGGGCGTCGGCCGGATGTTGTCCACGATGCGCAGGTCCATGGCGCCGCTCAGAATGCGCTCGATGTCCTCGCGGATGGCCCGGTTGCCGGCGAAGATGACGGGCAGTCGATAGCCGCCACCGAGGCGTGGATGCGGGTCGGCGGCCAGCAGGAACTCGGCCAGTTCGATGACGTTGTCGCTCTGCCCGCCATCGGTACCACCGGCCAGCAGAACCATGTCCGGCCGCAGGCGCCGCAGTTGCTCGATACGCTCGTGCTCGGCGCGTCCGTCGTCGATGCTGACCACGTCCATGACGATGGCGCCGGCGCCCAGCGCCGCGCGTTCGGCGCTCTCGGCGGTGATCTTGGCCACCACGCCGGCCACGGTCATCTGCAGGCCGCCGCCGGCGCTCGACGTGGACAGGTACAGGTCGACGCCGACGGTGTCCGTTTCGGCCGGCACGATCAGGCGGTCATCGCGCACCAGCGTGCGACCGGACAGCTCCTCGACCTCACGGGTGGCGGTGATGACGCCGACGGTCACGTCGTCGAACGGCGCTTCGACCGTGGTCGGCGATTCACCGCGGCAGACCAAGTGGTAGCCGTCCTCGCGGTGCTCGATGAGGATGGCCTTGGTGGTGGTGCTACCGCAATCGGTGGCCAGTATCGTGCGCGTCATGGAATGGTTGCCTCGGGCCGATCGGCGATTCCGCGCGGCCGGGCGGGCTCCTTCCCGCGCGCGGCGGCCGGCCGCGGAGTCGTCGCCTGACGTTTGCGACTGGGCGGGGCTGGTGTATGCTTAAGGACAGCCCATCACCCTACCGCCGCCGAGCCCGGAGACCGTTGTGAGCGGGGAACAGCCCGAGCCGCCGACCACCCAGACCGCCGCGCGTCCGCCCCACGCCGCACCGTGGCGGGCGGTGCTCGCGTTGCTGGTGGCCACCGCGTGCGGCGTGGCGCTGGGCCTGATCGTGCCGGTGAACGGGCGCAGTCCGTTGGCCGAGCGCCTGGGCCTGCGGTTGCCCGGCCTCGGTTGGCCCGCCGAACGGCCCGCCCCCGCCGACACCAGCGGCGCGTCGAGCGCCACCACGCCTTCGCCCGGTGCGGCCACCAGTAGTCCGGCGGCACCGGCCAAGCCGCAGCGCCTCGAGCCGCTGCCGATCCACGCCCGCGCGCAACAGGCCTTCGTGCCGATCCTGATGTACCACGACGTGGTCGACGGCCAGAAGGGCGTCTGGTTCGACGCCACCACCACCGAGTTCGACCGCGACCTGGCGGCTATCGAGGAGCGCGGCGTGACGCCGATCTCGTTGGCGCAGTGGTGGGCCTACCTGACGCGCGGCGAGGGCCTGCCGGCGCGACCGGTGTTGCTCACTTTCGACGATGGCTACGCCAGCGTCTACCAGCTCATCTACCCGCGGCTGAAGAAGCGCCGTTGGCCGGCGGTCTTCTTCATCACCACCTCGACGGTCGGTCGCAAGACCGGCAAGGACCACATGACCTGGGACCAGATGCGCGAGATGAAGGCCACCGGGTTGTTCGAGTTCCAGGCCCACACCGTCACGCACCCGGAGCTGACTAAGTGCTCCGACAGCGAGCTGGCCAACGAGATCACCAAGTGCCGCGACACGCTGCAACAGCAACTCGACACGCCGATCCAGTTCCTTTGCTACCCCAGCGGCGACCGCGACCCGCGCGTCATCGACGCGGCCAAGGCGGCCGGTTTCGTGGCCGGGTTCACCATGAGCGCCGGCGGCTCGGCGCAGTCGCCCGGCCCGATGGAGGTCAACCGCTATCCGTGCCAGAAGCTGGCCCTGGCCTTGGAGAAGGCGTCCTGCAAGCTGCCGGTCAGCCGCGAGCCGCAGGCCGGCGCGCCCACCAAAGGTGATCAGGCGCAGCCGGTGCTGTTCCACCGCGACGTGCTGCGGCTGGGCAAGCTGCGGGTGCCGCTTTGCTGGGTCACCGGCGGCCGGCTGACCTCGGTCCATGCCGATTTCCGTTACGGCGTGCCCGACGTGGCCCGGCTGGCCAAAGCGCCGGCCGGCATCAACGGCGGGTTCTTCCAGATGGCGCATCTCCGCGACGTCAGCAATGCCATGCTGGGCCCGGTGATGAGCCAGTGGACGACCACGCGCAACGAAGAGCTGTGGCGGCGCAAGACCATCGCCGAGCCGCAGGCGCTGGTGGCCTACGGCCGGTTCGTGGCGGGCAACGCCCATGACAACGACCGGCTGAGAGGCCGGCCGCTGGTGCTGATCTCGCGCACGGATCTGCGGTTCGTGCCGTTCGATCCCGCGCGGCACAATTCGCAACTCGGCCTCGACCAGGCGCTGCCGGGCGTCACCGACGCCTTCGTGGGCGGCGGCTGGCTGGTGCGCGACGGCCAGGCGCTGGACGCCGAGGCCATGGACCAGGTGTCCACGCGCGACCACAAGGACCCGCGCCGCCGAGCGTTCTGCGGTGTAGACCACAAAGGGCGCCCGGTGATCGGCGCCTCGCCGAGCAGCCAGAGCTCGGTGACGATTGCCCGTTGCCTCCAGAAACTCGGCATCGTGCAAGCGGCGTTGTTGGACTCGGGCTTCAGCAGTTCCCTCTACTACAACGGCAGCATCTTTGTGACCGGGCACTCCGACGAGAAGCCGTCGCGACCGGTGCCGCACATGCTACTGCTGGCGCGCCCTGATTCACCGGCGACGCAGGCGCTGGGGCAGGCTGCCGGGCGCGTCGAGGGCCAGGTAAGGGCCGCGATGAACGACTCGCAGTCGGCCGAACTGCCCCCGAACAGCCGCCTGGTGGACGTCGACCGGCCGCGCGCCGCCGACGGTGACGGGTCGCCGGAGCGCCCACGACGAAACACGCGGCGACGGCGCTAGCCGTCCGCGCGCGGAAGGATTGACACCATGAGCTCGACCGCACCGTTGGAGGTCGGCCGCCAACTGACCGTGACCATCGACAACCTGGCCTTCGGCGGCGACGGCGTCGGCCGCCACGAGCAGTTCCCGCTGTTCGTGTCCGACGTCTGCCCCGGCGAGCGCGTGCAGGTCGAGGTGACGCAGGTACAAGCCCGCTTCGCGCGGGCCCGGCTGCTCGATGTCGAGCAGCCCTCGCCGGCGCGGGTGCCGGCCCTGTGCCCGCTCAACGGGCAGTGCGGCGGCTGCCAGTTGCAGCACCTGGACTATCCGGCCCAGGTGGCCGCCAAGACGCGCATGGTGGCCGACGCCGTCCGACGGCTGGGGCACCTCGACGAGGCGCTGGTGGCCGACACGGTGCCGTCACCGGTGCCCTACGGCTACCGCAACAAGATCGAGTTGGTCTGCGGCCGCGGAGACGGCGGCAACGTGACGCTCTGCTACCACGGCCGCGACCCGCAGCAGCTCCTGCCGGTCGATGACTGCCCCCTGGCGCTGCCCGAGGTCAACCGCCTGCTGGAGGAAACCGCGCTGCGGCTCAGTCAGACCGGCTGGTCGGTGTACGACGAGCAGACCGCCGAAGGGCTCTTGCGCGAGGTGGGCATTCGCTACTCCACCACCACGCGCGAGGCCGGGCTGCTGCTCACCACCGGCCGGCGCGAGGTGCCGGAGAAGGTGCGCTGGGCCGAAGCCTACCGGCAGGAAGTGCCGCAGATGACCGGCCTGCGCCACCTGGCGCGCACGCGCGCGTCGCAGAACGACCGCGGCCGCGAGGTGGGCGAACTGATCGGCCGGGCCCCGCGCCACAAGGTCTGCGGGCTCAGTCTGCGCGTCTCGCCCGATGTCTTCTTCCAGGTCAACGAGTTCCTGCTCGAGCCGATGATCACCGCGGTGCGCGAGGCGCTGCAGCCACGGGCGCAAGATCACCTGGTGGACGTCTACGGCGGCATCGGCACCTTCGGCCTGACGCTCGCCGCCCAGGTCGGCGCGGTGACGCTGCTGGAGATCGACAGCAACGCCATCCACGATGCTAACGCCAACGCGCGGTTCAACCAGCTCGACCAGGTCACCGTGGTCCACGGCCAGGCCGAGCAGAAGCTGGCCCACGCGCTGCGCGACCGCTCGGCCGACCTGGTCATTCTCGACCCGCCGCGCCGCGGGTGCAGCAAGGGCGTCATTCAGGTGGTGGCCGGTGCCGGCCCGCGCCGCGTGGTCTACGTGTCGTGCGACCCGGCGACGCTGGCGCGCGACCTCCAGCGCTTCGCCGCGGCGGGCTACGCCACCGAGCGCGTGCAGCCGTTCGACCTGTTCCCGCAGACCACGCATGTGGAATGCCTGGCCACGCTGGCGCCGAAGCGCTGAACCCCGGAGCCCCATGGCACTCGAGATCCTGATGCCGCAGTTCGATCCCGAGGGCACTCCCGCCCGCGTGGCGGCGTGGCTGGCGCAGGTCGGCGAGGCGGTGGCGGCAGGGCAGTCGCTGGTCCGCGTCGAACACGACAAGGCCGTGTTCGAGATGCCCGCGCAGGTGGCCGGACGGCTGCTGGCCGTGGTGGTCACACCGGGCCAGATGGCGCCGCCACACACCATCCTGGGCGTGCTGGGGCAGCCGGGCGAGGACATCGGGCCGTTGCTGGCCCGCGCCGAACGCGAGCGCGCGGCGGCCCCGCCGCCGCGTGGGGTGAACGGTCGCCTGCGCCGCCGGTAGGGAGTTGGCCGTGAGCGTCCTGGGCGAGCTTTGGCAGGGAGTGGCCACGGTGCCGCGGGCCGTCGGGCTGTATACCCGGCACGGCCGGCTGTGCCGGCTGGCGGTGATTCCAGCGGCGCTCTCGCTGGCGCTGTTCGCGCTGCTGGTGTGGCTCTCGGTGCGCTACAGCGGCGGTCTGCTGCACCACTTCTGGGCCGGACCGGCCAGCGCCTCGCGCTGGGCCGCCGGCGCCTTCTCGCTGGCCCATTGGCTGGTGGCCGTACTGCTCGTGCTGCTCAGCGCGGTGGCGGCGTTGCTGGGCTCCAACCTCATCGCCGCGCCGTTCGTCGATCTGCTCAGCCAGGCCGCCGAAGCCGCCCTGGGGCGCCCGGTCACCGAGGAGCGCCTGACGCTGCTCGGGTTCGTCTCCGATCTGCTGGTGGCGCTGCGCGAGGTGCTGATGGACCTGGCGCTGGGCCTGGTCCTGCTGATCGCGCTGCTGCCGCTGCACCTGGTGCCGGTGGTGGGCTCGGCGGCGCACGGTCTGTGCAGCGGGCTGGTGGCCGCGGCCTTCGCGGGCGTCGGCATGGCCGGTTCGGCGCTCTGGCGTCGACGGCTGCGCGGGTTCCTACGGTGGCGGCAGGTGCGCGCCACACCGTGGCCGCTGATCGGGCTGGGCCTGGCGACCATGGTGCTGATGGGCGTGCCGCTGGCGCAGTTGCTGACCATGCCGGTGGCCGTGGTGGCGGGAACGCTGCTGGTGCTCGACCTGTCCGACGCCGGTCGACTGCTGCCGCCGCCCTCTTGACGCTCCGGGCTTGATGGGTCACCATGCCGGCGGCTCCCGCCGACCTGGAAGCCGTAAGAGAGCGTTCCCCGATGAGCAAGCGCACCATTCTGCTGGCCATGCCGCGCCAGGACTTCTCCGTCACTTTCCGACCCAGCGAACAGGAGCGCCTGTTCCAGCTCTACGACGTGATCGAGCCGACCTCGCGCCCGACCACCGACGATCTCATGGCGTTGACCGCCGGTCGCCAGCTCGACGCGGTGATCACCGTCTGGGGCGCGCCGGCGTTCCCCACGGCGTTCTGGCAGGCCCATCCCGAGTGTCGCTTCTTCGGCCACATGGCCGGCAGCGTGAAGCACTTCTTCCCCGATGACACACCGCAGACGCTGATGGCCAACGACGTCACCGTGGTCTGTGGCCAGATCGGCCTGGGCATCAACGTGGCCGAGGCCACCGTCGGCCTGATGATTGCCCTGTCGCGGCGCTGGGGCACCTACTGGAACGGCTGCCGCGAAGGCGCCTGGGGCCTGCCGGGCATTCCGCGCGACCCGCAGGGCCTGCTGGGCGCCACCGTCGGGATCGTCTCGGCCAGCGCCATCGGGCGCATGGTGGTCGACATGCTGCGCCCGTTCCGCTGCCACGTGCTCTGCTACGACCCGTACCTGAGCGCCTACGAAGCGGGCCGCCTGGGCGTGGAGCAGTGCGCGCTGCACGAACTGCTCTCGCGCAGCGACATCATTTCGATGCACCACCCGCAGACGCCCGAGACCGACCGCATGATCGGCGCGGCCGAGTTCGCGCAGATCCGCGACGGCGCGGTGTTCATCAACACGGCGCGCCCGCGCGCGCTGGATCCCGACGCGCTGCTGGCCGCCGCGCAGGAGAACCGCTTCCAGATCGCGCTCGACGTGACCGAGCCCGAGCCGCTGCCGGCTGATCATCCGCTGCGCCGCTGCGAGAACGTCTGGATCATGCCGCACCGCGCCGGCACTGGTCTCTACGGCAGCTTCCTGGTGGGCGATCTGGTCATGGAAGGGCTGGACGAGTACTTCCAGGGCCGGCCGGTGCGCGGTCGGTACCCGATTGACCGGCTGGAACGGATGGCCTGAGGCGAGGGCTCGTCGAGGTCCGTCACGGCAGTAGCGCTGGCCCGCCCGTCAGAGGCATATCCCCGAGGACGTGGGGTAGAATGCCGCTGAGAGCGGGCGGAGGACGGCCTGATGAGGCGGCTGGTCGAAGTGAGCCTGAGCGCGCCGGACCGGGCCGCGGTCGAAGCGGCGGCACGCCTCCTCAAGGAGCGCTTCGCGGTCGAGCGGGTCATTCTGTTCGGTTCGAAGGCACGCGGCGACGATCGCCCCGACTCCGACATTGACCCCTTGGTGCTGACGGCCCGCAAGCTGACCTCGTGGCAGCGGGGTGAGTTGGCCAACGCGTTGGTGCCGGTCGAGATCGAGCACGGGGTGATCATTGAGCTGCTCGTCCATGACCGCGCCGACTGGGAGAGCGGCGTGGTCACGGTGCTGCCCGTCCATCAGGCGGTCGAGAGCGACGGGGTGATGGTGGCATGACTGAGGAGGAGAAGCGCGCCAGTCTGGTGGCGGCGCTGCGCCGTGAGGCGGCCGAAGCGAGCGCCTCACTCGTTGCGGCCGGGCACCGGCCAACTCCTTCGCGAGTGCAGTACAGCCCGACGACCGACGGGTGCCACTGGCAGCTTGCTGCCAGTGCAGCAGCGGAGCTGTCGGCCACGGCACTGGCAGCAAGTTGCCAGTGCCACCCAGCGGGCGAATGCTACGCTGATGGGCGGGCGGATGCCTACGGCTTCGCCGCCGGTGCCGTCACGCCCATCAGCGCCAACATCGCTTGCCGCACCGGGTCACCGTCCCTGGTGATGCCACCGGCGATGCTGCCGTGGTCGCGGCCGGGCACCATCAGGCCGGTCACGTTGGTGCAGCCGGCCACCTTCAGCACCGCCACGAAGTAGGCGTTCTCCTCGCACCGCGCCGGAAAGTCGCGGTCGGCCCAGACCACCAGCAGGCGCGGCGTGTCCTTGCGCGAGTAGTAGATCGGCGCCGCCTCGTCGGCGATGACGCAGTTGCTGGCGATGCCCCGCTCCTTGCGCACGGTGAAGTGCGTCGTCATCTGACCGCTCACCGGGATGTAGCCGCCCAAGTCGGTCGGCTTGAGCCCGTGGCGTTGCAGCCAGCGCGGGTCCATCGCGAGCATCGCGCTCAGATAGGCCCCGGCGGAGTGCCCGCCGACGAACACCCGCTCGGGCGCGCCGCCGTACTCGGCAATGTGCGCGCGCACCCAGGCCACCGCGGCGGCGGCATCCTCGATGTACGCCGGGTAGGTCACTTTCGGGCTGAGCCGGTAGTTGACCGCCGCCACCGCCACGCCGGCGCTGGCCAGTGAGCGGCAGATGCCGCGGGTGAAGCCGTCGTTCTTGGTGCCGGCGGTCAGCCCGCCACCGTGGAACCAGACCAACGTGGCGAAGCCGGGTGTCTTCGGCGCGGGCCAGAACAGATCGAGCTGGCAGCGCTCGCGTTGGTAGTCGGTCAGTTCGGCGCCCGAGCGGTAGGGCAGGTTGGCCACGTCGGGTGGCGGTGGGGGCGCCGCGCCAGCGGACACAGCAGACACGATCCACAGCAAGCCCGGTCCCACGGTACGCCACGACACCCGCATCACACCAACTCCACTCGGGGCGGCACGCATTTGACAGCGCCCCGTCCTTCTCGCACAGTATGCCAGGGAAGTGACCAAGATGCCGTCGCAAGTCTATGATCTCGCCATCATCGGGGCCGGCCCGGCCGGACTGGCCACCGCCTTGGCCGCGCGCGATGCCGGGCTGAGCCATGTCGTGCTGGAGCGCGGCAGCGTGGCGGACAACATCCGCCGCTATCCGTCCGGCATGGTCTTCTACTCGACGCCCGAGCTGATCGAACTCGGCGATATCCCGCTGCTGTGCAGCGGCGCCAAGCCGACGCGGCGCGATGCCGTGGCCTACTACACCCGCGTGGCCGGGGCGCGCGGGCTCAACGTGCAGACCTGGCGCGAAGTGGTCGGGGCGCAGGCGACCACGGAGGGCTTCTGCCTGCGGACCCGCTCGCACGTCGGCCACGAGGAGACCTGGCAGGCTCGGCAGGTGGTCCTGGCCTTCGGCGCTTACGACGCGCCGAACTGGCTCGGTGTGCCCGGCGAAGAGCTGCCGCACGTGTCGCACTTCTTCGACGAGCCCGAGCGTTACCACGGGCGCGATGTGCTGGTGGTCGGCGGCAAGGGCTCGGCCTCCGAAGCGGCCTTGCTCATCTGGCGCGCCGGCGGCCGGGTGACGCTGAGCTACCGGCGGCCGGAATTCTCCGGGCTGAAGTACTGGATTGCGCCCGACCTGAACAACCGCATTGCCGCGGGCTCCATCAAGGCTTACCTGCCTTCGTGGGTCGAGGAGATCTGCGCCGACACGGTGCGTCTCCGGCTGGCCGACGACCAGCACGTCACCGTCCCGGCCGACTTCGTGCTGGCGCTCACCGGCTATGAGCCCAAGCTCGACCTGTTCCACTGGTTCGGCGTGGCCTACGACTTCGAGAGCAAGCGGCCGAGCCTCGACCTCGAGACGCACGAATCGAACGTGCCCGGCGTCTATGTGGCCGGCTGCATCTGCGCCGGCAATGTGGGCCACGAGATCTTCATCGAGAACGGCCGGCTGCACGGGGCGCGGATCGTGGCGGCCATCACCCGCGGGAGAGCGCGTTGACGAGTCCGCGGTGGGGCGGCCTGGCCCTGCTGGTCCTGATCAGCAGCGCGGGCCGTGGCGAGGTGGTGGACGGCTATCTGACGTCGGCCGCCGGCTGCGGGGCGACGGTGCCCTGGACCCGTTACGAAGCCGAAGCCGGTCGGCTGAGCGGCGGCGCCACCATCACACCGCCCTCGCGCGAGCGCGGCACCTTCGCCGCCGAAAGCTCCGGTCGGCAGTGCGTGCAACTCCAGGCGCGCGGCGACGGGGTCACGTTCACGCTGCACGCCGCCGCGCAGGCGATCGTGTTGCGCTACGCGATGCCCGACGCGCCGACCGGCGGCGGCCGGGACGACCGGCTGCGCGTCACCGCCGGTGGCCGCGACCTGAGTGTCCCGATCACCTCGCGTCATGCCTGGCAGTACGGCGACGAGGCGGTCAACAACGGGGTGTTCAGCAACACGCCGCCCAGCCCGGGCTATGTCGGCCCGCTGGCCCGCCTGCGCTTCGACGACGCCCGCTTCACGCTGTCCGCGCCGCTGCCGGCCGGCGCGACCGTGACCATCGCCATGGGTGCCGAGACGGCCAGTGCGTGGCTCTACCTCGACCTGGTTGAGACCGAGCCGCTGCCGCCGCCGGTGGCCAGGCCGACTGGCTACTTGGACGCCACCGACCCGGCCTACGGCGCCGTGCCGGGCGGCGACCAGGACAACCTGCCGCCGCTGGCCGCCTGCGTGGCCGCCGCGAAGGCCGCCCGCACCGGGGTCTACCTGCCGCCCGGCACCTATCGCCTGTCCGGTCCGCTGCCGCTGAGCGCCGTGACGCTGCAGGGCGCGGGGCAGTGGCACACCACGCTGCGCTACGCGTTGCCGAACGGCCAGCCGCCGAAGTACACCGGTCTGCACGGTGGCGGTGGGCGCGTGCGCGTGCTCGACCTGATGCTGGAGAGCACCGCCACCTCGCGCGACGACACGCGGGCCTTCACCGGCTGGTACGGGCCCGGCTCCGAGTTCCGGCGCGTCTGGGTGGAGCATGTCGGCGCCGGCGCCTGGATCGCCGACTACGATCCGGCGCACCAGGAGGTGACCGAGGGCCTGCTCGTTGCCGAATGCCGCTTCCGCAACACTTACGCCGACGGCATCAACCTGTGTGTCGGCACGCGGCTGAGCACGGTCGAGCAGTGCCATCTGCGCAACAACCTGGACGATGCGGTGGCCTGCTGGTCGGCCAAGCGCAACCAGATGCCGCCAACGCGCCAGAACGTGTTCCGCGCCAACACCATCGAGAACACGCTCCGTGGCGCCGGTATCGGCATCTTCGGCGGCAGTGGCCACCGCATCGCCGACAACCTGGTCACCGACTCCCTGGCCGACGGCGGGCTGCGCTTTGCCGGCACCTTCCCGGGCCATCCGTTCGATGACCAGACGCCGATGCTGATCGAGCAGAACGCCTTCGTGCGCTGCGGCGGGCTGGCCTACCAGCGCCCGATGGGCGCCGTCGGCCTGATCGGCGACGCGGCCATGGGCCCGGTGCGCAACCTGCGGTTCCAGCGCAACCTGGTTGAGGACCCGACCTACTCGGGTGTGCTGGTGGAGACCTACGCGCGGCAGCGGCAGCCGATGGTCGAGGTGTACTTCCAGAACACGTTCATCAAGGGCACGGGCAACTGCGGCCTGTACGCCACCGAACGGGCGCTCGGCTGGTTGGCCGAAGAGGGCACGCGCCTCCAACTGTCCGACCCGGCCGCCACGGCGCGGCGCGGGCCGCGCGGCTTCGAGTTCCGCGCGGGACGGCCCCAATAGACCGTCGCCGGCCCCGCTCGCGGGGCCGGCGACGCTGTCACAACCGTGGTCCTCGTACCACACCACAGTGATTCCGGCCCATTCCTCGGGCTTGCCCCGAGTAGGCGCGTAGCGCCGTATCGAGGGGCGATCGCCGGACCAGCACCGG
>CAZHGD010000159.1:0-16880 GCA_964531735.1 uncultured Fimbriimonadaceae bacterium | reverse complement strand
TCGCCGACGCCGCGGCGCGCCACCTGGCCCCGGCGCAGTTGGCCCGCCTGGACCAGTTGGCCGCCGCCGGCGACCGCAGCGGGCGCGACATCGGCCTGGCCGGCGAGGGCGGCACGCGCTGGGTGCATGTCTACTCGGCCGGCTTGGCCGACGGCAGCCGGCTCTACGCCTTCCTCGACACCACCGCGCAGCGGCGCCTCGAGGCCTCGCTGGCGGCCCGCAATGAGCAACTCGCCTTCGCCCTCGCCGAGCAGGCCCAGACGCTGGCCGAGTTGGCCGAGGCCAACCGCAAGCTGGCCGAGTCGGACCGCCTCAAGTCCGAGTTCCTGGCCAATACCAGCCATGAGCTGCGCACGCCGATGAACAGCATCCTCGGTTACCTCGACCTGATCAGCGAGGGGCTCTACCGCGATCACGACGAGCTCAACCATTGGGCCGCCACAGCCCACCGCAGCGCCACCAACCTGCTGGCGGTGATCAACTCGCTGCTCGACATCGCCCGGATCGAGTCGGGACAAATGCGCGCCATGCGCGAGCCGGTCACCCTGTGGCTGGCGCTCGACGAGGTGGCCGAGGAACTGCGCCCGCAAGTGGCCGAGAAGCATCTGGCGATGAGCCTGCCCCCGCAGGATCTTGCCCTTCAGGTGCTCGTCGACCCGGGCCATCTGCGCCAGATCCTGATGAACGTGATGGGGAACGCGGTCAAGTTCACCGAGGCGGGCGAAGTCACGGTCGACTGCGGCCGCGCCGGCAACAAGGTGTGGGTGACCGTGCGCGACACCGGCATCGGCATCCCCGCCGACAAGATCGCCACCATCTTCGACAAGTTCGTCCAGGTCGACGGCTCGTCGTCGCGACCCTACGGCGGCACGGGTCTGGGCCTGGCCATCACGCGCAGCCTGCTCGGCATCCAAGGCGGGCAGATCGAGGTCCGCAGCGACGGTCCCGGGCAGGGCACCGCGGTGCGGCTCGAGTTGCCCTGCCCGTGAACCTCACCGGTCGATGCGCCGGCCGTCGCGCGCCGAGTGGTAGGCCGCCTCGATGATCTGCCAGACGGCCAACAGGTCCTCACCGCAGGTCGGCCCGTCCTCACCGCGTAGCGCGGCGGCCAGGCAGTCCTGAGCGAACTGCAGGCCGGAACGACCACCGTAGGCTTCGGCCGGCTCCTCCGTGAAGCTGAGCTGGCGGAGCGGGGCGCCGACCCAGTCGGGATGCAGACTGAACATCGTCACCTGCTGGTCGCTGCCGAACGGGTTCCAATCGATGTGGCCGGCCGTGCCCTTGAGACCGAACCAGGTGTCGTAGCCCGGCGAGAGGTAGCCCGGATTGCCCCCCGGCATCAGGTAGCCGAAGGTGGCCGTGGCCAGCGCGCCGTTGTCGAAACCCAAGGTCAGCACCGCCAGGTCCTCAACGTCGATCTCCTCGCCGCTCAGGATGGCCGTCTGCGCCGTTACCGTCCGCACTTCCGCCCCCATGGTCCAGCGCAGCAGGTCGAGGTAGTGGCAGCCCAGCCAGGGCAGGATGCCGCCGCCGCTGAGTGACTGTTGGAACAGCCAGTGCCGCGGGTTGCGCAGGCCCACGCGCGTGGTGTGCAGGCGGGTCTCCGCGCTGCACACACGGCCCAACCGGCCTTCGGCCAGCCAGGTGCGGATCAGCCGGGCGGCCGGCTTGTAGCGGTTCTGGAAGCAGACCGCCAGCGACACGCCACGGTTGCGGAAGGCGGTCACCACGGCGGCCGTCTCGGCGGAGCCGCGCCCGATCGGCTTCTCTGCCAGGACGGGCTTGCCGGCCTCGGCGCAGGCCAGCAGCACGTCCGGCGCCAGATCGTTGCGCAAGCTGACCAGCAGCCACCGCACGGCTGGTGCGGACAGGACGGCCGCCAGGTCGTCATGCACCGTCGCCGGCTTGGCCCCGCAGCGCGCCGCGAGCGACGCCGCCACGCCGGGCTCCGGATCCCAGAGGTGGAGGCGACCGATCTCGGGCATGGTGACCAGGGTCTGCAGATGCGCGGTGGAATGCGGGTGGCCACAGCCGAGCAACGCGGCTTCGATGGATGTGCTCACGGGGCGCCTCCGAGGCTCACAGTGTGACGCGGACGCCTTCGGCCGACGACTGCCAGGCGCCTTCGATGATCGCCCAACAAGCGAGCATGTCCTCCCCGGTGGCCGGGCCGTCGCGCCCTTCGAGCGCCGCCTGAAGCGCCTCGCGCGCGAACTCCAACCCGGGCTGCTCGCCATACGCCTTGGCCCGCGCCTCGGGCAGGTGCAGCCGGCGCGCCGGTGCGCCGGCGCAGTCGGTGTGGAAGCTGACCAGGTCCAAGTCCGGTGCGGCGTCGGTCGGCACGAACGAGGCCTGGCCGAGCGTGCCCTTCAGGCCGAAGTAGGTGTCCTTGGCGGCGAACGTGTTCCCGGTGCCACCGCCGGGCATGAGATAGCCGAAGGTGGCCGTCGCCAGCGCACCATTGTCGAACCCGATGGTCAGCACGGCCATATCCTCGACACTGATGGCTTCACCCGACAGCGTGGCGCACTGCGCGGTGACCGAGGTCGCCTCGGCGCCCATGACATAGCGCATCAGGTCGAGGTGGTGACAGCCCAGCCACGGGATGATGCCGCCACCGCTCAGCGCCTTGTCGAACAGCCAATGGCGCGGATTGCGCAGTTGCACCGTCGTGGTGTGCAGCCGCGTTTCGGCGCTGCACAGCCGGCCGAGCCAGCCGGCCTGAACCGCTCGACGCAGCTCCTTGACCACCGGCTTGGCGCGGTTGACGAAGGCGACCGACAACGACAAGCCGCGCTCGCGGAAGGCGGCCACGACGGGTGCGACTTCGGCCCGGCTGAGTCCCAGCGGCTTCTCGGCAAATACCGGCTTGCCCGCCTGCGCACACTGTCCGAGCAGCCCGGCGAACAGGTCATGCCGCACGCCGACCAGCAGCCAGCCGATGCGTCCGTCCGACAGCACGGCGTCGAGATCGGCGTGGACCGCCACCAGCTTGCTGCCGGCCCGTTCGCGCAAGGCGTCGGCCGCGCCGGGGCTCGGGTCCCACAAGTGGATACCGGTCACTTCGGTCAGGCTCACCAAGGTGTCGAGGTGGCTGGCCGAATGGGGATGGTCGCAGCCGATCAGGGCAGCTTCACAGGTCTGCATACGGTCCCGGTCCTTTTGCTCGCCGGCGCGCCGGCGCCAGGCGACTCGCCTGGCTTTGGCCGCGCCGCCGCCGAATCCTGCCGGGCGGTCACCGCCAGTAGACGGCACCGTCGGCGGTCAACGCGGTCGCCGGCACCAGTTCACGGAGCCTTCTGGGCCAGCCATCGCGTGGCAGCGGTGCCACCTGCAGCACCGGACGCCCGCCCGCTGTCAGCACCAGGTGCGCCACGTCACCGCCGGAGCCGCTGGAACCGAGCTCCTCGGGGTGGTGGGGGCGCAAGTGGGCCGCATCGAACGCGCGCTCGGCCAGCGGGATGCCATGGCTCGCCAGCAAGCCTGTGACACCGTCGCGGCCGACCTCGACGCTCGCCTGGCCACTGGCCTGGGCGGCGTAGGCCAGCGCCAAGGTGGCCGCCATCTCCTCGCGGCGGTAGAGGTGGCGCGGCGTCGAGAACTCCACATGCGGGTCGTCGTCGGTGTTGAGGCGGTAGGGCTGAGCCAGCAACTGCTGTACCGCCGGCCCGTTGCGCACCAGTCCGCCGGCCAGTCGCCACAGGTCGTCCAGGCCGGCACTCGCGGCGTCGTCGCGCACCGGGCCGCGCAGTCGGTCCAGAATCGCCGCCACCGGCAGGGCCGACGGCCGACGCCGGCCGATCAGGAAGAAGTCGGTTCGCAGCCGCGGGAACGCCCACAGCGTGGTGTCGGCGAACGAACCGGCAAAGGCCGCCACCACCGCGCGCAGTTCGGCGGGGTTCAGGTTGTAGGCCGGCACCCACTGGCACATCAGCCCGTCATCGGTCAGGCGCTGCGCGCAGTCGCGGAAGTACTCGCGGGTGAACAGGTTGTTGACGCCGGCGATCCAGGGGTTGGTGGGTTCGGCGGTGATCACGTCGTAGCGCTGCCGGGTCTGCGCCATCCAGTTGCGCGCGTCCTGCAGGCGGACGCGAAGGCGTCCATCGTCCAGACAGCGGTAGTTCCAGGCGTCGAAGAACCGCGCCGCGGTGAGCATCGCCGGCTCGATCTCGACGCAGTCGACGCGTTCGACCGGGTGCAGCAGCACCGAACCGGTCGTACAGCCGCTGGCCAGGCCGACCACCAGGACCGACCGGGCGTCGGGCTTGAGCAGCAGCGGCAAGTGGGCCAGCGCCCGTTGCGTGGCCAGGTCCTGGGTCGAAGCGTCGGTCTTGCCGTTGGCCTGCAAGGTGCGGTTGCCGGCACCCACATCCATGACGGCCAGCGACGAGCAGTAGCCTTCGCGGTGCCAGATGACCTGGTTGTGCTCCATGGCCGCGCGCGTGGTGACGTTGGCCTGGTGGAGCGACAGGAAGTACTCGGGGTACATGTAGACGCCCGCGGCGAGCACCCGCGGATCGAGCGGCAACAGGACCAGCCGTAGCGCTAGGAGCAGGCCGGCCAAGGCAAAGCCGCCGGCCAGTCGTGCGGCCGGCGCGCCGGGCCGCCAGATGAGCAGTACGGCCACGGCGACCAGCACATTGAGGCCGGCGGCCAGGGCGATGGAGCGCTCGAGCCCCAAGTGCGGCAGGAAGCAGAAGCCACCGGCCAGCGCGCCCGCGACCGTGCCCGCGGTGTTGTACACCAGCGGCACCCCGACGCTCCGCCCCGGTCCACCCAGGGCCTGCGACGACAGCCGACTGACCGTGGGGAAGACGGCGCCGAGCCCGGCCGTGGCCGGCAGCAGCAACAGGCAGCAGACCACGAACTGCAAGCGCGTCACCGCGCCCCAAGCGCCGTCCGACTGCGCAAAGGTGGTCAGGAACAGGTCCGGCAGCCACTCGATCAGCGGCGTGCAGACCACCGCCCAAAGGCCGATGCCGAACTGCAGCCAGGCCAGCACCAGCGCCGGCTGACGGGCTCGGTCCACGAACCAGCCGGCCACGGCGGCGCCCAGCGCCAAGCCGATCAGGAACGCGGCCAGCATGGTGGTGAAGGCGTAGGTCGAGTTGCCGAAGACCTGCACGAAGGCGCGCGTCCAGGCCACTTCGTAGACCATGGCGGCGAAGCCCGACGCGGCGTAGCCCAGCCACACGGCGCGCAGCGCTGCGGGCACGGCCTCGGGCCGTGACGGCGTGGTGGCCGGCGGCTCCGACACCGGCACCGCGGCCTGCCGGCCCGACAGCGCCCAGGCGAGCAGCGCCGCCAGCAGGTTGAGCGTCACGGCTCCCGACAGCGTGCCCTGGACGCCCAGCGCGGGAAGGGCCACGAAGCCCGTCAGCACCGTGCCGAGCACCGCGCCGAACGTGTTGACCGCGTAGAGCGTGCCCGAACCGTGGCCAATGCGGTCCAGCGAGCGCGTGTAGAACCGCGCCAGCACCGGCATGGTGCCGCCCATCAGGAACGTCGGGCCGATGATGGCCGGCCAGGCGGTGACCAGCCGGAGCAAGCTGAGCGCGTGGAAGTCGCTGAGCCCGTCGGCCACGATGGCGCGGTAGCCGTGGCGCACCACTGCCAGGATCAGCGGACTGAGCGCCGCACTGGCGGCCACGCCCAGCTCCAGCCAGGCATAGAGCCGCAACGGGTGCGCGCACCGGTCGGCTCGCGGTGCCCAGTAGGCGTTGCCCAGCGCCAGGCCGGCCATGTAGGCGGCCAGCACGCAACCGGCGCCGAGCACGGTGGCGCCGAAGATGAGGGTCAACCAGCGCAGCCAGACGACTTGGTAGGCCAAGCCGGTGGCCCCAGTGAGCAGGAAGCAGACCAGTACCGCCCGTCGCTGCCAAACGTTGCCCGTGCCCATACCGTCCTCGCGGGTCATCGCCGTCGAGGACGGACTATAGCCGTTGGCCGCCGGAGTCGTCCAGAGGTGATTGGGCCGGCGCCAGGGCCGCCGTCACCGGTACGCGTCGCGACGCAGGCCGATCCAAGTCACCACTACCTGCCTGGCTTTGCTGTCGATCCTGTACACCACGCGGTAGGGCGGCAACCTGAGGCGGTAGCGTGGCGGGTCGCCTTGGAGCTTGCGGCCGATGGGTGGCCCCGGACGCAACACGTGGCGAGGGCGTCGACGGCCGCTGCAAATCGGGCCTGATCGCCCGCTGGCAAGCCATGGAACTGCTTCTCGGCTCTGGGCGAGAAGAGCACCGTGTAGGCCATACCTAGCCCAGCCCAGCGCGACGCCTGACTTCTACCCACGGCACGGCCGGTTCGCCCGATGCTTGCCATTCGGCTTCGGCATGGAGCGATGCGGCCAGCAACTCGGCGTCCTCAGCGGCGTCAGCGGCCTCGAGTCGCGCCAAGTCGTCTCCACTGATGATGGCGTAACGCTGGCCCTGGCGCCTCAGTATGACGCGACGGCCACCAGAAGCTTCGGCCAGGGCTTCGTCAAGGTCCTTTGGAGCGGTGTTGCGGCGCACGGAGGACTCCCGACAGCAGTAGCGTCAGCACAGCCATTGTCGCGCTTGCGAACCGCTGGCGTAGTGTCGGACCGAGGTCCGGTCAAGGCCGAGCCCCTGAACGCGGCGACGCCGCGCTCGCCGACCGGCTACCGCTCTTCAGGCCGCCCTTCGACCAGCCCCCGCAGCCCTGCGGCCACGAACCGGACCACCTCCGCTGGATCGTCGGTGATGCGCATCAGGTCCAGGTCGCCCGGTGAGATGCAGCCCTCGGCGAGCATCACCTCACGGCACCATTGCAGCAGGCCATCCCAGTAGCGGTGCCCGAACAGCACGATCGGGAAGTGCGAGATGGTGCGCGTCTGGACCAGCGTCAGGGCCTCGCTCAGCTCATCGAGCGTGCCGAACCCGCCGGGGAAGATGACGAACGCCGACGAGTACTTCACGAACATCGTCTTGCGGACGAAGAAGTAGTGGAATTCGAGGCTGATGTTCTGGTACGGGTTGGCGGTCTGCTCGAAGGGCAGGTCGATGTTCAGGCCGACACTGCGCCCGCCCGCTTCCTGCGCTCCGCGGTTGCCCGCCTCCATGATGCCCGGACCACCGCCGGTGATGACGGTGAAGCCGGCTTTGGACAGGGCCTCGGCCGTGTCACGCGCGGCCTGGTAGTAGGGGTGCTCCGGCGCGAAGCGGGCCGAGCCGAAGAGCGACACCGCCGGCCGGATGCCGATCAGCTCCTCGAAGCCCTGCACGAACTCGCCCATGATGCGGAACACGCGCCAAGGGTCGCTCTGGAGGAACTCGTCGCTGCCGGGCGGGTCGTTCAGCAGCTTCTGGTCACCACCCCCGTGCCGGCTCGGTCGGTACGTCGTCAAGTGCCTGCCCATCGTAACGCTCCCCAGCTAGACGGGCCAAGCCCGCAGCTCGCCCGACACGTTCTGCAACCGCCCGTCGGCGATATCCAGTTCCAGGTGGGTGACGGTGCCGCCCCGGGCCTCGTTCTGGCTGAGCTGCACGCCCGACGGCAGGCGCTGCGGCGACTGCGCCGTATGGCTGTGCCCGCCCAGGATCAGATCGACCGGAGCGGTGGCGGCCAGTTGCTCATCGCGCCACAGACCCAGGTGGCTGAGCACGATGGTCACCGCGGCCTCGCCGGCCGCCTGCTCGGCCAGCGCCCCCGCGGGGTCGACAAAGCGCACCGGACTGATGCGCCGCGCCCAGTGCTCGGCCGTGATCATCGGCACCAGCAGGCCCCAGAGCCGGACCACCAGACCGGGCGCCGGCTCCAGCCGTGCCTCGCGGCGGATCCCGCCCCAGTTCAGCGGCGCCACCAGGTTGGTGCACAGCAGGGGGAACAGCGCCCGCCGGGTCTTGCACGACTGCGGCCCGGCGCGGAAGTGGAACTCGCGGTTGCCCACCGCGCCGGCGTCGTAGCCGGCCTGGTTCATCCGGTCGTGCATCCATTCGCCGCTCGGCCACCAGCCGACATTGCCGCAGGCCACGGCGTCGCCGCTGTCCAGCAACAGGCACGGCCGCAGCCGGCGCTTCTCAGCCGCCAGCCACTCCGCCCGCGCCGCGGTCAGGCGGCCGTGCAAGTCGTTGGTGTGCAGCACGTGCAGGCGCATCAGCCACGAAAGCCGATCTTGGTCGTCAGCGTGCCTGTCGTCGACTGGGGCAGCAGTTCGCCACCCAGCTCCTCGCAACCGCGCGCGCGCAGGTAGCCTTGCACCGCCTCGGTGGTGCGCTGCTGCGCTTCGAGCAGCCGATCGACCAGCTCGCGCAGCGCGCCGCGGCCGCCCGGCGTGTCGAGCACCAGGTCAACCTTCTGGCGGACCAGACACGACGCGTCACGCGGCGCGACCGTCAGGCCGCACAGGTCCATCGCCGGCAGGTCGAGCAGATCGTCGCCGAGGTAGACGAACTGCTCGGTCGCCAGACCCAGCCGCTGCGCCACTTCGGTGAGCTGGTCGCGCTTGACCAGCACTTCCTGGTGCACTTCGGCGATGCCGTAACGGCTCGCCCAGTTGGCTACCTGGTCGCAGCGCCGGCCGGTGATGATCACCACCGGCCACTCGACGGCGTGCGCCAGGCGCACGGCCACCGCGTCGTGCTCGTGGAAGGCTTTGATCGGCTCTCCCTCCGGACCGAACCACACCCGGCCGTCGGTCAACACACCATCGACGTCCACCGCCAATGCCCGCACCTTCGCCATCTTCTCGGCGATCTCGCCCCGTTCGCGCATGTCTACTCCGCCCGGCCCGTACGCTCGGCCGCCGTCGCCATTATAGCGGTTCGCGCGGTGTGCTCTGGTGGCGCTTCGGCCACGGTGTTACCATCGGCGCGCGACCCTCCGCTGAGGAGCACCCGCCATGCGCGTCGAGGACCCGCCGCCGCAGTTCGCTCGCGGCTGTCGCCTGCTCCGCAACGTGCCCGTGCCGATGCGCGACGGCGTCACGCTCGCCACCACCATCTACCTGCCCGAGTCGCCCGGGTGTTACCCGGTGGTGTTGGTGCGCACGGCCTACAACCGTGTCGGTGCCGGGGGCGCCGACTGGGCGCAGCGTGGCCTGGCCTACGCCGTTCAGGACGTGCGCGGGCGCTACGCCTCGGGCGGCACGTGGTACCCGTTCGTCCACGAGCAGGCCGACGGTGAGGACACCTTGACCTGGCTCGCGGCCCAGCCCTGGTGCAACGGGCGCGTGGGCATGTTCGGCGACTCCTACCTGGCCGCCACCCAGTTCTACGCGGCGCTGTCCGGGCACCCGGCGCTGGTGGCCGCCAATCCGCGCTTCATGGCCGGTGACTGTTGGCAGCGCGCCTACTACAACGGTGGCGCGTTCAGCCTGGGCCTGACTTGGAGCTGGCTCTGCTTCGAGTGCGCCGCACCCACCTCCGAGGCCGGCCTGATGCCGCTACTGGACGTCGCCGGCCTGTTGCGCTCACTGCCCGTGGCCGAACTCGATCTGCGTAGCGGCGCCGGCGTGGTGCCCTGGTACCGCGACTACGCCACCAGCCACCAGTACGGTCCGGTATGGGAGACGACCAACGTCCGCCGGCAGTTCGCGCGCGTCCGGACGCCAATGCTGCTGGTCGGCGGCTGGTACGACTACTACGCCGGCGAGACCTTCCGCAACTGGCAGGCGCTGCGCGAGAGCGCCCCGACCGACGAACTGCGCGAGGCCCACCGCGTCATCGTCGGGCCGTGGACCCACGGCTTCGGCGGACCGGTGCTGGGCGAGGTCGACTTCGGCGCCCAGGCGACCGCCGAGCACGACTGCACCCAACGCTGGCTGTCGGGTCTGCTTGGCGGCGGCACGCCCGACGAGTTCCAGACGGCACCGATTCGCCTCTTTCAGATGGGTGCCAACGCGTGGCGCGACCACGACACCTGGCCGCCGGCCGGCACGCGGTTCGTGGACTGGCACCTGCGGGCCGCCGGCCGGCTCGACACGGCGCCGGCCGGCGACGAGGCGCCCGACCAGTTCGACTACGACCCGGCCGACCCGGTGCCCACCCGCGGCGGCAACCACTCGATCGGCCCGTACAACCCCGGCCTCTACGAACTCGCGCCGCCCGGGCCCTACGACCAGCGCGTCATCGAGGCCCGGCCGGATGTGCTGACCTACACTTCGGCGTCCCTGACGGCCGATCTGGACGTCACCGGCCCGGTGCGGCTGACGCTCTTCCTGTCGAGCAGTGCGCCAGATACCGACATTGTGGCGCGGCTGTGCGAGGTCTTCGCCGATGGCCGGTCGCTGAACCTGACCGAGGGCGTCCTGCGGACGCGCTTCCGCCACGGGCTGTGGCAGCCACCACGGCTGATGACCCCGGGCGAGGTGGTCGAGCTGAGTATCGACCTGGACGTGACCAGCAACCTGTTCCGCGCCGGCCACTGCCTGCGTCTCGACGTCACCAGCAGTTGCTTCCCACTGCTCGACCGCAACCTGAACACCGGTGGCGATCCGGCCTGGGACACGCATCCGCAGGTGGCCCGGCAGACCGTCTACCACGACGCGCGGCGCGCCTCGCGGCTGCACCTGCCGGTGCAACCGACCTGACCGTCAACGCGAGTCGCGCACCGTAGGCGCACCGGGCGCCACCGCGGTGGTCAGCTCGCTTACCTGCACCCCGGCAGTTCCGGCGGCGCAGTGCTGGCCCACGTAGACCACGCACTCCTTGAGGTTGGGATCGGTGACCTGGTTGCGCTCGAGCACCACGCCGGTCGCGTGGTCGAAGTAGAACGCACAATCCACCGGGTACCACTGCGGATGGTTCCAGGTGTTGCGCCAGCCGGCCTCGGTGCTGATGGTGTTGCCGACGATGCGCACCCCGTCGCAGTTGGCGGCCAACACGGCCATCTTGCGCGGATTGACGAACCGGTTGCCCTCGATGACGAGGTTCCGGTAGTTGCGGGTCTGCGAGCCGTCGCCGATCTCGATCACCGGGGCCAGGCCGAAACCGGTCACGCCACGGTACAGGTTGCGCCGGATGACCACGTCGCGCGCGTGCACACCCTCGCGCCAGGCGGTGCCGCCATACTCGGTGCGCACCCCGTAGCCCTCGGCGTTCTCGCTGGTGTTGGCCTCGATCAGCCCGCCGCGCGCGGCGATCAGCAGGCACCGCGCGCGGTTTTGACCGAAGTAGTTGTGGACCACCTTGAAGTTGGGCACTGCCTGCGCGGTGGGATAGAGGTAGTCGACCGCCGGATCGTAGCCGGTGGCGGACAACGGCTCGCGCAGCGTGGCCCGAACGCTCTGATGGTCGGCGGCGGTCTCGGCCTTGGCCACCGTCACCGTGCCCTTGTGGCGCGCCTCGATGGGATTGAGCACCTCGAGCGGATCGCCCGGCCGCAGGTCCAGCCGGAAGCGGAACTGCAGTTCGGTGTCGCTGATCCGCGTGACGTGCTCGGCGGCGACCGCCACGCAGTGCAGGTTGAGGCAGTCGTCGCCCTGGCCCATGAAGTAGCTGTTCTTCAGCGTGAACCCGCCGCGGGCGCCGTGGACGTAGACACCATCGGCGTTGGAGGCCAGCAGACGGGTCGAGCCCGCGGGGATGGTGTCGGCGTAGCCGTCCAGGTGGATGCCGTCGCCGTTGATGATGCCCAGGCCACAGGTGGGCGAGGCCAAGACCGCCACCCGCTGCACCAAGAAGCCGCGCGTGCTACTGGCGCCCAGCGCCATCTGCGCGATGCGCCGGCCCACGTAGATGAAGTCGTCGCCGACGGCCAGATAGCCGGTCAGCGCCTTCGGGTCGGCGCTGAACCGCCAGCCATCGGTGACCGGCTCGACCTTGCGGAGGCCCAGTCCGCCGATGACCGGCCACCGGTAGGCGCCGCCGCGCGCCTTGGCGATGCGGTAGCCGGCATGGTGGCCGGGGATGCGGGCCTGGAGCTGCGCCGGGCTGGGGTAGCCGTTGTGGATGCCGAGCACGAACCAGCCCTCGGCGGCGTTCAGCTCGCGCACGGTGCCTTGGGTGAACGGCAGCGGGTTGTAGTCGATGGCGAAGTCGCTGAGCAGCACGTCCCGGCTGTCCACCACGCACAGCCCGCCCAGGGCCGGATCGCCCATGACCAGCACGGTGTCGTGCCCCTGTCCGCGGATGACCAGGTTGTCGACGTTGCGGACGTTCAGGATGCTCAGCTCGTCCGAGCCGAGCCCGGGCGCCGGGCGGAAGTAGTAGCAGCCGCGGCTCTTGAACGCGATCTCGGCCGGCTGCGCGCTGCTCCGCGCCGCGGTCAGCGCGGCGTAGAACGCCGCGGTGCAGTCGGTCACGCCATCGGGCTTTGCGCCGTAGTCGTCCACGGCGAACGTGCGCCGGGCGCCCGCGGGCAGCGGCCGGTCGTAGCCGTAACGCTCGGTCTCGGCCGTCTCGCTGAACGGCAGCTCCGAGGCGCGCCGGATCTGGTTGGCGTTGAGCGGGTAGATGTCGGCCGGGTAGCCGGGCGTCTCGGCGGCCATCACGCTGGCCAGGACCACCGACGTGAGCACCAACATGGCGTTGTTCTCCGCTGCTGCGGAGTATAGCGCGGTGGTCCGGGCTGTGTCGGCCGGCGGTGGTATGATCGGCGGCGAACAGGTGGAGCGGCCCCGTGCGCTTGTTCACCCAGCTCGACTACGGCTGGCGCGGCCGCGTGCACCGGAGCTGCCTGCCGTTCAGCGACTACTACGACCCCGACGGCGCCTGCTTCGAGCTGGCGCGCTGGTACGGCGTGCGCGCGGTAGTCATGCTCTCGTCCGACGAGGAGTGCCGCCTGGGCACCGGTGGTCGTGACCTGCGCGGGCGGTACCGCGAGCACGGCTGGACGGTCGTCTACCTGCCCACGCCCGACGGCGGTGTGCCCGAACTGGCGCCGTTTCTGGCCGCGCGCGACCAGGCCCGGCAACTGCTCGGCGTACTCACGCGTGGCGAACCGGCGCCCCACCGGCGGCCAGGAGCCCCAGCGCCCTGAGCACCGCGGCGTGCCGCAGATACCACCGATGGCCGTCCCTGCGCATGACCCCGCTCTCTGCCAGCCGCTGCCCGCGCATCACCGGACTGTGTATGCCGCCGAGTGCTCCCATTGCTCCAAGTGGCGTTCCGGACGGTGTCTGGAGCGGCCCAGGCGCTGGGCGAGGCGTCGCCGCCAAGTCGCCGCGAGTGTTGCGGCGACCGCTGTGGCTCTGCTAGACTCTGTTGAGCTAGGGCGCGGCGCAACCGGTGGTGGTATGGCCGCGCTGGAGACGAACCATGAAGGCGCGTGGGTTCACTCTGATCGAGCTGTTGGTGGTCATCGCGATCATCGCCATTCTGGCCGCCATTCTGTTTCCCGTGTTCGCCAAGGCGCGCGAGAAGGCGCGACAGGCCAGTTGCGGGTCCAACACCAAGCAGCAGGCGACGGCGTTCATGCAGTACATCTCGGACTATGACGAGATGTTCCCCGACACGCTGATGGGCCGCGACCGGTGCGGTGGCACCGTCGATCCGCTGCTCGTGGTGCCCTGGTACTGGGCGGTGAACCCGTACTGCAAGAACCTGCAGGTGTTCGACTGCCCCAGCTTCAAGCTCTGGAAGACCGTTGCCGCGCCGATCTCAGGTGCCGGTGGTACCAGCATCCAGACCGGTGGCTATGGTGCGGTTCGCGAGGTGCTGGGTTACGCCGGCGGGCTGGGCTACTACAACTCGGGCAATGACACTTGGGCGCCGTGGGCCAATCCGAACTTGAGCGGCTACGGCAAGCCGCAGGCGGCCATGACCATGCCGGCGGAGAACATCCTGGTCTGCGACAGCCCGAACTACGTCTGTGAGCGCGAGTACTGGGACCGCACCGACAACACCACCCAGCCCGATGCGGCCACGGCGACCGACTACGGCAACTCCTACTACTTCGTCCACAGCCGCCACAACGACGGCGCCAACGCGGTGTTCGCCGACGGCCACGCGAAATGGCTCAAGCGGGGCATCAAAGGCCATCCGGCCAGCCATCCCAATCCGGGCGCCGGCGCCGACCAGTGGGTCTACTACCAGTTCCACTAAGCCGTCAGGCGGCGACGTTGGCCCGCCGCAGGGCAGGCACGAGGCCCGCCGCTGCCACCGGCGCCATCTCCGAACGGCTGCTTGGCGGTCTGTGAGAACGGCCGGCTCAGCAAGAGCTTCGCCCTCCCGGTCGCGGGCGTGCCGCAGCCGCGCTGGTGCACCTGCGGACCGGCCACAGCGACGAGCGGGAGGGTCAACGGCCGGCTCAGCAAGAGCTTCGCCCGACCGGTCACGGGCGTGCCGCAGCCGCGCTGGTGCACTTGCGGACCGGCCACAGCGACGAGCGGGAGGGCGAGGTTCTTGCCGAGCCGGCCGTTGCGGGCGACGGGCCGCGCACCGTAACGCACCGCGGTCGAGGCTAGTTGCCCGCCACGTTGTCCCACAAGTTCGGCGTCGGCGGCGCTGGGTACTCGACCGCATCGTAGAAACCGATCGCCGAACCGGTGTACCACTTCACGTGCCCATCGGCGAAGGCGCAGTTGGCCCCGTTGTTGTGCGCGATGTTCGGCGGCTGGTGGTTGTCGGTCGTGCCGGTGTCCCAGTCGGCCAGGTAGTAGGTGCAGTCGGTGAACGCGATGGTCTCCGACGGCGCCTGGATCGAGGCCAGGGCGGTGCCGCCCAGGCCGTTGCCGCCACCGAGGCCGCCGTAGCTGTCGTTGAACCCATAGCCGAAGTTGGCGCTGTAGGCACTCGGGTTCCACTTGTTGGTGCTCGACGGGCAGTTCCACATCTGCGAGTTCTTGGTGTACCCGTACATCTGGTACATCCACAGCATGTTGGTGTTGGCGGAGGTGGTCACGCCGTCGGGCAGGATGTAGGTGCAGGGCGTGTTGTTCGCGCGCATGAACACCTCGTCGTAGTCCTGAACATACTGCAGCGCGGCCAGGATCAACTGCTTCTCGTTGCTGGCGCAGCTCGACTGGCGCGCCTTCTCCCGCGCTTTGGCGAAGACCGGGAAGAGGATAGCGGCGAGAATCGCGATGATCGCGATGACGACCAGCAGCTCGATGAGGGTGAAACCTCGGCGTCTCATGGCAGCCTCCCTAGGTCTGCGCGGCGCCGGCTGGCGCCGCCGTTCGACAGGTGATGCCCCGTCGACGCCGCCCGCAAACACACGATTAGTGGACCTGGGCAACAAACCCCGGGCGATAGTCGGCGGCGCACTGCCTATGGTCTCTCTGGCCGCTTGGTAGGCCAAGTGGCGTGGGGGCGCAACGTCGAGCCGATACCGGCGCGGGCCACGCGCGCCGTCGGCGGCTGGTTTCACGAACCGCGGCGGCCGGTGTATCATCGCAGCCGGCCGCCGCGCTCGGACCGGTGGCCGGGAAACGCCTAGATGACCGCTGCCTCGCCCATCCCGGCTCGCGACTACCCGCCTCAGTCGGCGCGCCTATACTTTGACCTCAGCCTGTACTGGTTCGCGCTCTCGCTGATCTGGGCCGGGCTGATCACCATCGTGGTGCAGACGCTCGTCGAACAGATGGCGCCCGACCAGAAGGACCTCTACCTGGGCTGGACGCTGGCCCTGGGTGCGGCGGTGTCCACCGTGGTCTGCATCGTCATCGGCGCCGTGAGCGACCATTCGCGCTGGCGGCTGGGCCGGCGCCGGCCGTACGTCATCATCGGCACGCTGCTCTCGGTGCCGCCGTTGCTGGCGCTGGCCGGCGTGAAGACCATTCCGCAGTTGGTGGCGGTCTTCTGCCTGATCGAGCTGTGGGTCAACTACGCCACCTCGCCGTACCAGGCGATGATGCCCGACATGGTGCCGCGCGAGCGGCAGGGGGTCGCTTCGGCCTACATGGGCATGACCAGCCTGCTGGGCCAGCTCGGCGGCCTGCTGCTGTGCGGCGCGCTGATGGCCCGGCCCGGCGGCCTGACCACCATCGTCTGGGTGCTGGCGGTGCTGCTGGTGCTGGCGATGCTCTACACCGTCTGGGCGCTGCCCGAGCGGCGGCCGGAGCCAAGCGGCGAGCCGCCGCGTCTGTGGGCCACGGTGGTCGATTCGTTCCGCATGGACATCCGCGGCCACCGTGACTTCGGTTGGCTGATCGCCTCGCGGTTCGTCATCAACATGGGCTTCTACACGGCCACCGAGTTCCTGCTCTACTACGTCAAGGACACGCTCCGCGCGCCCGACCCGATCAGCCAGGTGACGTTGATCTTCATCATCGTCACGGTGGCCGGCCTCGTTGGCAACGTGCCTGGCGGGATGTTGGCCGACCGCACCTCGAAGAAGCTGCTCGTCTACGTCTCGGTGGCTGTGACGGGTCTGGCGGCGCTGATCTTCCTGCTGACCAGTTCGCTGGCGGTGGCTCGCCTGGCGGCGGCCGTGTTCGGCGTGGGCTGGGGCGCGTTCCTGGCGGTGGACTGGGCCTTCGCCTGCAACCTGCTGCCCGAGCGCGACGAGGCCAAGTACATGGGCTTCTGGCACTTCTCGTGTACCGTGCCGCAGGTGATTGCGCCGCTGATCGGCGGTCTGGCGGCCTACGGTGGCAACAAGCTGGTCGCTCCGGGCTTCGGCTACCGCATTGCGCTGCTGATGGTCATCGGCTACTTCGCGGTCGGCGCGGCGCTGATGCGGGCGGTGCGCGAGCGGCGGTAGGGCGCGGCCTATTCCGTTTCCTTGCTCACCGGCGGCGCCTCGGCCGGCACCTCCGGTCCCAGCTTGCGGCGGACCGGCGGTGTTGGGTCGGGCTTGGGCGCGGGCCTGGTGTCGGTCGCGCCGGTCTCGGCCGACGGCTGGCGTTTGGTCGGCTGACCGCCGGGCCGTCGGGCGCGCCCGACGCGGCCGGTGCGGCGGCGCGGCCGGCCCTTGGCACGGGGAGGCTCAGCGCGAGGCGGGGCGGGTGAAGATCGTCGACACGACCGCGCGCA
>CAZHGD010000158.1:0-17535 GCA_964531735.1 uncultured Fimbriimonadaceae bacterium | reverse complement strand
CCAACGCGTCGCGCGGCTTGAGCGGCAGCCATTGCAGCGCCGTGACCGCTT
This sequence comes from uncultured Fimbriimonadaceae bacterium, assembly GCA_964531735.1. Lineage (GTDB taxonomy): Bacteria > Armatimonadota > UBA10988 > UBA10988 > UBA10988 > CAZHGD01. The sequence goes on along the minus strand of CAZHGD010000158.1, from coordinate 17,484 downwards.
CCTCGGCGCCCGACCCGCCCAGCGCCCCGAGCACCAGCAAACCGGCCACGGCCGGGGCATAGCGTTTGGGTTCGGGTAGCTGCTTGGCCGCCGCGGCCACCTGCTGCGCCTGCGCGGGCCAAGGTGCCCGCGGGCTGTTGCGGAGCAGTTCCGGCAGCGCCTCGACGTCGCCGCGGAGCAGACGCAGGTAGAGCCCTGCCTCGCCATCCGGCGCAGTGGCCGTGAGGGCGCCGTCGGCGGTCAAGGCGACGGCCAACGGCTCGGCCGCGGCGAAGGCGGGCGGGAGGAGGGCCAGGAGCAGGAGCGACCAGCGGGCCCTTGGCGCATGTGACTTGACCGGGCTCACAACCCACCTCACTTCGGCACCGTAGCAGACGACCACGGCCCCCAGCCGCGTACGCCATCGCCGCCGGGCTCGGTCACCGCGCCGTCGCTTTCGGCGCATACATGGGCAGCGGCTCATCGGTCAGCGGGCTGAGACGCCGCAGTTGGCTGCCATCGAGCCGGCAGACGTAGATGCAGCGCCGGTACTCCTTCGCGCCCTTGACCCGCAAGTCGGCGTTGAACGCCAGCCATTCGCCATTGGGGCTGAGGGCGACCTTCGCCGGCTTGAGCGGCTCGGAGTTCGGCACGGTCGCGTCGCGCAGCTCCGGCAGGACCACCGGCCGCAGTTGGCGGCTGCCCAGGTCCAACCGCAGCAAGCGGCCGTCGTCATAGGCGAGGAGCAGTCGCTGGTCGTCGGGAAAGACCTGGACCGACTGCGGCGCCTCGATCTCCTCGGAGACCACGGCCGGCACCGTGGCGTCCTGGCCGCGCTCGCTGAGGCGCGAGCGGTAGATGCGGCCGCGATAGTGGCCGGCCTCGCCGCCGGTCTCGTGTACCCAGTAGACGAAGACGTCGCCGGGCCCGATGACCGGCCGTGCGTCGCGCCCGCGCACCCAGGCGGCCCGAGTTTGGTGCTGCAGCCCGCCCGGTCCAAACTCCGCCAGGAACACGTCCGTGTCGCCACCGGCGCGGTCGGCGGTGAAGGCCACGTAGCGCCCGGTGGGCGAGACCCGGAAGTCGAAGCCGGACCGCTTGGAGGTGGTGCCCGGTGCGGTACTACCCGTCGTCAGGTCGACCACCAGACTTGATCCGCCGCCGGTGTTGACAACCGCGATGCCGACGGCGCCATGGGCCGCCAAGTTGCCACGTTCGCTTTCGCCTTGACGAACACAGCAGACAGCGCCGGTGCGCAGCTCAACCCGGCAGAGGCTGGTCTCCACCGGTCGCCAGGAAGGCCAGCCTATCGGGCGTCGCGAGGAACGGAACAGCAGGCTCGGCCGTCCGGCCACCGGCTCGGTCCACGACGGCTCCAGATCCCAGAACAGGCACTTCGATGTCGGTGCCGTCGCTTCCGGCGGCAGTGGGGTCATCATGTCCTCACCGAAGCGTCGATCCTCGTAGACCACCACGCTTGCCGCGCGCTGGCCCGTGGTAACCCCAAACTCCCAGTACCGGTACAGCTTGTCGGTGTCCTCGTCCCAGCCTACTTGCGAGGAGGCCCGTCCCAACACCAAGCCCGCGATGCCTTGCCCGGCAACAACGGCACGTGCACGCACCCTCGCCTCTGTCTCAGGCAGGTGACTGGCAGGAATAGACGCTGGCAGCGCCCGGAAAGTGACGTTGGCCACCTTTGGCTCCCACGCACATACGCCAACAACAGCCCCGAACGGCAGCCTCATGCCGTCCGCGCCCACGCTCATTGCTACGTCAATTGTGCCGCTGACACCGGGTTCCGCCGTGGTTTCGAGCGACGTGGTATACGGTGGCCCGAACACCTCAGGCGACAGGTGGCGGCGCAGGAACCGAAGCGCCACCTCTCGGGCCACAACGGCCGTGATGACGCGGTCGGGCGGATCCCGGACTGTAGGCGCTGAGTAGCCAAGGACCCGTCGCGTGCGCGTGTCCACCACTATCTGGCCTGGATCGGCCCGCGACCCGGCATCGGCACTGGCTAGGAGCAGCGACACGCGGCTGCCTTCAGCATGGTCTTTGCCGGCCATGATACGGCAACCTGCCACGAGGTCAGGATCGGAGAGGAATCCCTTTGCCAGCGTCACGGCGACTTCCCGGTCGGCCGGGCTTGTCTCGGCGCACGTGAGAGCGGCCCACGCGCCGGCGACCGCTACTGCCAACAACAACCCTCGCACAACGCTTCGTAGGCGCCCGTCCCAAGTAGTGCCGCCCATACCTAGCCTCCCGGTCGGTAGCGGGTGGAAGAGAACCCGTGGTACCGCAGGTTGTACCACCCGAAGTACCCATCAGGCGGGTGCTTTTTGGGGTCTCCTGCGCATCGGTACGGCTCGCCCCTGAGAAAGGCCAGCATGGCGCTCTTCGCTGCGGCGAACGCTTCGCTAATGGTGTACTTGCGGGAGCGCTTGTCGCTCTGATCGCTCCTCTCGGTCAGCCGCGAGTACAGGAGTTCCATCCACTTCTTCCAGATCAGTCCGTTGACGCAGATGTACTGATCACACCCGATCACGCAACGGACACCCCGCTGGTGGACAACGTTCACCAAGCTTGCGCTACCATCAGTGCCGGTGTTGCAGCCGAGCAACTGCGCGAAGCCGGCGCCTCTGAATTCCTCGTAGTTGCAGATGTTGAGGAAGCCGGATTCGTTCGCGACACCAACGCCGTTTTGCGGGCCGTCCCCCCGCAGCCAGAGGGCCGATTTGGACCCATGGCACCATGCGTCCATAGCAAATGCCCGCAGCTTGACATCGTAGTCCTCCTTGCGCATCCTTTTCGAACGATAGCCGATCCAGAGCATCACCACGTACTCGGGTGCCGTGGCCTTGCGGTAGTTGGCGTCGCCCTGAACGCGCTCCCATCCAAAGCCGCCCTTCTTGGCGTACTTCCCCTGGAGACTGGTGATGGTGCTCGTGGGAAGCTCTGGGTAGCCAAGCCATTTCCCGCCGCCGACGCACAGCGCCCTGTCGTTCCTCCCGGGCACGTTGGCGGCCAGCATCCGCGGCGCGTCGTGCAAGCGGCGGTCGGGGCTCGACCGACCATACGGGTCGGCGCCGGTCCAGACCACGGGCCACTCCGGCGAACAGTTCCACAGCGGCACCAAGCAGATTGGTAGCGGTTCTGTTTCGCTGCCTTGCATCGCGCCGATGGCGCCAGGTCCTGGTGCGCTGCCCAGAACGGAACCGCTGCCGTCGAACGCGGTCATCTTGACATCCTCTGCCGCTGCCACGGCCTTGTCGTGGAGCAACGTATACCAGGCGCCCAACTGGATCTGCTCCTCGTCGAGCACCGTGGCGACCACACCGTGGTCGCCCAGCGACAGGCAATAGGCTTCCTCAGGCGGCAACTGGCGGAGATGGCTCACATAGGCCTTGAGTGAATAGCTGTCCAGCGACAGCCCCCCCAATGACGGCGGCTGGCCGACGAGCTTCTCAATGCTGATGTCGTAGCAGTATGGACCGGGCTCATCCTCTTCGGTCAGCCTCTGCTCATACGACAGGTCCGTGAAGTCGACAGAGACCGCGTCCCCGACCGAACAGAAGCCGGTGATGGCCCTCGCATCATCTGGCGGAACGCCGATCGTGTGTGCGGTCTGCCAGAAGCGGACCGTCCACTGATAGGTCCGTGGATCGGCGTCGTGGATCCGGAAGTCGACCCTCGGCGCACGCAAGGCTTCGGCACCATCCGGCTCGAACAGGAAGTAGTCAAGGTTACCAGCCCAACATCGAACATCGCTGATCCAGCAGTTCTCCGTCGTCACCACCTTCGCCGCCGGGCCTTTCAGCACCGGCTGGCCCGTCGTGCTCTGGAACTTCACCTGCGCGTCCGCCGCCAGCGTGTGCTTGCCGTTGTTGCCCAACGGCTCCTTCATGCTGTTCCAGATCAGCTTATAGCGGTAGAACACCGGCTTCGTCGGGTCGCCATTGACATTGTGCCCGGGGCCAGCGCAGCTCGTCCAGGTCGTGCCGTCCTGCAGCTTCGTCTCCCAGCCTTGGACCGTCATCGGGATGTCGCTGAACGTCTTCACCACGTTCGTCCCCGCCTCGTAATCGGGGTAGTTGTCGGTGACGGTCACCGTGAGCTGGTTGGTGTCCTCATGCACCCGCCAGCCCGGCCCGAGCCGGATGTACAGGACCGGGTAGACCACGCCACCCAAGGGGCTGCCGACCTCCTTGGTCAGCGCCTCGTCCTGGTAGATCTTGAAGTACGCACAGGCCTCGTCCGGCGCGTAGACGGTGGCGTTGTCGGCCCACGCCGCGCCGGCCAGCAACAGCAGCACCACCCATGGCTTACCCATCGCGACCCTCCTCAACGCCCCACTCGGAACCGCGTGTTGCGGGCGAACAGGCGCTTGTTCTCGCTGTTCCGCCGGTAGCAGTCGGTGCCGTCCGGACCGTGGTCGTCCACCGCTCGGAAGATGGCCCGCCAGACGCCGGGGTACTGCTGTCGGTCGGCCTGGGTCACCTGGCCGATCACCCGCTCGCGCTGCGCCACGTCCACGCGCAGGTAACCGCTGTCGCTGGCCGCGTTGGCCAGCGACAGGTCCGGCCGCAGCAGGTCGATCTGGAAGAACGAGGCGTCCTTGTGGCCGCTGTCGGCCAGGTACCAACTGGCCTTGACCGTCAGGTCGCCGTTCTCGTCCTCCTCCATCCAGACCGTGTGCCCGCCGTCCGGATTGCCGCTGGCCTCGACCAGGCTCAGGCGGCAATCGCCGCGGTAGGAGTACTCGCTGAACCCGCCCATGCCCGGCATGCCCCAGCCGGGCTGGTTCGGGTCGGGCAGCGGCCCGCGGCAGGCGTAGATCTCGTAGGTGTAGGTGCCCGCGCCCGGCAGCAGCGGCGCCGCCGGGTCGGCGATCACCGGCGCCTCGAGATCGTGCGGCGGCGCGCCGGTGACCTGGCCGGTCAGTGGTCCGCACTCAGCAAGGCGGGAGCGGCCGCCAGCGACCGACCGGTGGCACCGCCGCGGCCTCGCCGCCTCCAGGAGCTGGTGTGCGGTGGCTGTCCTGCATGGGACCAGCCCGATGCCGGCCGGTCAGACGGCAGGTTCATGACCCGTCGCGCAGGAGCAGGTCGGGCTCGGCCTGGCCGCGGCGCCCGGTCACTCGCCCAGCGCCTCGTCCATCTCGCGCAGGTAGCGCTCCAGCGGCGCCAGCGCCTCCGGCGTGTGCTCGCGATACAGCTTGGTCTCGGCCAACGCCCGGATCGTCACCCAGAGGCGGACCATCTCGGTCTGGTGCGCCTCCAGCGGCTCGTCGGGCGGCGTGTGCCGGACTTTCCGGGCCATGAAGTCGCGGCACCAGACCTGGTGCTCCGGCTTCCAGCCGGCCCGCTCGCAGGCGCCGAGGAACTCGTCGACCGCGGCCCAGGCGCTGGCATTCAGCGCCAGCACCAACTCGAGCGTGTCGACCCGTTCGGACGGACCTGGTCTCATCGCGTGCTCTCGGCCTGGTCCGACCGGCCGCGGGCATTGAGGCAGCTCCGCCGGCGCGTGTCAAGCGCCCCACCCGCACGGTTCGCCGGGCAACCACGGCGGCCGAGTTCGGGGCCGACGCAGCCGCCGAAGGTCTCGCAGTCGCTGTGGCGCGACGCTATGCCGGCCGCAGCGTCTCCAGGTCGATATCGACCCACAGCGCGGAATCGTGGTCGCCGCCGGGCACTTCCACATAGGTGAAGTTCGGCCGGCCAGCCATCGCCGCGGCGATCTGGCGCGTCTCGACCACCGGGATCAGCGGGTCACACTCGCCCATGGTCAAGACCACCGGCATGGTCAGCCGGTCCGCATGGAGCAGCACCGACCGCGCCTCGTACAGCTCCGGCCGCTCTTCGAGGTCGCCGCCGTAGGCCGCGAACGCCGTTCGCGCCAGCTCCTGCAGCACCGGCAGCTCACTGCGCCGCGCGAAGTCGAGCCGCTGGCGGATGTCGCACATGCCCATGGCGATCACGCCGTCGATGGTCTCCGGGTGCAGCACGGCATAGGCCATGGCGCTGGACGCCCCACCCGACCCACCGAGCAACACGACCCGCCGGCAGCCGAACGCCGCGCGGCAGTGCGCCAGCAGGTCGCGCAGATCGGCGGTGGCCGCCGGGCTCATGTACGACGTGTCGCGCATGTTGATGGACAGCAACGGGTGCCGCCCGGCGGTGATCCGCGTCAGCCAGAAATCGCGCACGTCGGCGCGACAGTAGATCTGGTCGGCGTGCGCAAACGAGCCGTGCAGATAGACCACGGTGTTGCGCGAGTTGTCACCGGGCCGGAACAGCGCCCAGTCGTCGGCCCCGTCGTAGCCGCTGGCGTAGGTCAGGCGGAGCGTCCCGTCGGGGAACGGCGCGCCGGCGCGTGTAGGCGGATGGAAGGTGGTGGGCACGGCAGGTCTCGCGTCGGGGGTATGGTAGCGCGGGGCGAGGACGGCGGCAAGCGCGGGTGCGGCGGCGCCGCCGGCAGACGTTGCCGTGGACCCGGGCGTCCTCGGCCGCTGCACAACTCGTGCACAACTCGGGGACATGATACTAGTTTCGACGCCGCTCCGCCGTCCCGATGCGACGCTGGCACAACTCGGGGACATGATACTAGTTTCGACGCCGCTCCGCCGTCCCCGATGCGACGCTGGCCGAAACTAGTATCATGTCCCCTGGTTCAGTATCCGCCGTCCCCGATGCGACGCTGGCCGAAACTAGTATCGGCACAACTCGGGGACATGATACTAGTTTCGACGCCGCTCCGCCGTCCCCGATGCGACGCTGGCCGAAACTAGTATCATGTCCCCTGGTTCAGTATCCGCCGTCCCCGATGCGACTCTGGCCGAAACTAGTATCATGTCCCCTGGTTCCGATGCGACTCTGGCCGAAACTAGTATCATGTCCCCTGGTTCTTGCGAAACTAGTATCATGTCCCCTGGTTATGGATGTCCCCTGGTTATGGGCGGCGCGTCACACCCCGCATAGACGCAGCAGTTCGTCGCGGTCGCAGATGGCCGTCAGGTCCAGGCTGACGTCGTCCACGGTCTCGGCGAACAGCGCGCGCTTGGCCTGAAGCAGCGAGTCGATGCGCTCCTCGATGGTGTCGAGGCAGAGGTAGCGATAGACCGTGACCGGGTAGACCTGGCCCATACGATGGGCGCGGCTGTCGGCCTGCTCTTCAATGGCGGGGTTCCACCAGCGGTCGAGGTGGAAGACATACGAGGCGGCCTGCAGGTTGAGGCCCAGGCCACCGGCGCGGGTGCTGAGGATGAGCACGCGGTGTCGCGGGTCGCGGCCGAAGCGCTCGATGACCTCCGCGCGGGCGCGTGGCGTCAGGCCGCCGGTCAGCCGCAGCGGCGCGAACTCGGCCAGCGCACGGCCCACCCGCGCCACGCCGAACTGTTCGTCCACAAACTGCGTGAACACCAACGCGCGATGGCCGGCGGCGGACACTTGCGCCAGTCGCTCGCGCAGGTCGGCCAGTTTGACCGCCTCGCCGCTGGCCGGGTCGGCGTTGCAGAGCTGCTTCAGGCGAGTGATCTGCGCCAGGATGTGTGTGATGCCAACCTCCGGGCCATCGTGGCTCAGACGGCAGCGGCCCTCGCGTTCGGCCGCCAGGTAGGCTCGCCGCTGCCCCGGGCTCAGTCGTAGCGGCAGCTCGATGACGCGCTTCGGCGGCAGGTCGGGCAGCACGTCGGCCTTGCGCCGGCGGAGTTGCACGCGCTGCAAGTCGCCTCGCAGGCCCTGACCCGAGGCGCCCAGGACATCCAGAAAGCCCAGCAGCGGCAGCAGGTCGCCAACGCTGTTCTCCAGTGGCGTGCCGGTCAGCAGCCAGGCCCGCCGCTTGGCCAGTTGGCAGCACGCCCGGCTGAGGCCGCTCGCGGCGTTCTTGATGCGCGACGCCTCGTCGAGCACCACCACGTCCCACGGCTCAGCCGGCAGGGCCCGGCGCTCGCAGTCAGTGCGTAGCGCCTCGTAGCCGATCAGCTTGACGTGAGCCGGCAACTGCCAGGCCAGCTCGCGCCGCCCCTCCAGCACGCGCACCTTCAACTCGGGTGCCCAACGGCCCAGCTCCACTCGCCACTGGTGGAGCAGCGACGCCGGACAGACCACCAGCGCGGACTTCACCTGACCTTGGTGACAGAGCAGACGCAACGCCGCGGCCACCTGGACCGTCTTGCCCAGACCCATGTCGTCGGCGAGGAGCACCGCCGGGCGCGCCAGCAGCGTGGCGATGCCCTGGCGCTGGTAGCCCAGCAGGCGCCCGGGCCAGGTCAGCACAGCGACCGGTGCGCACAGTTCGGGCAGCGGCGGCTGCAGCAGCGCGGCCAGGCGCAGCGCCAACTCCGGCGGTGGCTCGTGGGCGGCGGTGGTGGTGCCCCCCTCGCCGGACTCCTCGGTCGGCCGCGTGTGGGGCACGCGTGGATGGTTGTAGAAGTGGACCGGCAGCGCACACGCCGTACCCCGGACCCAGCCGGCCGGCCGCACTGCCCTCGCGCCGGCCGCCGCCAGGAGCGGCACGCCCGCCGACGCCGGCGCACCGACCACGGCGGGCGCGGCCGCCATCACTGTCGCCGGCCGCCCCGGCTCAGGCCGGCCCATCGGGCTCGTCCCACGGGACATTGGCATAGCACTCGGCCAGCGCCGCGTGCAACCGCGCAAACGGCTCCACGAGCAAGCCGCGACGGACTAGTGCCCGGTGGACGCGCGCGGCGCCCATTTCCGCGGTGGGCGGGTCGTTGACCCAGCACCAAGCAGCCGGCTCCGGCGGCTCGCCCGGGTCGACCTGGCCGAACGGCACCGCCGGGGCCAGCTCGCGCAACAGGTCGGCCGGCTCGCCGAGGCTGGCCAGGCACAGCAGCAGGTCCGGCTCGCGCCGGACGGCATCGAACAGCGACCGCGCCAGTTCGGCGACTGCCGGCAGTCGCGCCGCCGCGGGCGACCACAGCGCGGTGTCCGGCAAGGTCAGCGTGTTGTGCGCGAACTCGAGCGGCCGCCCGTGGTCATCCAGCAGCAGCAGGCCCGCGTAGTAGGTTCGCGCCGCGGGCACGTAGCGCACCTCCAGAAACGCCGCGCAAGCCGCCTCGCCTGGTACCGGCTTGCGGTGCGGCAGAGGCATGGGTCACTCTCCGCCACCAGGATCGTCGCTCAGCTCGTCGCTCAGCTCCGCCGTGTCGAACTGGACGTCGTCCACTTGCAGTTCGCTGGCATAGTCGGGCGCATAGCGGTGCAGGTCCCAGCGCGCGATCCACTTGCGGATCTTGTAGCGCAGCGGCGTCATCGCGTCGTAGCGCTCCGCTGGCAACGGTGGCACCTTGGTGTCGTAGGCCAGCTCGTAGAGCGCCTTGATGCGGTACTGCACCTGGGCTTCCTGGTCGGCGGTCGGCGGTTCCAGCGTGTCATGGGCGGTGAGCGTGGCCACCCCGGCGCGGCCCCAGGCGTCGCGCTGGTCGGCTTGGCTGTCGCCGCCGAAGCGCTCACCATCACGAGTCCCGCCGGTGACGGAGGTCTGCAGATAGAGGTCGGTCATGGCGAACACGCAATAGAGCGGCGTGGCGCCGGCGTTGGCCACTTCGCTGAGCCAGCCGACCTCGGTCAACGCCTTCAGCCGCTGGTTCAGCGAGAACTTGGCCAGCCGCTCCAGCTCGTCGAAGAAGATGACCAACCCTTGGGCCCCGGCCTGCCGGTAGAGCTCGGCGAGCAGACACAGCCGGTCATGCGCCAAGGCGGAGCTGGGCGGTCCGCTCAGATCGAAGTTGGCGAGCTGGCCGACATCCTTCAACCGCGCCTTGATCTGCGACTTGGTCAGCGGCTGGTCCTCCCAATCGGCCAGAATCTGCTCGCGGAAGTCGTCGTCGGCACGGTAGTCCTCGTAGAGCTGTGTCAGCGCCGCGAAGCGGTCGTCCCGGCCCGTACCGCGCACCCACTGCCGCAACTGGGCACACTGGCTGGCCGTGAGGCCGCTCTCGGCCAGCAGCGACCGCAAGGCGTTGCCGAGGTGGTGGGGCGCGTGCGCGTCCTCGACCACCGCCTTGAGCACTGAGCGCGGATTGCCCAGCGGGCTCTCGGGACTGACCACCACGGTCGCGGTGACGAAGCCGGCCTGCTCGGCGGCCAGCCGCAGACAGGCCAGCAGGTGCGACTTGCCGGCGCCGAAGTTGGCGGCAATGGTCACCGGGCTGGCGCCGCGGCCGGCGGCCACGGCGTCGAGCGCGGCGGTGAAGCGGTCGCGCAGCGCGTGCTGCGTGGTGCCCAACTGCGCCACGGCGTGCCGGCTCGGCACCCCGTTGCGCAGCGACTCGATGGCGCTGCGGGCCAGCGTGGTGTCGGAGGTCATCGGCTGTCTCCCAGGTGGACGAGGCAGGCGGCCGGGTTGGCGCGACGAGCGTCATGCACTTCGAGCCCGATGCGGGTCTGCAGGGCATCGTAGTTGTAGTAGTTGCGACGCGAGTTGCCGTCGTAGAAGCCCGGCGTGGTCAGCACCACCAGGAGCAACCGCTGGAAGCTGTCCACCTCGTCGATGAACCGGCGCAACAAGGCCAGCATCTGCAGGTAGGCCGCGTCGCTGTACATGACCGCCGGCTCGTGCTCGGCCGCGGCCACCAGGGCTTGCAGCTCGGCCGTGGAGGCCCCGCGCGCGATGGCCTCGTGCAGCGCGCGCACGTGCTCGTCGCGGCGCGCCGAGGCGGTCAGCCGCTTGTGCTCGTAGGCCCGGAAGTCGAGCACCAGCAACAGCCCGCTGTAGCCCGCATGGGGCAGCCAGCGCGCAAACGAGGCCAGCAGGTGGCGGGCGTTGCTCTGGTTGATGCGCGAGAACAGGCCGACGCGCTTCAGCGTGCCGGCGGCCCCAGGCAGGGGCTGCCCACCGAACCAGGCCAGCAGCACCTGTTCGGCGCTGGGCGTCAGGGCGTCGGGCATGAGCTGCGCTCGCCCCAGCGCCGTCACCGCGGTGCGGAACTCGACCGACAGGTGCCGGTCGCGAAGCTGCGGCGTGGCGAAGTCGCGCTGGTACTCGCGCAACAGGTCTTCGGTGCTGCGGCCGTTGTCCGCGGCGATGCGGTCGATGTCGGCGAGCGCCACCCGGTCGGCCAGTTGCAGCCCGCGTGACCGCAGGAAACCGCGCGCCTGCTCGGCAGCCCAGGCCCGCCAGTCCACGCCGCGCGTGACCTGGCAGAACAGCCGGTCGATGCGGTGCGGGTCGGGCCGCTGGCCCAGGTCGGTCAGCTCGCCTGCAGCCACCTGCACGGTCCAGAAGCGGCGCCCCGCGGCCCGCGCCACCAGTTCGGTCACGGTGGCCGCCAGAACAGCGTCGCTGCCGCTGATGAACTTCACGGCGCTGCCGCCATCGCACACATAGCGGCCGAGATACTCGGTCTCCATCACCTCGAGCCACTCGGACCAGGCGATGCAGGGCCGCTCAGCCGGCCCGGGCGTGTGGTTCATGTGCCACCCCACCAGATCTAGCGGAAGCTGATGCCGTAGTAACGGACCACTTCGCCGTCCTCGGCGACCACCGAGTAGACGCGGCGCTCGTTGAACCTGCCCGACGGCCGGGTGAGATCGAAGGTCCGCCCGCCGCGCGTGGCGCGCAGGCCGGAGAGTTGCAGGGCGTAGATGGACTGCGCGAAGGCGGTCGGCGGGTTGTCCTTCTTCCAGCCCGGCGCCAGGCTGAACAGCTCGTACACCTCCCAGAACTCGGCCACCGGGCGCGCGTCGCTGGCCAGCCGCTGCCAGGCGCCGAACAGCGCCTCGAGAAAGGCCCCCGAGTTCGCGCCCGTGTTGCGGTCGCGCAGACGCTTCAGCTCGGCAGCGACCACCCGCGGCCGGATGCTGCGCAGCGGCACCCGACCCAGCTTGAGCGCCGACCGCGCCGGCAGGGCCTCCACCACGACCGGCGACGAGATCAGCGTCTCGTCATCAATCGTCGTCCGCAGACCGTGCCGCTCGGCGGCCACCGCCTGCACCTCGGTCAGCCACTCGCCGCTGTCCAGGTAGCTGCGCACATCGAAGGTCCAGGCCGCCGCGGTCGCCACCGTCGGCTCGGCCAGCCCCGGCGCCAGCTCACCCGCCTGAGCCGCCGCCGCCGCCAGCTTGCCCAGATCGCCCAACTCACACGCCTTGCGCCACGCCTTCAGCGCCGCCAGATAGCGGCCGCCTTGCTTGAGCAGCCCGTCCACCTGCTGCTCGTGGGCGGCCAGCGCCTCCTCCAAACTCATCCACACTCTCCCACCGGCCGCGCACTTCGCCAGGGCCCGCGACGGTCCTGCCGGGACAGCCTCGAGTTCGCGTCGGGCACGGCAAGAGTAGCCCACCGAACGGCCGGTTCGGCCCCGTGGATTGCGGGCGAGACGCCCGCGGTCCAGCCGGCTACCTCCAGCCCAGCCGCGCCTGACCTGCGCCGGTCGGCATGCCGGCGAGGACGCCGGCGCTCCCAGGGGCTTGCCCCGACCGCGGGGTGCCACTCCTCGCCCTCGCCGGGCTACCGCCCCGGCGCGTCGCTCCGTGCCGCGCCGCCCCCAGGTGGAACAAGGACCGCTGCCCTCACGAGGCGGAAGCCCAAGTTGCCGTCGCGGAAGGCGGAGTCGAGCCACTCGCGGTACGCCCCACGGCAGTCGGAGGCGTGGCCGTACCTCCAGCCCCCGCCGCGGGCGACCCGGGAGGAGCCTCCCGTGGGGCCGGTCGGGTTCGCGCGCGAGCTCTGCTGGTAGTAGTCGTCGTCGTACCAGTCGGCGCACCACTCCCACACGTTCCCGCTCTGCTGGTATGTCCCGTAACCGCTTATCCCGGACGGATACTCGTCGACCGCCGCCGTCGTCTCACTCCCTCGGTTCGCGCTGTTCCGGCACCGGCTCGCGTCCCAATCGTCACCCCATGGGTAGAGCGTGTTCGCCGGCCCCCGCGCCGCCCTCTCCCACTGCGCCTCCGTCGGCAGGGGCAGCCCCGCCCACGCCGCGTACGCCTGCGCATCGTCCCAACTCACGTCGGTGACCGGATGGTCGGCCTTCGCCGCCTCCTGCCAGAGACCGTTCCTTGGCGCCCGCTGCCCCGTCTCTTCCACGAACCGCGCGTACTGTGCGTTCGTCACGCAGTACCGCCCGATGTAGTACGCATCCAGGTACACCGTATGCTTCGGGCAGTCGCCCTCCTGCCCGTCGCCCATCTCGAACTCGCCGGCCGGCACCAGAACCAGTTCGCTGCCGTCCTTCGGGTTCGTCAACGTGCGAAACTCGGTGACGACGGGCACGTTGGCCATCGTGCCCGTCGTGGCCACCGCAGGCGCCGGCGGGGCGGCGACAGGTAGACCGACGCGCGGGCCAAGACGTTCCTCGGCCTCCCTCAATAGCCTCGCCAACAGGGCCTCCTGCCCACGACGGCGGTACCAGTCCGCGCTCTGCCACCGGCGCAGGCGCCTGGGTAGCTCGCACGGCTCGAGCTTCACCGGGATGATGTATGGCTTGCCTTCGGGCTTCTCCTCGGCGCGATCCAGCGCGAACCCGATCTCCTTCTGGACGAAGCCATCCTTGTCGACCGAGCGCGGTGACAGGAGCACGAGGACGATGTCCGCAGCCCGCACGGCGTCGCGAGTGGCGGGCTCCCAGTCGTCGCCAGGCTGAAGGTCGACCTCGTCGAGCCAGGGGCGCAGACCCGCCCTCTTCAGACGCGCGTGCACTCGGCGCGCACGGGGCTTGTCTTCGCTGCAGTGGCAGAGGAACACCTGAAACGGGCGGGGCTCCTGAGGAGCGTCCGCTGGTTCGTGGTCACGCATGGCCTGGCAACCCCATTGGCAATGCCGCCGCCGGGGCGTGACCGACCCGGTCACGCCGGCGCGGCCGGCGGCGCTCCGGTGAGTGGTGCGTATTTCGACTGTGGCGGTGGGCTTCCTTCGCCCAGCAGCGCCGGCTGCCGGCCAAGCGGAGGCCGGCCCGCTGGCCTACCGGCGTCCTGACCTGGGGCGCGGCCCGCCGCACGTGGTAACGCTCGGCAGCGCCCGCTTGGGCGCTGGCAGTACCATCCGTCGCACCGGTCGCCCTGCGCTGGTCAGGGCAGCCTATCGACGCCCTTGCCGTGCGGCGCCTTGTGCTGTACCTCAGGCTACGGCGGCGAGCACCAGGTCACGTCCCAGTGGGTGCGTTCGCGCACGAAGGTGTGCTTCCCGTCAGTGTAGATGGGGTCGCCGTTCGCCCGCTTGCCGACGCACCTCAGGCTCCGCTTCGCGTACGCCTCGAGCGCATCAGTGAGCCTGATGTCGGTCTTCCACCCGTTGGCGTGCGAACGAGGGCCGGGCGCATGATTCTGTTCGGTGCCGCCAGTGACAACGAGCTCAAGCCCCGTTCGGCGCCTGAACTCGGTCAGGGCGTCAATGGTCTCCTTGCGGATGCCCTCCAGAGAGGTGGCCGGCTCTGGCTTGTTCACCCGGATACCGGCCTCTCCGAGCCGCCGGAGCGCCTCCTTGTGGCTCAGGCTGGTCTGCGAGGCCCCCTGGCCGGGCTCCTGGCCGCCGGTACCGGCTGAGCCGGCGCGACCGCGCTTGTCCGCCGCCTCCGGCTCGCGTTTCGGGGCATCTTTGCCGCCTGGGGAGGCTTGCTTGCCGGGCTCCTGGCCGGCGCGACCGCGCTTGTCCGCCGCCTCCGGCTCGCGTTTCGGGGCGTCCTTGCCGCCTGAGGAGGCTTGCTTGCCGGGCTCCTGGCCGGCGCGACCGCGCTTGTCCGCCTCCTCCGGCTCGCGTTTCGGGGCGTCCTTGCCGCCTGAGGAGGCTTGCTTGCCGGGCTCCTGGCCGGCGCGACCGCGCTTGTCCGCCGCCTCCGGCTCGCGTTTCGGGGCGTCCTTGCCGCCTGAGTCGGACTCCGGGAGGACCGGGTACCTGGCCCACTGGGTCGGCCCCGCGGCTCGTGGTTCGCCAGGTAGGCGAGGCCCACCATCCGTCGTTTGGGCCGTGTCGGCTGGCGCCCTGGAGTGCGGCGGCAAGCCGACACTGGTCTCACCGGCCGACGGCGCAACTGCCGGTCCGGTGGTCGGCACCACCGAGCGGCGGCATGCGCACAACCACACAGTGACCGCGGCCGTCGTGGCCGCACCGACACGCAACATCATCCTCATGGTCGTAGCCCTTGCAGGGCGTTCCCCGCCCCGAGGACGACACCATGTGAATGGCCTGTTGGCCAAGCGCCACTCGACGCTCAAAGCCGCTCTGTGGCTGAACACCACCAACAGACCCGCCCTGAGTCTAGTGTCCGCAGTCGGTGTTGGCAACCATTGGGCGCGCCTGGACCGACACAACCCGTAGGGCGGGCCATTGCCCACCGGCAGCGCGGTTCGTGCGGAGTGGCCTGCGACCCACCGAGACCACGGTGGGCAGTAGCCCACGCTACATCCGGCTCCGCAGTGCCTCGGCCGGCTCGGCGAGCCGGACCTACCCGACATCGCCCGCTCGCCCCTACCCCTCCCCCAACACCACCTCCGCCTCGCAGCGGACCACCACCGGGCCCAGCAACCCCGCCGTCGGCTGGCCGCGGTAGCGGCTGGGGATCGTGCTGTAGTGGTTGGCCAGCGTGCTGTAGACCAGCACTTCCAGGCGGTTCTCGCCCGGCTGGGCCAGGCTGGTCAGGTCCACTTGCCAGGGCGGCGCCACCAGCGTGCCGGCGAGGCGGCCGTTCAGGCGCACCTCGGCCGTGGCCGCCACCTGGCCCAGATCCAGCGTCACTCGGCCGCGGAGCTGCTCAGGCGTCAGCGTGATGGAGCGGCGGTACCAGACGCCGCCCGAGTAGGCCGCCATGGCGCCCATGTGCGACCAGTCGCCCAGCGTGATGCGGCCGCGGCCACAATCCAGCGCGATGGGCTCGGGCAGCGCGCCGCCGCCCCGGTAACCGGCGATGCCGCTCAGCCGCAGAGCCACCACCACCGGCGCGGCCTCGGGCTGCGGCAGGCGGCAGCGGTAGGTCACCGCACCGTCCGCGCGCGGGGCCGTCTCCGCCGCGAGCGGCGCCGGCCGGCCGGCCACCCAGAGCTGCGGCTGGCCGTGGGCGATCAACCGGAGGCCTTGCAGGCCAGGCGGTGCGGTGAAGCGGTACCAGCCGACCGGGCGGCCCGCCGGTTGCGGGTCCCAGCGGAGCACGCCGGGCTGGTCGTACCAGGTCATCGCCAGTGGCGTGCGCGGCGAGGTCGTGGCGTCACCGAGCCGCAGCAGCCACGCGCCACGACCGGGGCCGGCGTAGCGCAGCAGCACGCGGTTGGCGCCGGCCGCCACCGCCACCTGGTCACCGGTCACGCGTTGGCCGTTGACCCAGGCGGCTGACGGCGCCGCGCCGCGGCACACCACCTGCGCCGTGCCGGCCTGCGGCGCCAGCATGGTCGTCCAGAGGTAGTAGCGGCCGGGCCGGTTGCCCTCTGGTCCGTAGACGGTGTCGTAGGCCCGCACCTGCTTCGCGCCCAGGCAGAGGAACTGGTCGGAGACCAGCTCCTTCAGCCCGTGGTAGCCCTGTTCACCGGGATCGTCCCAGACGCCGTAGCGCCAGGAGAACTCGCCCGCGCGCCACGGCATCTGGTGCGCGCCGATGGTCACCGGCACCACCGGATCGACCGCCGGCAGCGCCAGCAAGTGGTCCTGCAGGTCCTGCGGGGCGACCTCGGGCGGTACCGGCCCGAGGCGGTAGTACTGCCGGCCGTAGCCGTGGATCACCGACGCCCAACGCGAGTCAGCGAGGTCCGGCCGGGCCCAGTCGGGCGCGTCGGTGGTCTCTTCGGCGTAGCGGAAGGTCCGCGCCTCGGCGCCGATCCGGCCCGTGGTCGCCGGCTGGCGGAAGTCGCCAAACCGGTTGTCCAGCGTCGGGAGCAATTCGCACTCCCAGTCGCCGGTGAGGGTCATCGGCGCGGCCGGGGCCGGCGCGGTGCCGGTCAGCCGCGTGACGCGGTCGCCCACGCGCACGGTCGCCGTGCGGACGCCGGCCGCGCGGCTCAGCCCGCGCACGCGCCCGGGCTCCACCGCCAGCACCTCGTCCAGATCCGTCTGCTCCACCGCGGGACCCACCGGCTCGGGCGAGAACACCAGCACGGTCAGGTCGTCGGGCGCCAACGGCATGGTCACGCGCGTGCCCTCGGCGGTGGCCGTGAAGGTGTGCACCGGCCGGGCGGTCCCGGTCCAGGCGTCCCACAGCTCCACGCGGCCCTTGGCGCGGAAGAAGCACTCAGCACCGCGCGGGACCTTCATGACCAGATAGACGTCGCGCGGGCCGACGCGCCGGTGGAGCACGTAGGCCGGCCCCGGCGGGACGAAGTCGCGCGGAATGGCGCGGTCGATCAGCGTCTTGACGGCGGCGGACGGCGCGGGCGCCGCCTCGGGCGGGCGCTGCCCGGTGCGGTGGAACGGGTGGATGTTGTCGGGCCGCGCCGGCCGCAGACTGGTCAGGTCACGGCTGGTGCGCCAGTCGGCGCCGGGCGCCAGCGTGTAGCGGAAGCCTTCGGGTCCGAGCACCGTGCGGCCGTCCTTGACGATCGCGCAGAACAAGCCCGCGCTCAG
>CAZHGD010000157.1:0-17633 GCA_964531735.1 uncultured Fimbriimonadaceae bacterium | reverse complement strand
CCCGCCGCCGTGGGCCACTGCGGGGCCGCGACCTGCATCAGGCGGGCCGCCTCCTGAGCCCATCCCGCGCGCTCGGCCGGCGGCGCCGTCTGGTAGGCTGCGCGCAGCGCGTTGGCCACCATCGGCAGCGTGGCCACCGGGTCGGCCTTGGCGACCTCCTGGACCGCGCCGTCCAGGCCCAGCCTGAGGAGCATGTGCCGGATCGGCGCCGGCGTCACGGCCGACGCGGCACGGACGCCGGCGGTCCACGAGGCGCCGCCGATGAAGGCCCGGTGCCGGTGGTCTTGCGTGACCAGCGTGGCCAGCAGTCGTTCGGCCTCGGCGCCGCGGCCGAAAGCGCGTAGCTTCACCACCATGCCGACCACATGCCGGCCGGTGCCGCCCGGTGAGGCCAACAGGCGCTGCACCACGCGGTAGTAGGTGGTCAGGTAGTCGTCGTTGGCGCCCGACCAGCCGTGCGCGCAGCCGGAGGCCAGCATGATCAGGTTGAACCGGCCGCCCGCGTCGCCCGGCGGATAGGGAAAGGTGCTCAGCGCCGCCAGCAGCTTCTCACCACCGCGGTAGCCGGCGTTGTGACAGGCGAACACCAACGCCGAGCCGATCGGGCCGCACTGGGCGGCGTTCCCGCCATACTCGGCCAACGCGGCCTCGAGCACGCCGCCCAGCCGCGCCATGGCTTCGCGGTCGCGCGCCTCGCCGAACAGCTCCAGCGCCGCCTCGAGCTCGGGCCGGTACTTCGCCTCGCACCAGCCGAGCAGCTTGCTGTCCGAGTGGCCGCAGCCCTCGGCCAGGTCGCGCCAGGACAGCGCCTCGCGCAACGGCGAATCGGTGTCGAACCGGCGGCCCAGCTTGGCGTACGCGGCGCGGGCCAGCTCCAGGTGACGCCGGTAGCGGCGCCCGGCGCCGGCCAGCCAGATGTCGAAGGTGCGGTTGTTGGCCAGGTACACGCGGGTGAAGGCCAACCGCGCCTCGTAGGCCGCGGCCAACGCCGACCAGTCCGATCGCGCGCGCCCCTCGGCCACGACCGCATCGATCAGATCCTCGCCAACCGTGTAGTAGTGGTACCGTTCGCAGGCCGGCTTGACCACGCTCAGCAGCCGCTGCAGGCCGGGCAGATCGTGCTGCTCCTGGCGCTGCCGGCGCCCGGCGTCGGCCTCCTGAAAGGCGGCCACCGGCGAGGTGTCGAACTGCTGGGCCAACTCGGCCTCGGTGGCGGCCGGCACCGCCGCCGCCCACCAGAGCAAGGCCGTGACCAGCCGGATCCACCGCATGGCAGTCCCCACGGGATACGGCAACAGCACCAGCGGGGAGTCTTCGCTACCGGCGCGCGCGCTCCTGCTCGCGGGCCGCGGCCAGCAGCGCGCTGAAGCCGGTGCGCAGGCAGCCGGTGTCGCTGCCGAGCGCCAGAACGCTGAAGCCACGCTCAAGGTAGGCCGTCGGCGAGGCACCGGCCTTGAGCAGCAGGCCGGCGCGCTTGCCGTGGTGCCGGCAGGCGGCCACCACCGCCTCCTCGGCGGCAAGCACCGGCGCCGCGTCGAGGCGACCGTGACAACCGAGCGCCAGGCTGAGGTCGCTGTGCCCAATGAACAGCACGTCGATACCGTCGACAGCGGCGATGGCGTCGGCATTGGCCACCGCGGCCGGCGACTCGATCTGGGCCAGGCCCACCAGCCGCTGGTTCGCCGCCGCGAAGTAGGCCGCCGCGTCGGTGCCGTAGCCGGCGGCGCGGCACGAGGCCGTCAGTCCGCGCGTGCCCGCGGGCGGGTAGCGCATGGCGCGCACGAACGCGGCGGCTTGCTCGGCGCTGTCGACCCCGGGCGCCATCACGCCGGCGGCGCCGTAGTCCAGCACGCGCCCCAGCAGGTCGCTGCTGCTCGACGGCACGCGCACAATGGGCGCCGTGGGGGTACCCGACAGGACCTGGATCTGCCGCAGCACCTCGGCTTCGCCACCCAGCCCGTGCTCCAGATCGAGCAAGGCCCAGTCGAAGCCGCAGGTGGCTGCCACCTCGGCGGCCACGTGTGACCCGGCCGACAGCCAGATGCCATGGACGGCCACCGTATCGCCGAGTTGGTCCTTGAACCAGTGCATCAGGCCAGCTCCGTGGTCAGTCGGCCGAGCGCGCGGTGCAGTCCGGTCAGCGTGCGCTCGCGCAAGGTGCCCGAGGCGGCCGGCGCGTTGAGGAAGAACTCGCGCCCTTGCTGGAAGTAGCCGAGCGCGTGGCGCAGCTTGGCCTTCCAGAGCATGTTGCGCAGCCAGTGCAACCAGATGCGTGTCCGCAGCGGTCCAGGCATGGGCCCGCCATCGAGGTAGGCCGTCAGCAGCCGGTCCATGAAGTCCTCGCCATGGAAGCAGTAGAGCATGCCCAGATCATCGGCCGGGTCACCGCTGACGGCGTCATCCCAGTCAACCACGGCCGTGATCCGCGTCGGCGTGCCCAGCAGGTTCCAGTAGGCCGCGTCACGGTGGACCAAGACGCCCTGGCTCAGTTCGAGCAACGGCGCCGCTGCCGCCAGCACCGACTCCACGCGGCGGCCGTCGACGGCGCTGAGCAGGCCGTGCCGTACCAGGTAGCCCAGGTGCTCGTCCAAACGCTTGCCGAAGTAGTCGGCATAGCGGCGGTCGAGGCCCCGCACCGTGCCGTCGGCGGCCAGTTGCACGGTGTCGATGAAGCCGAAGCGCGCGAGCGGCACGCTGTGCAACCGGCGCAGCAGCCGGCCCAGGTCGGCGGCGATGGCAGCAGCGTCGAGGGTGCCGCTTCGCTCCAGGTGGTTCAGGCTGGGCTCGCAGCAGAACTCGACCAGGTGGAAGCGCCACGGGCAGTGCCGCCGGCTGACATCGGTGCAGAACACCTGTGGCACCGGCACGCCGGCGGCTCGGGCGAGCGCCATCAGGGCGCCTTCGGCCAGCAGGTAGTCATCCTCGCCGGCCCCGTCGTCGGCGCGGAACAGCCACGACTGGTCGCCGGAGACCACGGCGAAGGCCAGGTGGTTGCCGTCGACTCGCAGGGCCGTGACCTGGTCGGGTGCGGCACCCAGCGCCGGCGTGCAGGCGGACCGCACCAGGTCGGCCAACTCGGGCTGGTCGTACTTCGACTGGAAGTAGCTGGCCTGCTTCTCGGCCAGGCTGGTCGGGTTGTCGCACTTCCAGTAGTAGATGTTGTCGCGCAGCAGTGACCTCCGAGCGGCGAGTCTGCTGGTTGCGCGCGCGCGTGCCGACACCTTCCGTCGGCTACCGGCCGCCGGCCGGCGCGCGCTCGAGCCAGTAGCCGACGAGCGCCGCGGCGGCCTCGTCGGTGCCCTTGATGGCCGGACCGCCGCCGAGGTTGGTGGCCACCAGCACGGCGAAGTCGCGGCGGGGCGCGAGCCAGGTCGTGGCGTAGTTGACCAGGTTGGTCCCCGAGTGCGTCAGCACCGTCCCGCCGCCCCAGTCGCGCTGGTAGACCAGCCAGCCGGCCGCGTAGTCGCTGCCACGCGCCGGCGTGTGCAACCGGCGGAAGCTCTCGGCCCCGATGAGCTGCGCCTGCCCGCGCGCGCCACGCAGGTGCAGGGCGACGAACTTGGCCCAGTCGGTCAGGTTGGCATGCACCCGGCCGCCCGGCGAGAGGACCGGCGGGTTGTCCAGGAAGGGCTCCGGCGGCAACGGTACGAGCGTCTTGCCGTCCAGCTTGTGAGCCCACGGCTCGATGAAGTCGTCGGATGACCCGGGCGGGCCGAAGCCGGCACTGGCCATGCCCAACGGCTGGAACAGGCGCTCGGTGATCAGCTCTTCCCAACTGCGCTTGGCCGCTTCCTCCAACATGCCGGCGGCCACGGTGTAGCCCATGTTGGAGTAATGGTAGGCCCCGGGCTGGAACGCCGGCGGCTGGCTCAGCACCAGCTTCAGGTAGGCCTGCCGCTGCTCGCGCGGGGTGCCGGGCAGGTCGTGCATGTCCGTGAAGTCCTTGCCTTCGGGCCAGTTGCGGTCCATCGGCGAGAAGCCGCCGCGGTGCTGCAGCAGTTGCTCCAGCGTCACGGTGCGGAAAGCGGGCTGGATGTCGTCGGTCAGCGCAGCGTAAGCCTCGGCAATCGTGGTCGACCACTTCAGCCGCCCGTCCTCCACGGCCATGGCCAGCAGGGTCGCGGTCATCGCCTTGGTGCACGAGCCGAGGTGGAACCGGTCGTTCGCCGTCACCGGCACCTCCTGGTCGGCGTTGCGCCGGCCCACGGCGCCGAGGGCGACGAGCCGCTCACTGGTCACGATGGCGCCGGCCAGGGCCGGCAAGCCGTGACGCTCGCACACCGGCTTCAGGGCCGCCTTGACGTCGGCCACCACCGGCGCGGCGCCGGCCGCTGCCGCCAGCGCCAGCAGCAGGGCGACAGCCCAGCCACGGTACATTCGCATGATGCCTTCCTCATTCACGAGCCACACCGGACGCGGTCGCAGGAGCCACCCGCCGCCCGGCGAACTGACGCTGGCCGAGGCGTGTCGGCGTGTCGGCAAGGTGGACGTGGTGGGTGTCGCCGGCGTCGCCAGGAGACGGTGTGCATGAAGGCTGAGCCGGCTGGATCACAACCCGTAAGCGCCCGCGCGGTGCTGCTCGGTCTGGTCCTGCTGCCGCTCAACGCGCTCTGGCTGATCCAGATCGAGTACGTGCGCTACTCCGACACGCCCACCATCCCTCAGTTGTTCTTCCACTGCGTGGCCATCCTGGTCGTGCTCACCGGCGCGAACCGGCTGCTCGCCCGCTGCCTGCCGGCCGTGGCGCTCAGCCGCGGCGAACTGCTGACCGTGTACAGCATGTTGGTCATCGGCTCCAACATCGCCGGTCACGACCAGCTCCAGATCCTGTTCACCACCATCGCCTACATCTACGCGCGCGCGACACCCGAGAACCAGTGGGGGATGGCGATCCACCCGCACCTGCCGCGCCGGCTGGTGGTCACCGACGAGCCGGCGCTGCGCGACCTGTTCCGGGGCCATACCAGCCTCTACGCCAACGGGCACTGGCAGGCCTGGCTGGTGCCGCTGACCATTTGGTCGCTCGTGGCCCTGACCGTGGCCGGCACGCTCTACTGCGTGGCGACGCTCCTGCGCAAGCAGTGGGACAACGAACGGCTGTCCTACCCGCTGGCCGACATTCCGTTGGCGGTGTGCGACCCGCGCGCGACCACCTTGCGTCAACCGCAGTTCTGGGCCGGCGCCGGCCTGGCCGCCGGCTTGCAGATGCTCAACTTCGCGCACCAGCTCTGGCCGGCCGTGCCTGGCATCAACATCGGCGTGCGGAGCTTCAACTTTACCGGTCCGCCGCTCAGCTACATGGGCACGGTGCCCATCTGCTTCTATCCGTTCGCCTTCGGCCTGTCGTTCTTGCTGCCCACCAACCTGGCCTTCTCGTGCTGGTTCTTCTTCGCGCTGACGCGCTGCGAGCGCGTGGTGGCCGGCATGATGGGACACACCGACTGGGACGGCTTCCCCTATGTCAACCAGCAGGCCAGCGGCGCCTTCATCGGCTTTGGCCTGTTCGCCATCTGGGCGGCGCGCGGGCACCTGCAGCGCGCCTGGCACGCGGCCTGGCGGCGCGGCGGCTACGACGACGGCGAGCCGCTGAGCTACCGCCTGGCGTGGTTCGGCTTCTTCGCCGGTGGCGCGGCGCTGGTCGGCTTCTCCATGGCCGTGGGCATGCGGTTCGCCGCGGCGCTGACCTACTGGCTGTTGCTGCTCGGCATCATCCTGGCGGTGGCGCGCATCCGGGCCGAGGTTGGGCTGCCGAGCATCGAGCTGTACCAGCGCGGGGCCGACGACATGATGCGCCGCGCAGCCGGCGCGGCGGCCTTCAAGCCGGCCGAGTTGGTGGCGTTGACGCTGTTCTTCTGGCTCAACCGCACCCAGCGCAACTACAACCTGCAGCACCAGCTCCATGCCCTGCGGCTCGCCTCGCGCGCCGAGGTGAACCTGCGGCAGTTCAGCGTGCCGGTCATCCTGGCCACCGTGTTCGGCATCGCCTGTGCCTGGTGGGCCATGCTGCACGTGACCTACCAGGTGGGCCTGGAGGGCGCCAAGTTCACCGCGCCGGCGGGCTGGGCGTTCGGCCAGGATCCCTGGAAGATCTGCGCCACCAACCTGCTCAACCCGCGTCCGGCCGACCGCGGCGGCAGCCTGGCCTACGGCTTCGGCGCGCTGGTCTGCGGGGCGCTGGTGGTGGCGCGCACGCGCTGGATCTGGTGGCCCTTCCATCCCGCGGGCTGGGTGGTGGCCAACAGCTTCGCGCTGATGCGCCTGTGGGTGCCGCTGACCTTGACCTGGGCCATCAAGTCGCTGCTGCTGCGCTATGGCGGGCTGAAGGCCTACCGGCAGGCGCTGCCGTTCTTCATCGGCCTGGTGGCCGGTGAGTTCACCGCCGGCTTCCTGCGCACGCTCTGCGATCTGGGCTGGGCGCTCTATCTGCCGGTGGACGCCGGTATCGGCGGATTGTAGCCGCCAAGGGCACTGCCGGGCCAGAGTGTGCGGGCCGGCGGAAGGTGCTCGCGCACTGCGGCCGTATCCGGCCGGTGTGATGGACGGCGGCGGCCTGGAGCCGGTGGCGGTCGGTCAGGTCGCGGCCTGTTTGACGGAGGTGCTCCGGTCATGATCCGTCCTCGCGCCGTGCTGTTCTCGCTCCTGGGCCTGCTCCTGCTGCTGGGCGGCGCGCTCGCCGAAACCACCTTGCGCGCCGGCTTCGGTGCTGGCCTCGACGCGGACCAGGCCAGTGGCACGCCCGCCGCGACCTCGGAAGGCACCGTCGACCGCGTGCCGGGCCGGCTGGGCACCGCGCTGGTGCTCGGACCGGGCCGTGGCCTGGTGTCCTACGCCGTGCGCGGCAACCTCAGCCTGGCGCGCGGCACACTCAGCGTCTGGGTGCAGTCGGGCGGTTGGCAGGGCGTGACGGCGCCGGTGCCGTTGCTGGCGGCCAAGGATGGCGCGGCGGCGCTGGCCCTGTGGTGGGATCCGCACGAGGCGGCGCTGCTGCTGGTGGTCACCGACGGCACGCAGACCACCGCGGCGCTCAAACCGGCCTATGACTGGACCGAGCCGGCCTGGCGCCACCTGATGCTCACTTGGGGACCCGGTCAGGCGGCGGTGTATGTGGACGGCCAGCCGGGGCGGTCGGTGCCGCAAGCGCCGCCCAGGCCACCACTGCCGTCACTGGTCGATGGCCGGCTGGTACTGGGCGGCAGCCTGGGCGATCGAGTCACGGTGTCGTTCCGCGGCTTGAGCGTGCTGTCCGAGGTGTTGTCACCGGAGCGCGCGCAGGAGCGTTACCGCGTCGCGGCCAGCGGCCGCGTCACCCATGAGCGGCCGCTGTTGCGGCTGGCACCCACCGCGCAGCCGCCGACCATCGACGGCCAGCTGACGGAGGCCGAATGGGCGAACGCCGCGGGCACCGCCGGCTTCGTCGACCTGGCCGGTGGCGCGCTGTCGACCGTGGCGACCAGTGTGCGGCTGACCTACGACGCCAAGCACCTGTACCTGGCGTTCCGCTGCCCGACCAGTGTGCCGCCCGTGGCGCGGAAGTTCGACCGCGACGCCGGCACGCCGTGGGACGACGATGCGGTGGAGGCGTGGCTGCAGCCCGAGGTCGGCTTCACCGGCAAGTCCTTCCACCTGATCGTCAACGCCGCGGGCAGCCTCTGGGATGCCGAGGACCAGGACGCGGCCTGGAACGGCGTGGCGGCCTGTGCGGTGGCGCCAGGCACGGGCGAGTGGACCGCCGAGGTGGCGGTGCCCCACGGCGGCCTGGGCACGCTGGCGCCGTCGCCGGGCACGCGCTGGCAGGCGAACTTCTGCCGCAACCTGGGCGCTGGCGGCACCGCCAACCGGTTCACCGAGTGGGCGTTCACCGGCAGTGGCGGCTACGGCGTGTGGCAGATGTTCGGGGCGCTGGTGTTCCAGCCGGCCGGGCCGGTGGCGCGGCTGGACGCCTGGACGGCCCAGGGCACCAACGGCGAAGCGCGCCTGGTGGTGGCCAACCCGTCGGCCAAGCCGGCCAAGGTGGCGGCCCGATTGGTCGGGTACCGCCAGCAAGTGGCCGAGCAGTCGGCCGAGGTGGCGCCGGCAGCCTGGGACCTGGCCGCGGGCCAGAGCCGCACCGAAACGCTCAAGCTGGCGGCGCCGTTCGCGCTCGACCAGGTGGTGGTGCAGGTGCAGGACGCCGCCAGCGGCCAGCCGCTGCTGACGCAGATGGTCCGGGCCGGCGCCGTGGCTCCGAGCAGCGGGGCACCCGCCGGCGCCACGCCGGCCGCGACCGCGCCGGCCGCGCCGCCGTTGACCGACGCCAAGCTAGGGGCGGTGCTCCGCGAGCGGGCACGCTGGCAGGGCAACCGCCTGGGCCTCACCGAGAAGATCCCGCCGCCTTGGACACCAATGACCGTCGCGGGCCAGACCATCGGGTGCTGGGGCCGCTCCTACGACTACACCGGCAGCCTGTTCCCGGCGCAGGTCCGGTCGCAGCAGCAGGACCTGCTGGCCGCGCCGATGGAGCTGGTCGCCCGCGTCGGCGGGCGCGCGGTGGTCTTCCGCACCGCGGCCAAGCAGGCGGTCAGCGCCGCGCCGCACCAGGTCGATCTCGAGGCGTCAGCCACGGCCGAGGGCCTGACCGCCCGCGTCCGCTCGCACCTGGAGTACGACGGCTGCATCAAGCTCACGCTGACCATCACCGCCGCCGGCCAGCCGGTGGTGGTGGACGGCCTGGAGCTGCGGATCCCGGTGAAGCCGGAGCGCTCGCGCTACTACCACTGGTTCGAGGCCACGCGCGACCCGCGTCTGACCAACGCCGGCGCCTTGCCGGAGGCCGGCCTGAAGAGCCACTTCAAGCCGCTGCTCTGGCTGGCCGACGACGATCGCGGACTGGCCTGGTTCTGCGAGTCGCCGCAAGGCTGGCAGATCAGCGACAAGGAGGCCACGCTACGCGTGGAGCGCGGGGCCGGCGCCAACGTGATGCGCGTGACCATGGCCGACCGCCCGTTCGTCATCGCGACCTCGTGGCAGACGGTGTTCGGCCTGATGGCCACGCCCACGCGGCCGATGCCGCCGGGCTGGCGCAACTGGCTGATCCCGCTCAACCAGAGCAACCCCTGGGGCTCGTGGCAGCCGGGGTTCAACAACCTCAGCGGCACCGACGATCCCGGCACGCTCTCACCGCAGGATCCCGCCGCGATGCGCGCCTGGGTGGCCCGAACGCAGGCCCAAGGCTGGGCCGTGCCGCATTATCCGGGCACCGAGCCGACCAAGGTCATTCCGTACTCGCAAGTGGTCTTCTGGTCGGGCAAGCACCGCGACGGCATGCCCTCACCGGAGATCACGGTCTTCGGGCCGGAATGGGCCAACACCTCACAACCGCCCGGTCCGCGCCGCGAGGCCGACAACCAGATCCCACTCAAGGAGTACTACTGGGTCTGCCCGAACTCCAGCTTCGCCGACTTCTACCTGTACCGCCTCAACCAGCTCATCGACGAGACCGGCATCGACGGCATCTACCTCGACGGTTCGTGGTGGTTCTGCTCCAACCAGCAACACGGCTGCGGCTATGTGGACGACCAGGGCAAGCGCCAGGTGCAGTTCAACATCTGGTCGTTCCGCGAGTTGTTCAAGCGCATCTACTGCCTGTTCCACGAGAAGCGCCAGGACCCCGTGGTCCACATCCACACGTCGTGCTGGCTGGCCGTTCCGGCGCTCTCGTTCTGCCACCTGATGCTCGACGGCGAGCAGTACCACGACGCGGGGCAGAAGGTGGAAGACCACTTCCAGGACGTGGTGCCACTGGACAAGTGGCGCGCCGAGCACACCGGCCGGCAATGGGGCCCGGCACCGTTCATCCTGCCGGACATCCCGTCGCAGTACACGCAAGGCCCGACGGCCACGCGCGAGTTGCTCATGCTGACCAACCTGCACGACACCGCCATCTTCCCGGGCAACCTGAACCTGCGCGCGATGATGCGTAACTACCAGGTGCGGCGCCTGTTCGGCGTGGCCGGCTGCGAGTTCCGCGGCTACTGGGGCAACCAGGACCTGGTGCGCTGCGAGACGCCTGGCGGTCTGGTCAGCGTCTACCGTCAGCCCGACGGCAGCCGCTGCCTGTTGGTGGTCGGCAACAGCACCAAGGCCGATGCCGAACTCGTGGTGCGGCCGGACCTCACGGCGCTGAAGCTCAGCGCGCCGGTGTCGGCCGCGGTGGACCTGGAGACCGGCCAGACACTGCCCTTGGCGCAGGGCGCACTGAGGGTGGCCGTCAAGGCCCGCGACTACCGGCTGATCGCGCTGCCGGCCTACCGGCCGCCCGCCATCACCGCCGGCGACCTGGGCGCCACCGCGCTCCGCGCGCTGCCCAACCCGGGCTTCGAGGACGGCCTGGCCCGCTGGGCCACGATGCCCATCGAGGGCAACCAGGGCACCATCGCGCTGGACCCGCAGACGCGCTTTGCCGGGCGCGCCTCGTGTCATCTGCACAAGGCCGATGGACCCGGCGGCGTGATGATCCAGACCGAAGACGTGTTCGCGGTGCAGCCGGGGCGCAAGTACCGCGTCAACTGCCGGCTGAAGATCGCCAACTCGACCGGCGCCCAAGCCTACTGGATGATCAGCGCCACCGACAATGAGGGCGCCTCGGTGCTGACCAACAACTTGTTCGCCGGCTTCCTGAAGGCCAACCAGGACTGGCAGCCGCTGCCCTATGAGTTCACCGCGCCGCCCGGCGCGGCGGTGGTCCGCCTCCACTTCCTGGTCGCGTTCCCGGGCCGGATGGACGCCTGGGTCGATGACTTCAGCTTCGAGGCGCTGCCTTAGCCACCGTGACCGAGCCACCAGCCGGTGGCTCGGTCGGCTGGGCCGCGGGCGGCAGCGTGAAGTAGAAACTGGCGCCCTGACCGCGACCGGCGGATTCGGCCCAGACTCGGCCGCCGTGCGTCTCGACGATGCGTCGGACGAGGGTCAGACCGATGCCGGTGCCGCCACGTCCGGGATTGAGCTGCTCGAACAGACCGAAGATGCGTTCGGCGTGGGCCGGCTCGAACCCGTCGCCGTTGTCGCGCACGTAGACCACCGGCCAGTGACTGCCGGGCTCGACGCCGGCCTGGCCGATGGTGATTCGCGGCTCTGGCTGACCGTCGGTGTACTTGGCCGCGTTGTCGACGAGGTTCTGGATGACCTCGAGCAGGCGCTGCCGGTCACCGTGGACCACCGGGAGCGGCTCGACGACTGACCAGGTGACGCCCCGCTCGGCCAACGTCGTGGCCAACAGGTCGGCCACTTCGCTGACCAGGTCGCCCAACCGCACGTCCTCCGGCGGATTGACCAGCCGGCCAATGCGCGACAGCTCCAGCAGCTCGTCGAGCAGATGGGCCATATGGCCGGCCGCCTTGTCGATGCGGTCCAGGCTGCGGTCCAGGCGGTCGGCGCGACCGCTGGTCAGGTCGGCGCGCAGCCAGCCGAGGAAGCCCTGGATGGTGATCAGCGGGCTCTTCAGGTCGTGCGAGACCGTATAGGTGAACCGCTCCAACTCGGCGTTGGACTGCTCGAGCTGTCGGATCAGCGCCTCACGCTCGGCTTCGGCGGCCTTGCGCGCGGTGATGTCCTGCAGCACGGTCAGGGAGTGTGGCTGGCCGTGCAGGCTGAGCCGGCGCGCGGTGAAGAGGAGGTGGGCCACCTGCCCGTCGGCGCGGCGGATGGTCAGCTCCTGGTGGTTCAGTGCTCCATGCTGCTGCAACTGCTCGCGTAGAGCCACCAGCAACGGATGGCCGGGCGCCGTCTGGAGCGCCATGATCGGGCGGCCGATGATCTCGGCCCGACCGCGGCCGATCAGCTCGGCAAAGGCGTTGTTCACCGCCTCATAGACGCCGTCGGTGTCCTGCAGGCAGACCGCGAACGGGCTCTCCTCGAAGACGGTGCGGAAGGCCCCTTCGCTCTCGCGTAGCGCCTCCTCGGCCTGCCGACGGGCGCGGATGTCGCGGATCGCGGCGATCACGTGTCGTTCACCGCCCGGCTCCGCTGGCTCGGCCATGCTGCCGCGCACCTCGCACCACAGCCAGCGCCCGTCGGCCTGGCGCAGCCGCAGCTCGATCGGACCGCTGCCACCGTCGTTGGCACAGGCGTGTACCGCCTGGCGTGCCAGCGGCAAGTCGTCCGGATGCAC
Organism: uncultured Fimbriimonadaceae bacterium; assembly: GCA_964531735.1. Taxonomy (GTDB): domain Bacteria; phylum Armatimonadota; class UBA10988; order UBA10988; family UBA10988; genus CAZHGD01. The sequence goes on along the minus strand of CAZHGD010000157.1, from coordinate 5,488 downwards.
CCAGGTGGCCAAGTTGCGGCCCACGATCTCCTCGGGCCGGAGGTCGAGCTGCCGCTCGACGGCTTCCGAGACGAACTCCACCCGCCCGTCGAGCGTCAGCAGGCAGACGACGTCGGCGGCGTTCTCGGCCAGCAGGCGGTAGCGCCGCTCGCTGTCGCGGACCGCCTGCTGGGCGGCCAGTCGTTCGGTGATGTCGCGCGCAATCCCCAGCATGCAGTTCTGGTTGTCGAAGACCATCGGCAGGATGGCCAGCTCGACGGGCACTTCACGCCCATCCTTGCGCCGGTGCATGCTCTCAGAGAAGGCCACCGCCGGGCTGCGGTCGAGGAGGCGCTGCTTGGCGCGGGCGCGGTAGGCCGCGCCCGCGATGTCGAACACCGACTTGGTCAGCAGTTCGTCGCTGCTGTAGCCCAGTTGGCGGCAGGCGGCCGGGTTGACGTGTAGGAAACGGCCCTGCGCGTTGGCGATGAAGATCGCGTCGGGCACCGCCTCCACGATGCTCCGCAGACGCTGCTCGGACTCGCGCAGCGCCTGCACGGCGGCCTTGCGCTCGCCGATGTCGCGCACGACGGCCAGCACCCGCGTGACGCCACCGATCACGCAGCGCTGCAGGCGGACCTCCGACCAGAACTCGTCGCCGTCGGCCCGCCGCGACCGCCACTCGAAGGTGAGCGGCTGGCCCGTCTGGGCCGCCTCGTGGACGCGCGCGATGGCCTCGGCCTCGCGGAGGACCGGGTCGCCGCCGCTGTAGGCGCCCACCGTGCGGCCGATCAGCTCCTCGCGCCGCCAGCCGCACAGCCGCTCGGTGGCGCCGTTCAGGTCGACCACCGCGCCCGTGTCGGCATCGTGCAGCACGACCGCGTCGGGCATCGCCTCGAACATCTGCCGGAAGCTCAACTCGCGCTGGGCGGCCTCGTTTTCGGCCCGGCGTCGCTCGGCCAGTTCGGCGACCAGCCGGCGCTGGTAGCGCCCCAGGTTACTCGCGTAGACCAGCACCAGGGCGGCGGCCAGCACCAGCACACTGGTCCAGTCGCGCGCCATCTCCGCCGGCGCGTCGAGCACGTACACCTGGTAGCCGTGTGACTCGGCCAACGCCACGCTCCACACCGCCGCGACGCTCACCGCCAGGAGCAGGTACACGTCCCACCACAGCAGCAGCAGGCCCGCCACCATGACGCACATGATGTAGGCGGCCACGACTGTATCGTGGGCGCCCTGCCCCGTGGCGGCCAGGACGGTGATGGCCACCCAGGAGCCCCAGATGACGGCGCGCCCGGCGGCCGTCACCAGCCCTCGACGGAGCATTGCAAGAGCCAGCAGATCGACAGCGAGCGCCGCCAACAGGGTCTGCGCCGCGAACACCGGCGACTGCGGCCAGCCGACCAGTCGCCAGATCACGTTCAGTGCGATGACCAGACCGGTCGCGAGCAGGATCCCCGCCAGCAGTTCAGTCGTATGCCGACGTGAATGGTCCTCGTCTGCCACCTGTGGCACCAGCCAGCCGATCATCCGGCTCAGACCGCGGCGCCATGCGGTGCCGACCTGTACGCCCATATTGCCCGTCCATACAGCCCAGCCCCAGCACCGCGCGCGCCGCCCCCTCCACTTCGTCCGGTCCGATTGCCGGCAGCCACGCTGTCCCGCCGAGGCCCAGCCAGAGCGGTGGGCGACGACACGCGACGACCAGACCCGCCCAGCGACTGGGCGACGTCGGTCAGGAACCACGCGGCGCCGGTAGCCACACCCACCCACCAGACCCGCGGAGGTCGACGGCCGTCTGCACAGACACCGCCTCTGTTTTGGACACCGGGCAAGTGCATCGGTTGATCCACTATCGTCTCTCGCGATGAAACCTTGACCCTGGCGCCGCCCGCGGCCGCCCGCGGCCGGCGCGGCTCCCGGTGCCCGAGCTTGACCGCGGCCGCGGGGGCCGCTACGCTCGCAGAGCGCCCGGCGGGCGCGAGGGTTGCCCATGGCTCGGTGGACACGCCGGTTGACGCTCGCTCTGTTCGGCGCCCTGTGTGGCTGCCAGCGCTCCCTGCCGGCCCCGACACCTGCGCCCGCGGCGACCACTGCACCAGCGCCGGTCGCCGCACCGCCGCGCCCGTTGCCCAGCCAGGGCCAAACACCGACGCAGAAGTCGCTGGGCGCGGTCTACCGGCGCTTCGAGATGGCCGCCTGGCTCGACGCCTACGAGAGCAACGGCCCGCCCGACCCGCGCTGGGACAAGCCGGCCCGCCGCTTCCTCCAGCAGTATGTGTCCTGGCTCACCAACACGCCACAGCCAGTGCCGCTCGCCACCGTGGCGCGCTCCGCGCGCGAACTGGACAACCTGGACTGCGACGATCCGGTGGCCCTGCTGGCCATGGCCGAGGTCAGCCGGGCCGCGCGCGACCGGGCCGCCGCCGACCTCTATGAGGACCTGCGCCCGCTGTTCGACAAGTACCCGCTCCACTCGGCGGTGGCCTGGCTCGGACCGCTCGGGCTGGCCCGCACGAAGCCGGCCAAGGAGTTCCGCCCGGGCGAGCGGATCGCCCTGGTCAGCAAGGCCGCCGCGGCGGCCGCCCGCGCGGCGAGCAAGGCGAAGTTCGCGCCGTACGAGGAGGACTGGCTGTGGTGGCGCCTGCGCCCGGACCACCAGGGCCCGCCCGCGGCCGAGTTCCTGGCCGCGCTGCGCAAGCAGCCGCACGCCAGCCCCTGGATCCTCGCCATGCTCCGCGGCGAGAAGGCACTGCACGTGTTGCGCCGCGCCAAGGCCGGCCGAGCCACGGCCGACGCGCAGCACCTCTTGGCCGCAGCGCACGACGCCTTCACCAAGGCCTACCAGTGGCACCCGGAGTATCCCGCCGCGGCAGCCCGGCTGATCGCGTTGCCCGGCGCCGGCGAGACGGCCCGGCTATGGTTCGATCGCGCCGTGGCCGCCAACTTCGACACGCCTGACGCCTATGTCGCCTACCGCGCCACCTTGTCGGCCGCCGAGCGCCTGACGTTCGGCCGGCAGTGCCTGGCCACGGGGCGGTTCGACACGCTCGTGCCGTGGGAACTCGGGCTGGCGGTGTCCGAGCTGGTGGGCGCGGAAGCCACCGCCGCGCTGTTGGCCGACCGGGCCCTGGCCGACGAGCTGCAACGCCTGGCCACCGGCTACCAGACCACGCGCCCGGCGTTGGCCGCCCGCGCGCAGAAGCTGCGTGAGCAACTGCCCACCGAGCTGCCGGCGCCGGCCGAACCGGACGCCCCGGAGCCCGAGTCCGAGGACTGAGGCGCCGGCGGCGCGCTACGACGGCCCAGGTGGCGCGTCGGTGAGTCGCAGCTCGCCGGCCACGGTCAGCTCGCCGAGTGCCGCCTGCGCCAGCGCCAGCGCGCGCTGCGGCGTCAGCGCCGTGGGCGCGTCGACCATCACGTGCATCGGCACCGGCGGCTGCCAACCGACGCACTGCCGGTAGCCGATGCCTGACAAGAGGCGAGCGCCCAGTCGCTGGTACCAGGCGATACGCCGCGCGGCCAGCGCCGACTCCGCCGCCGACTGTAGCGGCAGGTCGGCCCGTTCCACCTCGAACACCAGCGCCGCGCAGCGCCGGTCGCCAAAGACCCGGCGCCGCACCTGGGCATAGGCGGCCGCGCCCAGGCCCGCACCCCGCAGGTCGGCGCGCGTGGCCAGGTACCACAGGACCGCCACTGGCGTCGACGCGTCGGCCGTCAGCACCTGGAGGTAAGCCAGACCCACCACGCTGTGGTCGTCCGGCGAGAGCAGCGCGACGAGCTCACGGTCGGCGCAGCGCTCCGGGGCATCGGTGAGGTCGACCAGCCAGCGGACCCATTCGCCAAGCCGGATCTGCTCGGCCGGCGGGAAGCTGGCCTGCCACAGGTCGGCCACCGCCGGCAGGTGCGGGTCACGAAACGAGGCGATACGGTGCCAGACTGGGTCCATGGTCGCTCCAGTTACGGGGCAGGCACTCCGCAACACCGGGGCCAACGTCGCCGGTGCCTGGGCCGATGGTCGGCGCCCGGTCGGTGTGGTCCACTGGCCAGGCGAGCCGCCACCACCGCGACTGGCCGACGAGCGCAGGGGCCGCCATCACCGGACCACGCGGGGCCTCAAGGTCGCGCCGCAGCCGGCAAGCAGTCGGTCGGCAGTAACTGGTCCTGCCGAACACGCGCCGCCAGCAGCTCCGCCGCGAGGCGGTGGCCCGCGGCGTTCCAGTGGCTGTCGGCGACGTAGTAGAGGCTGCGGCCCTGACGCCCTCCGCCAGATAGCCTTCCAGCGGGTCGAGGCAGGCCACGCCGGCGGCGGCGCACATCTCGCCGGCCGCGCGGTAGCGCCGGGCCACGTCGAGCCCGCCTTCGCTATCGCGGCAGCGCGCGCCCAGTTCGACGAGCGGGCGTGGCGGCACCAGCATGACCAGCAGCTTCGCCCCGTCGCGCCGGCAGCTCTCGCTCAGTGCCCCGAGCAGCGCGGTGGCCAGTTCCCAGCCCTTTGGCCGATGGGCGAAGAGCGGCGCCTGTAGCCACGCGGCACCGGCCTCAGGCGCCTCGCCGGGCCGTTCGGTGGGCGCCGCGGCGGCGCGCGGCCGGGCACCGTTGGCCAGCGCCTCCGCTTCGCGGCTGACGAACCAGAGCACCCGCGAGTGCTTGACGAACGAGAACGGCTCCGGATCGGCCCCATACCGCTGCCGCGCCGGCTCGACGATCGGCAGCAGTTGCAGCCGGCCGTCAGCCAGTTCGTAGCGCGGCTTGCTGTAGTTCATGCCGCTGTTGCTCAGGTTGTCGGAGAAGTCGTTCTCCGGAAAGAAGAGCTGGACGACGAGCTCGGGATGATAGCGACTGCCTTCGGCGCCGTAGAAGAGGTACTCCTGGTCCGGGCCATAGCCCGCCACCGCCGTGTTGATGACGTCGACGCCGCGCAGCAACTCGTGCTCCAGCAGGTCGGTACAACGCTCGCTTGCCTCCACGCCCCAGCCGAAAGCGAACGAGTCACCCAGGCACAGGACGCGCCGGGCGCGGCCGGCGCGTTCACCGGGCGCTCGGCGTCGCGCAAGCCTTGGCTGTTGATGGCCACGTGGAAACGGAACTCGGGGTGGACCACCACGGTGGCGGTGTGTTCGCGGTGACTCCAGCCGAGCAGGTAGTTGCTGCGGTAGAGCTGTGCGCGGTCATGCTCGGAGAGCGTGGCCCACGGCTGGGCCACCACGCCGAGCCGCAATGCGACCTCGATGGCCAACAGCGGCAGCGCCACACCCGCCAGCACGAGGGCCAGCTTGCCCCGCGCGCCGCGCAGCCGCGGGCGGCTCACCGCGAGCGCGCCCAGCCAGGCGTCCGCCGCGCCCAGCAGTAGCACGCACAGCACCACCTGCCACACCGACCGCCAGTGGAAGAACGCGTCGCTGAGCGGGTCGTTCATCTGGTGGACCGGCAGGTGGCGATAGAGCACGCCGAGTTTGGCCACCCGCCAAGCGTCGTCCGCCACGGCGGCGGCGCTCCAGTCCGACAC
>CAZHGD010000156.1:0-17637 GCA_964531735.1 uncultured Fimbriimonadaceae bacterium | reverse complement strand
GGTGACGTCCCTGGTTGTTACTGGTTGTTAGCGCTAGCGCCCCAGCGCCCGCATCAGCGTGATGTAGTTCTCCAGTTCCCGCCGCTGCCGCGCGCTGGCTGACCAACTGCGCAGGTTCTCAGTGGGATAGCCGCCGTGCGGCGGGCGCCAGGCGTCGAAGTAGCCGCCGTACCGCTCCCAGGCCACCAGATCGCCACCGGCATAGGGGTCTCGCACACTGACCGCGATGCGTAGCAGGCCCTGGTCGTCGATGGGTGGGCGCGGACCTTGGCGCAGGCCGGGCAAGTCCGGCGACCTCGGCCGCAGGACCAGATGGTAGCGCCGCCCGACCTCGAGCTTGGCCGTCAGCGGCACGGTCACCCACCCATTCGTGCCGGCCTTGACCGACAGCGGCGCGCTGGCCAGTGGCTGCGGCGCCGGCAGCCCATCGGCGTCCGGCGCGACGGCCACCGTGTAGTCGTCGCACGCTCGCTCGGCGCGACAGCGCAGGCCGACGCTCGCCAGCGAGTCCTTCGGCGCGATGAAGCTCTGGGCCAGGCCCAGGCCGACCGCGGTGTCGTGAGTGGTGGCCTCCTGGGCCAGGCAGGGCGTCGGGTCGCCGGTCGCCATCAAGCGGAAGGCGGCGTCGAGCGGCGCCGGCCCGGCCGGTGGCGGGGTCGGGAACCACGCGCAGTAGTAGAACACGAAGAAGTTGGTCACGCCGGCCAGCCGCGCGTGTTCGATCTGCGCGATGGCGTCATCGGTGGTCTGGAACGCCCAGACCTGGCAGTAGAGGTCGTCCAATGACACGCCAGCCTGCCGCAGGCGGGCCACCGCCAGCGAGAACCAGGACTCCTGCACCCAGACCGACCGGATCTTCGCGTCGGCGTGCGTACACGGCACGGCCAGCGGCCGGTCGGGACCACCGTCATACCACTGGTTCACCCAGCCGTCGGCCTTGATGGTCGACGGCTCCCAGACGCCCCAGCCGCTGAGGTCGCCCGGTATGTACAGGAACGGCATGACCTTCAGCTTCGGGTCGACCGCCTTGATCTGCGCGTAGAGGTCGGACCACAGGCGCCGGCCCTTGTCCAGGATCCAGTTGCGCAGTGCCGGCGCGTGCCAGTCGAACTTGCGGCCGGTCTCGGCCTCGTACCGGGCGCTGTAGCGCCGGGCCCAGTCGGGCGCCTCGCCGTTGAACCAGCCGGCCAGGTAGTGCGCTGGTTCCTCATCGCCGAGGTAGACGCCGTCGAGCAAGTCGGTGCCGCGCTGGAGTTGCTCGCGGATGGCCGCGGCGACCTTGGCGCGAGTGCCCTCGTCGAACGCGTAGTCCAGCGGGTTGATGGCCGGCCAGGTCAGCCGCGCGACGAACCGGTGCTTCGGGTTGAGCCGGCGCACCTTGGCGAACAGCTCCGGCGCGTTCCATTGCGGCACGGTGAAGTCGTAGAAAGCGACGTCGGCCGGATCGCACTGCCAGACGTGGCCCGCCGTGTTGTGATGCGGGTCGCTGTCGTTGCCGGCGTTGTTGTAGACACCGTAGCGGGCCGGCTGCAGCGGCACCACCGGGCGCTCCTGCCGCATGATGCGGCGCGGGATGCCGAACCGGAAGTCGAGCCCGGCCACCGGCGTCGGCAGTCCGGGGCGTGGCGGCGCGGTATGGCCGATGGTGGCCAGCTTGCCGTCTTCACCCATCGCCTGCTCGGGATGGTCGACGCCGTTGGCACCGACCACCTCCTCCGGCGCCAGGCGCGTCCCGTCGGGTAGGATTATCTCCACGTGGTCGACGGTGAACGGGCCGGTGTAGTAGCCGGTCAGGCCCACACGCACGGCGTGCGGCGCGCCTTCCAGCAGGATGAGCATCTCGCCGGGGCGGTCGTTCGGCGCCGTCTGGGCGATGGCGCTGGTCAAGCCGACCTCGCGCCAGCCGCCACCGAGATCGGCCCAGATGTGCGCCGCGCCGAGCCAGCCGCGCCACTTCTCCGTGGGCGCGCCGGTGACCAGCCGGAGCACCGGCGCGGTGATCTTCAGCGGCTCGCGCGACAGCAGCGCCAGCTCGGCGTAGGTCAGCGTTCGCGAGGTCGGCCAGGTGGTGGGTGCGGCTGCCAACGGGCCGGCCAGCAGCAGTCCGAGCAGTACGGCCCAGCGCGCGCGGACAGGTCGCATCGCGAGGCTCCTGACTGGCCGTCGGTTGGCCGCCGCGACGTGGATCTCCTTCGTGGGACCGGCGTCTGGCCGGTCGCGCGCGCGACGCCTGTTTCGTCGCCGCAAACCGGCTTGGTCAACGCGCCGGTCGGGTGGCAGGTAGACGGTGACCAGTCGAGGGCGAGCAGGACCACCGCGAGCTTGCCGGAACCACTGGGCGACGGGGTCTGGGCAGGCAACGACGGGTGGTCAGGGCTGGAGGAGAGCACCGATGGTGGCGCTGCGAAGGATCGCTGGACTGGGCACGGTGTTGCTGGCGCTGGCGCTGGTACCGGCGGCGGCCGAGGATGGTCCGCCCGCGGACTGGCCGCCGTACCTGAAGGAGTTCAAGCTGCCCGAGGGGCGCACCTGGGCGCAGTACCGCGTGCGCCTGAAAGACGCCATGCCGCAGGCGCTGATCCCCGCCGGCGAGTTCACCATCGGCGCCTCGCCCGGCGATGCCGAGGCCGACACCGACGAGAAGCCGGCCAAGCGTGTCCGCGTCTCCGCCTTCTGGGTTGACCTGCACGAGGTGACGGTGACGCAGTACCAGAGGTTCTGCGAAACCACCGACCGCGACATGCCGCGGCAGCCCGAGTGGAGCAAACCGGAGCACCCGGTGGTGATGGTGAGCTGGGACAACGCCGCGGCCTACGCCGACTGGGTCGGCGCCAAGCTGCCCACCGAGGCGCAATGGGAGAAGGCGGCGCGCGGCGGCACCACCACCCGGTTCCCCTGGGGCGACGAGTGGTCGGCGGCCAAGGCCAACGGCACCAGCGAGCGCGGCCGGGCCACGCGCGTCGGCCCCTATCCGCCGAACGCCTACGGCTTGTTCGATGTGATCGGCAACGTGAGCGAGTGGTGCCGCGACTGGTACGCGGAGAACTGGTACGCCACGATGCCGGCCGATGATCCGTGCAACACGACCGCCGGGCAGTACCGCGTGGCCCGCGGCAGCAGTTGGCGCACTGAGGCCCGCTACCAGCGCGTCTCCAACCGCGGCCGTGGCGAGCCGGCCTACCGCGATGACAACCTCGGCTTCCGCTGCGTCGACCTGCCGTAGAGGCGCAGGAGCGTCGGCCGGCCCACCGAACCACCCGGCGTCGTGGTCCGAGAACGAGCCATGCTGCCACTGCTCTGCGCGTGCCTGCCGGTACTGGCGCCGGCCGAGCCGCTGCTGACCACCGTGCCGTACAGCCTGGGCGACTGGCCCGAGCAGGGCCGCGGCAACCACCGCGCCCTGGTGCGGGTCGAGGCCCCGGCACCCGCCGTGCGCGTCCACCTCGAGTGGCGCCGCCGCGATCCGCAGCCCGAACGCAAGGCCATCCTCGTGTTCGATGCCGCCACCGGCCAGCCGGTGCGCAACGTGCTGGCGGTGCAGGTCACCCGCGAGTGCGGCGACCTGGTCTTCCAGCCGGCCACGGCGCCGGGCACCTACGAGGTCTACTACCTGCCCTACAACCCCGGTACCACCAACTTCGACGATCCGGGCACCTACTTCCCGGCGGCGAAGACGGCTGACCCGGCCTGGGTAGCCGCGCACCACCTGGCCGGCGGCGACGCCTGGCGGCGGTTGCCCGCGGCCGCGCTGCTCCAGATCCAGGCTCGCGGCGAGTTCCACCGCATGGACCCGATGGAGGTCATCGCCACCGCGGCCGAGACGCAGCAGTTGCAGGCGGCCCACCCGCAGCCGTACCTGGTCTTTCCCGAGGACCGGCGCTACCCGGTGAAGATGATCGACGACCTGCCGCAGAAGTGGATTCTCAGTGGGCCGTCCGACCGGTTCCGCGGCAGCGTCCGGCCAGGCGAGTACTACGTGTTCCAGCTTGGCGTTTACGCCGCGCGGCAGGCCGTCGGCCAGGTCGTGCTCGACTGCGGCGAGCTGCGCGGCGAGGGCGGGGCGGTCATCGGCGCCGACGCCTTCGAGTGCGTCAACCTGTCCGGCCGCGACTGGCTGGGCCGGCCAGTGCAGCCGCAGTTCACCGTCGGCGCCGGCAAGGTGCGCGCGCTGTGGGTCGGCCTCCGCGTGCCGGCCGAGGCGCGGGGCCGCTACCAGGGCACCGTGACCGTCAAGCCCGTCGGGCTGCCCGCCACGCCCGTGGCCCTCGACCTGGAGGTGACCGGCGCGGTGCTGACCGACCACGGGGACAGCGACCTGTGGCGCCTGGCGCGCCTGCGCTGGCTCAACTCGACGCTCGGGCTCGAGGACGAGGTGGTCCCGCCGTTCACACCGGTCGCGGCCACCGACGACGAGGTCGCGGTGCTCGGCCGGCGCGTCCGTTTCGGCGCCGACGGGCTGCCCGCGAGCATCGTCAGCTTCGGCCAGGAGGTGCTGGCGCAGCCGGTGCGGCTGGTGGTCGAGACCGCTGACGGGCCGATGGGCCTGACCGGCGATTCGCGGGTCGTCGAGCGCCGGCAGTCGCTGGTCGACCGTGAGACGCGCGGCTCCGGCGGCGGCCTGGCCGTGACCACCACCAGCCGTACCGAGTTCGACGGCACGGTGAAGCTGGAGAGTGTCTTCACGGCCCAGCGCGACACCGAGCTGCGCGACCTGCGGCTCGAAGTGCCCATCCGGCGCGAGGTGGCCACCTATCTCATGGGCCTGAGCCATCGCGGCGGCCTGCGGCCGCAGGAGTGGTCGTGGAAATGGTCGCTGGAGCGCAGTGACAACGCGGTCTGGATCGGCGAGGTGGACGCCGGCCTGCAGCTCAAGCTGCTGGAGGACCGCGATGTGTGGCACTGGGACCTGCACGACACCGGTCTGCCGGTCGGCTGGTCCAACGGCGGCCGCGGTGGCGCGCAGCTCACCGAGCAGGGCGACACGGTGCTCCTGAAGGCGTACTGCGGCCCACGGCGGCTGCGCGCCGGCGAGACACTGACGCTACGCTACCGCTTCCTCATCACGCCGCTGAAGCCGGTCGACCCGATCCACTGGAACCAGCGCTACGGGCCGGGCTACGCCGGCGGCAACATCGAGCATGTGCATCATGGCTGCGCGCAGAACCCCTACATCAACTACCCGTTCATCGAGGCCGCGGCGCTCAAGCGGTATGTCGAGCAGGTGCGCGGCCAGGGCGGGTTGCGGCGCGTCGGCCGGCTCGACTATCCGGCGGCGGGCCAGATCAACTCGGCGCGCGGCACCGTCCACATCTGGGCGCGCGTGCTGTTCGACCCGAGCCTGAAGGTCAACCGCAACCTGTTCGAGCTGGCCTGGCCGAACGAGGACTGCGTCGGGTTCTACTGGAACCTCGACGATGTCGGCATGCGCGTCTACATCCGTCATGGCGCGCCGCAGCACAACCGCTACCGGCTGGTCATGGGCGGACACTCGCCCGGCTGGAAGCAGGGCGAACTGCACCGGCTCACCTTCTCGTGGGGCGACGGCGTGCGGATCTTCGTCGATGGCCGCAAGGTGGCCGAGCGCGCGAATTTGCCCGGCCTGCTCGACACGCCGTTGGACGGCGCGCGGTTGACACTGACCGGCCCGTGGGGGCTGGAAGGGATCAAGATCAGCGATCGGCCCTATGCCGAAGGCGCGCCGGTCCAGCCGCAGGCCGACGCCGGCTGCCTGCTGATGGACAACTTCGCCAAGGTGGTGCCGCCGGGCGTCACGGTGCCGGCGCGCGGCGGCGGCGGCCGGATCACCGGCGACTACGGTCTGTTCACGCCGCCCGAGGGGCTGGAGCTGCGCTTTGGTGGGCAGCCGCAGAGGATGGGCGTCAACGTCTACTACACCGTGCGCGAGCTGACCAACCACGTGGTGGAGATGTGGCCGTTGCGCAGCCTGGGCGACGAGGTCTTCACCACCGGGCGGACGCTGCTCTACACCGACCAAGGCGCCACGCTCAACAGCGCCGGCGGCGGCTACCCGTGGCTCCAGGAGCACCTGGTCAACGGCTACACCCCGGCCTGGCGGCAGCCGCTGCCGAACGGCGACCACTGCGCGGCAATCGGCACACAGGGCCTGTCGCGCTGGCACAACTACTACGTCGAGGGTCTGGCCTGGCTGATGCGGAACACGGGCGTCGACGGGCTCTACCTGGACGGTATCGGCTACGACCGCGAGATCATGAAGCGCGTGGCGCGGGTCATGCATCGGGTGAATCCCGACAGCCGGATCAACTTCCACTGCGGCAACGACTACGACTACCTGGAGCACAAAGTCAGTCCGCTCAACGAGTACCTGGAGCACCTGCCCTATCTGACCACGCTGTGGATCGGCGAGATGTACGACTACAACCGCTCGCCGGACTACTGGCTGGTCGAGATCTCCGGGCTGCCGTTCGGGTTGGCCAGCGAGATGCTCAACTACGAGAACGGCGGCAACGCCTACCGCGGCATGTTGTACGGCATGAGTGGCCGCCAGCACGCCTCGGCGCCGGCCATGTGGGCCTGGTGGGACGAGTGGGGCATCGAGAAGGCCGAGATGCTGGGCTACTGGCGTCGCGACTGTCCCGTGCGTACCGGCCGCGACGATGTGCTGGCGACGGTCTACCGCCAGCGCGGCAAGGCGGTGATTGCCCTGGCCAGTTGGGCCTCACAGGCGGTCGACGTTCGTCTGAAGGTCGACTGGGCGGCGCTCGGACTGGACCCGGCCAAGGTCAGGCTGCGGGCCACGGCGATTGCGCGCTTCCAGGACGCCGCCCGCTTCGACCCGACCGGCAGCATCCGGGTGGAGCCGGGCAGAGGCTGGCTGATCGAGGCGGAGTAGCCTCCTCGGTCGCGGGCCTGGGCGACGCGGGCTCAGTAGAGCTGGAACTTGCCGCTCTTGACCACCTGGACCAACGGCGGGTAGCTGCCGTTGCGGTCGGCATCGAAGTTGAAGATACCCAGGATGGTGGCCAGATTGCTGGTGTGCTTCAGCCCGTCGCGCAACAGGCCGCTGGTCACCAGGCCGATGCGCGACACGGCGTCGGCCAGCACCATCACCGATGTGTAGCCGAGCGCCGCCGAGGCGTCGGGCGACGCGCCGTAGAGCGTCTTGTAAGCCGAGACGAAGGCGCTGTTGCCCGTGGTGGCGTAGCCTGAGATCCACGGTGTGCCGGTGATGACCCCTTCGGCCGCGGCGGCGGCGCCGGTGATCAGGCTCGGCGTGTTCAGCCCGTCGCCGCCGATGATGGCCACGGTGCTGGGCAGCCCGAGTTGCAGCGCCTGTTTGAGAATGGCGATCGCCTCGGTGCTGAGCGTGGCGATGAACAGCGCCTCGGGCGAAGCGGCGATGATGCGGTTGAGCTGCGCGGCGAAGTCGGTGTCGCCGGTCTGGCAGGTCTCATCCGCCACGATGCTGGCGGTCACCGTGCCGAGGGCCTCGCGGAAGCTGGCCGCGCTGCTCTTGGCGTAGGTGTCGGCGCTGTCGCTCAACAGGGCCACGCGGTGGTAGTGCAGCCGCTGCCAGGTGACCGTCACGGTGTTCTTCACCATCACCTGGTCGGGCAAGGCGACGCGGAAGACATAGCTGCCGGCCGCAGTCAGCCCGTCGGCGGTGGTGGTGCAGCCGACCGCCACCGTCTGGTTGTTCTGGGCTGTCGGCAGCGTCGCCACCGCGGCGCTGGACAGCGTGGGGCCGAGAATCGCGACCACCTGGTCTTGGGCGATCAGCTTGTTGTAGGCGGCCTGGGCGCCCGCGGTGGTGCTGGCGTCGTCCTGGCTGATCAGCCGGAAGGTGCGCCCGGCGCCGAGCGTGCCCGCGGTGTTGGCCTGGTCGACCGCCATCTGCGCGCCGTTGCGCGTGGCGACGCCATAGGTCGCCGCCGCGCCGGTCAGCGACCAGACTCCGCCAATCGCGAGGGTCGCGTTGTTGCCGGTGCCCGCGCCGGAGCAACCGGCCAGCAGCAGCGGCCAGGTCAGCATCAGGACGAAGCGGCGCACGGTCCACCTCGCTTCCGGCGACTGCCGGAGCTACTCGTCGGCCACGCAGCGGAAGCCGAAGTCCACCCCGCAGGTTTCGGCGGCCGAGTACAGGCGGCAACCGGGCCGGGTGGCCCAGGGCGCGCTGAGGAACGAGCCGCCCCGCACCACGCGGCCGCTGCTCGAGTCCTGGTCGTTGGCCGGGTCAGCCGCCGGGCTGCGCTGGTAGTAGTCGGCGGCATAGCCGTCGCGGCACCACTCCATCACGTTGCCGATGAGGTCGAACACGCCGAGGGCGTTGGGCCGGAACGAGCAGACCGGCGCCAGTTGGTCGTAGCCGTCGTCGTAGCCGACGAACCACCGGCCGGGCCGCTTCACCTGCGCGAAGCGCTGCACATGGCTGGCATCGCACAGGTTGCCGCTGCCGGCCGGCGGCGAATCGCCATCCCAGGCGAACAGCTTGCCCGGCTGGCCGCCGCGAGCGGCCCGTTCCCATTGCGCCTCGCTGGGCAGGCTGCGCCCGGCCCATTTGGCATAGGCGGCGGCACCGTGCCACGAGACGAAGCTGACCGGGTGCAGCTCCATGTTCTTCACGGGCGCAAACCGCGCGCCGTCCATGGTGATGGTCGGCACGAAGGGGATGTTGCGCGGCTCGCCGACAATGCTGGCCCACTTGCGGCGGTTGTCGAGCGTCGGGTTGGTCTCGTTGAGGAACCGGCAGTACTGTGTCGCCGTCACCTCGTGCAGGTCCAGCCAGTAGCCCTTGAGCTTGACCGCGTGCGCCGGCGCTTCGGCTTTGAGCCAGGCTTCGTCCACCTTGCCGGCCAGGCGGCCGCTGCGCACGGCCTCGTCAATCTGCTCGGGCGTGCTGCCCATGGTGAACTCGGCGGCGGGCACCCAGACCTGCGGCATGTCGTCCTTGGCCGCCACCCGCAGCCGCAGGCCGGCCGGCAACTTGACGCCCTTCAGGTAGTCCGGCCAGTTCTTGGGCAGCGCACCGCCGTCCGCCACCGGTGGTTGCGGTTGCGGCTGGGGCTGCGGTTGCGGTTGCGGAGTGACCGGCTCACCCTCCTTGGCCAAGGTGATGTTGGTCCAGACCAAGGTCTCGCCCGGGCCGATGCGGACCACGGCGTAGCGGGTCTCGTAGCCGGCCAGACGCAGCTCGATGCGCACCTGGCGCGGCCGGTTCTCCGGCAGGTCGATGGTCAGCGTGGCTGGAGTCCGCCCTCGTTCGGCACCATCGACGACCACCGCCGCGCCGTCGGGGCGGGTCGCCACGACCAGCGTCGCGCTCCCCGTCTGCGCGGCGGCCAGCGCCGCCCAGGCCAGGACCGCCAGCCAACCAGGCCACAACTCTCGCAACCTCATGGACCTATGCTCCCGCTCGAGTCGGCGGCATTATACTCCGTTGCCCGACAAACCATCGCCGGCCCCCTCGGCCGTCACCGGCCGGACCACCTGCCGCGTCCGCTCCAGCGCGGCCAGGTAGCAGCGACCCACGTCGTCCGGCAGCAGTCCCAACTGAGCCGCCAGGCCGTCGACGGTGTCCATGTCGCCCTGCTCGTAGGCTGCCACGGCTTCCAAGACGGTGCCGAGCGGACCGGTGTGGTCCACCAGTGCCTCGCGCACGTCGCCGCCCAGCCGCACCGCGTCGACCACCTCGTCGAGCGGCCGGCCGACGAGCGCATCGACCTGACTGAACAGCCCGGTCAGGAACAGCTCGGTCTGTTGCTGGGTGCGCCCGACGAGCGGCGCCAGCAGTTCGGCCAAGTTCGCGCGCAACAGCGAGCTGAGCAGCAGTTCCTGCGGCTGGTCGGAGCCCAGGCCGACCATGACGACGAGCGCGACCCACTTGCGGAACTCGCGCCCGCCCAGGCGGACCAGCGCCTGGCGGATGTTGGCCGCCGGCTTGCGCCAGCCGAACGCCGCCGAGTTGACGTAGCGCAGCAGCCGGTAGCTCAGACCGACGTCCGAGCGCAGGATGGCCTCCATGGTATCGAAGTCGATCTCCGGCGCCTGGATCTGCTCCAGCACCCGCAGGTAGGACAGCTTGAAGGCCGGAACGTCGCGCGTTTCAATGATGATTGGGCGCCGGAAGAAGAAGCCCTGGAAGTAGTGATAGCCAGCGTCCGCGGCGGCCGTGAACTCCGCGGCGGTCTCGACCTTCTCGGCCAGCCACCGCGTGCGTAGTTGCCCCCACTGGGTCGGCAGGCGTAGCGCCCCCGCGCCGGCGTTGGGCCAGTCGACCTTGATCACGTCGGCCAGCTCCATGAACGGCTGCCACGGTTCGGCCGCGGTGACGAAGTCGTCCAGGGCCAGCGAGTAGCCGGCGTCCTTGAGCCGGCGGCAGTGTTCGAGCACCTCGCCGCTCGGCTCGATGGTCTCCAGCAGCTCGATGACGACCCCGCGCTTGGGCAGCAGGTAGGCATACTCCTGCCGCAGCATCTCTTCGGTGAAGTTGATGAAGGCCGGCAGGCCGCCGACGAGCCGATCCAGCCCGATCGACATCAGGCCGTTGACGATCACGCTGGCGGTGGCCTGCGTGCCATCGAACGGCCCGGGATTGGTGGCGCGGTAGAGCAACTCGTAAGCGACCGCGCCACGGCGCGCGTCGAAGATGGGTTGCCGGGCCACCAGGACGCGGGCCGCCTCTGCCGCCATGCACCGGTTCTCCCTGCCCAGCCGTCCTTGCGCGGCTTCGGATCCTGGAATACTACGGGATCCGAACGCAACTCCCTCCTCGCTCGCGACAACTCACCCCGCCACCAGGGCCTCGCGGACCCGCTGCACCAACGTCGCCGGGCTGAACGGTTTGACCAGCAGGTTGTCGTGCGTCAGCAGGCCACGCCGCGCCACGATCGGCTCCGAGTAGCCCGACATGAACAAGACCGGCATCGCCGGCGCCAAGCCGCGCACCTGTAGCGCCAGCTCGCAGCCGTCCATGCCCGGCATGACCACGTCGGTCAGCATCAGGTCGACGGCGTCGCGGTGCTGGTCCAGCAGCTCGAAGGCCTCACCGGCGCTGGCTGCGGCCAGTACCGCGAAGCCGGCCTGCTCGAGCGCCCGCTGCGTCAGGTCGAGGACGAACGGCTCGTCCTCGACGAGCAGGACTCGGCCCGAGTGGACCGCGGCCGGCCGGCCGCCATCGGGCGGCGCCGGGGCCTGACCCGGCCCGCCGGCCGCGGCCGGGATCCACAAGCGGAACGTCGCCCCGCAGCCGGGCGCGCTGTCGCAGGTCACCTGACCACCCCACTGGGCGGCCAGATTGGCCACCACCGAGAGACCGAGGCCCGTGCCCTCGCCCTCCGCCTTGGTCGTGAAGAAGGGCTCGAACACGCGCGACACCGTCAGGGCATCCATGCCACAGCCGCTGTCAGTCACGCTCAGCACGGCGTACCGGCCCGGCCGCAGGCTGCCGGTCTCGCCCGCTTCGTCGGCCACCTGCCGGTGCTCGGTGGCGATCCGCAGGTGGCCTCCGCACGGCATGGCGGCACGCGAGTTGACCGTCAAGTTCAGCAGCACCTGCTCCAACTGCGACGCGTCCAGCTCCACCTCGGGGGCCTCGGGCTCCAGGCTGACCACCAGGTCGATGTCCTCGCCGATGATCCGGCGCAGCATCGGTTCGACACCGGCCACCACCCGGTTGGGCTCGACCACCTCCGGCTTGGTGTCGCGCAGGCGGCCGAAGCCGAGGAGCTGCCGGGTCAGGGCCGCCGCCCGGTCGCCGGCCTGACGCACCTGCAACAGATCGTGCCGCTGAGGGTGGTCGGCCGGCAGCTTGTCGAGCAGGAACTCGCTGTAGCCGCAGATGGCCGTCAACAGGTTGTTGAAGTCGTGAATGATGCCACCGGCCAGTTGCCCGACGACCTCCATCTTGGCCGCCTGCCGCAACTGCTTGTTGAGGCGCTCGCGCTCCTCGGCGGCGCGGCGGCGCTCGTCGGTGTCGTTGAAGATGGCCGCCACCTGACCGGGCGCCGGGCTGTAGGTGCGCACCTCGAACCAGCGCCCGAATCGCGGGCTGTAGAGCTCGAACTGATCGCGGTGCCCGTTCTGCGCCACCCGCGCGACCCGCAACAACCAGCGACGCTCCAGTGCGGGCACCAACTGCGTGGCGGTGCGGCCCACCGACTCCGCCACCGGCAGGCCCAGGAGCGTCTCGAACATCGGGTTCGCGTTCAGGAGGCGCAGGTCGCACACCTGCCCGTGGTGGTCGTACAGCGCTTCGAACAGCACGTAGCCGCTCATCAACTGTTCGGACAGCAGGCAGTGCTGCTGCTCGCTCCGGGCGGTGGCCTGCTCGGCTGCCCGTCGGGCGGTGACGTCGCGGGCAACGGTCAGCACCGCCGTCACCGTGCCATCGGTGCCGCGAATCGGCAGTCGCCGCACGTCCCACCACGTGGACTGGCCCTGTTCGCAGACCTCGGTCTCGAGGACCTCGCTGACGCCGGTGGCGAACACCGTCTCGTAGGCCTGCGGCGCGTCGGCCGGCAGGTAGCCGAACACTTCCAGGAGCCGCCGGCCCACCGCCGGCCGGGGCAGGCCGCGGGCGGCCAGTTGCCGCTCGACCGCCTGGTTGCAGAGCACGATACGCAATTCGCGATCGACCGTGAAGACCAGGTCGTCGAGGGCGTCGATGGTGGTCCGCCAGAGCGCTTGCGGGTCCTCCGCCGCGACGGCGCTGCCCAGCCGCCCGGCGACACCGCGAGCGACATCCTCGTGGTCTGGACCGAGGCCTGGCGGCGCACCGGGCGCCCCGCGCCACGGATCCTCTCGGCGACGCGACTCGAAGTGGACGACACTGCCCATGCCCAACGCCCGCCTTCCGACGCCTGCGGCTCGGCTCGAGCGCCGCCGCGACCTTCGGAGCCAGCGCTGCCGGCTAGCAGGCGCCAAGCCCGAGTACGGTTCCAAGTTCGCGAGCCGAGGTCACCGTGGCGCACGCGCCTTGCCATTCGGACTCGCAACCGTAGCCGTAGCGGCAAGCTACAAATGCCAAGCCATGAGCCAGCGCCGCGTCCCGGTCACTGGCCCGGTCACCCACCATGGCCGCCGTCCGGCCTGCCCCTGCCACCCGCAGGATGCAGCCGACCATGTCCGCTTTCGACCCGATGCCGGGCATCTGCGCGTGGCACAGGTGGCTGAACCACCGCTCCAGCCCCAGCACTTCACGGTGTACCCGCTGGTAGCGCTCACTGCAATTGCTCGCCAGCGCCAGGACTCGCCCATCGGCCACCAGGGCGTCCAGCAGGTCGATGATTCCATCGTACAGACAGCGCGGACCTAAAGCCCGAATCCGCTCTTCCATCGCATCCAGCACTAATTGGTGCATCTCGGGCCAGCGCTCGCGCACTTCGGCCGGCAACAGCGGCGGGTAGGTCTGGTGCGAGGGGTAACCCAACGTACCCAGCAGTGTCGCTTCGTCGGGTTCGGGTACTTCGACGCCGACTCGCGCGCCGAACGCCCGTAGCGCGTCGCGGATCGCGTCGGGAGTGAAGGTCTCGGCGCGGCAGATCACGCCGTCGTAGTCGCACACAATCAGGTCGGGTCGGAACGCTCGGCTCATGGCACCACCCCTCGCCGTCGCCGGCGGGACCGGTCAACGGGGCCGGAGGGTCAGTGCCAGGTTGAGGTAGGCATAGGTGACCGACACGGCGCCCAGGAACAGCAGCACCACCGCCACGGTCAGCGCCAGTCGGTGTCGCTCGCTCACGGTCAGCTCCATCTGTCAGGTTAGCATGACCGCGACCGTCGTCAAGGCAACGTGGCCCGGCTACATCACCGGACCGCGCACCAAAGCGGTGCCTAGAACCGCACCACCTGCCCGCTGTCGCGGCTGGCGATGGCCGCTTCGCTCATCCGCGCCGACCACAGGCCGTCGGCCGCGCTCGCGTTCGACGGCGTCTGGCCGGTCAGCACGCACTCGGCGAAGTGGTCCATGGCTGCCAGCCAGCCCTTGTCGACCATGTAGTTCCAGTGCGGACTGCGGTGGTTGACGTAGTCCTCCAGCTCGGCCCGGTCCGGCTGTTCGCCGCCGGCCTCGCAGCGCTCGCGCTGCTCCCAGCCCATGCGGCGCAGATCGTGCAGCGCGGCGGCTCCGCCGCGTTGCAGCAGATGCTTGTGCGTGTACTCGCGGTCGGGGTGGCTGTGCCCGGCGAAACGGTGCAGGTAGTCGTGCTCGCGGTAGCCGAAGGCGCGCAGCTCCACGAACTCCTCCACGATCACCGCGCCCAGCTCGGAGACCGCCTCCAGGCGCTCCTTCGGCAGGTCCATGGTGCAAAAGCCCGAGCTCATGATGGTCGCCACGCAGCCCGAGGCGAACTGCACCAGGATGGCTTCGTCATCCGGCCGCGAGGCGAGGTCGTAGATGGAGACCGGGTCGGCGCCGGTCAGCCAGCGCAGCAGGTCGAAGATGTGGCAGACTTCGTGAATGATGCGCGTGTTCGGCGGGTAGTTGCGGCCCCAGCGCCAGTACTCGTCGCTGATGCGGTAGTGCACGTTCTTGGGCCCGCCGTCGCTCCAGAGGATCTCGCGCGCCTTGGCATAGGCCGGTGCAAAGCGCCGGTTGAACCCGACCGCCACGAACTTGCCCGCCGCCTCCTGCGCCGCCACCACCTGCCGCACCTCGTCGGGCGTGTTGGCCAACGGCTTCTCAACGTAGACGTGCTTGCCGGCCTGCAGCGCCTCGATGGTCAGCGGCGCCTGCATGGTCTCCTTGGTGGCCACCACCACGGCCTCGATCTCCGGATCCTCCAGCAACTCGCGGTAGTCGCTGGTGGCATGGGGGATGGCGTACTTGGCCTGCATCGCGGTGAGCACGTCCTCGCGCAGGTCGCAGATCGTCTTCAGACGCGCGTGGCGCGCTCGCGTCAGGTTCGGCAGGTGCTGCGACTGCGCGATACCGCCGGTGCCAATCAGGCCGAAGACCGCTTGCCTCATCGTGCCATCTCTCCCGCGGCGGCGGCGAAGGCGCCGTCCAGCCGCTCCAGGGCCTGATCGATGTCGTCCAGGCTGTGGGCCAGGCTCCACCCGTGGTGGCAGGCCGAGCCGCCGTAGTCGTGGAAGTAGACGCCGCGCTCGTGCGCGGCGCGAATGAAGGTGAGCAGCCGCGCGACGTTGTGCCCCAGCACATCCTCGTAGCGCCGCAGCGGCGGCGGGCAGTCGAACACCAGGCCAAAGCGCGCGCCGTGCCGCGGCGCCACGAGCTGCACCTGGTGCCGCGCGGCCAGCTCGCCCAGGCCCGCCAGCAGCCGGTCACCCAGCGCCTGCAGGTGCTCGTAGAAGCCCGGCCGCTCGACTTCGTCGAGGAAGGCCAGGCTGGCCAGAATGGCGGCCAGCGGCGCGTTGAACGTCCCCGAGTGCTGCACCGCGCCCACCGGCTTGAAGCTGTCCATCAGGTCGGCGCGACCGCAGATGGCCGACAGCGGCAGGCCGCCGCCGAGCGACTTGCCGATGGTACACAGGTCGGGCAGCACGCCGAAGTCCTGTTGTGCGCCGCCGGGCGAGGCTTTGAAGCTGGTCTGGATCTCGTCGAAGAACAGCAGCACGCCGGTCTGGTCGCACAGGTCGCGCAGGCCGGGCAGGTAGCCGGGCGACGGCAACAGGCCGCCGCTGTTGAAGTTGACCGGCTCCAGAATCAGGCAGGCCACCTCGTGCGCGTGCCGTTCGAGCACGCGCTGCGCGGCGGCCAGGTCGTTGAACGGGATCGGCAGAATCAGCTCGGCCAGCCGCGCTGGAATGCCGGCCGACTCCACATAGGGCGCCGTGGCGTTGCCGGCCAGTTGGTCCGCCGGCGGGTGGCCGCCGATGTAGAGCCCGTCGTGGTAGCCGTGGAAATGGCCTTCCACGCGGACGATCCGGTCCTTGCCGGTGTAGCCGCGGCAGGCGCGGATGGCGTGCATGGTGGCTTCGGTGCCCGAGGCGGTGAATCGCACGCGCTCGGAGCACGGGATGAGGCCGCAGAGCCGCGCGGCCAGCTCGCCCTGGTACTCGGTCTCGAACGCGCACAGGTGGCCGAGTTCGGCGGAGCGCCGGACCGCTCGCGTCACGCCGGCGTGGGCATGGCCCAGCAGCGCCGCGCCGTGTCCGCAGCAAAGATCGATGAACTCGTTGCCGTCGGCGTCCCAGACGCGGGAGCCGGCCGCGCGCGAGGCGATGAACGCGCGGCCCAGCGCGCGGTTCAGCCGCGTCGAACTGCACACGCCGCCGGGTAGGACCCCTCGGGCACGCTGGTAGAGCTGCTCGCTGCGGGTGGTCTCCATCGTCGCCTCCACTCCCGCGCGGCAGCATCGCAGCCCGGCGCGCTGCTGTCAACGCCGAGGGGGTGCCGTTGTCGCCCCCGCGGCCCCGTGCTAGACTCGCGGCTCGAGGAACCAGCAAGTTGGGCGAGCGCGGTCTGTTCATCACTCTCGAAGGGCTCGACGGAGTCGGCAAGAGCACGCAGATGCGCTTGCTGGCCGAGGCCCTCACGGCGCGTGGCCGCACGGTCCGGCTGACCGAGGAGCCGCGCGGCACCGCTCTGGGCGAGGCCCTTGACCGCCTGATCAGGGAGCCCGCGACCGGCGCCCCGACGCCGCGCGCCGAGGCGCTGCTGTTCCTGGCCGCGCGCGCGCAGCACGTCGACACGGTGGTACGGCCCGCGCTGGCCGCCGGCGAGGCGGTGGTCTGCTCGCGGTTCAGCCACTCGACGCTCGCCTACCAGTGTGCCGGACTGGGCCTGGACGAAGCCGCGGTGCGGGCCGCCGATGCCTTTGCGCGCGAGGGGCTCTGGCCCGACGTGGTGCTGGTGTTCGAGGCGCCCGCCGCGGCGGTGGCCAGCCGGTTGTCGGAGCGTGGCGGCGAGGACCGCATCGAGGCCCGCGCGGCCGACTACCAGCGCCGAGTCGGCGAGGGCTTCCGACGCCTGGTGGCCGCGGAGCCCGAGCGGTGCCGGCTGATCGGCGGCGACGGCTCGCCGGCCGAGGTTCATGCCGCCGTGATGGCGGCGCTGGAGCCGTGGCTGTGAGCGCCTCGCTCTGGTCGCAGGTGATCGGCCACGCCGTGGTGCTCCGGCGCCTCGAGCACGAAGTGGCCGCCGAGCGGGCCTCGCAAGCCTACCTGTTCGC
The DNA here is from genome assembly GCA_964531735.1 of uncultured Fimbriimonadaceae bacterium. Taxonomy (GTDB): domain Bacteria; phylum Armatimonadota; class UBA10988; order UBA10988; family UBA10988; genus CAZHGD01. Next base: position 529 of record CAZHGD010000156.1, on the reverse strand, counting down.
GGGTCCGGCGGGCGTCGGCAAGGCGACCGTGGCCCGCGGGCTGGCGCAGCGGCTCAACTGTGACGGCGAGCAACGTCCCTGCGGTGCCTGCGCCGGCTGCCGCGCCGTGGCGCGCGAGGTGCCCAGCTACGTGCAGGTGCTGCGACCCACCGAACAAGGCGGCCCCGGTTCCGGCCGCTCCGGACTGCACCGCATCGATGACATCCGCCGCCTGCTGAGCGAGACCAACCTGCGCGCCGTGGGCAACGCGGTTCAGGTCTACATCATCAAGACCGCCGAGGCGATGCGCGAGGAGACGGCCAACGCGCTGCTGAAGACGCTGGAGGAGCCGCCGTCGCGAACGGTGCTGATCCTGACCGCCGAACAGCCGGCGGCGCTGTTGCCGACGGTGCTGTCGCGGGTGCGCCGCTACGATTTCGGGCCGGTGCCGACGGCCGACATCGCCGCTTGGCTCGAGCAGCGCGGCGTGGCGCCCAGCGAGGCCGCGATCTGGGCCGCCACCTGCGCCGGCCGGCCGGCGCGGGCGCTG
>CAZHGD010000155.1:0-17667 GCA_964531735.1 uncultured Fimbriimonadaceae bacterium | reverse complement strand
CTGCCGGCGTGGTTCTCCATGCCCAAGAAGACGTTGGCCTCGGCGGCGATCTGCGCGGCTTCGCGGAAGTGCGGCGCGACGCGGTCGACCAGCGACGGGTCGTCGCCATGGCCGGGCAGGACGCGGATCGAGCGGCAGCCGAAGCTGCGGGCCAGCGCGATGGTGCGCTGGGTCCGCGCCATCTCGGCGGCCACCTTGGTCGGGTCATCACTGTCGAAGTCGTGACCGCAGTAGGTGCCCAGGTTGGCGATGCTGACCCCGGCGTCGCGCGCGGCCTGCTCGAACTCGCCCGGATCGCACTCGGCCGCGTCGGCCGAGAAGTGCGGCGCGCGCCCCCAGACATCCAGCCGCGTCAGCCCCGTCCTCGCCAGCCGCGCGAACGCCTCGGCGTACGGCAACTCGCGCAAGGGATAGGTACACGTGCTGAAGCGGCGGAGGTCCATCACAACCCGTCCTTTCACCGCTCGCCTTGGCCGCGCGTTGGGCGCCTCCTCCTGGTGGGCCTGAGTCCCGCCCTGGGGTCTGGGCAGCATGTCCCGCCGTGATCGACCGCGGCACAATGCCCCGGCGGAGTCGTTCTTCCACACGCTGTAAGTGGAGGAGGTGTACCTGCTAGAGTACCGGGAGCCCGCCGAGGCCAATCCGGCGCGGTCCATCGACGATGGCTACAATGACGCTTGCACTCGGCCCTGGGCTACGTGACGCCCAGCGCGTTCGAGCAGACCCACACCGCCCGGGCCCAGGCGGCCTGATGTCCGATGGGCGGTGCGCATCAGTCCGGCCCCTCGTGGCCCCTGGGGCCGGTCAGTCGGTCACCACCACCGCCTCGAGGCCCAGACACTCGGCCACCTTGACCACTGTCTTGGCGTGGTGCCCAATGCCCAGCGCGAAGTGGTGCGTCGGACCCTCGGCCACCCAGCGCTTGAGGAAAGTGCGCACGTCGGGCTGGAAGCGGCCGTGGGTGTTGGTGTTGCCGGTCGGCGGAATCGGCCAGCGGATCGATTCGCCCTCGGCGATGACGAACTTGAACCGGCCATCGGCCTTCACACCGATGCTCAGCATGGTGATGGGCCCTTCCTTGATGCGGAACTCGACGCTGGCGCCCGAGCCCGGCTTGCCGTGGTACTTGCTCAGGCTGCGCAGCACCGGTCGGCCGTCGGCGATGTTGATGTGGTGCGGGCCATCGTGGCCGACCAGGACGCTGTCGCGCTCGAAGTCGATGGGATGGAACTCGGCGAAACTGCCGCCGATGTCGAGACGGTCGAAGACCAGCATCGCCAGGCACGTCTTGAGGTCGAACTCGCCGCACATCGGGAAACCGGCGCCCGTCAGCAGCGAGTTGCCGACGATGAGGTTGGTCACCACCGTGCGCATCTCGGAGCCGGCCTCGGCTTCGTAGTAGTAGGCCAGCCCGTCGAGCCGCTTCTGCGCGATGAAGTCGTCGAGCGCCACCGCCACGCGGGCGGCCGTCTGCAGGTCCTCGTCGGACAGCCGGCTGGTCAGCGGGTCGGAGACCGGATCGGGCGCGTCGAAGAAGCCGAGGATCTCGCTGGCCTTCGCCGCGACGGCCGCCGGGTCGGCGGCGCGGTAGCAGCGCAGGATCTCGTCCGGCTCGCACTGCACCACATGGCTGCCGAACTGCGCGGTGACCGCCGTCGGGTCGGTGTGCATGTCGAGCATGGCTTCGAGTACGTGGCCCATGTGGCCGAGGCGGGCGCGCTTCAGGTCGTGCAGCACCTTGGCCACCTGGCACCATTCGGCCAGTTCGGCGTCGGCCACCGGGTCACCGTCCAGCGTGCCGATGATGACCTCGGGCGCCCGCTTGCCCATGCGCACGGCGACGCCGGTGAACTCGGGCACCGAGCAGAAGTCGTCGTTGCACAACTGCATGTAGGTGGTGCCGCGCTCGTAGTGCATCGCGGCCAGCGGCTGCAACGCCACCAGCACCATCGGCAGGTCCAGTTCGCGCACCAGCACACCGAAGGTGGACGACGTGGCATAGGTGACCATGTCCACGAACAGCACGTCCAGGTCGGCCGCCTTGATGCGCGGGACCACCTCGTACGCCGGCTCCGCGTGGTCGATCAGGCCGAAGTTGACGACCTCGACACCGTTGGCCTGGAGCTTGCCAACCAGGTGCTCGGCCTTGCCCACCAACTCCTCGAGGAGCCCTTCGAACTGGTCCCAGTAGGTGCGATGGCCCACGGCCAGCACACCCACCCGCGCGGTCAACGGCTTGCGGCGAGGCACGGTCATCCGATATCACTCCTCCGGCGCTCGGCGCCGGTCTGGCCCCCTGGACCACTCACGTTCAACTCAGGTGGGCGGGGCGGCCGGTTCCCAGCCGATCAGCGGCGTCGGTCCCTGGTACTCCTCCCAAGCCACGCCGGCCTCGTCGAGGAACTCCAACGGCATCTCATCGCGGTAGCGCTGCCGGAAGACCACGCGCTCGCAGCCGCACTGGATGAGTAGCTTGGCGCACATCAGGCACGGGCTGTAGCCGCTCAGGTAGGCGGTGCAGCCGGTCAGGTCGACGCCGTAGCGCGCAGCGTAGGCCACGGCGTTCTGCTCGGCATGGGCCGTCTCGGCACAGCCGCCGTCAGCGGTCTTGCGGCAGGTGCCCACGCCGCGGCAGTCGGGATTGCCGCCCACCGGGCCGTTATAGCCGGTGGCCAGCAGCCGCTTGTCGCGCACCAGCACCACACCGACGCGCCCGCGCTCGCACGTGGCGCGCGTCGCGGCCAACACCGCCATGGCCATGAAGTAGGCGTCCCAGGTGGGCTTGTGCCAGCGCTCCTCGCTCATGCCGGCACCTGCTGGCGCTCATAGGCGCGCAACGCGTCGAGGTTCTGTTCCACCTTCCAGAATGCGGCCGCTAGGCGCTCCATGCGCTCGGGCTCGTCGGCGATGTAGTTCCAGCCGGTCTCCATGGCGCGCTCGACCTTGCGGACGGCGTTCGGCACCGCCACTTGGCGGTAGTCGATGCCGCTCTGGGCGAGCTGATCGATCCAGAAGATGCGCGGGCCGCGGTAGTCCTGCCAGTGGAAGCGCTCCCAGTGCGGGATCGGCGCCGGCACATACGGCCACAGGCCGACACCCTCGGCGGCCATGGCTTGCAGCCAGGTGGTCCGCGAGACGCCGGCGTGCTCCGGCTCGAAGTTCATGGTCAGGATGTGGTAGGACGGCTCGTCGCCGGCCGGGTAGGCGGGGAACGAGACGCTAGCACAGCCGGCCAGGTGCTCGCGCAGCCGCTGCACGTTGAGCCGCCGGCCGGCGATCTCGGCGTCGAGCTTCGGGAGTTGCTCGGTCAGCATGACCGCGTCGAGCTGGCTCATGCGGTAGGTATAGACCAGCGAATCGACGAACGGACGCAGCTCGTCGGGATAGCCGCCCTCAGGCATGCGGCCCATGTGCTGCGTGTTCAGGCAGGCCTTCCAGTAGACGTCTTTGGACGGCGTCAGCAGGTAGCCGGCTTCGCTGGTGGCCAGCAGCTTGCCGCCCATGCAACTGAACCCCGCGGCGTCACCGAAGCTGCCGACCTTGCGGCCCGCGTGCAGGGCGCCGTGCGCCTGGCTGCCATCCTCGATCACGGCCAGACCGTGCCGCCGGGCCACGGCGCAGATCGCGGTCATGTTCGCCGGCTGGCCATAGATGTGGACCGGCAGGATGGCGCGCGTGCGCGAGGTGATGGCGGCTTCGGCCGCGGCCGGGTCGAGCAGGCCGGTGACGGGATCGACATCGGCGAACACCGGCACGGCGCCGGCGTGCAGGACGCACGAGACGCTGGCGCCCCAGGTGTACGGTGAGCAGATGACCTCGTCGCCGGTGCTGATCTCGAGGCCCATCAGCGCACAATGCAGCGCGGCGTGGCCGCTACTGACGCCGAGGCACTCGGCCACGCCCTGCCACCTCGCGATGGCCGTCTCGCACTCGCGAATGACGTCGATGGACCGGTTGAGGCCGACGGTGCGGCCGGTGCGCAGATGCTCCGCCACGCGCTCGAGGCAGCGGTCGGTGAAGGTCGGGTGCCGGTCCTGCGGCACACCGCCACAAGGCGCGCCGCCGAGCAGGGCAAGCTGGTCTACGTCCATCAGCCATCGTCTCCGGAATGCCGTCCACCGGTTCGGCACCGCCCGGCCGGCTCCTCCCGGAAGGAGCCGGGCCCAACGGGCCTAACCGGGGAGCCAGCCGGCCGCCCGCCAGCGGCCGGCTGGTGGAGCCGTGTGATGTCGTCCCAAACGCCGAACCTGACCCCGCAACTGCACATGCTACGCCCGCAGCTCGACACGCTGCCCGCGATCGAGCCGCCCGACGGCTACGCGGTACGGCACTTCCGCACCGGCGACGAAGCGGCTTGGGTGCAGGTGATCAACGCCTCGTTCGGCAACCAGCACGAGGCCGGCTGGTTCTACCAACGGTTGGGTGACGGCCAGTTCCGGCCCGAGCGCGTCTGGTTCGTCACCTGTGGCGACCGGCCGGTGGCCACGGCCTCGGCCTGGTACCGGGCCCACTGGGGCGAGCGCACCGGCGCCATCCACATGGTGGGGGCGTTGCCCGAGCACAGTGGACGCGGGCTGGGCCGGCTGGTCTGCATCGCCGCGCTGCACCAGCTTCGCCGCGAAGGCCGCCAAGTGGCCCGGCTGACCACCGACGACTTCCGCGTGCCGGCGATCCGCACCTACCTGGGACTCGACTTCGAGCCGCTGCTGGTGGACGAGAACCAGCGCGAGCGCTGGCGCGCGGTGCTGCCGTTGGCCGGGGTCACCGACGTCGAGGCCCGCTACGGCGCGTTACTCGACGGGCCCGTGGTGGTGCCGTAGGCCGCTACGCCAGCCGCAACACCGCGCGCATCGTGCCGGCCTCCTGCCCGAGCAGGTTGCGCACGACCGGCTCGCGCCAGCTTTCGAGCCCGGCGGCGACGGCGTCGGTGACCAGCCCGAGTTGCTCCAGCACCGCCAGTGCCAGCGGCATCATCGCCCGCGTCGAGCCGTCGCGCAGCTTGATGGCCACGCCCAGACGCCGCGCCGGGGCGGCGATGGCCAGGGCCGCTTCGGCGCCGCTCTTGGCCAGTAGGCCGGGCACCCGCTGCATGATCAGCACGTCGGTGCCGCCGGCGCTGCCGATCAGGTGCGGATGGGCGCCCATCGACTGTCCGACGGCGGCCGCGGCGGCCGGCGTGCCATCGGCCGTGGCCGCGGCCAGGCGGGCGAAGCCGAGCGCGCACGAGTGGAGCGGCGCGCACCAGGTGGGCAAGCCACAGCCGTCGAGGCCCCAGCCGACCTGGTCGGCCGACAGGTCCATCAGCTCGGCCAGCCGGCAGCGCACGCGCTGTTGCAGCGGGTGATCGAGCCGCAGGTAGCTGTCCAGCGGCCAGCCTTGCGCCAGGCAGGCGGCCAACATGCCGGCGTGCTTGCCCGAGCAGTTGCCGTAGAGCGGAGTCGGCTCACCACCGCTGGCGGCCAGCGCCGCGCGGCCCTCGTCGGAGCCGGGCTGATGCGTGCCGCACCGCAGGGCCGATTCGTCCAGTCCGGCGCGCTGGAGGAGCTGCCGAACCGCTCCGCGCTGGGCATCGGTGGCGCTGTGCGAGGCGCTCATGATGGCCAACTCGCAACCGCCGCCGGCGAAGCCGAACCGCTCGGCGAGGCCACATTCGTTCGAGACGATCGCCTGCAACGGCTTCCAAGCGCTCCGTAGGAAGGTCGTCCGGTGCGGATCGCCCCACGACGCCAGCAGACGCGCGACCTCGCCGTCGAGTGTCACCGCCGCCACGTCGGCGCAGTGCACCGATTCCACCCAACCGCCCCGCGTCACCTCGACGGCCACCTTCTCGTCCATGTCTGCTTCCGTAGCCTCACCGGCTTGCGGCGGAGCTTTCGAGGCTGGTGCGGCCGGCCCTCCTGGCCTGCCGGCGGAGGAGCCGGCGCCGGCACAGGCAATCTGCCAGCGGAGAACGAGTGATGATGCGCTGGCTCGCCGTGCTGGCCGTCGTGGCGTTGGCAACTCGTCTGTCCGCCGCGCCACAAGGCGCCGTCGACCTGGGCGCCACCAACCGCGAGGCCGGCCTGAGCGTGCCGTCGGCGGGCGACGGCACCAACGAGCCGGCCCGGGCCGGCGGGCGCGACTGCCGCCGGGTCAGCGGTGCCCAGTCGCTCTACCTGTACGTGCAGGTGTCCGAGCGGCTGTTCGCGCCCGGCGACCACACGATCTACCTGACCGTCGACCTGTTCGACGATGCGCCGCAGTTGGTCACGGTGCAGTACGACCACGTGGCCGCGGCCCCGACGCTGACCACCAAGTACCATCCCGGCCCGGCGATGGTGCTGCTGGGCTCGGGCCAGTGGGTGCGGCGCACGGTGCGTCTCGATCACGCGCGGCTGGGCAAAGGGCAGAACCACCGCACCGACCTGCGGCTCTGCGGGCGGGTGACCGTGGCGCGCGTCGAGGTTGCCGACACGCCGCCTGTGGGCTTCGATGCGGCGCAGCCGGTGCCGGCCGAGGAACTGCGGCGGTTGCAGGTGGCGGCCGGTCCGGGCATCGAGGTGACCTTCGGCAATGATGCCGACGCGGCCTCGGCACTGCTGTTCAGGACGCTCGGGGTGACCAGTGTCGAGAGCTACGTCGCCTGGCAGACGGTCGAGGACGCGGTCCGTGGGCAGTTCGACTGGAGCCGCTGGGACCGACAGGTGGACATACTGCAGGCCGCCGGGCTCAAGTGGGTGCCGTTCCTGATCGCCGGTCCGGCCTATGCCACGCCGAAGTGGTTCCGCGAGGGGCCGCAGCACTTCCCGTACGTCTGCCTGGAGCACCAGCAGGCGTCACAGGTGGAGTCGCTGTGGAACCCGGCGCTGCGACCGGAGATCGAGCGCTTCCTGGCCGCCTTCGCCGCGCGCTACCGCGATCGCGGCGTGATCGAGAGTGTGCTGCTGGGCATCACCGGCATCTACGGCGAGAGCATCTACCCGGCCGGCCCCGAGGGCGGCTGGACCGCCGACGTGACCGGTCGCTACCACAACCACGCTGGTTGGTGGGCCGGCGACAAGCTGGCTGTCGAGGGCTTCCGGGCCGAGTTGCGCCGGCGCTACGACACGGTCGGCCGGCTCAACGCTGCCTGGCGCACCGGCTACACCGAGTGGTCACAGGTGGCGCCGCTGCTGCCGGACAAGCTGGCGAGCGCGCAGGCCCGCATCGACCTGGCCGCCTGGTACGAGCAGACCATGACCGAGTGGTCGCGCTGGTGGGTGGCCACGACGCGGCGGTTGTTCCCCACGACGCCGATCTACCTGTGTACCGGCGGCGACGGCACCCCGGTCCTGGGCGCCGACTTCAGCGCTCAGGCCAAGGCCATCGCGCCTTTCGGTGCCGGCATCCGCATCACCAACGAGGGCAGCCACTACGTCCACAACTTCGCGATCACGCGCGAGGTGGCCACGGCGACGCGGCACTACGGCACCTACTGCGGCTTCGAGCCAGCGGGCGAGGTGAACGCCGACGGCGTGGTCGGCCGGGCCTACAACGCCACCGCCAGCGGCGCGAGGAACCTGCACTACTACACGCCGAACATCGTCATGGACCCGGCCGCGGTGCGCAACTGGCGGCGCGTCGCGACCGAAGTGACGCTCCGCCGGATCCAGCCGCCGCGGGTCGCGGTCTACCTGCCCCGCGCCGCTTGGGCGGTCGACCCCGGCCTGGTGGGCCGCACCTACGAGGTGGTCCGCGCCTTGCGCGAGTTCTGTGATCTCGATCTGGTCGCGCCGGCCACCGTCCGCGACGGGATCCTGAAGCGGCACCGCCTGCTGGTGGTGCCGACCGTCGCGCATCTGGAGGCGGATGTGGCGGCACTGCTGGCCCCGTGGGTGGCCGCCGGCGGCGTGCTGGTGCAGGTGGACGAGGCCGCCGGCGACCAGGGCCTGTTCGTGGCCCGCCCGGCCGGCGCGCCACCGGCGCGGCTGCGTCTGCTCATCGGCGCGGCCGGCGACGAGCCGTTCCTGCCGGGCGATTGGAACGGGCCTGAGCGTGGCGGCGAGTTCCCCGACGCGCAGGCGCGCAAGCGCTGGTCGGGTGCGTCGCCGACAGTGCTGCTGCCGCTGCCGGTCGGCCAGGCGACCACCCTCGAGGCCGAGATCGTCACGCCCGCCTTCGCGCTGGCCGGCGCGACGGGCGAGATCCGGCTGGGTTCGCAGGTGCTGGGCCGGCTGCGCGAGGGCCATGCGGTGTACCGCTTCGCCGTGCGGGGCGAACAGGTCACTGCGCCGGTCATGCGGCTGACCTGCGACATCCGCGGCTGGCGACCCTCGGAGCGCACCGGCAGCAGTGACCGGCGACTGCTGGGCATTGCGGTCTCGCGCCTGGAGACCGGCGCGGGCACCGCCGGCGAGCCGGTGGTCAATCGCGGCCTGGCGCTAACGCTCGATGGCGAGCGGCTACCGTTGCGGACCGATGGCCGCGGGCTGCGCGTGACTGTGCCGCAGGTGCGGCCGGAGCAACAGGCTCTGCTGTGGCAGGCGCTGTTGGCGGGCGTGCTGCCCGAACGGGGCGTGGCCGGGCTGGCCGACGACGACGCAGCCGACGGCGTCTTTGTGACGCCGCTGGCGAAGGGCCGGCTGTGGCTCAACGACTCCGACCGGCCGGTCACCAAAGGCGGCGTGATGCTGCCGGCGCACAGCCTGGTTGAGACGCCGTGAGCCGCAGCACGCGGGCGACGCGCGCGGCCAGCTCGCCCGCGCTCAGCGACGGCAGCGAGCGGTGCAGGTACAGCTCGTCGGCCAGCAGGTCAGCCGGCACGCCGAGACCGCGGTAGAGAGCCAGCACGAGGGCGTTGACCACGGCGGTGCGCACAACGCCGACCCGCCGGTAGCGGCGCGCGGAGACCTGCACCGCCAGTGGCGAGCAGTGCAGCCGCCGGCGGCCGACGCGGCCCAGCAGGTCGTGCCAGAGCCAGACGTCCTCGAGCAGGCGCTGTTCGGGCAGCGGCCGCCACCACTCGCGGCGGAGCCACATGGCGTTGGTGCCGACGACGCCTTGGGCGGTGGCGCGCACACAGGCGTTCAGCGCTGCCTGCTGGAACGACAGCCACGGCGGTCGCTGGTCGTAGCGGCGCGCGAAGCAGCCGGCCCAGCGGCCGTGGGCCACCGCGGTGCGGACCTCGGCCAAGGCGCCGGACGGCAGCCGGCAGTCGCGATGGAGCACCAGCAGCACCTCGCCGCTGGCCGCCGCGGCGGCGGCGTTGAGCGCGGCCGCGCGTGGCACAGGGCGTTCGGCCGGTGGACGATAGGGCTGGGCCAGCAGCACCAGGCGGTGGCTGGCCGCTGCGGCCAGCCCGGCCGGCACGCGGTGGCTGGGCGTCGCCAACGCCAGGACGATCTCGGCCGGGCCGGCCTGCTGATTGAGCGCCGACAGCCACCGCGCGAAGTCGGTCCACTCCGCGCCATCGTCCGGGCGTGGGAGATGCCAGGGCACGAGGAGCGAGATCAGCGGCGGTTCCGACGGCGCCGCCGTCAACGAATTGGCCAACCCGTGGTGGGGCGTGGTTTGACGGCCGTAAGGCGATTGTGATACCATCGTAAGGACTCGAAGGAGACGGTCGCATGGCCGGGACGCGGGTCGCGATCATTGGTGCCGGCAAGATCGGTCGGCACCACGCCAAATGGTACCACCGCTGTGGTTGCGAGGTGGTGGGATTCGTGGTGTCGAGCCCGGACCACCTGGCCGCCCGGACCGAAGAGCTCAAGCAGGACTGCCCCGCCGTCGGGCCGGGCTTCGCCAGTGTCGAAGAGATGCTGGCGGCGGTGCGGCCGGCGCTGGTCAGTGTGTGCAGCCCGGCCGAGTGCCATTTCGAGCACGCCGCGGCCGCTCTGCAGCATGGCGCGCACGTGCTGTGCGAGAAGCCACTGACCTGGGCCGGCGCGGCTGAGACCGCTCGAGCGCAGGCCCGGGAGCTGGTCGATCTGGCGCGCGACCGCCGGCTGACCTTGGCGACCAACCTGCAGTACAGCTACGCGGCGGAGCTCTACCTGCGCTGGATCAAGTATTTCGGCGGCATGCTGGAACGCTGCACCGTCGAGTTCGAGAGCCGCGGCGGGCAGACGGAGCGGTCGCCGGCCGAGGTCTGGATGGAACTGGGGCCGCATGCCCTCAGCCTGGCGTTCGGCCTGCTGCCCGGCCACACGCTCAAGCCCGGGTCGATTGACGTGCGCACCTCGGCTCGGACCGTGGTGGCGCGGTTCGATCTGGCGGGGCCGGACTTCCTGATCGAGACCGAGGTGCGCTGTGCGCAGAACCCGGATGGCCGGCTGGCGCGGCGGTTTGGCCTGAATGGCAAACTGCTCGACTACGAGGGCCGGCCGGGCGCGGGCGGTGACTATGTGACGGTGCTATCGCGGGGGGAGACCGAGAAGGAGTACCCCGACCTGATGCGGACGTCGATTGAGCGGATGGTGGCGGCCGTGGGCGGTGACAGCGAAGCCAAGCCAGTCAGCGGGGAGGTGGCGGTGGCGAATCTGGAAGCCCAATTGGAGGTCGCGGCCCGTCTGTGATGGGCGGCACGGCGGTTGGGCGACCTAGAACGGAGCGCGTGTGCGATGGCGAAGATAATGGTGGTCGAGGACGACCCCGCGATTCAGCGCAGTGTGGCAGCCTTGCTGAAGGCGGAGGGCTACGATGTCGTGGTCACCGCCGACGGCGCCGAAGCGGTGCAGTTGGCCACGTCCGAGATGCCTGATCTGATCCTCCTCGACGTCATCCTGCCGGGTCTGAACGGCCTCCAGGTGTGCCAGGAGATCCGCCAGCGCATCTACACCCCGATCATCATGCTGACCGCCAAGACCGACGAGCTGGACCGCGTGCTCGGCTTGGAGATGGGCGCGGACGACTACGTCGCCAAGCCGTTCATGCCACGTGAGCTGGTCGCTCGCGTGCGCGCGCACCTGCGGCGGACGTCGCTCTACGAGGGCCGGCAGGTGCAGAACGGGCCGCTGCAGGTCGGTGCGATCGCGATCGACGAGGGCGCGCGCGAGGTGACCATCGAGGGCAAGCTCGTGCAACTGACGCCCAAGGAGTTCGATCTGCTGCTGGTGCTGGCCGGCGCAGCGGGCCGGGTGGTCGAGCGCGACACGCTGCTGGAGCGCGTCTGGGGCGAAAGCATGTACCTGGACAGCCGCACGCTCGACGTCCACATCCGCCGGTTGCGCCTGAAGGTGGAGCCCGACCCGGGCGCGCCCATCTACATCATGACCGTGCCGGGGGTGGGCTACAAACTGACCTCGGCGGAGCGGCAGCAGCAGTCGCAGGGCTAACCGCCGCCCCCAAACAAGCAACCCGCCACGGGCGCTGGCGCCGGGCGGGTTGTGCGCGTATGGCGAACGAGGCGGCTATTCTTGTTCGGCAGCCGGCTCATCCGCCACGACGGCGACGTCTTCGGCATCCTCGTCGGGACGTTCGGTCCCGGTAATCACTCGCACCTCGACGGCGCGCGGACCCCGCTCGCTCTCCTCGACCTCGAAAGACACACGATGCCCTTCGTAGAGGATCTTCGGCTCGGGCTCCTGGATGTCCGCCGAGTGCAGAAAGACGTCCCGGTTGGCGTTGTCTTCGTAGACGAAGCCGTAGCCCTTTTCCAGGTCATACCACTTGACAGTACCGGTAGCGATGGCCGTGTCCTCCTTAGCGAACGTCAGGCGGAATCCCACCGGAAACCACCGTCGGCAGGCTAACACAGACCGACCCTCCGGTCAAGCCGCCCGGTCTCAGAATCCAGTCCGCAGGGCGCCCGGTCCGCTGGGTGCTTCCCGTTTGCCCGGATCGCTGCTAGGCTCTGCGGAGCGAGGACGCAGTGAGCGATCAGACAGCGAATGCCGACGGCGCGGGGGCCATGCGTCAGGTGGCCGCCGCTACGGGCTTGGTCAGCCTGATGGCGTTGTGCAGTCGCCTGCTCGGCTTCGTCCGCGACGCCACCATCGCGGCGCTGTTCGGTCAGGGCGCCACGGTCGACGCTTACCGCTACGGGTTCAAGATCCCCGACCTGTTGTGGATGCTGGTCCTCGGCGGCGTCATGTACGCGGCCTATGTACCGGTGGTGACCGCCTATCTGGCCAAGGGCGAGGACGACGAGGCCTGGAGCACCTTCAGCATCATCGCGACGCTGCTGTTCTGCCTGCTGTCGGTGGTGGTGCCGCTCGCTTGGGTGTTCGCCGAGCCGCTGCTGTGCCACGTGCTGGCGCCCGGCCTGGCGCCCGAGACGCTGGCCCTGGCCGTGCGCCTGACGCGCATCGTGCTCCCGGCGCAGTACTGCTTCTTCCTCGGCGGCCTGATGATGGGCATGTTGCAGGCCCATCAGCGGTTCCTCATCCCGACCATCGGGCCGCTGGTCTACAACCTGGGCATCATCTTCGGTGGCGTGCTGCTGCACCGCCACCTCGGCATCGCCGGGTTCGCGTGGGGCGCCGTGGCCGGGGCATTTCTGGGCAACTTCCTGCTGCAGGTGTGGGGCGTCCGCCGCATCGGCGGCCGGTTCCGGCCCAGTCTGAACCTGCGGCATGAAGGCGTGCGCAAGTGCGGCCGGCTGGCGCTGCCGGTCATCTGCGGTATCTCGCTGCCTCAGGTCGACAGCACCATCAACGGCATCGTGGTGGCCGGCATCACCGGTGGCATGGCCATTCTCGAGAACACCAACCGCCTGATGCAGTTGCCGCTGGGCATCGTGGGTCAGGCGCTGGGCATCGCCATCCTGCCCACGCTGTCGGCGCAGGCGGCGGCCAACGACCTGCCGCGGTTCCGCGACCTGGTCAACTTCGGCGTGCGACTGGCGCTGTTCCTCACCGTGCCGCTCGCGGTCAGCCTGATGGTGCTGGCGCGGCCCGTCTTGGCGGTGGTGTTCGAGCGGGGGCAGTTCACCGCGGTGGACACGCAGCACGCGGTACCGGCGCTGGTGCTCTACAGCCTGGGCATCGGCGCCTACGCGGCGCAGGCGATTGTCGCGCGCGCCTACTACGCGCGGCACGACACCTGGACGCCGGTGCTGTGCGGCAGTTCGGTCACGCTGTTCGTGTTCGTGCCGCTGAACTTCCTGCTGTTCTACCTGATGCAGGACCCGGAGCGACCGTGGCTGAGCACACGGGGACCGGCCCTGGCCACGGCCACCGGCGCGACCTGCAACTTCCTGCTGCTGTTCGCCGTGCTGCACCGCCGGCTGGGCGGCATCGGACTGCGGCGGATCGGCCTGGCGCTGGCGCGTGTGGCCGTCGGCTGCCTGGTGCTGGCCGGCCTCGAGTACGCGGTCTCGCAACTGGTCACCGGCCACCTCCACCTGGGCCGGCGCGGCGCGCTGGTGGAACTGCTCGGTGGCGCGGTCGGTCTGGGCGGCTACCTGCTGGTGACCGCGCGGCTGGGTAGCGAGGAGGCGGCGCAGGTCATCGACCTGACCTGGGGCCGGCTGCGTCGGCGGCGCGCCGGCGGCCGGCCGCGGCAGGAGTTGGCGGGCTGACGGCGGAGATCTGGCCCAGGCCCTGGAGTGGGCCGGCAGAGGAGACGCAAGATGAGCAAGCTACCGGTAGCGCTGCAAATGTATACGGTGCGCGACCGCACGGCCGAGGATTTCGCCGGCACGTACCGCGCCGTGGCCGCGATGGGCTACGACGGCGTGGAGATTGCCGGTGACGGTGGCCTGAGCGCCGCCGAGATGAAGCAGCTACTGGACGACTGCGGCTTCGCCCGCTGCGGCATCCACACCATGCTCAGCGCGCTGGAAGAGGATGTGCAGAAGCACATCGACTACAACCTCGAGATCGGCAACAAGTACCTCGTGGTGCCCTGGATGCCCGAGGAGCTCCGGCGCGACGCGGCCGGCTGGCGCGCGGTGGGTGCGCGGATGGCCGCGATCGGCGCCAAGCTGAAGGCGGCCGGCCTGGTGCTGGGCTACCACAACCACGCGTTCGAGTTCGAGGTCAAGGAAGGCGACCAGTTCGGCTTCGACATCCTCTATGCCTCGGCGCCGGCCGACCTGCTGCAATGCGAGATCGACACCTACTGGGTCAAGTTCGGTGGGCAGGATCCGGCCGCCTATGTGGCCCGCTACAAGGACCGCGCGCCGCTGCTGCACCTGAAGGACATGACCCCCGGCCCGGAGCCGACGTTCACCGAGGTGGGCACCGGCACGCTGGACTTCGCCAGCATCATCAAGGCCGCCGAGGGCGGCGTGACCGCGGCGCTGATCGTCGAACAGGACCGCTGCGAGCGCCCGTCGCTCGAAAGCGCCAAGATCAGCCACGACAACCTGCGGCGCATCATCGCCGAGCTGGGCTGAGCCTTGCGGAGCGCCCGGCCCGAGCGGCCGGGCGCTCCGTGGTGACCACCAACCGGCGGCCTAGTCCACTTCGAGTGAGTACAGCCGGGCCGGTGTGCCGCCGAGCTTGTACCACTTGACGTGCCCGTCGTGGAAGTTGAAGTTCATGCCGTCGTTGTGGCGCGCATCGAGCAGGCTGCCCATCTGCGTGTCGACGGAGTCGGTGCCACTGGTGGGCCAGTTGGCGCTCCGCGGGCCGCACCGGTTGCAACTGTCCGGCTCGCCCACCATGATCAGCTCGGACGGTTCGTTGATCTGGGCCAGCGCCAGCTCGGCGGCGACGGTCGCTTTGGCGCCGTTGAAGTAGCCGTAGTTGCGACCGTACGACCACACCTCGAGTGGGTTGGCCGCCGCGCCGCCGTAGGTCGGCCGCTGCCGCTCATCGCTCGGACACCGCAGCAGTTGCCAGCTCTTCATGTAGGCGCTGGCCAACTGCGGCCACGAGTAGAGGATGATGGTGCCGTTGAAGCCCGCGGGGTTGAGGCGCCCGTCGGGATAGCGGCACATCATGAACCGCTCGTCGTAGTCCTGCACATACTGCATGAAGGCCAGGCCGACCTGCTTGAGGTTGCTCTGGCAGCTCGACTGGCGCGCCTTCTCACGCGCCTTGGCGAACACCGGGAACAGGATCGCCGCCAAGATGGCGATGATCGCAATCACGACCAACAGCTCGATTAGCGTGAACGCGGCCGGCGCCGCACGGCGCTTGCTGCGCTTGCCCTGGGGCATGTCATACTCCTGCGAGACAGGCCCGGCGCGGCATAGCGCGACCGCGCCGGTGGCGGCAGGCACAGCGACGGCGGTTGCGAAAATCTTGCGCCAAGCGAACGCGATTGTAGCGCTTTGCGGGCGTCGGCTCAAGCCCGCGTCGCCGAACAAGTCACGCCGCCGCCTCGGTTGCTGGGCGGCGGCGGGCGTCAGCGCTGGCCGAGGGGCCGGGTCAGTTGCGATCCCAGATGACGTCAGCAGCCGGTGGCGTGGTCAGGCTGGGACCGGTCGAGCCGGTCCAGGTGCCGCCGAGGCTGACCGTTGGCGGGTAGAAGCGGCCCGGCTTCTCGATCTTCACGTGGCCGTCCACGTAAGTCACGTTGCACATCTGGTTGTGCCGCCAGTCGGGCCGGCTGACCCACTGGTAAGTTGTGGCACTGGGCGGGTTGCAGTGGTCGAAGCTCTGGTCGATGGTGCCCGGGTTGTCCGTGGTGCCGATCTCGCAGTAGAAGACCGTCTCCGCAGGACTGCCGATCAGGGCCATCGCGGCGCCGCCGACGTAGAAGTAGTTCTGCGCGTAGCTGCCCTGCTTGTTGGTGGCGCGGCTGGGGCACTCGAAGATCTGCGTGTTCTTGGCGTACGGCGTGACCATGTTCCGCCAACTGCCGGTGATGGGCAGGTTGTACGCCGGATAGGTCTCGTCGTAGTCCTGGGCGTACTGCAAGCTCGCCAGCCCGATCTGCTTCAGGTTGGAGGAGCAACTCGACTGCCGGGCCTTCTCGCGGGCCTTGGCGAAGACGGGGAACAGGATCGCCGCCAAAATGGCGATGATGGCGATCACGACCAACAGCTCGATCAGGGTGAAGCCGCGTCGTCGCATGGTCAGACTCCCTGGCGGCGCGCCACGGGCGCACCGTCCAACTGCTTGGCATCCGTTGCCTTGGCGGGCAACCAGCCCAACATACTCGCTGGGCCAAGCGGCTGCAACACCGGACTGCGCTGCCGGCTCCAAAGGTACAGACCGGCCGGACGTCGGCGGGCGTGATCCCGCGATCGAGCGGCTGTATGGCGCGCCGGGATCGGCTATAATGGCGGCCGGTAGCGCAGGGCAGGCGGTTGGCCTGTGGTCGGAGGTGGATGGCATGGCAGAGAGCGACCTCGCTGCACTCGTCGAAGCGGTGGCCGCCGCGCCCGAGGATGCGACCTTGCGGTGCGAGCTGGCGCTGGCTTACTCCGCCGCCGGCCAGATGGATGAGGCCATTGCGGCGTTTCTGGCCGCCCACGAGCTGGATGCCGACGATGTGGAGCCGCTGCTCGGCGCGGCCGCCCTGGCCCATCGACTCGGCCGCCTGGCCGAAGCCGAGCAGTACCTGCACCAGGCGGTGGAGGTGGCGCCCGACGAGCCGCAGGTGTACCGCCTGATCTACGACACGTCCAGCGGACCCGAGCAACTCATCGACCGCCTGGTTGGCGCGGCGCGCTACCTCGAGCTGGCCGGTGAAGTGGCCGACCGCGAGGAGGTGGCCGGTGAGTTGGAGCGGCTGCTGGTGGGCGCAGCCGAGCAGCACGGCGCGGCGCTGTCCACCGGTGACCCGGCTGCTCTCGACCGCGCCTCGGCGGCCACCGCCGAACTGCTGCTGATCATGCCCTACGTGGCGCGGGCCCTGCCGACGGAGGTGTGGGAGCCGCTCGACACCCGGCTGCGCCGGCTGCGCGTCGAGTTGGAGGCCAGCCAGGTCAGCGGCGAGCTGCCGCCGGAGACGGTGGCTGCCGCGCGATTGCGGCGCGCCGAGCTGCCGCACGTCGAGGCGGCCCTCGAGGAGCTATCCGAACTGGAGGCGGCCGGCCGCCTGCCGGAGGATCTGGCCGGTCTGCAGGGACCGCTGAGCGAGCGCCTCAAGGAGAGCCGCGCCGCCCTGGAGCGACTGGGCCTCAACGACACCACCGCCGCTGCGTTCGATGCGCTGGCCACGGCCGAAGAGCAACTGTCCGCGAGCGAGGCGTTGTCGGCGATGCATGGCTTCCAGGACGTGGTGGTCATGCTGCAGGGCCTGGGCGACGATCACAACGGCCCGTTGGCGCCGCCGGCCGCCTTGGCCTATGACGGTCTGGCCCGCGCGGTGATGCTGGCCGCGCCCGACGATCCGGCGTTGCGGCTGGAGCACCTGAACTTGGCTTTCGAGGCCGCCAACGAGGCGCTGAGCCGCGAGCCGACGATGGCGCAGCCTTACCGCGACCAGTTGGCCGCTCAGGTGCAGGCGGCCCGCGCGGCTGACGCCGCGCCCGCGCCGGTCGCCGCCACAGTGCTACCGGAGCCGGTGGCCGAGCCCGAGCCCGAGCCGGCAGCGGCGTTGGCCGAGCCGACCGAGGCCCCGGTGGTACCGGAGCCGGTAGCCGAGGCCGAGCCGGCCGCCGCGGTGACCGAGCTGCCCGAGGCCGAACCGCTGGCTGAGGCCGTCGCATTCCCCGAAGTGCTTGACAACCCGGAGGCCGAGGCCGCCGTGGCCACCGAGGAGCCGACGGCTGTGGCGGCGCCCGAGCCGGTGGTGCAGGCACCGGCGGCGCCGGCCGCGGCACCCGCGGCCGAGTGGACTGCGCAGTCGGCGGCCATGCTGCGGCCGGCG